>NZ_JBZXEB010000009.1:0-141373 GCF_058725425.1 Brevundimonas sp. DW-iso22 | reverse complement strand
CGTCACCCCCGACGCCGCCGACGAATAGTCCGCCGTGTCGATCCCGGCTCCGCCGACCAGCGTGTCATTACCGGCCCCGCCGATCAGACGGTCGTTGCCGTCGTTGCCGTTGAGCGTGTCTGTGCCAGCACCGCCGGAAATGAGGTCATCACCGCCATTGCCATTCAGGGTGTCGTTACCGCCCTGGCCAAAGAGCTCATCCGCAAAGGCCGTGCCGTTGGTGGTGTCGTTGCCCGGGGTGCCGCCAAAAAACTGGCCGCCTCCAGCACCAACGATCAAGGTACCATCGGTGAACTGCAGACGCTCAATGCTGGTCAAAGTGTCTGTTCCGTCCGGACCGACAACCGTGATGACACCGTTGGAAGTGGTCACAGTCGATCCTGCGATCGTTCCCGAAAACACTGCAGTATCGGTGCCTATGCCACCGTCGATAATGTCGTTACCGCTGCCGCCCGTGATAATGTCATCGCCTGCGCCGCCGTTGATGACATCTGGTTCGGACGTCCCCTGTAGCGTGTCGTTCCCGGATGTGCCGTTGATCGGGCCGCTGGTGACGGGCGCGCCGTTGATGTCGAACAGGCCATTGGCGAACTGAAGGCGCTCGACATTGGTCAGGCGGTCGGACCCGTCGGCTCCGGTGATTGTTGTCACACCATTGGTCGTGCCGATCGTGTAATCAGCCCTGTTGCCAGTGAAGACCGCCGTGTCGGTTCCGGCCCCGCCATCGATAATGTCGTCGCCACCCGCACCGATCAGTAAGTCGTTGTCGTCACCGCCATTCAGCGTATCGGCACCCGTTCCACCCTCGAGCCGATCTGCGCCGGCATCTCCGTGCAGCGTCGACCCGACCGAAACAATCGGCGAAACCGGGGCATTTGGAACCGAAATATGCAGCGTATAAGTCCCGCCGGCCGCTGGCGGCTTGGACGTGAAGGTACCGCCGGAATTTGCGGCCCATTCGGCGACCTGAACGTAGTACGTGCCCGAGAAAGAAAAATAGAAACTTATAGACGAATCAGTCTCCGATCCACCATCCGATGCAGAGTCGTCGTTTTGGGCAAGTTCCAAGCCGTTTTCATCAAACACTCTAAGTGTACTATCGAATGATGCATTATCGATGTCAAAAACTACGACTTGCGCCGCCGATACGGTAACAGCGTAATACTCTACTCCACCATGAGTCGTAGCAATCACCGTGGCGTGTGGGATCGTTGTAGAATTTGCGATATCGGGGTTGGGCAAGAGATCGAAACCTCCAGCCACAGAGACTGCTGAAGCGATCGTGCCATTGGCCGTGCTTGCTGACTTGATGATGTCCGACGCGGCACTGGACTGACCTGGTGCCCCAGCAAACAGCTGATCGTCGCCTCCACCACCGCTTATGGTATCAGAACCCCCACCGCCCCGGATGACGTTGGCGTTGGAGTCACCGGTCAGATTGTCCACAAACGTGGTGCCTGTCAGGTTTTCGACACCTGACAGGGTATCGTTGCCGCCTCCGCCCGATGCCGTTCCATCGGCCAGGTTCACGACAATCCCGGCACCCGCAGCCGAATAATCAGCCGTGTCGATACCGGTCCCACCGTTCAGGGCGTCGTTACCAATGCCACCGATGAGAAGGTCATTGCCCAAGCCGCCATTCAGAATGTCGTTTCCGGAGCCGCCTTCAAGCGTGTCGTCTCCATCCAGGCCATTGAGGGTATCGTCCCCACCCAGGCCGGCAATCGTATCGGCCAAAGCGGTGCCGTTGACCGTCTCGTCGGTGATGTCGCCCGCTACGATCAGCCCGCCGGTAGGGGCCGCGGCGATCGTCTGATCGGAGAATACCAGAAACTCGACGTTCCTGATTGTGACGGTACCGCCCGGCCCTGTGACCGTCCCCACCTGGCCGTTCCACGTGATAGTATACGACGACCTGGCACCCGAAAACACGACGGTGTCCGACCCCAGACCGCCGTCGATGGTGTCGTTACCGCCACCTCCCGTGATCCGGTTGTCCGCGGAGTTGCCGCGGATGGTATCGTTGCCAGCGCCGCCGATCGCATTTTCGATCACCGCGCCCAGAGCGATAGAAACGTTGCCGACCATGCCCCCGACACTCGAGAACGAGGCCTGACGAAGATCGATGGTGCTGTTGGAGGTGTAACCGGAGAAGTCGAAGGTATCGACACCGCCGGCATCCCAGACGGCGAAGATTAGGGTCGATGCAGAACTGGTTGCGCTGAACCAGACCTGACCTGCATTTGAATTGAAGCCGTAGGTTGTGTCGCCCGTGCGGGTCGTCATGTTTGCACCGTACAGGCGCTGAACCGCAGAGATGTCATCGAGTTGCGGAATGGAGGCGTAACGATTGCCACCCGCCCCATTCACACGATAGTCGGCCCCGGTTTCCCGCTCCGTGAAATAGCTCATCACGCTGTACTGGAGGGAGTCCTCGAAATAGGTCGCGTTCGCACCATAGGTGATCTGGGTGCCGGCCGAAGCGTTATAGGCTGCGGGATGGCTGAGACCGATGGCATGGCCGATCTCGTGCAACATCGTCAGCTGGCCGTAGCCCTGCTGGACCGGCGTGGCGTTGTAGGACAGGGAATTGTTGATCCAGACATCGCCCTGGACGGCACTGGAGGCCGTTGCGCCGGGCCGCCCGCCGGGAAGATAGGCAAAGGCTGCGGCACCGCTCTGTCCGGAACTGTAGTTGCCCAGCACAATGGTGGCATTGTTGGAATATTCGCTGCCGGCATCCGTCACCCGGTTGAAGGTGATGTTGGCCACATCGGCCCATGCCGCGAACGCCAGCTCCGCAGCCGCGATCTGGCCCGCGCTGAACTGGCTGAAGCCCTGGGTGTCTGTTGGCATGGTCGCGGCACTGGCACGGTAGGAGTAGGTCACCACCGCCGCAGTACCCAGAGCGGTGGCCCAGCTCTGGCCGGTCCGCGTAATCTGAGCACCGGCATCGTCCGTGAACAGGGACGGCTTGCCGTTGCTACCGAAACCGCCCCGGTCGTCGCCGTTCAGTATGACGCCCTGGCCACCATCGGTCCCATCTGTGGGCCCTCGATATACGCCGCAGCAGCCGCACACCTGGTAGCTGGCAATCGCCCCGAAGTAGGGATTTGTGGCCGGGCCGTCCCCTTCGACGAAGCGCGGCCGCCCTCCATCAGAACTCATTTCAGAGCTACCGTGATCCAGCGCGTCGAAGCGATTAGCGGCAAAGGTGTCGAACATGGGAAGTCCCCGATTTAAAACTCATCACAGGCACACTAGCGCGGCCCTGAAAGACGACAAGCGTAACCGTGCTATGTTTGATGTCGCATATAGCCACCCTTGTGAAAGGGGCTTGGCCTGCGATAGGACCACCCGCCGATGCTTCAGATGGGCATTGGCGACGCCGATCTGACCTTTTTTCCTGTATGACGGCCCTATTTCGGCGCTGGAGACCCTTATGACCAAGACCGCCCTGATTACTGGCGTCACAGGCCAGGACGGCTCCTATCTGGCCGAATTTCTGCTGGAAAAAGGCTATCACGTTCACGGCATCAAGCGCCGTTCGTCGCTGTTCAATACCGATAGGGTCGATCACATCTATCAGGACCTCCACGAAGGCGACGTGCGGTTCCAGATGCATTTCGGCGATCTGACGGACACCTCCAATCTGGTGCGTATCATTCAGGAGGTTCAGCCGGACGAGATTTACAATCTCGGAGCCCAGAGCCACGTCGCTGTCAGTTTCGAGACACCGGAATACACGGCCGACGTCGATGCCCTGGGCACCCTGCGTCTTCTTGAGGCGATCCGCCTGCTGGGGCTGGAGAAGAAGACGAAGTTCTATCAGGCCTCGACGTCCGAACTGTACGGCTTGGTGCAGGAGCCGATCCAGTCGGAGACCACGCCCTTCTATCCGCGCAGTCCCTATGCGGTCTCCAAGATGTTCGCCTACTGGATGTGCGTGAATTACCGCGAGGCCTACGGGATCTTCGCCTGCAACGGCATCCTGTTCAATCACGAGAGTGAGCGCCGCGGCGAGACCTTCGTGACCCGCAAGATCACCCGGGGTCTGGGCGAAATCGCGCAAGGGCTCAGCGACTGTCTCTACCTGGGCAATATGGATGCCCTGCGCGACTGGGGGCACGCCAAGGATTATGTCCGCATGCAGTGGCTGATGCTGCAGCAGGATGAGCCCGAGGATTACGTCATCGCCACCGGCAAGCAGTACAGCGTGCGCCAGTTCGTCGAGGTGTCGGCGGCGCGCATCGGTGTGACCCTGCGCTGGGAAGGCACGGGCGTGGATGAGGTCGGAGTTGTCGAAGCCATCGATCCCGCCCATGCAAAGACCCGCTGTCCCGCGATCAAGGTGGGCGCGACCATCGTGCGCGTCGATCCGCGCTACTTCCGTCCAACCGAGGTCGAGACTTTGCTGGGCAACCCCGCCAAGGCCAAGGCCAAGCTCGGATGGGAGCCCGAGATCACCTTCGAGGCCATGGTCGACGAGATGATGGAGGCAGACCTTCTGGCGGCCCGCAAGGCCGTATTGGTCAAGAACGCGGACTGGAGCTGACGGTCTTGGACCCCTTCGTTCGACTGGATCACACGGCCCACCGGCGCGAGGACGATCGCGGCTGGCTGGAGGTGCTGTACGAAAGCGACAGCATGGTTCTGAAACGGTCATTCTCCAGAAAAGGCGTCTTTCGAGGGCTGCATGTGCAGATGGCTCCCTCAGCACAAACCAAGGTGATCCGCGTGGTGTCGGGAGTCATCGTGGATGTGGTGGTGGACGTGAGCGATCCAGCGCTGGAACTGAAGACGACCACACTGACGCCTGCAGATGGCTGGGTGCGGATCGGGGCTCAGTATGCTCACGGCTTCTATGCGCTGGAGGACTCGCTGTTCGAATACGCCTGCGACGGTGGGTATGACGAGGCGTCGGAACAGGCCTGGTCTATCGCCGATCGACTGCCCGAGATGCTTGGAGTCGAGACGGTGATCCTGTCCGACAAGGACCGTGCGGCCCCGCCGCTGGCTCAGGCGAAAATCTAACAATGGCCCGATTGTCCCTGATCACTGCCTGCTGGAACAGCGCCCGGACCATCGGCGATACGGTGCGTTCGGTGAATGAACAGACGTTGCCGGATTTCGAGTATCTGATCATCGACGGCGCATCGAACGATGACACCATGGCCATTGTAGCGCGCGAAGGAAAACGCGTGACCGCTGCGGTGTCGGAGCCCGACAAGGGCATCTTTGACGCTTATAATAAGGGCATCGCCCGCTCGACCGGCGACGTCATCGGCTTCCTGAACTCCGACGACTTCTACGCTTCGCCAACCGTGCTGGCTGATGTCATGGCGGCCTTCGAGGACGAGACGGTTGACGTGGTCTTTGGCGACCTGACCTATGTCGATCCCGTGGATACCGGCAAGATCGAGCGCGTATGGCGCTCTCGCCCGCCGACAAAGGCCAATATCGCACGCGGTCACCACCCGGCCCATCCGACGCTGTTCCTGCGCCGTCGCGTCTATGACCTAGCGGGCGTATTCGACCTGGGTTACCGCCAGGCGGGCGACGTCGAGTTCATGATGCGCGTGTTCCACACTCTGGACCTGAAGTGGGTCTATCTGCCCGAAATCATGGTGCGGATGCGATCCGGCGGCGCAACTGGCGGCAACTTCGCCAGCCTGATGCGCCAGAATCGGGCGGTTCGTAAGGCCCAGGCCGACCTGGGCATCCGCTACCCCGTCATAGGCTTTGCCATACATAAGATCGTGGACCGGCTGCAGCAGCGACTGCGCGGCCGGATGGCGACACCATGATCAATGGCAAACGGGTTCTGGCCATAGTTCCGGCACGCAAGGGCTCCAAGGGGCTGCCACTGAAGAACATTCGTCCGTTCGCCGGCAAGCCACTACTGGCCTGGCCGATCGCAGCGGCAAGGTCGTCTTCGTACGTGGATCGGGTCATTATCTCGACGGACGATCAGTCTTTTGCGGACATTGCGGTTGCGCACGGTGCCGAAGCCCCGTTCCTGCGCCCTGCCGAACTGGCCAGCGACACGGCCCCCAGCCTGGGCTTCATACTGCATGCGCTCGACACCCTGGCGGCGAACGGCGAGACCTATGATTACGTTGTCCTGCTGGAGCCAACATCCCCTCTGACGGAAGGTTCGGACGTTGACTCGGCGTTGAACCAGATGATCGAGGTCGGGGCCGACGCCATCGTTGGCGTCTCGAAACTGGAGGCGACCCATCCGGCCTTTGCCGTGCGACGAGGCGTCGACGGGTCCATCACCCCCTATGCCAGCGCCTCGTTCGCCGACATGCCGCGTCGGCAGGACATCGAGCCGCTGTTCGTGCTGGATGGCACCCTCTACATTTCCTCGGTCGAGGGCCTTCGCCGCGAGCAGACCTTTTGCCACGGGCGCACGCTGGGCTATGAAAGCGCACGTCACAAGGCGCAGGAGATCGACGATCTGGTCGATTTCATCTGCGTCGAAGCCGTCGCCACCCACCGCGACATGCTAGAACAACAGGACCGGACCTCCCCGTCCGATGTGGAATGACCATGCGTAAGTGCACCCGCTGCCTCACCCCCGAGACCGTCGACACCATTACCTATGACGAACAGGGCGTCTGCTCCGTCTGTCGCCAGGTCGAGTTCAAGCAGGACAAAATCGACTGGGCCGACCGTCAGCGTCAGCTGGACGAGATCGTGGAAACCCACAAGGGCAAGGGCCTGTACGACTGCATCGTGCCCTACTCAGGCGGCAAGGACTCGGTCTTCCAACTCTATTACATCATCAAGGTGCTGAAGCTTAAGCCTCTGGTGGTGCGCTACAACCACTGGGGCTACCGGCCCAAGATCGACGAGTTGAATACCTCGGTCTTCAAGCAGCTGGGCTGTGACGTGGTCGAGTTCACGCCGAACTTCCACGTCGTGCGCGAACTGATGCTGGAGAGCTTCAAGCGGCGCGGCGACTTCTGCTGGCATTGCCACACCGGCATCTATTCCGGCGTCATGCACATGGCCGTCCGCTTCGAGGTGCCGCTGCTATTCTGGGGCGAAAGCACCGCCGAATACCACAGCTGGTACACCTTCGAGGAGATGGAGGAGGTCGACGAGAAGCGGTTCAACCGCCTGATGAACCAGGGCATCACCGCCGACGACATGTACGAGTTCCTGCAGGGCCGGGTCGAGCGCCGCGACCTGTGGATGTTCGACTATCCCAAGCGCAAGGACCTGATCAAACTGAAGGTCCAGTCGATCTGCCTGGGCAACTATATCGAGTGGGACACCAAGGCGAACGTCGCCCTGATCGAGAAGGAACTGGGCTGGAAAGGCCAGGAGGTCGAGGGCGTGCCGCCCGAGTACGACTACGAAAAGGTCGAATGCACCTTCCAGGGGATGCGCGACTATTCCAAGTTCGTGAAACGCGGCTATGGGCGGGCCAATCACCTGCTGTCGATCGATATCCGCAACGGCCGCAAGACCCGCGAGGAAGCCTTGGAAATCGAGGCCCAGTATGACGGCAAGCGCCCGGCCTCGATGGACTGGTTCCTGGAGCAGATACAGATGACCGAGGACGAGTTCTACGCCTATCTGGAACCCCACCAGGTCCATCCGTGGAAGTTCGACCGCAAGAACATGGAGACCGGGCCGATCATGCCCGACTTCGACAAGTGGGACCGTACCGACCTGAGCCACATCCCGGTCGGGCCGCCGAAGGCCAAGGTCGAGTAGGGACGAAAGCGATGACCATCGCCATCATCGACTACGGCATGGGCAACGTCCGCTCGCTGATGAACGCCTTCGAGTATATCGGCGAGGATGCAGTGGTCACGGCCGACTTCGACGAACTGGAGGCGGCGGACCGACTGGTCCTGCCCGGCGTAGGCGCATTCGGCGATGCGATGAAAGCCATTGCCGCGAAGGAGGGTCTGCGGCCCGTGCTGGACCGACTGGCGCTGGAGGTTAAGAAGCCCGTGCTGGGCGTCTGCCTGGGCATGCAGTTGTTCGCCCGCGTCAGCCATGAGCATGGCACACACCAGGGCCTCGGCTGGCTGGATGCCGAAATCCTGCCACTCGACGTGGCCCCGCCGGCCAAGGTGCCGCACGTCGGCTGGAACGCCGTGTCGTTCGCGCCAGACGAATGGCTGTTCAAGGGCCTGCCGTCGGGCGAGAGCGACTATTATTTCGTGCATTCATTCCACATGGTCTGCCACGATCCGCAAGACCTCATCGCCACAACCGATCACGGTGGAACGGTGACGGCGGCGGTACGACGCGGCAATCTGGTAGCGACCCAGTTCCACCCGGAGAAGAGCCAGGACAACGGCCTGCAGCTTCTGCAGAACTGGCTGGCGCACGAATTCTGATGCTCAAGAAGCGGATCATCCCGAAATTCCTTATCCGGAACGGCCGTCTGGTGAAGATGCGCCGCTTCCACGACGATCAGCGCGAAGCCGGCAACCCTGTCTCGACCGCCAAGGTCTATGACAGCTATGGCGTGGACGAACTGATCTTCGTCGACATCGACGCCTCGGCCGAAAATCGCACCGTGGCCGGCTCCATCATCGAGCGGGTGGCCGAGGAGGTCTTCGTGCCCCTGACGGCCGGCGGTGGGGTGCGCACCCTGGCCCAGATCGAGGCCCTGCTGAAAAGCGGTGCAGACAAGGTCAGCATCAACTCTGCCGCCATCGATGACCCGGGCTTCATCACCCAGGCCGCCAGCCGTTTCGGGGACCAGTGCATCGTCGTCTCGATCGATTACAAGGCCGACGAATTCGGTCGCAAACGCGTCTTCGGGCACGGCGGCAACGTCCAGACCGCTCACGATCCGGTCGAATTCGCTCTGCGTATGCAGGACCTGCATGCGGGCGAAATCCTGATGTCGTCCATCGACCGAGACGGCATGATGAACGGCTACGATCTGGAAATGATCGACGCACTTGCCGGCAGGCTGGACATCCCGCTGATCGCCTCTTCGGGCGCTGGCAGCCTTGACGACTGCAAGGCTGCACTGGAGGCCGGAGCATCGGCCATCACCATCTCGTCGATGTTCATCTTCACCGACCACAGCCCGATCAAGGTCCGCACCTATCTGGCGACCAACGGCGTCAACGTTCGCAACCAGAAGGGCAGCCGCTCATGACGCGACCGGTGCGGTCCAGTCTGGATGCGGCGGGGCTGGCTACCTATGCGGCTGCACAGCTCAATGCCATGTTCCCGGACCCGGATTGCGTAGCCGCAGACGAGTTGCGATCTGCGGTCGATATAGCCCTGGCCCGTCTGGACCACTGCTTCAGTCACATCGACAACCGCTACTTCTTCGACGGCCAGAACACGGTCTTCAGTCATCTCCACGGCGACCAATATGCGATGTGGCTGTATCTGCTGGCCAACGAGCTCCATCGACAGGGCGCACCAGCTTCGTTGTGTTCAAAGCTGTTCCTGTTGAACAAGGCCCTTCACGGCCTGGACGCCTACTACGAGGTCGAACTGCCCAGCGTCTTCCTGCTGGTGCATCCGCTGGGGACCGTGTTGGGGCGTGGCCACTACAGCGATTTCTTCGTGGCGTACCAGCGATGCGGTATCGGTTCGAACAATGACGTCTTCCCGACCCTGGGTCGCCATCTGACGTTGCGACCCGGAGCGGCCGTGCTCGGAGCCTGTACCATCGGCGACCATTGCCAGATCGCAGCCGAATCCCTGGTTCTGGACCGTGACCTGCCCGCCAACACCCTCTACATCGGCAACCCCAAGACTGCCGTAACGAAACACCAGGACAAGCCCTATCCGCTCTGGCGGGTCTGAGAACCTCCGATGACGACCGACCCTGATCCCGTTTCCAACACTCAGGCCGATTTTGCGGCCCTGCGTGCCCGGCTGCACAGGGCCATTCCGGGTGGGGCCCACACCTATTCGCGCGGTGACGACCAGTTTCCGTCCAGCGCGCCGCCTGTGCTGACCCGCGGCAAGGGGGCCTATGTCTGGGATACCCACGGGACGAAGTATCTGGACTACGGCATGGCCTTGCGGGCCGTCACCATCGGCTATGCCGACGACCGGGTGAATGCCGCCGCGATCCGCCAGATCGAGAACGGCGTGAATCTGACGCGCGCCACCGAGATCGAGCTCGAGGCGGCCGAGCTGATCTGCGACCTGATCCCATGTGCGGAGATGGTCAAGTTCGGCAAGAACGGCTCCAACGTAACGACAGCCGCCGTGAAGATTGCACGGGCCTATACCGGCCGCCGCTACGTCTGCGTACCGCGCCAGCATCCCTTCTTCTCGTTTGACGACTGGTTCATCGGGGTCACGGCGATCAAACGCGGCACCTTGGCGGATCAGGCTGCGACGACCCTGGTATTCGACTACAACGACCTTGGCTCGCTGAAGGCCCTGTTCGACCAGTATCCCGGCCAGATCGCGGCGGTCATGCTGGAACCCGCGACGCACATCACACCCTGCCCCGGCTGCCCGACGCAGGCGCAGTGGCCGAAAACGCCGTGTTCGGCCTGCCCTCAGAACCAGGGCAACTTCCTGCATCAGGTTAAGGCGCTGGCCCATGCGGAGGGCGCGCTGTTCATCCTGGACGAGATGATCACTGGCTTTCGCTGGCACCTGAAGGGCGCGCAGCACTTCTTCGGGATCGAGGCGGACCTGGCTACCTATGGCAAGGCGATGGCCAATGGCTTCTCGCTGGCCGCCGTGGTCGGCAAGCGCGAATACATGCAGGTCGGCTCCATCGTCGAGCCGGGGATGGAGCGGACCTTCCTGCTGTCTTCCACCCACGGCGCAGAAATGCCGGCGCTGGGAGCCTTCGTCGAGGCGACACGCATCAATGCAGCCGAAAATGTCCCTGCTCATCTGTGGGACTATGGCGCGCGGCTGAAGTCTGGACTGGCCGAGGTTGCGGCCAGGCATGGCGTGCAGGATCACATCTTCATGGAGGGCCCGGCCGTCGCCCTGAATTATGTCACCCGCGATGCCTCGGGCCAGCCCTCCCTGCCCATGCGAACTCTGTTCGCCCAGGAGATGCTGAAGCGGGGCGTCATGATGCCCTGGCTGGCCATCTCGCAGTCGCATGGCGAAGCCGAACTGGCTCAGACGATGGAGGCTTTCGAAGGAGCGCTGGCCGTCTATGCCCGAGCGCTTGAGGACGGGGTCGAGAGCCATCTGAGCGGGGCGGCGATCAAGCCCGTCTTCCGGACACACAATTGATGGCCGACGCACCGACATTCGCCCCTGTTCGCCTCGACGGACAGGTCGCCCTGGTGACGGGCGGTGCCGGGATACTGGGCCAACTGTTTTGCCGCGCCTTGGTTGAAGCCGGCGCCAACGTCGCCGTCGTCGATCTGATTGAAGACGCCGCCGTGGCGGTCGCTTCGGAGATCGGAGACCGGGCCGCGGGTTTCCGCTGCGACGTCTCCGATCCCGCCTCGGTCGCCGCAGCCGTCGAGGCTGTGATGGCCCGGTTCGGGCGGATCGACGTGCTGGTCAACAATGCGGCGACCAAGACCGCCGACGTTCGCGCCTTCTTCGAGCCGTTCGAGACCTATAGCCTGGACACCTGGCGCGAGGTCATGGGGGTCAACATCGACGGCATGTTCCTGATGGCCCAGGCCGTGGGCAAGGAAATGCTGAAGGCCGGACGCGGCGGGCGCATTGTCCAGACCGCCTCCATCTACGGGCTGGTCGGCCCTGACAGCCGCATCTACGAAGGCTCGGACTATCTGGGCGGTCCAATCAACACACCCGCTGTCTATGCGGCATCCAAGGCTGCTGTCGTCGGGCTGACGAAATGGCTGGCAACCCATTGGGCGGACAAGGGCATTCGCGTGAACTGTCTCGTTCCGGGCGGGGTTTCCAGCGGGCAGAACTCCGTGTTCGGAGACAAATACTCCGCACGCGTGCCGATGGGCCGGATGGCGCGGGGCGAGGAGATGTGCCCGCCGCTGTTGTTCCTGGCCAGCGAGGCCTCTTCCTATGTGACCGGTCAGGTTCTGGCCGTCGACGGCGGGTGGACCGCCTGGTGACCGCCGCCGTCCCGGAGGCGAACCGCGACTTCTATCTGGTCTTCGTCAAACTGATCGATGTGGCCGCGCGGGCCGGCATCGTCCTGACCGCCGCCTATGGATTGCGCGTCGATCAGGCCGGTCAGTTCGGCCTGATCGCGACGCTGGTGGGTCTGTTCGCCTTTGCCTTCAATTTCGAACGTCAGATCGACATCCAGCGACGTGCGGCTGGCGAAACCGACGGAGTGATGGATCGCCACGTTACACAGGCACTGAAATTCTTCGCCTTCAACTGGGTCGTCATGATCCCGCTGTTCGTGTTGGCCGTCCTGTTCTGGACGCATGCGCCGTGGACCATTCTGCTGATGGCGGTCGTGGTGGTGGTCGGCGAACACCTGTCCAATCAGGTTTACCAGTATGCCCTGATCAACCCTCGCTATGCGCCGATGCTGGTGGTGGTAGCTGTCAAGAATGCGCTTCTGGCCGCGATGACCCTGGGTGCAGCGGTCTTCATGCAGCCGATGTTCGACCTCGGCTATGTCATGATGGTCTGGACGATCGGAGCCGTGCTGTCCACGGCGGTTCTGGCCATCATGTTCGTGCGTTTCAGAAAGCCAGCGCCGAAGACGACGGGGTTCGATTTGGGCGAGGACATATTTGGCCAGCACAGGGCCTCGATGACGCATTTTCTGATCGGGCTGATCGCCATTCTGGTGCTCCAGTTCGACCGCCTCGCAGTCGGGGGGCTTCTCACCCTCGATCAGACCGGGCTTTATTTTCGCCATGCCCTGCTGGTCTCACTGGCCTACCAGATGTTCAACATCGCCTCATTCAACCGGATCACGCCAAAGGTTTTCGCCGCAGCAAAGACCGAGCCAACGCAGTCGCTGGCCAGGCGGGTGCTCAAGGAATATCGCCTCACCTTGATAGCGACGCCGCTGCTGCTTGCGGCATTGTGGCTGGCCGATCAGCTGACGCAAGGCGAATGGTCGGCGCGGTTTCAGGTCGATCTGGCGCTCGTATCAGTCATGCTTTTGGGCTTTGCGCTGCGCGGGGCGGCTGATTTTGCGGCCCTGATCATGAATGCCAAACATCTGGAACGCTGGGTGCTTCACCGACAGGCGGTTGCATTTGCGACGGGCGGTGCTCTGCTGATCGGGCTGACCCATGTCTACGGTTTGTGGGGCGCGGCCTGGGCAATGGTCGTCACCAGCGGACTGTACGCGCTCTTGAATTGGAGCGTCCTCCCAAGGCTGAACGGTCACGTGGGCAAGGGCGAACACGCATGAAGATACTGGTCACCGGTTCCAGCGGCTTTGTCGGCCACGCCTTGATGCAACATCTGTGTCAGCAAGGGCACGAGGTGCGTGGCCTGTCTCGACAAGCACGTCCTGACACGCTGCTTGGAGACCTGCTGGAGCCCGAATCCCTCGTTTATGCTCTCGGCCAGTTCCAGCCTGAAGTCGTCTTCAACATGGCGGCGGAGACCGACCTCAAGGGTCAAGCCGTCAACGGATATCGCGCCAATACCGAAGGTGTGACCAACCTGATGAATGCCGTGGCCACGTCACCTTATGTGCGGCGGATAATCTGGGCATCGTCCCAACTGGTGCATCAACCAGGAAGCCAGCCGGAGTCTGATACCGACTACGACCCTGTCGGGGGTTACGGGCATTCTAAGGCCGAGGGAGAACGTCGCGTGCGGAGCGCCGACGGCGCTGGACGCGAATGGGTGATCGTGCGCTCCACCACCATCTGGGGACCGGGAATGAGTCGTTACTATACGGGCATGTTCGGACTGATCCGCAGGGGCCTATATTTCCACATCGGCCGTCGGCCACTTCGCAAATCCTACTCCTACATCGAGAACCTGACGGCTCAGCTCAGCAGTCTTGCGACAGCCCCGACCGAGGCTGTCCATGGCCGCACCTTCTATCTGGCCGACAGCGACCCGATCGAACTTCGAGCCTGGGCCGACGGCTTCGCAGACGCCTTCGGTCGTCGCATCGCGACGCTTCCTCTGCCTCTTGCCAGAGCCCTGGCATTCGCCGGAGACATGGCCAGCCGTCTCGGGCTGCCTGCGCCCCTCACAACGCCGCGACTGAAGAACATGCTGACCGAGTATCTTTACGACACCTCTCCCATCGAGGCCGTTCATGGCCCGACGACCATCCCCAATGCCGAAGGCGTGCGCCGGACGGCGGCCTGGTTCCTGGCCAAGGAGTAATCGTGAAGCACGTCCTGATCTATGCGATCTTTCGCACCGAGCCCTGGTGGACCCATGTCGGGCGCAACATGGGCATGGATTGCGTGACGGTGATGACCGACAAGCGTGGACGAGGCGACCGTTGGGTCACCGACGATTTCTACGCTGCCTATAAGCGGTTCAAGGCCAGCGCTGATAAGGCCTCGGATCTAGTCTCGCAGGCCGAGGTCACCGACGCCATCGCCCGCTGTCGCGTGCTACGCTGGATGCCCCGAGCGAAGGCCACCGCCATGGTGCTGGGCATGGCAGAGGCGATGGAAGGGGCGCTGGCCGATCTGGCGCCCGATGCCATCGTCAGCTTGCCGATCGACAACTACGTCACGGACATGCTGGAACGTCGGGCCCGCGCCCGAGGCATTCCGTATTTTGAGCTGACGGCGAGCGCGCTGCCCGGCATGAGTATGTTGCTCTACCGAGGGATGCTGATCAGGTCGCAACAGACTCCGCCTACTGAAGTGGTCGCGGCCAGAGTCGCAGAGATCGCGGACCCCGAATTCGCCCCTGCTTATGTGCAGAACGCTAAGACCTTCACCCGCACCAAATTTTACCTGACACAACTGCGCTTCTGGGTTCGTGGGGTGGTCATGAGGCTTTATGCTTGGGCTCTTCGTGACCCCTTGAACCAACATTTTCTCGATGCCCAATCTTGGTTGGGACACAAGGCGCGGCTTCGGGATGTGGAGGTCGTAGACATGGTCGAGCACGATTGGCAGGAAAAGCTGGAAGCATTTCCCAAGGCCCGTCGGGTTCTATTAGGCCTTCAAGTGTTTCCTGAAGCGGCCATCGATTACTGGCTCGACGATCTTCGTCTCATCAAGCAGGAAGACATGCTGGTCGATTTGGCTGATCGCCTGTCGAAGGCGGGCTTTCAGATCGTCGTCAAGGATCATCCCCTCCAATTTGGCTTTCGTCAGACGGCATTCTTGCGGGCATTGCAGGCTATCCCCAATGTCGTTCTGGTGCCTTATGAGGTCAGCGGAAACGCCATGTTGGCCGAATGCGGTGTCAGCGTCACGGCGACCGGGACGCTAGGCTTGCAGGCCGCACTGTTGGGTAATGCATCGGTGACCGGGAAGGCCTACTACGTCGTCGATCAGGATTTTCTGGTGCTTAGGAAATGGCACGATCTGGCAAGAGTCGCAGATTGGCTGCTGGAAACTGCGCCGCCCCTGTCCATCGAGGAGCGACAGACCCGAATTATCAGTCATCTACTGAGCGGCAGTTTCGACGGGCCATTCATGTCGCTGTTCGGCTTCCGCGAAGACAGACCTAATCCCGAAGCCGACCAGATGGGCCGCGAGCTGGGGCTCCGCCTGCGACGGATGGGACCGCAGGATGAGGACTGGCACGGCCGCAACCTGGGGCCCTACATGGGAGGCCACGAAGGTTCCCCCTTGAACGTCAGGCCTAGGCCTTAGGCGGCGTCGTCCTGGCGTTCCCCGCATCGGCGGCCCGCTTCATGCCCAGCTTTTCACGTGCGAACTGGCGGGCCGTATTGTCGAGCTTGCTCCACAGACGGCGCCCGGGCTGCTCCGGGCGTCCGTTGTAGGACGTCACATGGTAGTAGTCGCTTTCGTCGGGCGATTGAGCCGAAAAGTAATAGTTGGATACGCAACACCGAGGGGGTCCGGCGACGATTGGGCTGACGGAGTGCCACGATCTGCGGTTCGTTTCCATAAAGACGAGTCGGTTGAACTTCGACACCACCGTGTGCGGCACCGACACCTCTTCGTCCCACAACTCCAGATTTCCGCCGTTCTCTTTTTCCCAGCCGGGCGTGACGTAGAACAGTGTGTTGATACGCCGATATTTGGACTTACTCGCTTCGTGACTGTTGTCGACGTGGGGGTTAAGGAACTGACCCGGGAACATCATGGACAGGCCGCCAGCATAGAGAGTCGGGTCGCCATCGAGATCAACGATGCCGGTCAATTCACCCACCCGGTCTACGACGCGGCGGTCCTGCAGAGCATAGGTTATTTCCGTCAAAATCGGCGGAAATCCACTCAGGTCGAAAGCTTGGCGCTTGTGTTCGCGGAACGATTTCAAGGTGCGAAAGCCTTCGGCGTCCTTCGGGAAGGCGTCGAAAATCTGATGTGCAACGGACGCCGGCAGTAAATCCTCGACAATGGCGCAGCGCGTTGCGGTTCCCGCTACGGGTGTGGCCCACTGATCCGAAACGGATCTATCGAGGCGCGAAATGACAATGTCGATCAGGTCTTCGCGATTCATATACCATCTCCTAACGCCCACGAAAGGTAAGTGGGTTGGGCCGTCGGTAAAGCACACCTCCCCACCCATGACGAGCGCCTTAACAGCGCCTTGAACTTGACCCGCTTCAGGGGCATTGGCTAGAGCCTGCGCCACTTGTCATGGAGCCCCATCGTCACCGGTTGGGTTTCAGTCTAGAGTTTTTACGTCGGGTCTCGGCCCTCGAGAGGATCGGATTGCATGGACGGCGAGGGCTACAGATTGGTGGAGCCTGACGCAGCCATCGTGGCTCTTCCGGAGCAGGCCTGGCGTCCTGACCTGGTCGATTATGCGGCACATGATGCCTATCGTGATCTGGCCGTCAGACCGAGCCTGGCGAACAGGATCGGTGGTCTGTCCATCTTCCTGTCCAGCATGGCCGTGTTGCTGATCAAGCGACTGGTCCGCTACGAGATGATACCCAACGACGTTCGATCCGACGCCACGTTTGGCGGTCGCGCAAGCATGGTCGGACACGCCTTGAAGAACATGGTCGCGCGCCCCCCTGCGCGGTCCGCTCGCATCATGCGGGCTGATCCCGGTACGGGCCATCTGGGCCGCGACGGGATTCATGTTGTGACCATGCGACCCAAGGACTTTGCCACGCTGGACGAAGTTGCTAGCCCGCAGTTCGAGGTCCTGCGCAAACGCCGGGAACAGCGGGCCGGAAAGAAGCGGGCGTTCGAGGAATCGCGTGGCCGAACGACACGGCGCGAGCAGATGGCCCTTTTCGATGTCATCGAGCGCGTACTGACAGACGCCGGTATCATGGATGTCGCCTCGGCCTACATGCAGCGTCCAGGCAAGGTCATCGACGTCAATCCCCAGATCAACGACGCCAGCGACACCTTCTGGAAGGATATCTTTCCTGACACACCACCGTCGGAACTTCCGGGGTCGGCCTATTGCCATCGCGACGCCTCCGGCGGCGACCTCAAGGCCATCATCTACATGACGGATGTGGGGCCGACGAACGGCCCGTTCAGCTATGTCGTCGGGTCACATCGGATGCAGATCAGCACTGTTGACGATCTGATCTGCGAGGCAAACGATTCCAACGGCCTGGCCGGAACAGACGCGGTGTCGCGCGCGCGGTTCGCCGCCCTGCCTGCCAAGTTCAGGCAAAAGGGTAGCTTCGGCAACGATCTGCTGCCCACTGCGCCCCTGGCCCAAGACATCGCCTGCGGCCTGTGGGCCATTACCGCTCCAGAGGGGTCAATTGTGCTGTTCGACACCAAGGGCATCCACCGGGGCGGTATGGTGGAAAGCGGTGAGCGCCGCGTCATTACCTGCGTCATAGGATGACGAACCCAGCCGCTCCAACGGGACGTCGGAATACTCCATGAAATTTCACCCCGCCGTCCTGATGCTGATCGTCTGGTCGGTCTGCGTGGTCATGTTCTACGTGCTGCCGTTCCAGCTCGAGAACAGGGTCATGTCACTCTACGGCCTGCTGATCCTGTTGCTGTTCATCGCGGCCTACTGCTTGGGGGCGACCGCAGCATCCCGCCGCATGGTCCAGCGTCCGATGCCCATAGATGTCGCCATCGACTTCCGCATGACGGACCGCATTCTGGTCACCGCCTCGGCCATCGCCCTGGTTGCCTGCATCATGGATGTGCAGGGGCGCGACCTGTTCAACCTCATCGATTCCTATCAGGTCCGGTCAGACCGGGCGGGCGGTTTGCTGAGTGCGGCGGAGTCGGCAAGTACCGTGTGGTTCCAGATCGCCTTCATCACATCTCCGGCGGCCTACATCTATCTCGTCCGTGAGATTACGTTTCGGCCGAGACCTATACTCTGGCGCACCGCCGTGTTTGGTTTCGGGCCGATCCTGATGGTGTCGCTCTCCGCCGGGGGACGTAATCCACTTTTCTACGCCATGCTGGTGACTGGCTTTTCATACCTGCTGCGCAAGCACGTTTTCGCCAACGGCGTGCCCGGAGCCAAGGTCTCGGCACCAAGACGGAAGCGTAGGCCGATCTTCAAGCTTAACACCGCGTCACGCGTTCTGATCGGCGTTCTGGTCGCCTGTATGACCGTCTATTTCGCGCGGGTTTTCATCGTCCGGGCCGATGTCGTCGGGGGCGTCGACGCCATGTTCGGGATCGCCGGTTCGTCGTGGGGAGTAAACTTCAACGGCCCGCTCGCCGACGTCTTCTTCACCGTCTTGGGTCCGGATCTGACCTATCTGGTCTTCGTCTTCGTCTGGTATGTGGTCCAGGGCTTCGTGATGTCGAACACCATCTTCACCAGCTACGAAGGCCCGATGATGTGGACCGCCTATGGCATCGACATCTCATCGGCCATTGTGCGTCGGACAAACAGCGACTTCCTGGCTACAGGATTTGGCCATCTGCTGAGTCTGAATACCTACGGCTTCCTGCCCTCTGCCTTCGGGTCGCTGTTCGTCGATTTCAAGTTCCTGGGACTTCTGCCCTGTTTCCTCTGGGGCTGGCTATCCGGCGTGGTCTACAAGAAGGTCAAGCAGGCTACCGATCCTCGGTGGTTGCTGGCGGCACCGATCGTTGTAATCGGCATCCTCCTGAGTGTCATTAATACGCCCATCGGTTTCTCGAACGGGCTGGTGACGCACCTTTGGCTGGTCGTGGCCTTCATGTCGGCCCGCGTTATGCGCTGGCGTCCTGCTGTCACGCCGACGGGGCCTGTTCGTGGCTGACCGATCCGATCGACACCTGCTGATCACCGGGGGCAACGGGTTCCTCGGGCGCGCTCTGGCTGCCGATCTAAACAATAGGGGGTGGCTGGTACGGGTCACCATGCGCCAGGTGGTGCCGACGCAGAACGGTATCGAAAGCGTCGTCGTGGGCGACATGTCCCAGGCGATCGACTGGTCTGAATCCTTGAGGAATGTGGATTGTGTGATCCATACGGCAGGCCGCGCCCACCAGACGTCCGCTGCCGATACTCAGGATCATGCGGCTTTCCGCCGGACCAACGTGGATGCCACCCTGGCTCTGGCTGAGCAGGCTGCCGCTGCCAGCGTGCGACGCTTCATCTTCATATCTTCGGCCCACGTGAATGGCGGGGCCACTCATGGTCGTGGGTTCCGGTACGACGACGCACCGCAGCCAACCGGCCCCTATGCCCAATCCAAGCTGGACGCCGAGCGCGGCCTGGCTGAAATCGCGAAGCGAACGTCTCTGGAGATCGTTGTTCTGAGACCGCCATTGATCACAGGGCTGGGCGTCAAGGGCAACCTCGCGACCCTGTATCGTGCCGTGCGTAGGGGGTGGCCACTGCCATTCGGCAGCATCAATCGCAACCGGCGCGACCTGGTATCTTGCGGCACTCTGGCAGACCTCGTCCACGTCTGCATTGATCACGACCAGGCTTCTGGCCAGACGTTGATGGTCAGCGACGGGCGTCCCCTGTCCACACGTGCTCTGGTTCAGTCCATGGCCGACGAGATCGGGGTGCGCCCCAATCTGTGGCCCATGCCGGAAGCCTTGCTGCGACTGGCGCTGAAGACCGCCGGGCGTGGGCGCATGGCCAGCCAGTTGACCGAGGACCTGGAGATCGACATCTCGCACACATGCCAGCGTCTGAACTGGACCCCACCGACAGCTGCAGCGGGCATCGAACGATGACAATCTTCATCATCGCCGAAGCGGGCGTCAATCATAATGGCGACGCCGACCGTGCGCTGGCCATGGTCGACGCGGCCAAACGTGCCGGGGCGGATGCGGTCAAGTTCCAGACCTTTTCTGCCGACAAGCTTGCCGCGCCGGGAGCCGAAAAGGCCGACTACCAGAAGCGCGAGACCGGTGAGGGTGGCCAGCACGCCATGCTCAAGGCGCTGGAGATGTCCGAAGACCTGCACCAGCGCCTGATCGCCCGGTGCGCCGAAGTTGGCGTTGAGTTCATGTCCACGCCATTCGACGAGGAGGCCGCAGACTTTCTCGTGTCTCACGGCATGCGCCGGATCAAGGTGCCATCGGGCGAGATCGTCAACCACCCCTTCCTGAAGCACCTGGCACGGCTGGATTGCCCCCTGATCGTGTCGACCGGCATGGCGACCCTTGATGAAATCGTCGATGCAGTCGCGGTGATCTCACAGGCGCGGGCAGAAGCGGGACTGACAACGCCACTGGCGCAGATGCTGACCATTCTGCACTGCACGTCCAACTATCCGGCAGCACCGTCGGACGTGAACCTCAGAGCCATGCGCACGATCGCCGAGGCGACGGGGCTGCCTGTCGGCTATTCAGATCACACCCTTGGCCTGGCGGTGTCCACGGCGGCGGTTGCCCTTGGGGCCACGGTCATCGAGAAACATTTCACCCTGGACGTCACCCTCCCCGGACCCGATCACCGGGCGTCGCTGACCGTCGAGCAACTGGCCGATCTGGTTCGGCAGATCCGCGACGTCGAGGTGGCGCTTGGCTCATCGGTCAAGGCACCGACCGAGGCCGAACTGCCTGTCCGCGCCGTCGCCAGGCGTTCCGTAACGGCCCGCAGCGCGCTGCCTGCCGGTCATGTGGTGACGCTGGATGACCTCATCCTGTTGCGTCCGGCCTCGGGCATAGCGCCCCGCTATAGGGACGACGTCATCGGGCGGACATTGCGGCACAGTGTGGATGCGGGTCAGCCCCTGATCTGGGGCGACCTGTCCGGCGAGGCCCCGGACTGAGCATGCGCAAGGTCTGCTACATTTCCGGCACCCGAGCCGATTTTGGTCTTATGCAGTCGACCCTGGCCGTGATCCGCGACCACGCGGACCTGTCGCTATCCATGATCGTGACTGGCATGCATCTGTCGGCCGATCATGGCTACACGGTCGAGGAAATCGAGGCGGCTGGTCTGGACATTCAGGCTCGCGTGCCTGTGCCCCTGACCCCGGCGACGGGCGCGACGATGGCCCGCAATATCGGGACGATGGTGACGGCCTTCACCGATGCGCTGGAGGCCATCCGTCCTGACATCGTTCTACTCCTCGGCGACCGGGGTGAGATGCTGGCCGGGGCTATCGCAGGGCTGCATCTGAATATTCCAGTGGCCCATATCCACGGCGGCGAACTGTCCGGCACGGTCGACGAGCCGGTGCGACATGCCATATCCAGGCTCAGCCATCTGCATTTCACGGCGACCGAAGGCTCGCGCGATCGGCTGATGCGTATGGGCGAAGCCCCAGGCAATGTTCGTGTGACAGGTGCACCCGGTCTGGATGGTCTGACGGATTTGACCCTTCCGAACCGCACCGCCATCGCACAGAGCCATGGCCTCGACCCGTCGCGACCATTTGCCCTGATGGTCTATCACCCCGTCTTGCAAGAGGCCGACGCGGCGGCAGATCACACTCGTCACATCCTCGAAGCTCTGGCTCGGGCCGCTGTGCAGGTTCTGGCGCTGATGCCCAATGCTGACGCCGGTGCCGAGGGTGTTCGGCAGGTGTTGAAGATGCAGGAACGACCGGGCGTCGTCGTGAAGACCCATCTGGCCAGGCCGGATTTCATCGCTGCCATGGCTGCCGCCGACCTGATGATTGGAAACTCCAGCGCCGGCATCATCGAAGCCGCCAGCTTCGGCACACCGGTGGTCAATGTCGGCCCGCGTCAGAACATGCGTGAGCGCAATGCCAATGTGGCCGACGTCGACAGTTCGCCAGTCCGTTTGGCCGAGGCCATCGCTGCGGCACTCGATCAGGGTCGCTTTCCCGCGCAAAACATCTATGGCGACGGGCAGGCGGCGAAACGCATCGCCGACCTGCTGGCATCCGCGCCTCTGGGGCCGACGCTGATGATGAAGGTCAACGGATACTGAAGATGATCCATCTGATCGGGACAGGTGGCCACGGCAAGGTGGTTCTGGACGCGCTGCTGGCGTCGGGCGCAGGCCTGTCCGACATCGTGGCGCGAGATGGCGCGACCGAGCGCGAAGGCCTGTCATGGCTGGGCCTGAGGATCGCCGTGCCGGAAGTGGTTGCCGCCATGTCCGGCCAGGCCTTTCACGTGGCCGTCGGCTCGGGGACAGCGCGTGAACGCCTGACCAGAGCTGCGACCCAGAGTGGGGCGCGAGCGGCCACCGTGGTCCATCCCGCAGCCACCATTTCACGGTTTGCAGAGGTCGGTGCCGGCGCGTTTCTGGCGGCCACCTGTGTCGTCGGGCCTGACGTGCGTCTCGGTCTTGGCGTGATCGTCAATCACGGCGCGGTCGTCGATCATGATTGCGAAGTCGCGGATTTCGCTCATCTTGCACCCAACTGCGCGCTGGGCGGCGGCGTTCGCATCGGAGCCCGCGCCCTGATCGGTGCAGGTGCCGTCGTACTGCCCGGTCTGACCGTCGAAGCCGATGCCATCATCGGCGCAGGTGCCGTTGTCACGCGCGACGTCCTGGCCGGACAGACCTGGACGGGCGTTCCGGCCTCTCTGAAAGATCCCGCATGACCGAACTTAGTGACTTCAGCGCCGCGCGGTCCGCGACCATCCGCGACGCCATGTCGACGATCAACGCCTCGGGCATGCAGATGCTGCTGCTGGTCGATGACGAGGGTAGGTTCCTTCGCACGGTCACGGACGGCGATCTGCGCCGCCTGCTCCTGAATGGCGCTGAGATGGGCGATACGCTGGAGATGTTGCCGCCGCTGTCCTCCGTCACCGCACCGGACGACACCAGCCGCAAGGCGGCGCTGGCCCTGATGGATCGGCACGAGATCAATCACCTGCCGCTTATCGATGGCGAGGGCCGGATTGTCCGTGTCCTGAACCGGCGCGATATCGGCACGCCTATCCTCCTGTCCACGCCGCACATGGGCGAGGCGGAACTGCATTTCGTGGAAGAGGCCTTTCGCACCAACTGGATTGCGCCCCTGGGTCCCAATGTCGATGCCTTCGAGCGCGAGGTCGCTGATCTGGTCGGCGTCGGCCACGCCGCCGCCCTTTCATCAGGCACTGCAGCCATACACCTGGCGGTGCGCATGCTGGGCGTGAAGCCGGGAGACAAGGTCTTCTGCTCGACCCTGACCTTTTCGGCCTCGGCCAATCCGATCGTATATGAAGGTGGCGAACCGGTCTTTATCGACAGCGAGCCGGGTAGCTGGAACATGTCGCCTGTCGCCCTGGAGCGCGCCTTCGACGCGGCGAAAGCTGAGGGCTGGATGCCCCGTGCGGTCATCGTTGTGAATCTGTACGGCCAGAGTGCCGACATGGATGCTCTGGTCGAAATCTGCGACCGGCATGGTGTGCCGATCATCGAGGATGCCGCCGAAAGCCTGGGCGCACGCTACAAGGGCAAACCCTCGGGCATTTTTGGCCGGATGGGCATCTACTCCTTCAACGGCAACAAGATCATCACCACCTCGGGCGGCGGAATGCTGGTGTCCGACGACGAGGCGCTGATCACTCAGGCACGCTTCCTGGCCACTCAGGCCCGCGATCCGGCCCCGCACTATCAACACAGCCAGATCGGCTTCAACTACCGTATGTCGAACATCCTGGCGGGTGTCGGTCGCGGACAGCTTCAGGTTCTGGGTGAACGTGTCGAAGCACGTCGCGGCGTCTTCGAGGCCTACCGCGACGGCCTGGGCGACATTGCCGGCCTGGAGTGGATGCCCGAGCCCGACTGGAGCTATTCGACCCGATGGCTGTCGACCCTGACCATCGACCCGGCCATCTCAGGCGTTTCCGTCAGCCAGATCATCGCTCGCCTGGCCGAGGAGATGATCGAAGCCCGGCCAGTGTGGAAGCCCATGCACCAGCAGCCGGTCTTTGCCGGATGCCGTCACTTCGCACACGGCAACGATGCCGTATCCGACCGAATATTCGAGACCGGCCTGTGCATGCCCTCGGGTTCAAACATGACACCTGCCGAGATTGAGCGGATCATCGGCGTCATGCGCGATGTGCTGAAAGTCCGCTGACGCCATGAAGCGCCTGTTCGACGTCCTCATGGCTGGCTCAGCGCTGATCGCTCTTGCGCCGGTCATGGCTGGTGTGGCCGTGGCGGTCCGCCTGACATCGCAGGGCCCCGCGATCTACTGGTCCGACCGGGTCGGGCGCGACAATCGCCTGTTTCGCATGCCCAAGTTTCGCTCGATGCGGATCGATACGCCGCCTGTGGCGACCCATCTGCTGGCTGACACACGGTCCTGGCTGACGCCCATCGGCGGATTTCTGAGAAAAAGTAGCCTGGATGAGTTGCCCCAGTTGTGGAGCATACTGGTCGGGGACATGTCGATCGTCGGGCCAAGGCCTGCCTTGTTCAATCAGGACGATTTGATCGCACTGCGGACCGAGCACGGCGTGCACCGGCTGCGCCCTGGCTTGACCGGCTGGGCCCAGGTCAACGGCAGAGATGAAATCCCGATCCCGGACAAGGTTGTCCTGGATGTCGCGTACCTGCATCAGCAGACGCTATTGCTGGACCTGCGCATTCTATGGATGACGATAGACAAGGTCGTCCACGCCAAGGATATCTCGCACTGACGCGATCGGGATCTGCCGGAGCGTCAGACCTGACCAATGACCTCCGCCTGCGTCGTCGTCACAGCATCCGGCTCAACGGCCCGCACCTGCGCAAGCACATCGAAAACCATCGCCCGTGATGCCACGCTATCGCCGGTCTTGGCTACTGTTTCGAGCGCACTGACGGTAGCTTGCGTCATTCTGGCACCGGCGATGCGGTCTGTGACCCGCATCAGACTGGGCCCGGCAGGCTCCGAGACCTCGCTGGAATCGACCAATTCCTCGAACAGTTTTTCGCCCGGCCTCAGGCCTGTGATCTGGATCTCGATATCCTTGTCCGGCACCTTGCCATACAGGCCGATCAACTGTCGGGCCAGGTCGATGATCTTCACAGGCTCGCCCATGTCCAGGACGAAGACGCCCAAGGGCCCGTCCGGCTGCCCTGCCGAATGCGCCGTGGCATGCAGTACCAATTGCACCGCCTCGGGAATGGTCATGAAATAGCGTTCGATCTCGGGATCGGTCAGCGTGACTGGTCCGCCACGCTCGATCTGTGCCCGGAAAGTCGGCACCACCGAACCGGCCGAGCCCAGCACATTCCCGAACCGCACGACGCTGAACCGCGTGCTGCCCACCGCCGTCTGCTGCGCCCGGATCACGCCTTCTGCCAGACGTTTGGTGGCTCCCATGACGTTGGGCGGATCGACCGCCTTGTCTGTCGAGATGAAGACCATGTGCTTGACGCCCGCAGCATTGGCTGCCTCGGCGACATTCCAGGTGCCGACGACATTGGTCAGCACGCTCTCGCACGGATGCCGCTCCATCAAGGGCACATGCTTCAGGGCGGCGGCGTGGAAGACGATGTCGGGACGCTCCGCCTCGAAGCAACTGGCCAGCAGCGACCGATTGCGGACGTCGTGCAGATATTCGGCCCGCGACAGCTCCGGCCAGCGATGGCCGATCTCCTGATCGATACTGAACAGACTGAACTCGGCATTGTCCAGCAAGGCCAGATGCGCACAGCCCAGGCTGGCGACCTGACGACAGACCTCTGATCCGATCGATCCGCCTGCGCCCGTAACAAGAACTCGCTTGCCTTCAACCAGCGTACGCAGGGGGCCGTCATCCAGTTGAACCGGAGGCCTGGCCAACAATTCCTCGAGCGCAAATTCGCGCAGGGCCGTTTCGTCGCCCTGGCTGCCTTCCTCGACCAGACTACTGATCCGCAGCAACTTGACACCGCGCAGACGCAGCTGTCCCAGACGCTCGGCTCCGAAGTCCGATGGTTGCAGCTGGTCATCGACAAACACCATCGCCGGCGTCAGGCCGTGACCCAGCATGTCATCCAGCATTATGGCGGCGACGTCGACCGACTCCAGCACCTTGACCCCACGCAGTTCGCGGGCCGCCGCACCCGGGGTGTGCGTGACGATTCCAATGGGCTGGTACGTCTGTTCGCCGCGCGAAAGCTCGCGCAGGAAGGTGTCGGCCCGTCCCATATCTCCCAGTATAATCAGAGGCGTTCGACGTGACGCCCCCCCCAGGAAAGGGGCGATGGCAACCAGGGCTTCCTTGTCATGGATCATGCGCCTGAGCAGCACGAGAGCCAGCGTCATTCCGATATCGAGAACAGGTACGAACAGCAGCGTGGAACGCGGCAATGCCTCGCCACGGTCAAGCAGAAACGTGAGGGCCAGGAACACCAGCGTAGACAGTACCGAAGTGCGTATAATCGGTCCCACATCGACAATGGATACGTAGCGCCACAGCGCCTTGTCAGTACGAAACAGAATATCCAGGGCAAAACCCAGAACCGCAAAACCCGCTGCGTAGAAAGCGGCATCCTGAAAGGCGGCCGCGATCGACGGAATGCCAAGAGCATGCCCGGAGGCGATCATATAGCCTCCGACCACCGCGGCGAAGCGGATGCCAGCGCGCGCACCGATCTTGAGGCCCCGAAGAAGCAGATTTGGCAGCTTGCTCAAAATCGATCATCCCGGCCGCCGGCTAGACCCCGGCAACACCCTTGTTATGCCTTCAGGTGCCAACGGCGTGATGAAGGCAACCAATTCCAACTCGTCGCAACGACCCGATCTGGTCTGCGTTCCGCGCCTTCTAATCGCTTCCCGAAAGACTGTCACTTGCCTGCCTCGGTTCGACGCATCGCGCGGAGTGCGCTTTTTTTACTGAACAAATCCGACCTGAAACAAAATTAGTCTAGACACGGGCAACGCGAACCGGCGTGGGGAAATGATGACCTTCTATCCAGTAATCATGTGTGGCGGTGCCGGATCACGTCTTTGGCCCGCCTCACGGCCCAGGCGGCCGAAGCAGTTTCTGGCGCTGGCTGGCAATCGATCACTGTTTCAAGAAACGGTCCTGCGTGTGGCTCCCATGATCGCCGGCCACCAGGACGAACGCCGATTGATCGTTGTGGCCGGGACCGGATATGCCGATGCGATCGCGGCCCAGTTGGCGGAGCTGGAGGTTTCGGCGACCCTGCTTCTCGAACCCGAGCCCCGCGATTCAGGGCCCGCGATGGCAGCGGCGGCGGCTCTGGTGGCACGGCGTGATCCTGAAGGCGTCATGGCGATCATTGCCTCAGACCATCACATTCCCGATGCTCAGGCCTTTCGCGACGCTTTGACGATCGCAGCCGTCGAAGCCAGGCAAGGGCGGATCGTTACGTTGGGAATCGCGCCCACCGAGGCTTCATCGGCCTATGGATACATTTGTCCGGCGGGATCCGGTCTGGTGGCTGTCCAACGGTTTGTCGAAAAACCGGATGCCGAGACAGCCGCCCGCTATGTGGCCGAGGGGTATTTGTGGAACAGCGGCAATTTCATCGTCAGTGCACAGACGCTACTGGCAGAAATCGACATCTACGCTCCTGAAATGGCCGCCGCCGCGCGGGCCTCGCTGCCGCCCGAACCTGATCACGACACTGTCAGACTGACCGAGGCCTTTCGCGCCGCGCCACGCCTTTCGATCGACTATGCCGTCATGGAGAAAAGCAACCTCACCAGCGTGCTGCCCGTCACTTTCGACTGGTCCGATCTGGGAGCGTGGGACTCGGTTCTGGCGACGGGCACCGGTGCCTCGGGCCTGCACATAGGCATCGACAGCGAGACCTGTCTCGTCCGCGCGCCCGAGGGCATGGTCGTCGCAACCATAGGACTGAAAAATCTTGCTGTGATCGTGGAGCCGGACGCTGTTCTGGTCGCCGATCTGGGCCGGTCGCAGGAGATCAAGTCTCTGGTGGAGCGGATCAAGGCCGAAGCCCCGCATCATGCCGATGCACCAGACCTGCGTGAAGGACAGCCTTATGTCCGTTTCGCGGACTGGATGCGCACGGCCGCCCTGCCGCTGTGGTCGACCTTGGGCGTGGACGACCAAGGCGGCTTCGTCGAGGCGCTCGACCTGGACGGTCGGGCCGCGCAGATGAAGCGACGCGCCAGGGTCCAGACTCGCCAGATTTTCGTCTTCTGCCGCGCAGGACAGCTGGGATGGACCGGCCCCTGGCGAGCGCGGGTGGAAGCGGGACTCGATCGTCTGTTCGATGCCTATGTCCGGCCAGATGGCGCGATCCGCAACATGCTGGAACTGGACGGTTCCGTTCTGGACGACAGTGCACCGCTGTATGAACAGGCGTTTGGATTGCTGGCTCTTGCTGCGGCACACGAGGCCGGGGTCATGGTCGAGCGATGCGCGACCCATGCCGGTATAATGCTGGAGACCTTGCTGGCGACCCAACCCTCACCGGGATCCGGCTGGCCCGAAGTCGGCAGCCATCCGTATCAGTCCAACGCCAACATGCACCTCTTCGAGGCCGCTCAGGCCTGGGAAGCCCGCGGCATCGATCCCCGCTGGTCGCAAATCACGGACCATATAGCCAACCTGGCCCTGACCACGCTCATCGACCCTCGAACGGGTGCTTTGCATGAGTTCTTCGACGCCGACTGGAAGCCCGCCGCCGGCGAAGACGGCCGATTGATCGAGCCCGGCCATCAGTTCGAATGGTCCTGGCTGCTGTCCCAGTACGGGCGGACGCGCGACGACGCGCGCGCTGTGGCTGCTGCGCGCATTCTGTATGATCATGGGATGCGGGGGGTCGATCCGCGCCGGCTGGTCGCGGTGGACGCGCTGAACAAGGACCTGACCATGGCCACGGGGCGTGCCCGGCTCTGGCCCCAGTCGGAGTGGTTGCGGGCGGCCCTGAACATGGCGGCGCACAGCCAAGGCGAAGAACGGGAACTGCGCCTTGACGATGCGGCCAAGGCCATGCGGGCACTGCGGCGCTATCTGTCGCCAAACGGCACCTGGCGAGACAAGCTGGACGAGCACGGGACATTCCTGCCTGAAGCGGCCCCGGCAAGTTCGCTCTATCACATCATGGGAGCACTGGATCAGGTCTGCGTGGCGGGGCGTTCGGGCTTGCTGGAGGACGCACGCGCGGACCTGACCTGAACCGTAACGCCTTGAGCACGTTGGTGCACGGCCATGCCGATGCCACGCTTGCAAGATTAGAACGCGCTCCGGGCATCATGCCAATCCGGCGGCGACCTTAGGAATTCGATCGTGATCGATCTGCACTGTCATATCCTGCCTGGCATCGACGATGGCGCACCCGATCTGGAGACGTCGCTGGCGATGGCCCGCATCGCCGTCGCGGACGGGATCACCGTCACGGCCTGCACCCCGCACATGATGCCCGGCTACTACGACAACACCTCGGCAGGCATACGGGCCGCGGTCGACAGTCTGCGGATCGAGCTGGAGAAGGCGACCATCCCCCTGCGGCTGGTAACCGGGGCCGATGTGCATCTGATCACGGGTCTGGCCGGAGCCCTGCGTCGCGACGAGCGGCTGACGCTGGCCGATACACGCTATTTCCTGTTCGAACCGCCCCACAATACAGCTCCCCCACGCATGGCCGAGACCGTCTTCGACTGCATGGCCGCCGGCTTCCATCCCATCATCACCCATCCCGAACGGCTGCGCTGGATCGAGGAACACTATGACCTGATGGGTCAGATGGTGGATGCCGGGGCATGGATGCAGCTGACAGCAGGCTCAGTCACCGGCCGTTTTGGCAAACGCACCCAGTACTGGGCAGAGCGCATGCTGGACGAGGGACTGGTTCATATTCTTGCTACCGACGCGCACAATCTGCGTAGCCGGGCACCGGTGCTTTCGGAAGCCGCCGAGGCTGTAGCCGGGCGACTGGGCCAGGAGGCGGCGAATGACATGGTGTTGACCCGCCCCCTCGCCGTGCTGGAAAACGCCTCTCCCGCTTCTGTCCCGCCTGCTGTAGGACACCGTCGTCCGACTGCACGGTCGGGATTTTTCAAACGGCTGTTCAAAGCCGCCTGAGGTTCAAGGTCATGTCGCCCATGATGCGTGTGTTCCCGCTGGTTCTGTCACTGACAGCCGTGATCCTGTCCGCTTGCGCCGGCGGCCCGAAGATGGACGCCAGCCAGATGACCGCGGCACAGCCTGTCGATTCCCAGATCTTCTCACCTCTGGGGCAGGCGCAGGAGTATCGCATTGGGGCCGGCGACAAGCTGAACGTCCGGGTGTTCCAGGTTGAGGACCTGTCGTTCGAAGAGCTGGTGGTCGACACTTCAGGCGAAATTCAGATGCCCCTGATCGGCGTGGTGCGCGCCTCGGGTCGCACGCCCAACGAACTCTCGACCGATATTTCCGGACGTCTGGCCGCCCAATATCTGCGCAATCCGCAGGTCACCGTCACGGTGACCGAAGCCGCCAGCCAGAAGATCACAATCGACGGGGCCGTTACCAAGCCGGGCGTCTATGAGATGCGGGGCACGACATCACTGCTCCAGGCCGTGGCAATGGCCGAAGGGCCCACTCGCGTCGCCGATCTGAGCAAAGTCGCGGTGTTCCGTACAGTGAATGGCCAACGTTCGGTGGCCTTGTTCGATCTGGGCGCGATCCGTCAAGGACGCGCCGATGACCCTGCGGTGCGTGGCGACGACATCGTGGTGGTGGATACATCGCGCATGAGCGCCTTCATGCGTGACGTGATCGCGGCGCTGCCGGGTCTGTCCGTCTTCCGCCCTTACTAGGCTATGATGCGGCCCCTCCGCCGCATCGCAGCCTTGCTGGCGCTCTGTCTGACCACAAGCGCAGCGGTGGGGTGTGGGCATACTGCGATCAGCCCCACCGTCGAACAGGCGCAGAAGCTCCCGGCCGACGACGCCGCGTCGCGGCTCACGGCGCTCATAGCCAAGGACCAGCGGGTCGCGGAAATCGCGTGGCGTCTGGCCTTGAGCAACGCCGACCTATGCCCAGTCACTAGATTGCGCGCCGGATGGGTTCTCCAATCGGCCGGCCAGTACAGCACCGAGTTGCGCCCTGTCGCCGAGAGGCAGTACGGCCTGCAAGGCGACCTGCCCGGCATCCTGTCGGCACCATTGAACAGTCCGGCCCGTGCCGCAGGTCTTCGACCCGGGGACCTCATCCTGGCCATAGAGGGTGAGCCGCTGAACTCCGGCGCGGGCGGTGGACGCGAGTCCTACGACGGGTTGCAGGCAAATATCGATCGTTTGAACTCTGCGGCCGTTATGGGACCGATGTCACTGACGGTCAGACGCAACGGCACGGAGCGCGCGGTTGCGGTAATGCCCGTGCAGGCTTGTGCCTACGTGACCCAGGTGGAGGTGCGCGACGATCTGAGAGCCCTTTCGGACGGCCGAACCATCTTTCTGTCAGCGCGTATCGTGGATGTTGCACAGGACGATCATCAGCTGGCCTTCCTTCTGGCCCACGAACTGGCGCATGCCGTGCTGGAACACGCCACAGTGCCGGACGTCCAGGGTGAGCGCGGCGCATTGAACACCAGCCTCAGCCTGCGCCGCGGCCTGTCCTCGCGCGCCGAAAGCGACGCAGACACCCTAGGCCTATACCTGCTGACGCGCGCTGGCTTCGACCCACGTCTAGCGATGCAGTTCCTGAACGCCTACGCGGCGACGGCTCCCGGTGCCCGATATCCGCAGATCAATCTTCGCGGCGTCTATCCATCAATACCGGACCGTCATCGCGCGCTGGAGCCTGTGGTCTCCGAAATCATCGACAAACAGGCAACGGGCATGCCGCTGATACCCTGACGGGTCAGCGTTCAGGAGGATACCTCGACGCAAGTGCGATGAACAGCAGCCCGAGCAATGTTCCCGCAACGTCCGCGACGACATCAAGAACGTCGGCATCGCGCCCTATCACGGGAAGCCCCTGTACCAGTTCGATGGCAACCCCCGCGACCACCATGATCAGCAACAGCGAGGTTGAAGACAGCCGCGGCCAACCCAACCCGGTCAGAACCGTCAACACCATGAAGGCAAGTGCGTGATTGCCCTTGTCCCACGGCAAGCCGCCCGTGACCTCGGTAGCAGGTCGGAAAGCAAGCCAAGCCACAATCAGGGCAAGCCCCGCAGCACACACACGCAACGCCATTCGAAAGTCAGGCGAGCGGACGAGGTGGGTGTTGTTCACTGGCAACCAACATGAATCTGAAGCCTGCAGATTCGGCCTCGGAAGCGACACGTCTTGTCATCAAACTGGCCATCACGCACAAGGCCAACGCACGGTGCGAACGCCTGATTGGCGAATTTCGTGTGCGTGGCGAGTGTGCTTGGGCTATCAGCCCGAGAGTTTCAATGCGTGGTCAATGGCCACGCCAGTGCAAGCGGATACCATATGTCGGCCGACAAACCGTTCGTAGACGAGCGCAATACCCAGAGCCAGCGCACGCCTGCAGGCTTCGCTCCCGTCGGCATGCCTCAAATGGACCAGGGTGGCTGGGCTGCCGACGAAGAAGGGCCTCCCGTATTCGATCTGGCCGCATACTGGCGTCTCGCTCTGAAACACCGCGTTCTGGTGATCGCCTGTTTTCTTTCGGCCTTGGCCATTGGCGCCGCCCTCACCCTGTTGATGACGCCCATCTATACCGCTCAGGCCACGCTCCAGATCGACCGGGAATCTGCTCGGGTCTTTAATTCCGAAGACGTGACCCCGCGTGAGAACCTGAGCCAAGGGGAAGACTTCTATCAGACCCAATACGGCCTGCTTCGCAGTCGCTCGCTCACCGAGCGCGTCGTTGACAGCTTGGGTCTGGCCAGTTCCGATCAGGCGCTGGCCAGCCTGGAAGTCACCTTGCCCGATGGCGAGGGAAGCGCTGCAGACCGGGCCCGTGCCCGTCGTGAACTGGCCATCAAGACGATACAGGACAATTTGAGCGTAGCCCCCATTCGCGGCTCTCGCCTGGTGGCCGTAGGCTACGACAGTCCCAACCCTGACGTCGCCGCCCGTGTGGCAAATGCATTTGCGGAGAACTTCATCCAGGCCAATCTGGACAGGAAGTACGAAAGTTCCTCCTACGCGCGCGAGTTTCTGGAAGAACGCATCGCGCAGACCAAGGAGCGTCTGGAGGATGCCGAACGGCAGTTGGTCGATTACGCCACTGCCCAGCAGATCATCAACGTAGGCGACAATGAAGACGGATCCGGGGTTGGAACGACCCAATCCCTGACCTCTAACGATCTGGTGGCGATCAACTCGTCCCTAGCAGAAGCCAAGGCGACCCGGACAGCGGCCGAACAGCGCTGGCGTGCCGCCCAGGCCAGTTCTGTGTTGAACCTGCCCGAAGTTCTGGCCAATGGCTCGGCTCAACGGCTGATCGAACAGCGCGCGACCCTGACCGCCGAGTACCAGCAGAAGCTGAGCCAGTATCAGCCGGACTACCCGGAAATGGTCAGTCTGAGAGCTCAGATTACTGAAGCGGACGGCCAGCTACAGGCCCTGGCCAACAACATCCGCTCTTCGATCAGAAACCAGTACACTGTTGCGCTGAACAATGAGCGAGCCCTTCAAGCCCAGGTCAACGGACTCAAGAACGATGTCCTGGACCTGCGCGACCGGTCCATTCAGTACAATATCCTGCAGCGCGAACTCGATACCACCCGCACCCTCTATGAGGGTCTCTTGCAGCGCTACAAGGAAGTCGGGATCACCGGCGACATCACGGCGAACAACATATCCATCATCGACCGCGCCGTACCGCCCACCAAACCGTCCAAGCCCGACATGCTGATCAATCTGGCATTGGCCGCCCTGTTCGGGCTTGGTCTCGGTGCCGTGCTGGTCATCGCTCTCGAAGCGCTTGATGAAACGGTTGCCACACCTGACGATGTCGAGCGCAAGCTGGGCGTGCCTGTCCTGGGAGTCGTGCCTCTGCTTGCCAAGGGCGAAACCACGGCGGCGGCGCTGGCTGATATTCGATCAGGCTTCTCCGAAGCCTATTACTCGCTCAGGACTGCGCTGCAGTTCTCGACGCCCGATGGTGCGCCCGCCAGTATCCTGGTCTCCAGCGCCCGTCCTGCGGAAGGCAAATCGACCACGGCCTATGCCACAGCGCTTAACCTCGCTCGCGTCGGCAAACGGGTCCTTCTGGTAGACGGCGATTTGCGTAATCCCTCGATGCACCGGGTCGTCGGGGTCGACAACGAAAAGGGGATGAGCAACCTGCTGTCCGGTTCGGCCGATCTGGCCTCGGTGGTTCAGCGGACCCGCCAGGATACCCTGTTCTTTATCCCTTGTGGCCCACTGCCGCCCAACCCTGCCGAACTGTGGGGCGGCGACCGTGTGCGTCAGTTCCTGGCTGAATGCAGCAACAGTTTCGACCACGTCGTGATCGATGGTCCGCCGGTTCTGGGTTTCGCAGATGCGCCTCTGCTGGCAGCAAACGTGGGCGGGACACTCTTCGTGCTGGAATCCCGAGGCACGCGTCGCGGCCAGGCGCGCGGAGCTCTCAAGCGGCTTCGGGTTGGCCGCGCCCGCTTGCTCGGGGCGGTTCTCACGAAGTTCAACACCAAGGCCACAGTCTATGGCGGCTATGACTACGCCTATGACTACAACTACGGAGGGGACTCGCCCGAGGCGGAGGGGAACAAGTCCAAAGGCAAACGTCCTTGAGGGATCGGGTCGCCTCGCCGCCGGCATCTCCCCGCGCCAAGTCGCGTGGTGGCCCGGCTGGGTGGGCCCCCTACCTGCTAACGGCAGGTGCAGTGTGGCTGGCATGGCAGGTTGTCTTGCAGCCTGTCATTCAGCGCGCGCCTGCCGAGTTGGCGATCCAGGTCGCGCCAGGATCTCCTACTGTCCTTCGTCGAGCAGCCGAGACGAGACAGATCAGGGCAGCCGTCGAGGGCCAGTCCGCCGAGTCTGTGACACGCGCGAATGAGGACGCGGGCGTTTTGGGACGTGAAGCCCTGGCGCGCGCGCCGTTCGATGCCCGCGCTCTTCGCGTCGTGGGCCTGAGCGAAGCCAGAGCCGGTCGCGAAGCGCAGGCCGACGAACTTCTGACCTTGGCCGGAAACTGGTCGTTGCGGGACGATCCGGCCCACGCCTGGCTGGTCGATTATCGGCTTCGGCGGGGCGACTATGTGTCGTCTTTTGCCCATGCCGACACCCTCGCCCGTCGACGTGAGGCCATGCGCCCGAATATCTTCCGCCTGTTCACGACGGCGGCTACGGTCGATACCGAGCGCGCATTGCCCGTCATTGCCAAGCTGGTATCGGAACAGCCGTCGTGGCGGCAGGACTATCTGGACAGCCTGTATTCGACCACGGACGGTTTGCGCGTCGCCATCAACCTGGCCGTGGTTCTGGAAGCCGGACAGGCTCCTTTGAACAATGCGGAACTGCGGCAGCTATACCTGTATCTGATTGATCGCGGTCTACTCGATGGCGCGCGCACCGTTCGAGAGAGCCTGAATCGCCCGGCGATGCAGATTAGTGTCGCCAATGGCAACTTCGATGACCCGTCATCTCCAGAACCATTCCAGTGGCGCATAGCGCAGGGGGCCGGCATCGTCGCTGAAATTCTGGAAGATGATATTCGCTCAGCAGATCCAGCGTTGCGCGTTTCGTTCGACGGGTACACGGAAGAAACCATCGCCGAGCAACTGATGTTCCTGTCCGCTGGACAATACCGGATGACATTTGAAGCAAGGGCAGAAAATGGCGACCCCAACAGGCACCTGAACTGGACCGTCATATGCGCGCCAGGTGACAGGCGGATCATGAGGGCCCCCAGTGCTCCAGCAGGCGCACAAGTGTGGACGGCCGGGGCGGCAGAGTTTGTGGTACCTGACAACTGCCCCGGTCAGTGGCTACAACTTCGCTCGGTGCCTGATCAGAAGCGGGCAAACACGGTCGCATGGTACGACCGGCTCGTGGTCACAAGGATTGGTCCGTAAGCAGATTTGTTCGCGCTCAGCGAGCAACGGTTTCGCCTGAGAGCCGAAAATCGTATTGATTTGGCAACCTCCCACGGCTATACGAGTTCAGCATGCAACGCGGTCTTAGCCGCATAACGACTGTAAAAAGGGGATTCACCATGCGTAAGACTATCGCCGCCGTCACCGCCGGCCTGCTGCTCGTGGCGGGTCAAGCCGCTGCCGCCAACAACACCGCCGCTGCCCGCGTTGGTGACCGCGTGGGCGCCCGCGCCGATGCCGGTTCGGAATTCGCTGGCATTCCTCTGCCGGTCGTTCTGATTGGTGCCGCCGTGATCGTCGCGACCATCGTGGTCGCCACCGACGACGATTCGGAAAGCGATTAATCCATTCTTGCACGCGGGCGACTGCTGAATAGCTGACGTACGCGTGACAAGCAGGGTTTCGAAAAGCCAGTGGGATGCTGTTGCGATCGCAACAGTGGTCTTGCTGGCTTTTTCTTTTGTTTTCGGCGGTGCAAGTCGCGAGCACGCACTTCGGCTGGCGCTGGTGGAACTGGCGGCGCTGCCTCTTTTGGTTCTGGCCGCTTCTCGATTGATCCGGAGTGGTCAATGGCAGACTCATCGCTTCGTTCTGGGTCTGCTTGGGGCTATTGCCCTGATCCCTCTGGTCCAGCTGGTCCCGTTGCCTGCGGCCATATGGACAGGATTGGCTGGACGGTCCGAAATGGTGCTGGCCCTGGAACTGGCCGGTCTTGAGCCGGGCTGGCTACCGCTGTCACTTAGTCCCGACATAACATGGCAGGCCTTTCTGGCACTGCTGCCACCGATGGCGGCGTTTCTGGGGATTTTGTCCCTCCCGCAGACAACAACCTCACGATTTATCGGCTTCTACCTTATAGCCACAGTCCTCAGTGTCCTGCTGGGGGCAGCGCAGCTGGCCAGCGGCGGCCAACAACTCTATGTCTGGGCGACGACGGCGGCAGGTTCTGTCAACGGACTGTTCGCAAACCGGAACCATCTCGCGACACTTCTGGTCGCTCTATTGCCGTTCGCCGCTGTGATGGGGGCGGCTACCCTGAGGCGTCGGCACGACGATCGACGCCTGCCACTGTGGTTGGGTGCTGTGTTTATCGGCATCGTCGTCATCGGGCTTGCCGCCATCCGTTCCCGAGCCGGCGTCATACTCCTTGGACCTTCCATCATCCTCAGTTTGCTTGCGGCCTGGGTTGCAGCAGGACGGGGTCGACCCGGGCCAGCCCTGATGGGCTTGGCCGCTATCCTCGTCGTGGGATTAGTGAGCGTCTCGGCCGTGGCCCTTCCCCCGATCCTTGAACGTTTCGACAGCCAGTCGGCACCAGAGGGGCGATTTGAAAACTGGCCGATTGTGGCTCAGGCTTCAGACGATTACCTGCCCCTCGGCTCAGGCATCGGCAGCTTCGACGCCGTATTCCGGTCGGTAGAGCCCCTCGAAACCCTTGATCCCACCTTCTTCAACCAAGCCCACAACGACTACCTGGAAACCTGGCTGGAGGCAGGATGGCCGGCCGCTGCCCTGCTCGTCGGCTTCCTCATCTGGTACGGACGGCGCAGTTGGGCGGCCTGGCGGGCTGGAACCTCACGCGAGCGCGACCTGCAACGGGCAGCCAGCGTTGGGATTTTGATGATGTTGCTCCATTCGGCGGTTGATTACCCGCTAAGAACAGCGACCTTGGCAGTCCTGTTCGCGGTCTGCGCAGCCATGCTGGAAAAGGCGGGGCAACCCTCGGAACGTCAATCGATATCCTGATCTCCCAAGATGGGTTGTGGCAGCCGCGATCCATCGGCGGTATCGCTAATCCATGAGCATCGTAGGCCCCGTCCTCGTCACCGGCTCCGCCGGCTTCATCGGATTTCACACCGCCCGCCGCTTGCTGGCACGCGGTGAGACCGTGATCGGGATCGACAACTTGAACGCCTACTACGATCCCGCGCTGAAACAGGCGCGACTGGAGGTGCTGCAGGCCCTTCCAGGCTATCACCACTCTACCCTCGACCTGGCCGATCGTGCTGGCATGCGGGACCTGTTCTGCGAACACGTCCCACGCCGCATCGTGCACCTGGGGGCCCAGGCGGGCGTCCGCTACAGTCTGGAGAATCCTGAAAGCTACGTGGACTCCAACGTCGTCGGCTTCCTGACGATCCTGGAGGGAGCCCGGTCCGTTCAGGCGGAGAACCTCGTATTTGCTTCAACGAGTTCGGCGTTTGGAGCCAATGGCGCCCTGCCCTTCTCCGTGCGACAGGGGGTGGCTCATCCCCTCACCGTCTATGCCGCGACGAAGATCGCCAATGAGGCGATGGCGCACAGCTACGCCCACCTGTTCGGCTTTCCCTCCACGGCCCTGCGGTTCTTCACCGTCTACGGGCCATGGGGCCGACCCGACATGGCCCTGTTCAAGTTCACCAGGGCGATACTCGATGGCCAGCCGATTGACGTCTATGGCCACGGCGAGATGGAGCGGGATTTCACCTATATCGATGACATCGTCACGGGCGTCATAGGTGCGCTGGACCGACCGGCCGCGGTTGATCCGCATTGGGACGCCAACGCACCTAGCCCATCGACGTCCGGCGTAGCGCCCTGGCGGGTGCTGAACCTGGGGGCCGGACGGCGCGAGACGCTGATGCGGTATATCGAAGTGCTGGAAGAGGCTCTGGGCAGGAAGGCTGTTCTGAACCTGATGCCCCTACAGGACGGGGATGTCAGTCGGACCGAGGCCGATGTGACCGAGACGACGGCAGCCCTGGGCTATGCCCCCTCCACACCGATCGAGGTCGGAGTCCGCCGGTTCGTGGAGTGGTACCGGGATTTCTACGGCGTCTGACTAAGAAAGGGGCGGTGCCGTCGCCGACACCGCCCTTCCCTCTACTTTCGCAGACCGATCACTGGGTGACCGGCACACCCTCCGGCGTCACGACCTGAACGTCGGCAAAGCCAAGCGCGCGGATCTTCGGCTCGATCGTGGCGCGGTCGCCGACCACAACCCACAGGTCAGGGCCATCGCCGACAATGCCCTGGGCCGCCTGGGCCGCCTGGGCGGCCGTCATCGACCCGACCCGCTGGCCGTAGGTTTCGTAGTAGTTTTCCGGCACGCCCCAGACGACCATGCTCTGGAGCTCCCCGGCGATGGCGGCATTGGTTTCCCAATTACCCGCCATACCCTGGACCATGTTGGAGCGGGCGGCTGTGATTTCCTCTTCGGTCAGAGGGCGAGAGCCCACTACCTCGGCCAGCTCACGGCGCAGTTCAGCCAGGCTTTCGGCCGTCTTGTCCGACTGGACGCCCGCGCTGACCGAATAGATCCGCTCTCCACGAGCGTAGGGTACGCCGCCGCCTGCACCGTAAGACCAGCCCTTGTCCTCACGCAGGTTCATGTTGATCCGGCTGGTAAAGGAGCCGCCCAGGGCGGTGTTCATGGTCTCGATGGCGGGCTCGCTGGCCGGATCGAAGGCGGGCACGATGCGGCCGCCGAGGATGGTCGACTGCGGCCCGGCACGGTCCACGATCAGGATGCGCGGCTGGCCCGGCTCTGGCGCATCGGCCGGACCCGGCTTGGCGGGCATGGGCGTCGACGGGGCGCGCCAGTCGGCAAAGGCCCGCTCCAGCTTGGGTGTCAGTTCGGCCAGTGTGGTGTCGCCGACCACCACCAGGGTGGCGTTGTCGGGACGGACCCAGGTATTGTGCCAGGCCTCGGCGTCTGCAGGCGTCAGGGTGGCGACCGTAGCCTCCGTACCCGAAGACGGCCGGCCATACGGGCTGCCCGGACCCTGCAGCTGCTGGGACAGGATCCGCGAGGCGATGGCACCGGGGTTGCGGTTCGCCTGCTGGATGCCGGCAATCTGCATGGTACGGCCCCGCGTGAAGTCTTCCTCGCGGAAGGCTGGGTTCAGGATGACGTCGGCATACAGGTCCAGCGAGGGGTCCAGCCGTGACGACAGGGCCGTCATTGACACGCTGGTCGAGTTGGAGCCCGAACCAGCCCCCAGGGTCGCGCCCAGCAGTTGCAGACGGTCGCTGATCTCGATGGCCGTCAGGTCGTCGGTGCCGTTGGTCATGACCTGCGGCGTCAGCTGGGCAAGACCGGCCTGGGCATCCGTGTCGACCACCGCCCCGGCGTCGAGAACCAGGTTCATGCTGACCGTTGGGACGCTGTCACGCTGCACGAACATGACCTTCAGCCCATTGGACAGCTGGGCACGTTCGACGTTCGGGAAGACTGCGGCGGGCGCGGGCGGTGCGGGCGGCACGCCAGCCGAGCGATCCACCCCGGTCTGGGCCGTGGTAAAGTCCGGGAAGGGCTGGACCTCCAGGGCATAGCTGCCGTCGGTCAGCCAGCGTTGCCCGGCCTGGGTCAGATCGGCGGGACGGGCCGCGACCACACGCTGATAGCTTTCGCGCCAGGCCCCGGGATCGCCCAGGAAGACCTGGGATGCGGCCAGACGATCGGACTTGCCGCCGAAACCGCCAATTCGCTCCAGACCCCGGATATAGCCGGCAGCCGTCTGGGTACGGACACGCTCCAGTTCCTCGTTCGTGGGGCCATCGCGCAGCAGGCGGGCCATTTCCTCATCGATGATGGCTTCAATCCGCTCCAGATCGCCACCCGCCTTGGCCGTAGCGACGACGATGAATTGCCCGGCGATCTGGCGGCTGCCCTGGCTGGCCGCGACCTGCGTCGCCAGTTGCTCGTCGATGACCAGGCGCTTGTACAGGCGCGATGAACGGCCCGAGGACAGGACGTCGCCAAGCATGCCCAGATAGTCGCTGTCGGCATCGCCCGTCGGGGTGGTGTTCCAGACCTTGTAGAGGCGTGGCTGACCGACACGGTCGAACATGACCTCGCGCTGCTCGCCCACCATCGGCACGATCATCCGGCGTGGCTGGGTGACCGGAGGCCCGGAAGGGATGTCGCCGAAATAGCGCTCGACCTTTTCCCTGGCCTCTTCCGGGCTGATGTCGCCGGACAGGACGATGACGGCATTGGCCGCGCCATAGTAGTCGCGGAACCACTGTTGCACGGTCGGCAGGTCGGCGGCGTTCAGATCGTCCATTGAGCCGATGACCGTGTGGCCATACGGATGCTCGTCGGGCCAGGTGGCGGCGGTGATGGCGTTGAAGACGCGGCCATAAGGCTGGTTCTCGCCCTGGCGCTTCTCGTTCTGGACCACGCCGCGCTGCTCATCCAGACGCGCCTGGTCGATGGCCCCGAGCAGGTGGCCCATCCGGTCGCTCTCCAGCCACAGCAGGCTGTCCAGCGCCGTGGTCGGCACGTTCTGGAAGTAGTTGGTGCGGTCGGTGTTGGTGGTGCCATTCTGGTCAGTGGCGCCCAGCAGCTCGGTGCCCTTGAAGAAATCGGTGTTGAAGTTCTCCGAGCCGTTGAACATCAGGTGTTCGAACAGGTGCGCAAAGCCGGAGCGCCCCTCTGGTTCCAGGGCCGAGCCGACGTGGTACCAGATGTTCACCGCCACGATCGGGGCCTTGCGGTCCTCGTGAACGATCAGGGTCAGGCCGTTGTCCAGCACATAGCGGGTGTAGGGGATGTCGACGTCCGGCAGGGGGGCCAACTGACCCCGCGACTGCGGCGCAGCGACGGCGGTCGCGGCGGGCAGGGTCTGGGCCGACGCGGCCCCGGCCAGAATGACGCCGGCGGCGACACCGCCCAGCAAGGTGAGACGATGGGTCTTGCGCATGAAATGATCCCCTGTTGCCCGATCTGAAAGAACGCGGTGTCAAAGAGGTACCCGGCGACGCTTTCGACGCAAGACTGTAATTGTTGCAGTTTCGTAATCTGAAGCCGCCAGATCACGCATCAGCGAACATGTCGGGTCGGAATGTGCATGATTCCGGTCAGATGGCCTGACTCGCGCAGACGCGGGAGATTTATTTCGCCGCACACGAAATGATTTGCCTGTTGCGCCGCAATGGCATCCTATTCGGATCCGCGGCCATGAACGGGGTTCGGGCCGACCTCCTGTCGCCTCCTGTCCGGACCTAGCCTATGCTGAAAACCCTTCTCCGCGTCGCCTGTCTGAGCTTCATCGGCACAGCAGCAGCATCCCCTGCATGTGCGGCCCCCCTGCTGGATCATCAGGTCCCGCTGGTGCTCAACGAGGCGTCGTCAGCCTGGATCCTGACGTCCACGGCCCTGGTCCTGTTGATGACCCTGCCGGGGCTGGCGCTGTTCTACGGCGGCATGGTGCGGCGCAAGAACATTATCTCGACCATTGCCCAGTCCACCGCCTCTCTGGCCATCGTCACCGTGCTGTGGTTCGCCCTGGGCTACAGCCTGTCGTTCGGCACGGGGCCAGAGGCCATCAACGGCTACATCGGCGGCTTGCAGGCCGTGCTGCTGAACGGGGTTGGTACAGGCACGGCCCACAACCTCACCCCAGGATTGCCCGAATTCCTCTGGATCGCCTATCAACTGACGTTCGCCATCATCACACCGGCCCTGATCGCCGGGGCCTTTGCCGAGCGGATGAAGTTCTCGGCGACCATCCTGTTCTTCGTTTTGTGGCATCTGATCGTCTATGTGCCGATCTGTCATCAGGTCTGGGGCGGAGGCTGGATGGGGTCACTGGGCGTTCTGGATTTCGCTGGCGGGGCCGTGGTCCACGTCAATGCGGGCATTGCGGGTCTGGTCTGCGCCCTGGTTCTGGGTCCGCGCCAGGGCTTCGGGCGGGACAATATGGCCCCGCACAACCTCGCCCTTACCGCCATTGGAACCGGCCTGCTGCTGGTCGGCTGGCTGGGCTTCAACGGCGGCTCGGCCTGGGCCGCGGACGGCATTGCGGCGGTGGCGGCCTTCAACACCTTGCTGGCGGCGGCGGCGGCAGCCATCGGCTGGACCGCCATCGAATGGTTCGATCACAAGCGCCCGACCTTGCTGGGCATGCTGTCGGGGATCGTGGCGGGACTGGTCGGCATTACGCCAGCCGCAGGCTTCGTCGATCCCAAGGGAGCTTTCCTGATCGGCATCCTGTCCGGTCCGGCCTGCTATGCGGGCGCGGTCTGGCTGAAGCGCGCGTTGAAGTACGACGACAGCCTGGATGCCTTCGGCGTGCATGGCATGGGCGGCATCGTCGGGGCCCTGCTCACCGGGGTCTTCGCCTCAGCGGCAATCAATCCGGCGGGCGAAGGGGCCAACATCCTGAATCAGGCCATCGGTCTTGTGGCCGTGATCGCCTGGAGCGGGATCGGCACCTGGATCATCCTGATGATCTGCAAGTTCACAACCGGCCTGCGCGTCAGCCGTGAGGACGAGATCGAGGGGCTGGATTACACCCAGCACGGCGAAAGCATCCACCAATAACAAATGAGGCCGCCGGGCGATCTGCCCGGCGGCCTCCATTCATCAGCGTCAGGACGACTATTCGGTCGGGTCAGGCACCCGGCGGCGTGCTGGTGGCGGCCGGCGGCGCAGTCGGTGCGGTTTCCGTTGTCGGTTGGCCGGCAACGCCTTCGATAGGAGCCCCGACGGTGGCATTCGCACCCGCAGCGGGGGCTTCGCCCTCGGCCGGTGCGGCCCCATCGGCCGGAGCCGCAGCGCCGGGCTGACGGGTCGGGTCGGGGGCCGGAATGGCCAGGCTGGAGCCCTGCGAGCGCAGATAGGCGATCAGATTGACGCGGGTCGGGGTGTCGCGCAGGCCGGCGAAGGACATCTTGGTGCCGGGCACATAGCGGGCCGGGGCGGTCAGGAACTGGTCCATCTCGTCATAGCCCCAGATCGGAGCCTCGGCCTTGTGCGCCGTCATGGCGTCGGAATAGGCAAAGCCGGCACTGTGCAGGACCGGCCCGCCCAGAACGCCGTACAGGTTCGGGCCGATGCCATTGGCCCCACCCTGGTTGATCGTGTGGCAGGCCTGGCAGCGCGCGAAGGCAGCTTCACCGGCGGCCAGGTCGGCAGTCGGCAGGACTGTGCCCCAATCTGGAGCCAGTTCAGGCGCTTCGGCTCCTGCTGCGGCTTCTTCCGGCGCATCGACGAAATAGCCCATCTTCTCGGGCGCTTCCTGGTGATAGATCGCGCCCGCGATCTGCGGCACGGCGATGATGACCAGGGCGGTCGCCAGACCAGCGCCAAAGATCTTGTTAAACGTCAGATCGCCGCTCATGCGTAGGGTCGCATCCTGTTCAGTAGACTTAAGACAACGGCCGGACAGCGCACGCGATCCGGCATATTCTTGCGTGGCCGTCTCTTACACGCTAGCGCCGCCTTCGCAACGGGCCGCAAGCTGTTTTGAAGCGACCTGATAGCGCAGACGCGAGGCCATGCCGATGAATCCGCTGATACTGATACCCGCTCGCATGTCTGCGACCCGCCTGCCCGACAAGCCGCTGGCCGACATCGGCGGCAAGCCCATGATTTTGCGGGCCTGGGAGCAGGCCATGCTGTCCGGCCTGCCCGTCGCTGTGGCCGCCGGGGATCAGGCGATCGTGGACGTCATCGAGGCGGCGGGTGGCACCGCGGTGTTGACCGATCCGGACCTGCCCAGCGGGTCGGACCGGATTCGGGCGGCATTGAATGTGCTCGATCCCGATGGATCGCATGATGCGGTGATCAACCTGCAGGGCGACATGCCCTTCGCAGATCCCGGCCTGGCCACCGCCTGCGCCGCCCTGCTGCACGGCGAGCCGTCGTGCGACATCGCCACACTGATCGCACCGGAGGCCGACACCTCGGACCGCAGCAATCCCGATGTGGTGAAGGCCATCGTCGCCCTGACACCGGGCCACCATCATGGCCGCGCCCTGTATTTCACCCGCTCGACCCTGTACGGCGACGCGCCGGTCTGGCGGCACATCGGCCTGTATGGCTATCGCCGCGAGGCCCTGGAACGCTTCTGTGCCGCACCGCCTTCGCCGCTGGAAACCCGCGAAAAGCTGGAGCAACTGCGGGCCCTGGAGATGGGATTGCAGATCTGGGCCACCATGATCGAGGAGGCCCCGCTGTCCGTCGACAACCCGTCAGACCTGGAAGCGGCCCGGGAGATCGCCGCCAACCGCGCCTAGACCTCGAACCCGTCCACCCAGGCCTGAAGAAGTGTGCGGGCGATGGCGACGGGCGGCGGGGCCTTGATCGCGGGATGTCGCCCGGCCAGCACATCGGCAGCCTCACTCCGCGTCAGCCAGGCCACGGCTTCCAGCTCCGTCTGGTCCGGGCGCGCATCGTCCGAATCGACCTCGGCGATCAGGCCGATCATGAGCTGTGACGGAAACGGCCAGGGCTGGCTGGAGTGATACCGGACCGCCGTCACCGTCAGCCCCGCCTCCTCCTCGATCTCCCGCGCACAGGCCTCCTCAACGGTCTCACCCGGCTCCAGAAACCCGGCCAGGGCAGACATCCGCCCCTCGGGCCAGGCCGCCTGACGGCCCAGCAGGCAGATCGGTTCGGCACCGCCGCGATAGACGGGCAGCATGATGGTCACCGGATCGACGCGCGGAAAATGTTCGGTGCCGCAGGCCGGACAGACGCGTTTCCAGCCGCCGCACGCCGTCTCGCTCTCGGTCCCGCAGGCGGCGCAGAAGCCGTGACGGCGACGCCAGTCGAACAGCGACTTGGCCGCGCCTGCCATGGCGGCATCCGGGCCGCTGAGCAGACCCGCCGCCTCGCGCATCTCGTGAAACGCCCCCAGCCCCTGCAACGGCCCGCTGGTCGGATCGACCGATCCCTCGACCTCGACGGCAAAGACCGGTGCGTTCTTCCACAGCCCCAGGAAGAGCTCCCTATCCGGCACCACCGCCCGGGCGTGTGCAAGCGCCAGCCAGGCCAGACGCGGCTCGTCCCCAGCCTCCAGCAGCGGCCGCCCCTCCCACATAACCAGGGCCAAGGCGTCGTCGCGCGCACCCTGCTCGGCCAGCCAGTCGGGATAGCTGCGCCGATCGCCCGCCCGGTCGAGCGGATTGCCAGCGAATGTGTTGAGGGCGGTCAGGGACATGACCCTTCTCATAGCTTCACTCACCCGTCATTGTCGCGTGGGGGACTTCGATGTCAGACAATTCGGCTCAGTTCAGGCCTGCGGGCGACGATGTGTTCGGCCGTATCGCCGGACGTTACGACCGATTGTGCGACCTGTTCAGCCTCGGCATCCACCGTCTTTGGAAGTCGCGGATGGCGGATCGCATCGCACGTGAGCCGGGCCGCCACCTGCTGGACCTCGCCTCCGGCACAGGCGACATTCCGCTGAGGCTCCTGCGCCAGCTCGGACCATCCGCCTCGACCTGGCGCATCCGGGTTTCCGACATCTCGTCCGAAATGCTTCGGATCGCCCGTGGGCGACTGGCTCCGTTCGGGTCCAGCATCGAGATCGAAGACCAGAATGCGGAGCGGATCAATTCTCCCGACGGCTCCATCGACATCGTCTCCATGTCGTTCGGGCTCAAGATCGTCGATCGTTCCAGGGTGCTGCCCGAAGTGTTTCGTGTGTTGCGCCCCGGCGGCGTCTTCCTGTGTCTGGAGGCGTCCCGGATCGTCGTCCCCGGACTGCACCCGCTTTATCTCACCTACATGGACATCTGCACGCCACTCATCGGTCGCTTGGCCACGGGCGGAGACGCAAGCGCCTATGAGTATTTGCTGAGGGGTGTTCACGACTTCCCGGATCAGCGGGCGCTGAAGAAGGAACTGGAGCAGCACGGTTTCGAAGACATCACCTTCGAGAGCCTGTCGTTGGGCATCGTGGCCCTGCACCGCGCGATCAAGCCTTTCACATCTTGATCTCCGGCACTCGAACCGCGATATAGGCCTTGGAGATCGCGGGCGAAGGTTTCGCCAATCTGGTCAGGGCCGGAAGGCAGCAGCCACAACGAATTCCCCTTCGGGTCGCGGTCTCCACCCTCTCTCATTTTGTGCGCTAACGCTTACGACGCAGTCTCTCGCTGCTTGAGCGCATGGTTTGGGCGCTACCGCTCGCCGCTCACCGCTCGGCGGCTCGCTGCTTGAGCGCGAGATCGCAAACTCTTCACGGAACGCTCTGACGGCTCAGCCGCTTGTGAAGCTTCACCTCAAGGGAGCGATCAAATGAGCATTCTCGGCAAGATCATGGGCAGTATTTTCAAGCGCAAGCCGGACACTCCGACCGCTGCCGCGCCCACGCCCGCCGCACCGACGGCATCCCCTGCCGCTCCCGTCACCAACGCCGCCGCCACGGCCCCTCAGCCGCAGTCGGTCGATGTCGACGGCATCCTGGACTTCATGAACGAGCAGCGGGACCAGAAGCTGAACTGGCGCACCTCCATCGTCGATCTGATGAAGCTGACCGGCATGGACAGCTCGCTGGCCGAGCGCAAGGAGCTGGCGGGCGAACTGGGCTACACCGGCGACACCTCCGACACGGCCACGATGAACGTCTGGCTGCACAAGCAGGTCATCCAGAAGATCAAGGACAATGGTGGCCAGATCCGCGACATGACGGACTGATTTCACACGCGATGCGGTGAGGGGGTGCGCAGGTGCCCCCGACCGCGATAAGACTGTCGCCATGAGCGACGTCGACCCGAATCTGGATGGCCCTCCCTGGGAGGAGGACGCCCCCGAAAGGGATGAGAACACCGACGACATGTTCGGTTCGCCCGAGCCGTCCGGCATGCGCGAAGCCGAGGCGGCAGCCATTCCCGTGGCGGCGGAACCGGCGGCCCAGCCCGTTTCCGACGGCGGCCCGGCGGCTCATATCGACGACGGCGAGGCCTACACGGTTCTGGCCCGTAAATACCGGCCGCGCACCTTCGAGGACCTGATCGGTCAGGAGGCCATGGTGCGGACCCTCACCAATGCCTTCGCCACGGGCCGGATCGCCCACGCCTTCATGCTGACCGGGGTCCGCGGCGTCGGCAAGACGACCACCGCCCGCCTTCTGGCCCGCGCCCTGAACAACGAGACCGACGTCATCGACCGGCCGTCCCTGACCCTGACCGCCCACGGCCGGCACGACGCCGCCATCATGGCCGGCCAGCACATGGACGTGATGGAGATGGACGCGGCGTCCCACACCGGCGTCAACGACATCCGCGACATCCTGGAGAGCGTCCGCTATGCGCCGGTCGAGGCGCGGTACAAGGTCTATGTCCTCGACGAAGTGCACATGCTGTCGAACCAGGCGTTCAACGCCTTGCTGAAGACGCTCGAAGAGCCGCCGCCGCACGCCAAATTCATCTTCGCCACCACCGAAATCCGCAAGGTGCCGGTGACGATCCTGAGTCGCTGCCAGCGGTTCGACCTGCGCCGCGTCGAGCCGGAAATCCTGGTCGGTCATCTGGAGCGGATCGCCGAGCGCGAAGGCATGCGGATCGAGCAGGACGCCCTGGCCCTGATCGCGCGGGCGGCCGAGGGCTCCGTGCGGGATGGCCTGTCGTTGCTGGATCAGGCCCTGGTCCAGGGCGAGCGCGGCGAGACGGTCCAGACGACCACCGTGCGTGACATGCTGGGCCTGGCCGACCGGACCCAGACCATCGCCCTGTTCGAGGCCATCATGGCTGGCCGCACGCCCGAGGCGCTGGAGCTGTTCCGCACTCTGTACGGCTATGGCGCGGACCCGGTGCAGGTGACCAACGACCTGTTGGAACACTGCCACGCGGCCTCGGTCGCCAAGATGCTGGGGCCACAGGCGACGCGCCTGCCCAACGATCAGGCCCAGGCCCTGACCGCGCTGGGGGCCGTGCTGTCGGCCGGGACGCTGGCACGGGTCTGGCAGATGCTGCTGAAGGCGCTGGACGAGGTGCGCCGCGCACCCAGCCCGGCCGATGCCGTCGAAATGGCCATTGTGCGCCTGGCCTATGCCGCCGACCTGCCTGGGCCGGAAGAGGCCCTCAAGGCCCTGCGCGACGGCGAGCCGATGCCGGGGGGGCCATCGCCCCGAGGCGGCGGTGGCGGCGGTGGCGGTGGAGCTTCGGCCCAGTTGGCGGCGCGGCCGGTCGCGGCCCCTGCCCTTCCCGACCCGCAGACCTTCGAACAGGTCGTCGCCCTGATCGGCGAGAAGCGCGAGGTCGGCCTGCAAATGGACGTCCAGCGCTATGTGAAGCCCGTCGCCTTCAAGCCCGGGGCCATCACCTATGAGAGCGCGCCCGGAGCTCCCGTCGACCTGGCCCGCAAGCTCTCATCACGCCTGAGGGACTGGACCGGCCGGACCTGGCTGATCGCCGCCAACGGCCAGGGCGGCGGCGAGACCATGATCGAGATCGACCGCCGCAGGCGCAGTCAGGAACGCGCCGAGATCGAGGCCGACCCGTTTGTGACGGCGGTCATGGCAGCGTTTCCGGGTGCCGTGATCGGAGAGGTAAAGACCATCGCAGCCCCCGTGGCGCTTCCAGTCATTCCCGACGAGGCGATGGAGGAGGATTGATTGGCAGGGGGGCTGTTTCCGCAGGCGATCCCATCCTATCTATCCCCACATGAAAGACCTCAACGCCCTGATGCAACAGGCCCAGGCGATGCAGCAAAAGCTGCAGGACGCCCAGGCGAAAATGGCTGAAACCAGTGCCGAGGGCACCTCGGGCGGCGGCCTCGTCTCCATCGCCCTGAAAGGCCCCGGCGAGATCACGCGCGTGGTCATCGATGACAGCCTGCTGGTGCCCGGCGAAGGCGAGATCCTGGCCGACCTGATCGTGGCCGCCCATGCCGATGCCAAGCGCAAACTGGACGAGGTCAACAGCGCCCTGATGCGCGAGGCCGCCGGGCCCATGGCCGGGATGAACATCCCCGGCATGCCCAAGCTGTTCTGACTTTGGCGGCCTCAGCCGGACCCGAGATCGAGCGGCTGATTTCGCTGCTGGCAAAACTGCCCGGCATGGGTCCGCGCTCGGCCCGGCGGGCGGCCCTGGCCCTGCTGAAGAAGCGTGAGCAACTGCTGGTGCCGCTGGCGGCCAGTCTGGCCGAAACGGCTGACAAAGTGACGTCGTGCAGCGTCTGCGGGGCCCCCGACACGCGCAATCCCTGCTCGATTTGCTCCGACCCCGCGCGGGACAATGCCCTGATCTGCGTGGTCGAGGAGGCCGGGGCGCTGTGGGCCATGGAACGGTCCGGAGCGTTTCGCGGCAAATATCATGTGCTGGGCGGGCTGTTGTCCGCGCTGGATGGCGTCGGGCCGGATGCCTTGCGCGTCGCCGAACTTGTCGGGCGCGTGCGTGGCGGTGAGGCCAGGGAAGTCGTGCTGGCCCTGCCCGCCACGGTCGATGGCCAGACCACGGCCCACTATATCGCCGAGCGGCTCAATGGATCGGGCGTGGAGATCAGTTCCCTGGCACGCGGCGTGCCGGTCGGGGGCGAACTGGACTGGCTGGACGACGGCACCATCATCCAGGCGCTGAGGCAACGGCGCCCAGCCTGACACCAAAGCATCAAGCTTGGCCGCTGGCGTTTAGGTCCCGGCTGTGTTGGAATGTCGCTGCTCGTTCAAAAGGACCGTTTCAGATGACCTATGATCCCGGCCACGCACCCGTCGCGTCGGATAGTCACAAGACGCTGACCATCATTCTGTATGCTCTGTGCCTGGCCGGTTTCGTGACTGGCATCACCGCACTCGTCGCCTTGGTGATCGCCTTGGTGAAGAAGGCTGATGTGCGCGGTACCATCTATGAGAGTCACCTCGACTTCATCATCTGGACCAATGTCTGGGCAATCGTCGCCAGTATTGCGATCACCATCGTCGGCACGCTGCTGCTCATCGTGCTCGTTGGCGCTGTTATTTTGCCGCTCGGCTTCCTGGCCTTGGCCGTATGGTATGGCGTGCGTCTGATCCTTGGCTTGATCAAGCTGACGAACAATCAGCCGATCGACAATCCGCGCGGCTACCTGTTTTAGGCCAAACGACCACCTGAGTTTTACGACGCCGTGGAGATCGCTCCACGGCGGCATTATCGGCTTTGGTGGTCTGCGCTTTTCGGCCATCGCGAAGCAGTCTAGGAACGGAGCATGAACATGTCCGTCCTGATCCTGGCTATCGTCTGCGCCGCCCTGGCCGCCGCCTTCCTCTGGGCCTTCACCGGCTGGCAGAAGACAAGGGCGCAACTGACCAGCGCGGAGGATCGTATCGCCCTGGTCGAGGACAGCCGCATCACCATGGCCGACCTGCTGAAGGCCCAGGCCGCGCAATCGGCTCAGGTCGTGGCGGACCACATGGTCAGCCGGGCCACCGAGACCTTTCGCCAGCAGGACTTGCTGGCCCGCGAGCGGATGGAGGCCCAGCTCAAGCCCGTCAGCGAGACTTTGGCCAGGTTCCAGGAACACGTGACCGCCCTCGAGAAGGTTCGGGCTGAAGAGACCGGCGGGCTGAAGGAACAGCTGGCCCTGCTGATGACCGCCTCGACGGCTACGCGCGACGAGGCGCGGCGCCTGACCGAAGCCCTGAAGGGCAATACCGGGCGGCGCGGGCGTTGGGGCGAGCAGACCTGCCGCAATGTGCTGGAGGCCGCCGGCATGGCCGGGCGGTTCGACTTTCAGGAACAGACATCCGAAGCCAACGAGGAAGGTCGCCAGTCGCGGCCCGACTTCATCGTGCGCCTGCCCGGCGGCGGCATGTTCGTAATTGACGCCAAGGTGTCGCTGGCGTTCGGCGATGCCACCGACGGCGACGAGGAGGCCCAGGCCCGCGCCGCTTCCTTGCGCACCGCCACCAGCATGAAGACCCACGTCCGCCAGCTGTCGTCCAAGGCCTATCAGGACCAGTTCAAGCCCAGTCCGGATTTCGTCGTCATGTTCGTGCCCGGGGACGCCTTCCTGGCTGCGGCCCTGGACCATGAGCCGGAGCTGATGACCCAGGCCATGGCGTCGCGCGTGGTCATCGTGACGCCCACGACCCTGTTCGCCCTGTGCAAGGCGGTCGCCTATGGCTGGCGTGCCGAGGAACAGTCGCGCAATGCCGACGAGGTCGCGAAGCTGGGCAAGGAGCTGTACAAGCGTCTGTCGGTCATGGGTGGACACGCCGCCGCTGTCGGCCGGGCGCTGGACACGGCCGTCGGCAAGTACAACCAGTTCGTCGGCTCGCTGGAGAGCCAGGTCATGGTCTCGGCCCGGCGGTTCGAGGACCTGCAGGTTGATCACGAGGGCAAGGCTTTGCCCGGGCTTGGCGTCGTCGACCAGTCGCCGCGCAGCCTCAGCCGCCCCGAGCTGATCGCGCCGGAAGAGACCCGCAAGCTGGTCTGACTCTGCATGACAAGGCCGCTTGACAGCACCTTTACATGATGTAAAACACCTTTGTCTAAACGACAGGGACAGTTGTCATGAAAGCCAGCCCACCGAAACGCCGTCGCCCGCTCAGCTATCTGGGCGTCCTGGGCTACAGCGCGCTGCTGGGTGGAGGCATCGGACTGGCGGCGGTCCTGACCGATGAGTTCGGCGGGCCCTATACCCCCGTGCTGCGTACCGTCCTGCTCACGGCTGCCATTATTGCCGGTGTGATCCTGTGTGTTCGCTGGTGGCAGGGTGCGGACGAGGCCGTTCGCGAGGCGCACAAATGGGCCTGGTACTGGGGCGGCTCGGCCGGCATCGCAGCCGTCGTCGTGCTGTTCGTTCTGTCCAGCTGGGGCGTCATAACCTTGAACATACCGCCCTATGGCGACGGACCTGACGGCTTGCTGCTGTCGGGATCGGCCTTGACGCTGGGGCTCATGCTGGTCGGCTATCTGGTCGCCTGGGCGGCCTGGTGGCTGCGGCACCGGTAGGAGCAGGATCCATGACAACCAAGCCCATGAAAACCCGTACCATCATCGCCCTTTGCGTCGGCGGCCTGGCCCTGATGCTGATCCTGCCCTTCGTCATCGCCTTCATCGCCGGCTTCATGCAGGGCTATGCGGGCAGGGAGCCGGATATCGGATCGGCGGTGCCCGCCATCGTCTCGCCCCTCATCGTCGGGGCGATGGTCACCGCCCTGATCGTCACCTTAGTGTGGATGCGGTTCATCGACGAGGCCGCGCGCGAGGCGCACAAATTCGCCTGGTACTGGGGCGGGCTCAGCGGTCTGGCCACCGGCGGCGTCTTCGTGATCCTGGCCACCCTGCCGCAGGCGGCTGCCTTCGACGCCCAGGCGATGTTGGGGGTTCGGGACGACCCGGCGGCCTATATGGCGCTGGGCGCGACACTGCTGGCAGCGGTCATGACGGCGGGATACCTGGTGGCTTGGGCCGCCTGGTGGCTGCGGCACCGGTAGGGGGGGAGCATGAACAACCGCCTCAAGGTGCTGCGCGCCGAGCGTAACTGGTCCCAGGCCGAACTGGCCGAGCGGCTGGGCGTCTCACGCCAGACCGTCAACGCCCTGGAAACCGGTCGCTACGACCCGTCCCTTCCTCTGGCCTTCAAGATCGCCCGGGTCTTCGACCAGGCCATCGAAGCCATCTTTCTCGAAGACTGAAGATCGTCACCTCCCCTTCCTCCAACAGGATCAAGACCATGGCCTTTTTCTCCCGCCTTAAGTCCACGACCACCGCCGTCAGCCGTCTGGCGCTCGGGGCCGCCCTCGGTCTCGGTCTGGTCGCCGCCATCGTCGGTGTGCCTGCCAAGGCCCTCGCCCAGGCCGCGCCGGCTCCCGTCGCTGAAGCGCCCGCCGCCGCGCCGGCCCTGCGCGCCGTGCCCCAGGCTCAAGGGCAAGGCCCGGCCCTGTGGGTTGTCCGTGATGCGGACTCGACCATCTATCTGTTCGGCACGGTCCATGTGCTGCGCCCGACCACGGCCTGGGGCACGGCGCGGGTGGATGCCGCCTTCGACAGCGCCGACGAACTCTGGATGGAAATCTCCAATCCCGACGACCAGGCCGCCCTGATGCCGATCATCCAGCAGCACGGCCTGGACCCCGCCAATCCCTTGTCCAGCCGATTGACCGCCGAGGAGTTCGCCAAGTTCGACGAAGCGGCCAAGACCCTGGGCGCATCGGGCGCGCAGCTGGACGTCTTCCGCCCCTGGCTGGCGGCGCTGCAGTTGTCGGTAGCGCCGCTGGTAAAGGCCGGATACGACCCGCAATCGGGTGTCGAGATCGTGCTCAAGGCGCGCGCCGAGGCCGCCGGCAAGCCCATCAAGGGCTTCGAAACCCTGGACCAGCAGATCCGCATCCTGGCCGACATGCCCGAGGACATCCAGTTGGCCTTCCTGCGCTCGACGCTTGAAGACTACGACGAGGCCGCCACCATGCTGGACGGAATGGTCAACTCTTGGTCGACCGGCGATGTCGACGCCCTCGACCGCGTCATGGTTGAGGAGATGAAGACCGAAATGCCCCAGGTCTACGAGGCCCTGTTGACGCGCCGGAATCAGGCCTGGGCCGGCCAGATTCAGGACCTTCTGGCCGGATCGGGCACCGTCTACATCGCTGTGGGAGCCGCCCATCTGGTCGGTGACGACAGCGTCCAGTCCATGCTCGAAGACCGCGGTATTGAGGTGGACGAGGCCTCGTAAGGAGGCTGGAGCGGGCACGGAACACGACCCCGCATGCAAATCAGAGGACCGGGGCGGTGCGCAGGAGAAGCAGCACTTTGACGCCCAGCCAACAGGAAATCGGCTCTGAACGCTTCAATGCGTGGGAGCCGATTTCCCAGCTGTCCAAGGCAAGTTCAGCGTGAGTTTCGCGCCGGCAAGGCAAAGTGCCTTGCCCTGCGAGCACGCTCGACCTCAGGACGTCGTCAGCCGGGACGCCAGCCGGATGGCTTGCGCCAGCCCGCGAACGTTCATCTTGCTGTAGATCGAACGCAGATGTGTGCGGACCGTGTTGGTAGAGATCGACAGGCTGGCAGCGACCTGTTTCGGGGCCTCGTCTTCCAAGATGAGCTTCATCACATTGGCCTCGGCGAATGTGAAGCCGAATGCCTCGCTGAGCTGGTCGATAACCTTGGACGCGCTGTCGCTTTGCGCGAGGGCGACAAAAGCCATGTTGCGGTTCGACGCAGGCAGGACCCAGATCATTCGCCATTCCGCGTCATCCGCGCGAAGTAGCCGCTGCACCCTGTCCTTGCCGCCCTTGCAGACTGCCGCCAGCGCGTTGCAAAGCAGCCGCTGGCTCGCCGCACAATGAAAACGTAGCCGACCTCCGCACTCAGACAGATATGACCCGGCAGCGAGAACTCGGCGCGCTTCCCAGTTGGCGACCTGAACCCGACCTAACGCATCCACCAGAAAACAGGCCCGAGGGCTGATCTCGAACCATTCGGCCGTCTGCTCGGTCGGACGACCAATGGCTGGGGGTAGCGGCAGTTCCGACTGTATCGGTTCCCCGAGCGGTTTGAGATCGCTGACGATCAAAGGATGAATGCGTGGTGTATCTGGCGAACGTGTAACCTGCATGGTCGTCTCGCTCTATGAGGGAGGCACCGGATGGATCAAAATGGTACTGCCCGTCGGATCGAAATAACTGAACTCTACAGGACGGCTTGGCACGTGGTTAAGACAGCGACCAAAACGACCGTTTATCTAACATTGTTATCCTTGAAGGTAATCTAGTCCTTCCCTGACGGAAACCAAAACGGAAAGCAGCGCCCGAATCTTTGAGCGGGTCAGTTTGGATCAATGTCGATCATCAGCAAATCCTCGTAGCGACCTGACTTTCGCGCCAGCGTTGAATCGAGTTCGAAGTCCAGAGACAGAGATTGGCCCTGCAAAGTCCGGGGCGGGTCCACGCTGCGCACCGCCTGTTGACGCAGATCGAGTGGTTCGCCTTGCAGAATGACACGATACTCGATGCCAGGTTCGTCCCCGGTCGCGCCGAGCCGTCGCATCGTCCCCGAATGCTCGGACACAAACGTCAGACGGGATTGGGTGTTGGCTCGAATCTGCAGAAAGGCGCGCTTGACCGCTCCAGTTCGAGCTTCGCCGAAGTCGATCACTTCGACACTCGAAGTCGAGCCGAACGCACCCGCAGCGCCGGCGATGCTGAGTTGGGCGCGAGGTGGAGAGGACAACACAACATCGATCGGGCCGATAAGGACCATCGGGTCGCTGCCGACAGGACTGATCTCGGCGCGAAAAGCGGCATGGTGCTCGCCAGCTTCCGCGACTGTGTCCGCCGTTGCCAGGAGGGCTAGCGCCAATGTTACCGGGGCACCCGCAGGCACAGACAGGGTGAACCGGTTTGGATCGAGACGAGTCGCGCCAGCAGTCCCGCCTTCGCGCAGGCGAATATCCAGGGTTACCCCGCCAAGGTCGAGAGCACGCAGGGGCTGTCCGTCAATGTCCATAAGACGCAGTTCCAGATCACATCGCCCGTCGCCGGCGTTGACCAGATCCAGATCAAGATGGCCGGGAGGACGGCTGAAGGCGAACGGGTCATAGTCGATCCGCACCGGAACGGGGTCGCGCGCCAGTCGCAGATCGCAGGGCTCGGTGCGGGCCGCGTGCGCTGCAGCCACGATGGTCATGGTGACTGCGGCGAGCAGCCAGCCGCGACTAGGGCAGGCGGATCTGGATGAGGCCGACATCGGTGATACCCTCGCTCTCTTCGGAAATAGTGAACTCGCCAATAGAAATGTCCCCCACCACAAGGCGATATCGGCCTGGCGCGAGACCATCGCCGACGAAGCGACCGGCGCGATTGGTGAAAAATGGCTTCGGTGGTGCCGTCGACTGGCTCGGATCGAGCGATACAATTGTGCCGCTGATAAGGGCGGCGGGAGCGCCTTCAGGCGTGACCAGTACGCCTATGGCCGTACGGGACGCGTCGCTTCCGATCGTCACCGCGTATCCTGACCCGTACCCCGGGAAGGCAGAAATGACACCGCTGCCCAGATCGTAGCCGCTGGGCAGCGGATCGACGGCCACCTCCAGGCGTTGCGGGCTGTAGGCCCGGTCGATCGGAGCGACGGCCGGGCCGAACCAGCCTGCGTGCGCAATGGCGCGGCCATTGCTGTCCGTCAGCGCGAGGCGGCTTTTGCGCAGGCTCTCATGACGGCGCGCCATGATGAAACCTTCGCGGCCTGGACGTCCTATTCCAAAGGATCCATCGGCGTAGACCAGGCCGGTGGAAACCCGCCATAGCGATTCCTCTGTCGTTGCCCCCCCGGATGTTCGTGACGCCAGCCGACTGCCGATCAGCTCGGCGTCGAAGCGGTTGTTGATGTAGCGAAGGTCGCCGCCGATCGTCTCGCGACCGGAATCACGGCTGATACGAACGCCGCCGGACAGGTCGTTAAGATCGCCATTCGAGGAGCGTCGCAGCACGACTTCACGGAAGTCGTCGCCACTGTCATAGCGAGCCTGCGCGTTCCAGCGGCGGCCCAGGCCCATGGTCAGTGACAGTCCGACACGCGTCTCGTCCTCACGTCCGTCGACACTGCGATGCCCGATCGAAACGGTGACCCCAATCCTGCCAAAGCTGCGACCGAGAGAGAAATCCACCGACCGCTCGTCGGGAAGGTTGTCCCGTCCACGCACATAGGCAGCACCCAGATTGACCGTGTAGCGGTTCAGACGGCTGGACACCTGTCCGGCGATCCGCCAAGCCTCGGGGTTTGACGCCCCGCGTTCGAAAGCGTCCTGGAAGTCCCGGCTGGTCGCTTGGCTGGTGAAGATTACGCGGGTATCATCGCGTTCGAGAACCGAAAACGCCTTCACATAATCCACGGAAGCGGCAAATCCTGACCGCCCCGTCTGTCCGTTCCGGCTCGCAGCCAGTCCGACCTCTACAAGACCCAGCGGCGAGCCCCATGTCGCGGTCGCACCTGCCATGACACGGTCGTCCACCCACTGACCTGACGCCCCCAGTGACAGGGCATCGGTGAAGCCTTTTCGGACATAGCCGCTCACCGCCGGCGTTCCGCCGTACTCGTATTCACCTCCGTCCTGAAGGAGCCCCGCCGACAGGCCAAAATCGATGATGCCCGGGTCGAGCAAGGAGGCTCCGCCAAAGAGGTCGAAAACCGCGATCTCCCGACGTCCCGCCCCGTCCTCGACGAGGAATCGGACGGTGTTGGCCCCCTGGCCAAACGGAAAATCGCTGAGCGAATAGGGGCCTGGATCGAGCTGCAACCGCTCGACGATCACGCCATTGACCTCGACCTCGACGAAGGCCGCCCGATCCAGGACGAACTCGCGTCGACCCGACGGGCGCACGTTCTGGAAAGGGCGGATGACGGAATAGGCGCGACCGGCGCTGACGCCGAGGATCCGGTCGGAGCCCTGAAACCCTGTCACGGGCGGCGAGAACTCCCCCGCTGTCAGCCGGACGGCGGACCCGAACAGGTCCTTAGTGAGCCGGAACTCGTGGCGGCGGAAACGGTCTTCGGATTCGCCGTCGTAGTCGAAACCCCCGACCAAGGTCACGCCACCAAAACCGCCCCAGTTGAGGATGACGTCCGTCACACCTCGAAGGCTCCTGAAGTCTCCCGCATCGTGGTCAAAGGTCTGGGCAAGCGAGACATTGGCCTGCGCCGAGAAGGCGGCGGGCGGCTCAAAATCGGCCGGGTTCAGGTTGTCCGAATGTCCGAAATCAATTCGTTGGCGGTTGCGAAGGCCAGCCTCCAGCCGAACCTCGAACGACAGGGCGTAGGTGTCAAATGACAGGCTGAAGTCCTCGCTCGCGAGGCTGTCGAATGACACCCTTTCTCGCCCGCCTGCCCTATCCCTCAGCGCCTGAAGGCCGGCCGGGGCCATGACCGGCTCGAGCAGGTCGAGCAGACGCGCTGCGTCCACAAGCCCCGAACCGTCCAGCCCGACCTCACCACTGATATCGCCAAGATAGCGCCCGTCCAGTTTCAGCGGTCCCTGGATGGGCGTCAGCACGCGCGCCTGACGACCCGCTGCTGGACCGACCTCCTGAGTGTCTGTTGTCGGCCCGGCGGTGACCGGTTCTGGATCGGTGCCGGGCGGCGTCACCGAAACAGCGCCCTCGGTGATCCTGGGCGCGGTCATGATAGGCGCATCAGGGTCGCCGTGGGCGAGCACCGTACTGGCATGACCCGAGATATACAGCAGGACGGCAAGACCCAGTTGAAGGCGCAGGATGGCGTGATGGCTTGTCGCGGTCATGTTGCATCCCCCGACAGCGCGTCATTCGAGCCGGATGACTGCACTGATCTCCCCGGCCAGGGCGGTGATTGCGGCCGCAGGGATTCTCAGTTCCCGGGTTTGGCCTGCGGGCAGCGCACTGACCTGGCCGAGCTGGACGTCCGAGGCGGAAGGCTCGACCTGGTGGCCGGCAGCGTCGCTCAGCTGGTAGCGTGCTCGGCGGAGCCGGGCGATGCCGGTCCCTGCGTTGAACACCGAAATCAGGGCGTCGCCATTCTCCGCGCGGCGTACCGACGACACCCTGACTTCGGGCTCCGTGCCGGGGGGGGACACGAAGACATGCGTGTTGATGTTGAATCCAACCTTGACCTCGGCCGCATCGCTGGGTGCGTCGGTCTGGGCATCGCCGAGGCGGACAGGGAGCTGGGCGGCGCGGACGACATACATCTTCGGCGACGTGATATCGGCGGCACCGACGTAGCGGACATTGACGAGTTGCTCGCGTCCGGGCGGGATGATGGACTGGGGCGGATAGGCGATGATATCGCCCGTATCTTCCCCAAGCGTCTGGGCTCCCTGATCATCCACCGCCAGGCTGAAGCTGACGATCTCGACGGTGATTGGCGTCGCGCTGTCGTTGCGGATGGCCATCCGGTAGGTGGATTTCGGGCCGCTGGGTGTAATCTCCGCCACCATGGGCGAGACCTGCATAGCCTTGGCCGAACTGGCCCAGACGCCGGACGCGGCGACGGCCAGTCCGACGGTGAAAAGGCGTCGGGACAACATCTTTCGATCCCCCCTGGATTGCGATGTCGATGGAAACGGCAAGAGGCCGAAGCCGCCCATGGCGGCTCCGGCTCCTGTTGGCGTCAGGCAGGGTTCAGGTCGAAGGTGAAGGTTTCCTGATACATGCCGGCCGGGGCCGACAGGGCCTCGGAATCAGCGCCCCCGCAGCCCGTCGAACCGCCTGGTTCCTGATAGCAGAGGTTCAGGAAGAAGTCGGCCGACACACCGTTGGCCAGGCCTTCCGAATAGGCCGCATTGGTCACCGTCGGACCATCCCCGGGGAAGGTGTCCGCCGGTGCGAAGCCCAGGCTGGCGGCCGGATTGGCTACGACCAGCTCCCAATCGTAGTTGATGATCTGGAAGCCACCGGAGCCCGGTCCCGGAGGGCCACGCAAATCACCATTGGCATTGTTGGTGGTCAGTACCGCACCATCTGGATCGTTGCAGGCGAGACGCATGGTGGTCACCTTCTGGCGCAGGCCGTTGGCGACGGAGACATTGCTGCCGGCGACATTGGCCAGCGAGATCGCACAGTAGCTGGCGACATTGGTGCTGACGACCAGGGTGGTGTCCTGAGCCATGGCGGCAGGAGCCGTCATCAGGGTGCCGATGGCGGCGGCAGCAAGGTAGAGTGCACGCATAATTTAGCCCTCCGTTCGTGTGGACCGGCGGCCATTCATTGATGGAACCCCCGGACGCAGGCACAGCCGGCGCACACGCTGCCTACCCGGCCCGGCCTTGGCGAACATCGGCATTTCAAATCATTAAAATTGATTAACCGAACGGCCCCGCCGGCGCTCCCACCAGGCTCGAAGCGCACCCGCAACCGTGAAGGAGTAAGGTCGGCCCGCCGACGGATTAGCTGACCGCGTCAGGTCCGGGAGAACGAGCAGGCGTGATGGCTCAGTTATTTCTGTCATAGAGGGCTTCTATGGCGTGCCACGTACGTCAGGCTAACTCTGCCATGGGATTTCGCGTCGGAACCGCCACAGCGGCCAGCGGTGACACTCCGCATACAGACCCTCTGGACGCGGATTGGGGGGGGCGGTTCGACATGCGGTGCTGACCTATGTTCGTCGTCGGGGCCATTCCCGGGATGTCGCAGAAGATGTCGCACAGGGAAGCCTGACGAAGCCGCTGCACTACACGCGGCAGGGCAGGTGGCGAGCCTCTATGCGCTGGCTTTCCAGATCGCGTCCAGCAGCCTCATCGACCGGTTCGTGCCGATGTTGGATATGGAACCCGAGTCGGGAGCCACGCCTGCAAGGAACCGCTACCAGACAAGATCAAGCCAGCCGACGCCCTTGCGATATGATCGCATGGTGAGCCAGTTCTATGCTGTCCCGACAAAATGTCGGCACCACTTAACACCGGCTCACTCAGGGACCGCGAACGTTTGGCTTTGGAACCTGACCACGTAAGCCGACCAGTTAAGGCCTACTCAAATCGGGCCCGAACCAAGTAAGACCTGCTCAGTCCTGGATCGGTAGTGGGTTGGTCAGTGGAAATCAAAGCCACGGCGTCCCGCTTCAATAAGGCCGAGGAGCTCACGCAGCGGCCTCTCAATCGCCTCGAGCTTGATTGCTTGAAGCTGCCCTCGCCGCCCCGACGCAACAAGCATCGTGTCTAGCACTGCATCGGAATGCTTCATGAGCTCGACGAGGTTCTCGCCACTGGGCCCGTTGCGCGCTTCGAACCAGTTTTTCACGGCTCGCTCGTTTGCATGGGTTATTCGGCTGACGATCTTTCGAGACGAAAGAGTCGATCCCCATTCGGCGTGCAGGGCATCAGCGATAAGCTTCGGGAAGGCGTCCATCATACACCTCACAAACTGGAAATTGTTTTCTGGTTTTGGACCGAAGTTTTCAGCCCAAAATTGGAAAAGACTTTCACCAGCCCTGTGACTACGCCCCTTCTTTGACCGCCTCGTAACGGCGGCGAGCTTGTGCGTGCGATATGGACCGAGACCGCGTTCAGCACGAAGGCGATCCCAAGCGCGTCGTGCGCGCGGCGCAGTACGTGCGCATGTCTACGGAGCACCAAAAGTACTCTACCGAAAACCAGGCCGAGGCCATAGCTGCCTATGCAGCCCGGCGCGGATTTGAGATCGTCAAGACCTACGAGGACGCTGGTAAAAGCGGCCTGCGAATGGATGGTCGCGCGGGCCTTCAGAAGCTGATCGCTGACGTACGAAACGGCCTCACCGATTTTAACGCCATCCTGGTTTACGACGTCAGCCGCTGGGGCCGGTTCCAGGACTCTGACGAGAGCGCCTACTACGAGTTCATTTGCCGCGAGGCGGGCCTGGCGGTCCACTACTGTGCCGAGCAGTTCGAGAACGACGGCAGCCTCAGCGCCACGGTCATCAAAAGCATGAAGCGCGCCATGGCTGGAGAATACAGCCGCGAGCTATCGGCCAAGGTCTTCGCCGGTCAATGCCGCCTGATCACTCTGGGCTACAGGCAAGGCGGTCCGGCCGGTTATGGCCTTCGGCGACAGCTTGTTGACGAACACGGCAAGCCGAAAGCCATCCTTTCGCGAGGCGAACACAAGAGCTTCCAGACTGACCGCGTGATCCTAACCCCTGGTCCGCCCGAGGAAGTGGAAGTCGTCCGCCGCCTCTATCGGCTCTTTGTGCTGCAACAGCGGTCGGAGACGGAAATCGCGACCCAACTGAACGTCGAGGGCCTGGTAACGGATCGGGGACAGCCCTGGACGCGAGCGTCGGTGCACCAGGTCCTTACCAATGAGAAGTACATCGGCAATAACATCTTCAACCGCTCGTCTTTCAAGTTAAAGGCCAAGCGGGTGACGAACGCACCGGACATGTGGGTTCGGAAGGATGGCGCGTTCGAGGGCATTGTAGACCCCGACTTCTTCGACGCGGCTCAGCGGATCATCCAGGCTCGGTGCGCCCGATTTACCGATGACGAACTGCTGGCCAAGCTGACACAACTGCTGGAACGCAGAGGGGCATTATCCGGCGTCGTCATTGACGAATTCGACGACATGCCGTCGAGTTCTGTCTACCGCCATCGGTTCGGTAGTTTGCTCCAAGCCTACCAGCTGATCGGCTACTCACCTGCGCGGGACTACCGCTACATCGAGGCCAACCGGGCGATCCGCGCGATGCACCCGGACGTAATGGCCTCAGTCCTCGCCGGCCTTGTCGATGCTGGCGGCCAAGCTGTTTCCACAGACGACGGTCTCGTCACCATCAACGAGGAGTTCACTGCGTCCATCGTCATCGCGCGATGCATGGAAACGCCAGCAGGCGGCTTGCGGTGGAAGATCCGTATCGATCAGGGCCTGCGCCCAGACATCACGATCGCAGTCCGCTTGCAGCCGGGAAACGTCGATGTTCGCGACTACTACCTGCTTCCCTGGATTGAGTACGGTTCCGACCCAAGCCTTCGCCTGGCACCGGACAACGGCATCCTCCTCGACACCTTTCGGTTCGACACCCTCGATGCTTTCTACGACCTCGCCAAGCGTACAGAGCTAGCCGCCGCATGATCGACGCTCCAGAAATCCGTATGATCCCTGTGAACGGCATCACCGTCCTGAACCCACGCGCACGCAACAAGCGTGTGTTTCAGGAACTGGTCACCAGCATCGAAAGGCTCGGACTGAAAAAGCCGATCACCGTCAGCCAGCGACCCGGACGGTCACGCTACGATTTGGTGTGTGGCCAAGGCCGTCTGGAAGCCTTCATCGCTCTTGGGCAGGAGCAGATACCCGCCGTCATCATCGAGGCGTCGGAGGATGATTGCTACGTTATGAGCCTGGTTGAGAACCTTGCCCGTCGCCAGCATACGCCCCTTGAGTTGGTCCGCGCCATCGGCACCCTGCGTGAGCGTGGCTATTCGATCAATGAGATCGCCGCCAAAGTCGACTTCAGCGCCGAGTACGTGAGCGCCATCTGCTACCTGCTTGAGAACGGCGAAGAGAAGCTGATCTCCGCCGTCGAACGCGGAGTCATCCCACATACGATCGCCATGGAAATCGCTCGCGCCAAGGAGGGCGACGTTCAGCGGGCGCTCGCCCAAGCCTATGAAGAGAAGGCCATCCCAGGCAATCAGATATTGGCAATCCGGCAGATCATTGAGCAGAGGAACACCAGCGGCAAAGGCATTCACAATCGCCGCACCGCCAATCGCAACCAGAAGCCGGTCACAGCCGACACACTGATCCGCTCACTTCAGCGCGAGACCGAACGCCGTCAGTCCTTCGCCCGTCGCGCCTCCTTGACTCGCTCGCGTTTAGTGTTCGTCATCAATGCTCTCAAACACTTGCTGGGCGAAGAACACTTCCAGATGCTGATGAGGGTTGAGGGTATCCAAACCCTCCCATCTGCCTTGGCCACAAGACTGGGCCAGGAGCGCGGATGATGGACACCGTCAAGATCGCGTTTGAACAGCGGGTGCGCGTTCTCCCGCTCGAACAAATCCTCCCGTCTAAGATGCTGTCAGCCGCTGTCATCGAGTCCGCGAAGTACAAGAGAATCGCTGCTTCGGTGGCGGAGGTCGGCCTAGTAGAGCCCTTGGTCGTCGCGCACGTTCGATCTGGCAATGCCTATCCACTCTTGGATGGCCATGTTCGTCTCAGTATCTTGAAGGAGCTGGACATCGAGGCCGCGCGATGTGTGGTGTCCTCCGACGACGAGGGTTTCACTTACAACAAACGTGTGAACCGGCTGGCGACGATCCAGGAGCACTACATGATCGTGCGGGCCATCGAACGTGGCGTGTCTGAGGAGAAGCTCGCGCGAGCACTCAACGTCGACATCGGGGCGATCAGGCAACGACGCCAGCTTTTGAATGGCATCAACGCCGAGGTAGCCGAGCTCCTTAAGGACAAGCCCGTCGGTATAAGCGCCTTCCAGAAACTGCGTAAGATGAGGCCGATTCGCCAGTTGGAGGTGGCGGAGCTGATGGTGTCTGCGAACAACTACAGCGCCAGCTATGCGAGGGCATTGCTGGTCACGACCAAACCGGCCGATCTTGTTAATCCAGAAGCAAAATCCATTGCAGGTCTCAGCCCTGAGCAGATCGAAAAGCTACAGCGGGAGCTCGATGCTGGCTCCCAAGATTACCATGAGCTGGAGGCGTCATTTGGCGACGACACCCTAGTGCTCGTCATAGCAGCAGGATTCCTGGAACGGCTGCTCTCGCGGCCCGCGATCGAGAACTATTTGGCCGAGGCACACACCGAGATGCTGCAGACTTTCCGTTCGGTCGTGGCGGCCACGTCTTTGGACCAAACTGCACAGGCCGCTTGATCGAAGTGCGTATGGGGACCGGGACCCAAGAAGCGCCGGGACCGTCGGAGAAGCCGTCGTGTGGGGCGGATCAATGGCGGCGGCGGGGATGACGGCGATCCCGTTCGGAGCCCGCCAAGGTTGGCCGACATCTGGCTCGCCGAAGCCGACGGCTGGAGAGAGGAGCGTGTGTGCCCCTCTCTCCAGTTGCCGGAAGTCAGCGAGCAGCCCTAAGCGCGCAAGTGGCATAATCTTTCCGAAAGCCCGGCCTAGACGAGCCCCCGGTGTGGACCCTTTACGGAAGCTTAGCGTCAAAGCAACCGCCTCAGGTCGGGACTAATGCGCCGCCTCATCTCATCTGAAATGCCAGCAAGGTCGAGAACGTCTACTTCGACCTCCATGAGCTCCTGGAAACGCACCAGAACCCAGCCCAAATCCCAGGCGTCGAATCCATCATGGGAGGGCGAACGCTCAATGGCGATGTCGATGTCGGAATCCGGACGATCCTCTCCTCGCGAGACCGAGCCGAACACGTAGACGGCGGCTACACCCCGCCGCCTCAGTTCCGCCTCCATCGCTCTTGCCGCAGACTGAGCTCGCTCAAACCGACCGTGAACACCGTCCAGGCTGCGATCATCGGGATCGGCACCAGCTTGCGCCAAGACAAGCTTTGCAAGGCGCACAAAAGCGATGACCCTATCGACCGTCTCGCGCTTGTTCTCGGCGGTGGGGTTAATGCCGGACCAGCCTGTCTTCAACTGGCGTTCAACCAGATCAGGTAGCCCGGCGAGACCGCCTAACTCAGCCAGCCGATACGTCAGCAAGTCGAAACCATCGACGTCAACGGCGAGCTCTAACCTGTCATTTCGTGCGACCCGGCGATCGATCAGCTGAACCAGGCGGCGGGCCCGGCGCAACGGCTCACTGATGCTGCGCTGACTGGTCATGCCGTACGCCGCAGGATGAATGGTGCCAGATCCTCTGGCCATGTCCCCGTCTCCCGTTCAAACGCCAGGGAGCGCACAACACCTTCCAGATCAGAGCGAGGATAGAAGCCGCGACCGAGCCCCGGCTCAACCGGATGAGCCTCTATGAGCCGCCATAGCCCGCGAGGTTCGACTTCCAACCTTGCGGCCGCTTCACGTGTGGTCATCCATTGGTGCCCGAAGGCTTCGACGTCGGCACGGTCATAGATGGTTGGGGAGATCCACTTCTGTGGCATCAGAAGATTTCGCTCCCGCAGCCAAGAGATCTCGACGGCCGAGCAGTTCAGGTAGTCCATAACCTCCCCCGGCGTCATCCAGGCGGGCGCCGTCGCGCCAAAAGCCTCGTATCGAAACGCCAGCGGAGACAACGACTGCGGACCACCAGAGAGCAGTTCGCGGGCGACAAGACGCGACATCGAGAACACGCCGGCGTCGGGGAAGGTGCTCACAAACACGAGGCCCCCGGGCAGTTCACGAGCTAGTGCCGCCTTGATGACGGTACCCCATGGCTTGTCTCGCCCACCTATGGCCGTGAAAGCCTCGCTGAGCGGAATCCATTTTCGCGACGGCTCAACGACAGGACGCCTATTGACCCACTCAGCCAGCACTTCGACATCGCGGGCGTCCACCCGGTGATCGCCTCTCAGGAAGACGGATACCTTGCTCGGCTGCCTTCGAAGGATGTTGAGGGCGACGAGCTGAGGGATAGCGCACACAGGTATCGCCAGATCCGATGCCGCCACCCTGTCAGCCAACCCTTCGGTCAGCTCATCTCGCATGTCTTTCACGGTCTGGTAGTCGAAAAGGTACTGCTTGCGTTGCGTTCCTGAGCTCGACAATGGGGTAAGCAGGCCTGCATCAACCAGCCGGGTCACATCGCCAGGTGGCACGCCCAGCAAGCTAGCAGCACCTCGCGACGTCAGCTCACCAGTCGGCGGCCGCCGGTCTCGAGGCAGCAGCATCATCGGACTGTCGGATAGAATGTCCCGAAGTGTATCTCTGACGATCGGAACAGCAGTATCCCGTGAAATCCGGGCCATGATTCCGTAGAACTTGTCGCGCTGCCCCCGTGGCCGCTTTTGAAGGATGTCCCAGCGTGAGCGAGGATAATCGAGCACGAAGCTGGCAGCGGCGTGGAGGCTTTTGTAGCTGCATCCAACGCTGGCATCGTCATCTTCGGCCTGCCCCATGAGACTTCTGGCGTGGACCATCGCAACGACGAACTCATACACATCTGTTTCAGAACTGAGCCTGAAGGCTGTCGGGACCTTTCGCATCGCTGCCTGACGTTCGGTCTCGCAGTCAGAGAACAGGCTCGCTAGCCAGGACAATACCGGCTGGAATACCTTTGGCACTTTTTCAGGCTTCCCCTGATCTAGAGGCTCACGGCAGTGCCGGCACAGGCGCAGGCTGTCAGCCCTTGGCCAGGTGAGGGGTTTCGCGCAGAACCGGTTTGGACACTGCCGAACGAGCACATTCCAGCTGCGTGGACAGAAGTCGAAGTGCCTGACCATCCAGATGGCCTGGTCGCCTTCCCCCTTGGCGAGCTTCGGATCGACGCGCCGGCGGGCCTGGTCGATAAGCTGAGGGCGAAGAAACACCCCGCCCAGCCTGCGCCTGCCTTGCCCGTCAAGTGCCTCGGCTCCCCACAGTCGGGGCAGTGTACCGAGAGGCTCGCCGACCAGATCTTCCAGCAACGGCAATGAGCGCTGCAAACGCCCCAGCAGGTCGCCGGAGATCGAAAGGTCGATGGCCGCCTGGCGCAGGAACTGTACCGGCGTGCCGAGGTGGTTTCGTTCGACGCACCGCACGATGTAGCTCAACAGAGTTTCGCCGGTTGCGGGCTCAACGGGGAAGAGCAAGCCCTTCCCCGCGTAGGATGGAGCCGCGATTGACGACGCAATAGCACCATCAGCCATGACGACCCCGCTTGAAGGGGTTGTGGTCGATGAAGGACTGCTCCACCGCCCAGGCATCTACCGCCCATGACAGATCAGCGCGCTCGAGATGAGTCGCACCTCGACGAACCGCCACCTCGATCGCTGCCTCCATCAATCGGTTGACCCTTCCAACCACTCCTTTGGAGACGTCGAAGAGGGCACCAAGCATCTCAAGTTCGCTGAGTCCGGAGCGCTGCTTGAAGATACCCTGATCGACCAAGGCCTGATCGAGATGCGCGACATATCCGGCGAACAGCTTTTGGTCTCGTCCACTACGGACATTCAGCGGATGCAGATCGCATGGAGGCAGGAGCCGTCCGTTGAGTTGGAGGTTTCTCCTGAACATCGGGAGCGCTTCCTCTGTGCCCAGAAAGGCGATCGGTACCAATCCGGCGTCGAGCATACCTTTCAACGTGTCGGTGACGTCATTTCTGACGCCATTGCGATAGTTCAGATGCTGAACCTCATCCACGATCAGGAGCACCGTCCCGAACCGCTCGAAGCAGGCTAGGACGCGCCTTTTTAGCGTCAGTTCGTTGCCATAGGCCGCGTACGGATCCCGGAAGGCTTCCAGGATCAGGATCATCAGCTTTTTCGAAGTCGTGTGCCGTTCGAGGTCAATTTTGATCACCGGCACAAAATCGTGGGTTCGCGGGAGACGTGTTTCGACCAGAGCGATGTAGGCTTCTGCAGCGGTACTCTTGCCAGAACCCGATGGGGCGAGGATGCGCAGTCCCATCTGCGGTCTGCCTCGGGTGCGCTGGCCGATCTTCTGGAGGTAATCCAGGCGACCATGCAGAGCGACATGCGGCGGGTACGGGATGAACACCGACTTGAAGCGCGCGACCATTTCGGCAGCTTCGTCGTTGAGATCAGCGATGCTTCGGGTCATTGGAAGCCCTCCCAACGCTCGTCGGCAGAGCCTTCAAGAGCGGTCCATGCGGGACCGATCGAGATCGCAGGAGCCTGTTCAACTTTGGTGCGAGCTTTGGGCTTCCCGCCTCGGGCCGGGCGGACTGGCTTGGCACCGTCGTCGGTCCGCTCGGGAGCTAGAGCCACTGTAGGAATGACAGGTGCCATTCCATCATGCCGCGGCTTAGCATAGTCGATCCGCAAGCTTCCTTGCGCCATGGCTTCAATCTTCGGCGACGACAGAAGGCGGGCTTGAGCGCGTTTGTTCCGGGTGAGCACCTTGACCGGCGTAGCGGCTTCGATCTCCTTTCTCAGCTCGATACGGCGTCCGCGTCTCTCCTCCTCCGTCGTGCGATGCGCTTCACGAGTCCAGGCTTCAATAAGGTCGTGACGCCATTTGCAAAGGCCTTCGGCATAGTCAGGATCGGTGCAGGGCAGCGCAACGAATTCCCCTTCGCCAGGTGACCAGACATAAATCGCCCCAAGGTTGGCTGGGTTGTATTTGATGACGACCTTGGCCGTCGCTGAGCCCTTCCGACGTCCTTTGCGCGGCTCGCCCCGGGCCAGGTCTTCCAGAAGAGGACCCGTGATCGCCGGATCGTGGTACTGAAGATTGAAGAGCGTCACGCCTGAGCGATTCAGGCTGGCGTCACGGCGAGCACCCAACATCCGATCAAGCTGGCTGTCGTCGCCGATTACCTGCACACCCCCCTGCTCCCGGACCTTGCGTTCCCAAGCCGCCGCCGGCGCTTCACCCAAGGTGGAGTGGAGTTCCTGGTGATAGTTTGCAATCGCGGATATCAGGAGGTCTTCAGCCTGTTCAAAGGTCAGGACAGCAGCCTTGCGGGGGTCGAGACCCCACTCGCGCAGTTGTGCAACCGGGAAGGTCCCGCCCGGCATCTTGCGGTGCAGGCGCGTATTGAAAGTTCCAAACAGCCGCTCGACCACGGCTTTGTAGGTTGGAGATCTGACAGGGGCCCAGCGGACGCTGGTCCCCATGTCCACCAGAGCGGCCTCGAAAGAGGTCCCGGTAAACTCCCATCCGTTATCGACGACAATCTCGTCGAACTTGCCGTGGATACCCACCAGCGCTGGCTGCTCCGGACACCGATCAGCCATCCGGACTTTCGGCCGGTTCGCCCGCTTGATGCACTCCGTGACCGAGTAGAGAGAGGGCGGTTCGAAGGTCAAAACCCAACCGACGATGCAGCGCGTGTGAACATCGACAATGATGGTGAGCCACGGCCGTCCAAGCAGCTTCCACCCCTTGGAGTTTATGACGACGTGATAGTCGACCTGGGTGTGGTCCATGGCGCCAAGCATCAACGGACGCTGAGAAACAAGCCCTTGGCCAGAGGCTTTGAAGCGCTGGTCGGCAACCTTCTTTCCGAACTTGGCCGCCACCGTCTCATGGCACTCGAGCGACCATACGTATTTTCGAAAGGTCTCTCTGGACGGCACGGGAACTGCCCGCCACCTGGCCGACCGCTGCCTGAGCCAGTTATTCGGCTTTTGGAGCCGCGTACAAAGGTCGTCGTAGGCGTCGCCCATCGAAGTCTGGTGATCGGTCCAGAAAGCTATGGCCGTGTCATGCATCCGCCGTCGTACTGATTTCGGGAGCCGCTTTTTGCGGGGCACCCTGCCCGACATGCTGACCATCGCTTTCATCGGCCGCTCACCAACCTCCCCTCGATCGGCGAGCCATCGACGGATGGTGGTGGGCGACGGCAACTTTCTGTTACGGACTAGCTCTGGCTTGGCCTTGGCGATGGCCGCCAGAGCTTTACGGATGCCGTCATCACTTCGGGAAAAGCCGCCGATGCGGTCAAGCGACTTCAACACAGCTCGCCGAAATGGCGCCGCACGATCCCGAGACACCACCATCTCATAGTCCCCACCATAATCGAGGGCTGCTTTACGAACGGAAGACTTGGCCGCCTTTGGGTCAATGCGGTGCGCCTGGCCAGCCGCGAACTGCTCCGTGAGCCAAACCGAGTTGGGGGTGACCAGATCGCCGTTATCGCCTGTCACCTGGAGCGGCGCGCCGGTTCGCTGGCATCGCAGGTGCAGAAGGTTACTGCCCATGACCTGCTCCAGGATGTAGTGTTCGTGGCCGATGACCCAGGTTTCTCCCGCATTCAGTTGGATGGCGTTCATTGGATTTCCTCCCGCGGTCCGTCGACCAGCGTCACAGTCGTTGAGTGGTTTGGGATACTGGTGAGGTCGAGGCGGACGATGCGCGCGACCATCATGGCTTTGAGCTTGGCGATGCCGAGAAGACGTTCGCCCAAGCATTCGGCGAGTTTGCCTAAAGGCAGTGGTCCATGGGCGCGCAGCTGTCGGACGACCTCAAAAACATCAGCCGTCCGGTACTCGGTGAAGGCCCAGGACTGGACATCCTCGACAGCACGGTGCGCCTCGACCGGCTCGAACAGATCGCTTCGAAACACGATCCGGAAGCGCCAACCCACTGCTTCACAGATCTCTTGGACGGCGCTGAGTTTTAGCCGGTAGTCTGGATCCCGCAGAGCGCGGCGGTCATTCTTGATCTCGACGATTTCGACGGTGCCGTCCGACCGCAACGTGACGGCATCGACGATGTAGGCTCGCTTCGTGCCCCCGATGACGAACTCGAACCGGAAGGGCTGGGCGGCGTAATCAACGACGTCGGTATCGACTTCGCAGTGCATGAAGAATGCACGCTCGATCATGCTTTCGTAGGGCTGGGCTCGCCCTGATTTCCGGCTCGCGTACACACCGGTCGTGATGACGCGTCTGCCGGTCACGATGGTCCGTATGGATCCCCCCGTGGTGGCCAGTACGATTGTGGCAGTGGCTGCCAGACTTTCCCAGGACAGTCGATCGTCTGAGCATGCGGGTTGTAGCAGCGCCTTTTCGAGAGCCCGTTGAGGCTCGAAAGCAGGCAAGCGGAAGTCGTGATGAACGAGGTTCATCCTGGTCTCCTTGAGCTTAAGATGAGTTGGGCCTGGCGCGAGTTCGAGCGACCGGCGTCTCTGAAAACGCCGTTGACTTAGTGCCCTGAGCGGAGGATCATCATCACATCGTCGCCAAACGAATGTGGATGCGAATCCTCCGACCGGGCCTTGGGTTTTCACCTGAGGCTCGCGTCAATTCTGCGGTAAGCTGCAGATAAGACGCCGGATTTTAGGGCGGACGCATAGTTGGGCTCCTCGGCAGTCCGGGTTACCGGGTGATTTTCAGGCCGACAGGTCGGGCGAAGGACTCACCAGTCAGCGGAAATAGTTTTCCAGAGCCGATTGCTGTATGCACGGTTTTAATTTTGAGCTCTCACGAGCTGAGCCACAGCTGCATGCCGCGTTATAGTCTATCGTATATAATACAGCGCATGAATTATATTTGGGCTTTAAGGCCGCCAGCTCAGCTGGATCATTGCTCGGCTAGGCGGTTCAGCCATCGTGAGGTAAGCGCCGAGTTATAGCACCGGTCGCAACTGGTGCTATCCAGCCGTTCGAGGACCGGGTGTGCAGTCCCAGGTTGGCAAGTCCGCAAAGCGCCAGTAACGGACGTTCCGGTCTGGGCACGGAGCGGATATTCGGGACTCTATCCTGGGTGATGCGCACCTGCTGCCAGCGCGCTAGAGCGTGGACCCGATATCGAGAATGGGATGCTGTCCAAACCAGTCTGTGAGCGTCGCCATCGCCGACGGGTCCAGCTTCTGCGTGAACAGGAGTGCAAGACGACGCTTCGGACGAGAAACCGCAACATAGAACAGATTGCGATAGCGCTCATAGGCGGCGGGCTTGGCCGCTATCTGAGCCGTATTACTCGCCATTCCCAGATAGGCGTTGAAGTCATACTCATTCCAACCGCGACCAAATACGACGAGCACGTTCTCGAACTGATCGCCCTTCACGCCGTGCTTGGTTTGAAACGGCGAGTGGCCGTCGAGGTAAGTGCAAAGCGCAATGACGTCCGCGTAGGCGACTTTGTGCAGCTTGCTCAGTTCCTTCTGGCGGCTCGACAGCTCCCCCCCAACGGCGATTACATCGGCCAAATCCTTCTCCTGACGCTCGACCGCGTCCGACAAGATCGGCAGCTGTGTGGCCTGAAGGTGGGCAATGACGTCGCCGACCGTGCCGATACCACGCAGCTCGCAAAGGCGCTTCATTGCGCCCGCCCATTTCGCCTTGTCCGCCGGTCCAGACATAACCGGCCGCCGGGCATCAATGGCCTCGAACATCGCGCCGTACTTCCCGTCGAGGAAGGCGCGCGCCGCCGGTTCGAGATGCTCGTGAAAGTACGCGATAACCTCGTTCGACTTTCTCGTATAGGAGTCGGCGTAGCTGAAGACGTCCCGCATTGAGTTGTAGCCCATCTCAGTCGCGAGTGCCCGATGGGTGAGCATCAGAATCTTGGTGTCGCCCGCAAAATCCCAGCCATGCTCAGCAGCCAGCGTCGCGCGCACCTTTGTCAGCGCGCTTGCGGCCTTCGTGCCAGGCAAGTCACCCTGCCAGTGGTTTTTCGTTTCCCGTGATCCGGCCCACCCGTTCGTGTGGAAGACGTGCACCGAGCCAGGCGCAGAAGGGTCTTTCACCGCTTGGGCAAGCTCTGGCCGCATCAGGTTCAGAGAATCGACGATCGGCTTTGCACTGCGGAAGTTGGCCTTCTTCCCGATACGCTTCAGCGATTCATGTTCGATGGCTCCGCAGGTGTCATCGTAGATGCGCTGCCAGTGATCGCCGAAGAATCCAAACTGCGGTGACTTCGGCTGGCCGAGGAAGTGAGATGATAAGCACTGGACGAGGGACTTATTGCTGTCTTGGTACTCATCGACCAACACAATCGGGAACCGCGACGTCACTGCATTCCGAAATTTCTCCGATTTCATCAGCTCTATGAACATCGGAAAGATATCGTCGTGGTGCAGATTGGCGGTGCCGTCCTCGATCGTACGCCGCCCGAGGGCGTAACCAACGCCTCTAATGTTGGCTGCGTCCAGCTCCTCAACGCGGTCGGCCCAACTGGAAAGCGTGGGCACGAGTTCGACGAGCCGTTTTTGAAAGCCGCTGATGAGCATCCACGCGAAGGCGTGGGTGGTATCACAGTAGATCGCCGGATGACCGTCCGTCTGAGCGACGATCATATCGCGCGCTACGTTGGTGTAGGTGATGCAGGCAACTTGCTGATGGTACCGTTGGAGTTCGCGGGAGCGATTTTTCAGAATGTGTCGCAGCGACTCGACCAGCGAGAAGGTCTTCCCAGCCCCGGCCCCCGCTTCGAAGACGAAGCTCGACCCGTCATCGAGGTAGCCGCGAAGCTCGTCCCAAGAGAGAACCGCCGCCGCTTCAGCAGGATTGAGTTCCACCGCCTCACTCATTCGGCGGCTCCCGTGATCGTCTCTTCTCCAAGAACTTCAATCGCGTTCGCAGCCTGTGCTTCAGCCGCCAGCGCCACGCCAGGATCGACGACAGCCGCGTTGCTGCCGGCAAGCCAAACTACGCCATCTTTAATGTAACGGGGCGTCGTCCAGTTCGTCTTGCCGATGGCGTAGGTTAGAGCAAATTTGGACTTCTTCTGCTTGGCCGCCTTATCGGCAGCTGCTTTCGCGAGCGACTCGTTCGTGGTGCCGGTTATGCCAAACAAGCCTTGGTTTGCGAGGATGAAAGCATCTTCAAATGTGCGGCCACATGGCCCCCCATCCGCCTCTGGGACTTGATAGGCAATGCGGACCGATCCGCGGGTCTTCTTCGCAGCGTCAGCTGTTGTCGCGCCTGCGAGGTCGAACAGGGTCGTGCCCTCCTTCAACTCATCCTCGTCATCATGAGCGAGATCTACGACCGCTTCGGCTACGGCTTCGACAGCCGCCTTTGCCTGCGCCTCTTCGACGTCTTCAGCTTCCGCAGGGACCAGCGGATCGGGCTCGACCTCAGCGAACCAGCTCTTGATGCACGAGTTGCTCGTACTCTTTCCCTCGTGGACGAGGCACGCTTCGAGCTTGCCATTCTCGTTCTTCCTTACCGCATCCAGGTCGGTCACGATCAGGCTTCGAAGTCCAAGGAATTGCAGCAGAGGTATGAATAGTTGGGCGTATGCACCGCCGACCTCCATGATCGTCGTGTACTGACTGCCGAGCTTCAGGGATGGATCGGCCTGCTCCAATGCTCGCATCACCTGCGGCAGCATCAACCGCTCTGTTGTGCCCTCGATCAAGATCGCTTTGTCCGCGAAAAATAGGTCGCATCGCGTTAGCGTGAGATACTGGTGCAGGAAGTTTGCGACTGGCCCTTTGAGGCCCGCGAGGTCGCTACTTAAATCCCTAACTTCCGTGCAACGGACGCCGACAGGTTGATCCTTCGACGTGATCGCAAAATAGCGGATGGTATCGAACCTCGCTTCGTTCGCGACATGCGGAGAGTGGGTCGAGACGATAAACTGCACTGGCCAGGTGACGTTCTCTCCCTCGAGTGAGCACAGCCTTTTGACGATCAATGGAAGCTGCCGAATGAAGACTTCCTGCATCTGAGGGTGCAAGTGCGCCTCAGGTTCTTCAATCACGATGAGCTGGAGGCCGGGTGCCTGAGCGTGCGCGCGGAATTCGCGGAAGAACCCAACGATCTTGAGAAGTATGTAAAGGAGGTTCCGGTAGCCGAGGCCGTTGTAGGACTCTGGAAGCTGGACGCCGTTGTGACCCGCGTACTGGACCTTGGTGAAATTGGTCAGGAGCTTGCCAATTTCGAGCTTCGTTTCCGGATAGAGCGGGCCGCTATCCAGGCCCGGATAGCCAAAATATTCGATGGCCGGCATGAGCTTGGCCAGTTGTTCCTTGAAGTCCCTATCGATCCCCGTCTGGATTTCCTCGACAGCTTTCTTGAGCCCTTCGGCGATATCCTTTTGCGAACCGTCGGCTGTCGAAACAGAAGCACTTTGGAAGAGGCCCTCAAGTACCTTCGCCAAAACGTCAGTGTCACGGCTGCCGGTCCCATCAAGCCCGCGCTGAGCGTTCACGAAACCAAGCGACAAAAGCTTCGCGACGGCCGTCGGCGTCACCTCACGCGTGTTTGTCGAGTCATTGGGATCCTCGGCCCACATACGTGTAGTGAAGTGGCTGGGGATGCGTTCGGCCAGGCTTCGGAAGAGTGCGAGCTTGTCCGCTTCGGTGTGCTGCGCTGGATCGCCTTCCAGTACGACCTCGCCGTGGCTGTCGAAGAGTGAATCAATGCGACCCTCAGCCAGAGCACGCCGACAGACGATCACTGCCTCGGTACATGTGTCGTCAGTGTCGATTACGAACTCCTGCAACGGCCCGAATTCTGGAACGGCCGGGTCATATTCGACGTGAATGCGAAGCTCGATCGTCGGGACCAAAGCGCGGACCTCCTGCGGGTTCGCGTTCTTGAGGTAGGCCCGATGCGCGCACAGAAGTTTTCGTAGGATGCACTGGAGAAGTCAGCGATCTCGAAGCTACTCTTTTCTGAGAGAAACTTTCTGATGACGTCAGACAATGACGTTTTGCCGCAGTTGTTCCTACCCACAACCACCGTCGTCTCTTTTTCAATCTGAAGTGAGACGTCATGCAGTAGGCGGAAGTTTTTGACTTTCAGTTGGCTTATTTTCACGAAGCTGGCCCCACTTTTCAATCTCTGACAGGAAGCTAGATCATCAGCGCAGCCAACGGTAGTATCGAAATGACGCTGATCGGGCAGGTAGTTGGGAAAGGCGGCGTGCCGTGAAACGCGCCACTCGAACTTCCCCTATGAGTCACGAGCGGCGGTCAAACCTCAAGGTCTCAGAAGCGCCAACAGTGGACATGAGCATTGTGCTCGGAAGGCGACATACAACCCCTCGCCACAATGGAGTGGAAAAGCACAGCGAACGCCCGCCTTCCCCATGCGGCGCCGGGCTCACTTGGCTGCAGGTCAGTCCCACGAGCATGATAAGGAAAGCCGATAAGTCCGTGCTTTGACCGAACACCCTGCGGCAGGGCGTAGTTCGTAGTATCCGGCCAGTGGGATGTTCCGCCTGGCCGAGCACCTCTCTAAAAAGGTTGGACGCGTCGGCGCGTCTTTCTTTCAACCTGCGCCTTCGGCGCCAAATGAGCACGCCCGTGGCCAAGTCTCCGATTAACACTGCTGGCTCGCGCGCCGGACGCGGCTTCCGCTACCAGGACGCTGTCGCGGCCTTGCTGGCGGTGCAGGGCTGGGCGGAGGTCTCGCTCTTCGGCCGCATCATCCCGGAGGGCAACGACGACTGCGATCTCGAAAGCGCGACGGCGCGGGTCTTCGCGCAGATCAAGTCGAGACGCGACGATGTCGGTCCCTTCCCGCTCAGCGGCGTGGCGACCTTCGTGATCGAACTGTGGGACCGGCACGACGCCGCCGCCATCGAACCCGACGAACTCTGGCTGATCCTCGAACGGCCGTTCAAGGATGCTCCAGCGCTGACGACGCTGCAGATGCTTCCAGAAGTTATTCTGGCGGCGCCGAAGCTCCGCGATGATCCGCGCTTCGCGACACTGGCGGCGAAAACGCGGATCATGGTCGTCACCGCGCCCATGGAGGACGCGATCGCGGTCATCGCCGAGACGCTCGACTGCACCTCGGCGGAAGGATCGATCCACTACGCCAGCGTGCTGCACCAGGTGGGGCGACTGTCCGATGTGAACGGCACGGTAAAAGCCGGCGCCTTTGAATCGATCACCCGGACCGACGTCAGCGCCCTGATTGACGGCATGCGCGCCCTAGTGTCGCTCGGCGACATGGACGCCGCGCTCCGTGATGGGATTTGCGAGGCGATCGACTTCCTGACGCCAGTCGACGACCCCGACTTCTATCTCGGTGTGGATGTCGAACCGGGGCATCTTGCCGCCGGCTTGGTCGCAGAGCGCCCCGAGGCGCGCACGGCCTTGGTTGAAGCGCTCGGTCGGCGGGGACAGGCGCTCGCGATCGGTCCGTCCGGCGCGGGAAAGTCCGCCTTGATGTGGGATGCCGCGGCGACCACGCGGCACGTCATCCGCTGGTATCGCGTCCGCACGGCGACGGAGGCGCAGGTTCCGGCGCTCGTCCGGCTTGCACGGGCGTTGCGCGCATCAGCGAGCGCGCCAGTCGGTTTCGTGTTCGACGATGTCGGCGGCGACCTGCATCCGGCGTGGGATGCGCTGTCGCGGGGGACGCCGGCGGGGTCGGGCGTGGTGATGCTCGGCTCCATCCGCGAAGAAGATCTCTTCCAGATCGAGACGCGCGCGCGTGTTGGCGAGGTTCGCGCCGAACCCGATGAGGGCCTCGCCGAGCGCCTCTGGACCGAGCTGCGGGAACGCGGCGCAACGATCTGGGCCGGCTGGCGCGAGCCCTGGGCGATGTCGGGCGGTCTAATGCTCGAATACGCGCATATCCTGACGCAGGGCGATCGGATGATCGACGTGCTCACCGCGCAGGTGGATCGCCGCGAACGCGAAAACCGCGACCTCGAACTGAGGATCCTGCGCGTGACCAGTTTCGCGGGCGCGGCCTCCGCGCTCGTCGACACCACGAAGCTCGCGCGACAGCTTCAGGTCAGCGACGGCGACCTCGGGCGGGCGATGCGCCGTCTCGTCGACGAGCATCTGGTGCGCGAAGCTCGCGACGGCCTGGTCGGCGGTATGCACCAGCTGCGGTCGAAACATCTGCTGACGCTGACGCATCGCATGCCCCCACCCACGCTCGAGGCGACGGTCGCGGACGCGATCCCGACGATCCCCGCGACTTCGCTCGAGGCGATCGCCGCCATTGCCGATCTGGATGCCGAAGGGCTCGAGGCGCTGCTTGTAGCGCTGGCTGCGCGTTTCGCGATCGAGCCCGATCCCGACGCCGCGGCTGCGGCGTTCCGCGGGCTTGGCCAGCGCCAGATTCATACGACCTTGGCGGCGTGGATCCCGACGGTGACCGCACGGGGCATCGCACCGGCGCACGTCAGCACCGCAGTGATGTTCGGCATTCCCGGCGCCACGCCGATCGATTTGCCGCAGCTTGAGCAATACAACGCCGCTTCGGCTGACCTGCTGGCGGCGGGCGGTGAGGACCTCAGGGGGTCGCTGCTGGCGCGCATGGCGCCAGAGACGCTCCTGGCGTTCGCCTCCGCCGATCTCGAGCGTGTCGAGATGTTCTTGGCCAGTCTGATCGGCGCGGATGCCAGTCCGCTCATTGACGCCCTGCGCCATCGGACGTTCGACCTCGCAGCACACAGTCTCGAGACCGTCATTTCGTTTCTCGGAACGCTGGCCTTCTTCGATCGCGCGCTGGCGCAAGCGGTTGTCGACGCCGCAGGCCAACAGACTCTTCTTGATCGCCTTCATGCGGAAACGCTTTGGTCTTCGCCTTTCGGTGTTGCGGATGAGGCCGACGGCCGGGTCGTACATGGCGAGATCCGGCTTGTGGTGCCAAGCGTCCAGAGCGACGTCCACGCGGAGGTCGTCGCTATCGTCGACAGTCTGTTCGCGCTTGTTCCTGACGCCGAAATCGCCGCGGTCAGCGCGATCGCGCCCGACGGTGAGCCCGCGGGCTTCCGGGACTATCCGCTTGCGGTGAAGCGAATACCGCGCAGCAATGCGCCTGCCGCCTCGATCCCCCGCTGGAACCGCCGATGGATGGGCGCGACGTCGGCGCAGTTGGGCGCCAAGAGCTACACAGACTTTCTCGAACGCAGTTATACCGGACTGGCGACGGCGCTCGACGCGCTCGACGCTGTGTTCGAGGCGTATCTGCGTGGCAAGCTCGTGACGCAGAATTCGCTCGACCGACTGGGCGAGGCCTACGAAATCTCCCGACACCTGACCTCTCCCGCCGGCGCTGCCGTCGACGTCGGCGGCCCTGCGCGGGAAAGCGGAGCCTATGTCTCGGATCTGCAGAGCGTGATCCACGATGCCTCGACCGAACTGCCTCGCAAGTTCGCGGCTGTCCCCGACGCGCACGGCGCCTTTCTCGTCTGGACGAACGGGTTGCTCGACCGCATCGACAAGGCGCGGCTCGAGCCCTGGCTGTTGATCGACAGGGACCCGGCACCGCTGTTCGATCGCCTGCGGGACATGACCCTCGCGCTCCAGGTCATCGCAGGCGAATCCGCCCGTCGCGGCGGGAAGCCTGCCGCGCTGTGGGCCAAGGATGCGAAGGCCGCTCGCAAGGGCAACGCGCTACGGCTCGTCGCCCATCAGGCGGCGGCCGCACGAACGCGGCAGCTCGACGCGCTCAAGGCCACGGTCGAGCGTCAGGTCGTCGCCCTGGGACTGACGGGGATGGTCCAAGTCCTTCCCGAACGCGACGCGTCGGTCGACTGGCCCTTCGCCAGCGTCATGATCGTGATCGATGTCGAAACCCAGGCGGACTTCATTCCGATCGCCCTCAAGCACTGGGAGACGCTGAAGGGCGTCGTCGGCGAGGGCCGCCGGCTGACGCTCGCCCCCAGTGTTCATGGGCTCGTGATCAGTCGCCGGACAATCGAAGGGTGGTCGACCGCATATCCCGGACCGGGCGCGGCCGACGATCGGCTGCGCAAGGCGGGCTGTACCCTGCTCGAGGAGACGCAGACCGCCCGCCTCGGGGTGTTGCTCGACGCGCTCTTCGAGATCGATGCGATCCGCCAGTTCGACTACGCCACAGCCGGGCGCCCGGAAGGCGAGCACGACGCGCTCGCGGCGGCGATCCGGAGGCGCGATGAGAGCCACGCCGCCCTGATCCATGGATTGCGCGGCGAGCTTCCGGACTTCCCGGCGTCGCTGGCTGAATTCCTGCGCATGATCGAAGACGGTGAGATCGCCTTCGCCGCCGATGTCGCCTCGGTCGGCCATGGTGATCGCCCCCCGGTCGCGGAGTCGATGGAGCATCTTCAGGCCGCGATGATCTGTCTCGATCTCATCGCCCACCTTCAGCGACGCGATGGCGACGACGACCTCGGCGAAAACTGAAGTATTGCAACGGACACTCAGGGGGGATCTGGCGCAACGCTACTGTCGCTGAATCCCGCCGGTAAGCGGCACTGAATTATGGGTGTAACGCCTCACGCTTAATGAGGCCGCCGCTTCAGCCGCCGACAAGCCTTCGAGCGGACCCTCTGAGGGTCCGCGATGAGTCAGAAGCAGACACGAGGCTGCTATCAAAGGGTCGCGAAGGCGTGGCGATCTCGCTTTTGCGACTCGCTCGCGTGTTGAGCCATTCTTAGCTGGTTTTGAGCCGGTTCTAAGTTTTCCCGACACAAAAAGGTGGCGATCCCGGAGGGACTCGAACCCCCGACCTCTGCTTTAGGAAAGCCTTGCTCTATCCGGCTGAGCTACGGGACCACGCGAGCGTGAACTAGCGTCAGAAGCGGCGCGGGGGAAGCGGGCAGATAATCAAAACCGTCGTCGTCCCGGCAGAAGCCTCGCCCGCGCCGGACGCTGCCGAAAAGCGATTGTGGTTAATCGTCGTTAAGATACAATATCTTGTGGAGAACAAACCCCGAATCGGGCGGTGTCACTGATTCGGTCCTGATTCGTTTCGCCCCTGTTCCGCCAAGGCGTTTACGCGCATTAATCCTTCAGGGAGATGTTGCCGCCATGACCACCGAACGCCTGTTCGACATCGCCAATCTGATCGCTCTGTTGGGGTGGATCGTCCTCGCTTTTGCGCCGCTGGCGAGGGGCCGGCTGGTGCTGGCCGCGCGCGTGATCGGCGTGACGCTGGCCTTGGCCTATGCGGGATTGCTGACCACCTCGCTGGCAGGCGGCGGCACCGAAGGCGGCGGGTTTACGTCTCTGGAAGGCGTCACGGCCCTGTTTTCCCGACCCGAGGCGGTGCTGGTCGGCTGGGTCCACTATCTGGCGTTCGACCTGTGGGTCGGGGCCTGGGCCGTGGAGGACGCCGGCAAACGCGGCGTGCCGCATTGGGCCATGGCGCCGGTGCTGTTCCTGACCCTGATGGCGGGTCCGATAGGACTGCTGGTCTATCTGGCCGCGCGGGCGGGATTGTCGCGGTCGCACCGCACTGCTTGAGGAACCAGCGCGAAGTCGCCACCTTATCGATATCATGAGCGACCGTTCGACCGGCCAGGCTCCTTCCCGCGTCGTCGCGGTCCTGGGGCCCACCAATACCGGCAAGACCCATCTTGCGGTGGAGCGGATGCTGGGCCATGCCTCGGGCATGATCGGCCTGCCGCTGCGTTTGCTGGCGCGCGAGATCTACGACCGGATCGTCAAGCGGCGCGGCGTGTCGTCGGTGGCCCTGGTCACCGGCGAGGAGAAGATCGTCCCGCCACGGGCCCAGTTCTTCGTCTGTACCGTCGAGGCCATGCCCGTGGAGCGGCAGGTCGAGTTTTTGGCCATCGACGAGATCCAGCTGGTCGCCGACCCGGAACGCGGTCATGTGTTCACCCAGCGACTGCTGCATGCGCGCGGGCGGTTCGAGACGATGTTCCTGGGCGCCGGCACTATGGCCCCCCTCATCCGCTCGCTGATCCCGGATGTGGAGATCGTCACGCGCGAACGGCTATCGACGCTGACCTATGCGGGCTCCAAGAAGCTGACCCGCCTGCCGCCGCGCAGCGCCATCGTCGCCTTCTCCACCGATCAGGTCTATGCCATCGCCGAGCTGATCCGTCGCCAGCGCGGGGGCGCAGCCGTGGTCATGGGCAGCCTCTCGCCCCGCACCCGCAACGCCCAGGTCGAGCTGTTCCAGTCGGGCGAGGTGGACTTTCTGGTCGCGACCGACGCCATCGGCATGGGGCTGAACATGGACGTGGACCATGTCGCCTTTGCGGGCCTGCGCAAGTTCGACGGGCGGCGCACCCGCTGGCTGCATGCGCATGAGATTGGCCAGATCGCGGGCCGTGCGGGACGGCACCTGCGCGACGGCACCTTCGGCGTCACCGCCGAGGCGACCGAGCTGGATCAGGACATCGTCGAACAGGTGGTGGAGCACCGGTTCGATCCGGTCGAGGCGGCGGAGTGGCGCAATGCTCGGCTGGACTTCGACACCCTGCCCGACCTGTTGCGGTCGCTGACGGTGACGTCCGGCTTTCGCGGCCTGAACCTGACCCAGCCGGCGCTGGACGAGACCCTGCTGCGGCGCGCGATCAAGGATGAGGACGTGGCCCGCATCAGCCGGTCGCGCGGGACCATCATGCGGCTGTGGGAGGCGTGTCAGCTGCCCGACTTCCAGAAGACGACGCTGGACGAACATGCAAGGCTGTCGAAGGAAATCTTCCAGGCCCTGACCGGGCGGCATGGCCGGCTGACCCAGGACTGGATCGCGCCGCGCTTTGCCGAGGTGGACCGCGACGACGGCCAGATCGATCAGCTGTCGGCCCGGCTGAGTGGCGTGCGGACGCTGTCTTACATCGCCAATCGTCCCGACTGGCTGGATGGAGCGCAGGGTTGGCGCGACAAGACCAAGGCGCTGGAGGAGCGGCTATCGGACGTGCTGCACGAACGGCTGACGGCGCGGTTCGTGGACCGGCGCACCACAGCCCTCATGCGGGCGCTGAACGTGACCGAGGATACGGTCGCCGACGTCGGCAGCGATGGAGCCGTGGTCGTCGAGGGTCATGCGGTCGGCCAGTTGAACGGGATCGACTTCCAGATCGAAAAGGGGGCCGGGGCCCTGGAAGATCGCGCCCTGCGCCACGCGGCGCGTCAGGCCGTGACGCCAGAGATCGCCCGGCGGCTGGGCCGGCTGGCCGCCGATACCGACGACGCCTTTGCGGTCCTGCCAGACGGCGCGGTGCTGTGGCGCGGAGCTCAGGCCGGTCAGGTCACGGGCGGAGACTGGTTCGCGCCCAGGGTCCGCCTGCTGGGTGAACTAGGGCCTGTCGCCGCGCGCGAGCGGGCGCAGCGCCGGCTGGAGGCCTGGCTGGCAGCGGAGGCCGGACGCGCGCTGCGTCCCCTGCGTCGGCTGAGGACGGCGGTGGAGACCGGCGCGCTGAAAGGCTTGCCGCGCGGCCTCGCCTTCCGCCTGCTGGAGAGCGGCGGCATGCTGGATCGGCGCGATGTCGAGCGGGATCTGGCGGCGCTGAGCCAGGTCGAGCGGCGCACGCTGAAGACGTTCGGGATCCGGGTGGGAGCGCACTCCGTCTGGCTGCCCGCCCTGCTGAAGGACCGCCCCCGTGCGGTAGCGCAGGCCTTTGTGGCGCGCGAGCCGTTCCGGCCTGCGGGTACGCTAACCCTGCTGCCCGATCCCGCCCCCTCCCCGCGCCTGCTGTCCGCGTTCGGGCTGAGAGCCGTCGGGCGATGGGCCCTGTCGGTGGATGTGCTGGAGGCGATCGGCGAGGCGCGGGCTAAAGGCAAAGGCACCGTCAGCGAGGCCGATCTGGCTGCCTTGAACCTGACGAAAGGCGAGGCTCAGGCGTTGTCCGCGGCCCTGAAATCCAAGCGGACACAACCGGCGCAAACCACGGAACGCTCAGTTCGCCCGCTTAAGGATTCGCCGTTCGCGGCCTTGTCGGCCCTGACCCAGCCAACGCCGGCTCCGGACAGCGCCAAGCGTCGGCGGCCCCGACGGAAGAAGGCTGTTGGGGTGAGCGGGTCGTGAATGGTTGAGGCCTGCCGCATCGATGTCTGGCTATGGCGCGCGCGGTTCGTGAAGACGCGGTCGATGGCCGCGACACTGGTCGAACAAGGCGCGGTGCGGATCACCCATGCGGGGCGTCAGGTGCGACTGGACAAGCCCAGCCGCTGTGTTCACGTCGGCGACGGCCTGACCTTCATGGTCGGCCCACGCCTGATCGATCTGACGGTGGAAGCACTGGGCGAGCGGCGCGGACCGGCGGAGGAGGCCCGCGCCCTGTATGCCCTGATCGAGGCGGACTGACCTCTATTGTTGCAGGACGAACTCGCCCTCGAGATGCAGTTTCACCTCGTCCGACACGGCCGGCAGCGCATAGTTCACGCCGAATTCGGAGCGTTTGATCGTCGCCTCGCCGTCGAAGCCGACCTTGTAGGTGTTGCCCATCGACGGACCGGCCTGGTTGAACTCGACCTCCATGGTCACGGGACGGGTGACGCCGCGAATGGTCAGGTCGCCCAGTACATCAGCCTCGGTCGGATCATCGGCGTCGATGGTGATCGAGCGTGAGACGAAGGTCGCGGTCGGATGGTTGGCCGTGTCGAAAAAGTCTGCGGTCTGCAGATGCGCATCCAGACCATCGGAGTTGGAATCCACATCCGTCAGGGGAATGGTCGCCGTCAGGGTCGAGGCCGACGGATTGGCGGGGTCCAGCTTCAGCTCGGCCTGCACGTTCACGAACTGGCCGTAGTAGGTGGAAAAGCCCAGGTGATCGACCGACCAGGTGATCTTGCCGTGAGCAGCGTCCAGGGCATAGGTCCCGGCGCGGACCTCGGCAGGCACCTGGGTCGCCTGGGTGCGGGCGACGACGGCACCGGAGGTCATCAGGGCAGCGGCGGCTGCACCGGCGAGGGAATAGCGGACGAGACGGTTCATGGAAGGCTCCTGTCAAAGCTTGAAATTACGAACTGCAATCAGAACTGTAACAGATAGAGGCGATGGCAGGCTTGGCAAGGGGCGTGACGCCGCATTCCGCGCCGTTCGGTTGACACTTCCGGCTTGCGGGGTCATCTGCGCAACCCGTCCCGCCATTCCAGCCAGACCGATCCCGTTCGCCCATGACCTATATCGTCACCGACGCCTGCGTGAAGTGCAAGTTCATGGACTGCGTCGAGGTGTGTCCGGTGGACTGCTTCTATGAGGGGGAGAACTTCCTGGTCATCGCGCCCGACGAATGCATCGACTGCGGGGTCTGCGAGCCGGAATGCCCCGTCGACGCCATCGTGCCCGACACAGAGGACGAGCCGGACGGCAAGTGGCTACAGGTCAATGCCGAATACGCCAAGGTCTGGCCCAACATCACGGTCAAGGGCACGCCACCCGAAGACCGCGAGCAATATGAGCGGGAAACCGGCAAGTTCGAGAAATACTTCTCCGAGAAGCCGGGCACGGGTTCCTGAGAATCGCGCCCGTCGGGGTCGCTGTATGCCCCAGCCGCAAGCTCAGCCTGCGGACGTTTTGAAATTCCGCAGATTTGTGATAGGTTCACCCTATTGGGACGGGCGGTCTGCGATTTTCTCGCGCCGCCCGCGTTTGCGACAGAACTTCACCCACGCAGGTGAAGTCGGCCAGAGGTTCGGTGATCCGTTTTCGCGTTTGACGACTGTAAGATCGACCCACGGGGGTTCGCCACCGGGGGTCGCAGTGCTTTCGACTGTGTGACGACGTCTCGCCCTTCACCTGCGCCGTGAAAGGAATGACATGACGAGCAAGAGTGGTCTGGAATTCAAGGTTGGCGACGCGGTCGTCTATCCGGCGCACGGCGTCGGCAAGGTCGCGGCGGTCGAGACCCAGGAAGTCGCCGGCATGTCGCTGGAGGTCTATGTCGTGACCTTCGACCACGAGAAGATGACCCTGCGCGTCCCCACCAAGAAGGCCAAGACGGCCGGCTTGCGTTCGCTGGCCGCCGACGACGTCGTGACCCGCGCCCTGACCACGCTGAAGGGCCGCGCCCGCATCAAGCGCACCATGTGGAGCCGCCGCGCCCAGGAATATGAAGCCAAGATCAACTCGGGCGATCTGGTCTGCATCGCCGAGGTGGTCCGCGATCTGCACCGCGCCGACAGCCAGCCGGAGCAGTCCTATTCCGAGCGCCAGCTGTATGAATCGGCCCTGGATCGCATGGCCCGCGAAGTCGCCGCCGCCAACAAGATCGACAAGGAAGCCGCCGTCGAACTGCTGGCCAAGTCCCTGAGTGCCAAGAAGGCCGTCATCGCCGCCGCCGAGGCTGCCGCTGAAGACGCAGAAGAAGCCGAAGCCGCGTGATCTGATCACGTCTTGTCGACTGAATGCGGAAAGGCCCGGTGGGAACACCGGGCCTTTTCCTTTTAGGCCGGCACCATGTTGCGCTTGCCACCCTTGGCAGACATTCTGAAGTTCAGGTCCTGGCGCTTGCTCTGACGCAGCAAGATTCAGTGTTGGCCGACCGCCAAAAGCTATCAGGTTTGGTGTGGCACACGCGGCGCTGGATCCCGAATGTTCACGGTTGGGAGGGCGTCCGCCCAAAAGAGGAAACTCTAAAGCCCTAGAATCATTCATGACTTTTAAGGGGGCGGCGGGAGTCGAACCCGCACGAAAGGCTTGGCAGGCTTCAGTTTTCCTCGAATAAACAACGCCTCTACGGCATATGGAGCTCGAGAGAATCCTGCGCCTCGCCTTCACCCAGACGTCTCCGAGGCGAAGCAGCCTCAGGAACTCTTTTGGCTTTGAGTGTCAGCAACCGCCAATCAGGCAGTGTTGGCAGAGCAATGCACATGGGTTTGATTGCATCTGCATCACCATCTGGTGGAAAAGATCAGAGACTGAAGCGGGCCCGCCCTGATTCAAGAGCGGAATCGCCCCCGCGGCCTTCGCAAGCGTAGCGCGATCGCAGTGCTCCACCTGTTTCACACCGGTCTCTGACAGATGCAGTGTCTTCATCCGCCGGTCGAACTGGTGGGTTGTGCGGACAATCACGGCACCCGCTTCAAGCTCGTCGCACAGGCGAGATACGGCCGCATGCGAAACGCCCATCTCGCTGGCCAGCGCCGCCTGACTGATGCCCCGCCGACCGGCTGCCTGGATCAGGCGTAGCGCCTTCATCCGTGAACTGCGCAATCCGCTGCTTAGAGGTCTAAGGGCTTCAGCGTTCGCCAAAAGCGCGAGCACATCAGCACCGCTGCTCGGGATTTCGGCACTGCAATCGAGGGTCGTCATCTTTGGTTTGTCCAACGGAACAGCCTCAACCCATCTCGAATGCCCGCGATATCCAAAGATTCCACTACCATTCATTACAGAAGGAAATCGCTTCAGGTTGCACACGTTACGCGGATCAACGATTGCGAACGCTCGCTTAGGTGGAGGTGCGCAGAATGCTGGCATAAGCAACCCTAGGGCCCATTGCATGTCCGATAACCTTGCCCTCCAAGAACGCCTCGCCTTCATCGCCTTGGATCAGGAGGCACAGACTGCGCTAGCGAAAGCCAAGCCCATCATCGAACAGGCTTTGCCCGCAAGCCTCGATGCCTTCTACGATCAGGTGCGCCGCTTTCCGGACGTGGCCAAGCTGTTCGGCAGCGAAAGCCATATCTCTGGGGCCAAGGGAGCCCAGGCGCGACACTGGTCGATCATCGCAACGGGTGCCTTTGACCGCGGATATGTCAAGGGGGTGCAGCGAATCGGGACGACCCATGCGCGGATCGGGCTGGAGCCGCGCTGGTACATAGGCGGCTACGCGCTGGTGATGGATGGCCTGATGAAGGCGATTGTCCGAGATCACGAAAGCCGGCGCAAACGCTTTGGACGTCATGACACCGGCGAGGCACTGGGATCCACGCTCTCGGCGGTCATGAAGGCGGCCATGCTCGACATGGATTTCGTCATCTCGCTTTATCTGCAGGCAGCCGAAACGGCCCGCGCCGAGGCCGAGGCCATGGGTGCCAAGGCGCGAGAGGATAACGAGCGCCTCATGCTGACCATGCAAGGCATCGTCCAGGCTCTGGATCAGTCCCAGGCCACGATCGAGTTCGACATGGACGGTCGAATCCTGACCGCAAACTCGCTGTTCCTGAAAACCATGCGCTACGATCTCGACGAGATCGTCGGACAGCATCACCGCCTGTTCCTCGACAAGGACTACGGGGCCAGCGAGGAATATCGCCAGTTCTGGAAGCAGCTCCGGCTCGGGCGCCCGTTGACGGAAAAGTTTGTCCGTTATGACAAGACCGGTCAGCGCCTTGTGCTGCTGGCGACCTACTGCCCGGTGATGGGAACGGATGGCCTGCCGGTGAAGGTCATCAAGATGGCCACAAACATCACGGCGATGGAAGATCAGCGTGAACTTGCCGAGAAGGCTCAGGCCTTCGTCGTCGATGAAACCGCGCGTGCTTTGTCCGACGTCGCGGACGGGAACCTGACGACACGCATCAGTGCCCCGTTCGATGGCGACTATGAGCAGCTCAAGACCGACTTCAACGGGGCTATGGACCGCCTCGAATCCGCGATGTCCGAGATTGCGTCGAACACCCTGACAATGCGGACAGGCGCGGGCGAAATCAGTCAGGCCGCGGACGATCTCTCACGTCGTACAGAACAGCAGGCAGCAACCCTTGAGCAAACGGCTGCCGCTCTGGATGAAATCACCGCAACGGTGAGGCGCACAGCCGAGGGGGCTTCCAGAGCGGGCGAAGTCGTGGTCGCAGCGCGGGATGATGCCGAACGGTCCAGCGAGGTCGTGAGCAAAGCCGTCGATGCCATGGGCGCGATCGAGTCCTCAGCAACCCAGATCAGCCAGATCATCGGGGTGATCGACGAGATCGCGTTCCAGACCAATCTGCTGGCATTGAACGCGGGCGTCGAGGCGGCACGCGCTGGCGAGGCGGGCCGAGGCTTCGCCGTGGTGGCCTCCGAAGTGAGGGCGCTGGCCCAACGTTCGGCAGAGGCTGCCAAGGAGATCAAGTCGCTGATCTCCGCATCGACGCAGCAGGTCAAGACAGGCGTCAGCCTCGTCGGACAGACAGGTGAGGCTCTGACCGCCATCGTCGGTCGCGTTCTGGAGATCAACGGCTTGATGGCCGAGATCACGGCGTCCGCCCAGGAGCAGTCCACCGCACTGAGCGAGATCAATACCGCCGTGAACCAGATGGATCAGGCCACCCAGCAGAACGCTGCGATGGTCGAGCAATCCACCGCCGCCAGCCACAGCCTGACCCAAGAGACGGACCAGTTGGCCAAGCTGGTCGGACGCTTCCAGCTGACCGGTATCAGCGCGGCCACCGCCCGGCCTTCGCCTCGTCCGGCGATGTCGTCCAACCCGGCGCTTGCTGATTCGCAGGGACGCATTGCCGACTTTGCGAAGCGCTATGCGCCGCCTCCCCGTGTCAACGGGGCGCTCGCCCTGAAGCCCACGACCGAAGCGGAATGGGAGGAGTTCTGATGACTGCCGTGCTTGGCCTGCCCAGGAGGCTCGAAGGAAACGCGCTCGAGCCGTTGAAGGAACAGATTCTCGCAATGCGCGGCCAGGACCTCGACCTGGCAGGTGATGACGTCGAACGCGTCAATGGACTGGGCGTCGAGCTCTTACTCGCGACGTTCCGAACCTGGCGTGAGGATGGCGTGAAGCTGCGGATCGTGGAGCCGACCACTGTCCTGATGGATGTGTTCGATCGGTTGAGCCTGGGACTGAGCGCGGGAGAGGCAGCGTGAGCAAGATCGTGTTGACCGTAGATGACAGTCGCACCATGCGCGACATGCTGAGACTGGCCCTGACGGATGCCAGCTTCACGGTCGTCCAGGCGGTGGACGGGGTCCATGGTCTGGAAGTCCTGAATGACAGCAGTCCGGACGTGATCATTACGGACATCAACATGCCCAATATGGACGGCTTCGGCTTTATCGAAGGCGTGCGGCGGTCGCAGCGCCACGGTGCCGTGCCGATTCTAGTCCTCACGACCGAAAGCGATCAGGACAAGAAGCTGCGTGCACGATCCGCAGGTGCGACCGGCTGGATCGTCAAGCCTTTCGATCCCATCAAACTGATCGACGCCGTGCGTCGGGTCGCTGCCTGAGGCCGCCATGGATCCCATGGAGGCAATCCGCGCGACGTTTTTCCAGGAATGCGAAGAGCTGCTGGGCGACCTCGAGATGGGGCTGCTGTCGCTTCAGGACGGCAACGGCGATCATGAGACGGTCAATGCCGTGTTTCGCGCCGTGCACTCCGTAAAAGGTGGTGCCGGAGCCTTTGGTCTTGAGGACCTCGTCCGCTTCGCACACGTCTTCGAGACGACTCTGGACGATGTCCGCAGCGGCAAGCTGGCAGTCGACCCCGACATTGTCGCCGTGCTGCTGCGGGCAGCGGATGCACTGACAGACCACGTGACCGCTGCCAAGGGAGGGCCGCCCGTCGATACAGTCAACGCAGCGTTGATCGTATCCGATCTGCAGCAGTTCACCGGTGTCGAAGCCTTGATGAACCCTGCGGATGACGGTCACGACATCTCATTCGTGCCGCAGATGCTGGCGCTCGACCTGGATGAGACGCCTCAGGCTATTCTGACGCCTGATAACGACTGGACCATCCGGTTCAAGCCGGCAGCAGCCCTGTACCGAAATGCCAACGATGCGATCCTGCTGATCCGCGAGCTAGACCGCCTCGGAACCACACGAGTGGTCGTCGACCAAGAGGTTGTGCCAAGCCTGCCCGACAAGGTCGTGACGGAACCGGTCCTCACGTGGAGCGTGCAACTCTGTGCCGATGCCGCCATTGGTGAAAGCCAGATCCGTGATGTGTTCGAGTTCGTGCAGGGGGACTGCGAGCTGCACGTCTTAGCGGGAAGCGTAGGGGCCGAGGAAGTTGCGTCATTCGATGACCCCGTACCGGCCTCACCGAACGCAGTCGAAGCCGAGAGCCCGGAGCAACTCCTTGACCGGCTGATGCGTGAGGCGAATGTGGCGGCCGAGACCGAAACGGCGGCACCTACTCACAGGCCGGTCCAGCCGTTGGCGCAGTCAGACGTCACTTCCGTCACCGGAAATCGACCCGAAGCTCTGGTGCAGACGACCATCCGTGTCGATCTAGAGCGCGTCGATCGACTGATCGACCTGGTGGGCGAGCTCGTCATCAATCAGGCCATGCTGGCCCAGCGCGTTGTCGAAGCCGGGCTGGCACGCTCCAGCACGATCGCTCTGGGATTGGACGATCTGGAGCAGCTGACGCGCGAGATCCAGGACAGTGTCATGGCTATCCGTGCCCAGCCCGTGAAGTCGGTTTTCCAGCGGATGCCGCGACTGGTGCGCGAGGTCGCCGCGGCTACAGGCAAGAAGGTTCGGCTGGTCACCGAGGGGGAAGGGACTGAGGTCGACAAGACAGTCATCGAGCGTCTGTCGGACCCCATAACCCACATGATCCGCAATGCGATCGACCACGGACTGGAAAGCCCGGACCGTCGAGTGGCAGCCGGCAAGGCCGAAGAAGGTACGGTACGGCTGAGTGCCCAGCACCGCTCCGGCCGCATCGTCATCGAGGTTGCAGACGATGGTCGCGGCATTGATCGCGAAAGGGTCCGCGCCATTGCCGTTGATCGCGGTATCGTGGCGGCGGATGCCATCCTGTCAGACGAAGAAGTCGACAATCTTATCTTCGCGCCGGGCTTTTCGACCGCTGAAGCGATCTCCGATATCTCCGGTCGGGGTGTCGGCATGGATGTGGTCAAGCGATCGATCCAGGCTCTGGGGGGAAGAATCGTCATCACATCGCGGCCCGGCGAAGGCTCGGTTTTCACGCTGAGCCTGCCGCTGACGTTGGCCGTGCTCGATGGAATGGTCGTCAGCGTGGGTGATCATACCCTCGTGGTTCCGATCAATGTCATCGTCGAAAGCCTGCAACCCAAGGCCATCGACGTCCGCAGGCTTGGACCAGAGGGCACCGTGCTGGCCGTTCGCGGAAGTCACGTCCCACTCATCGACGTGGCCCCATCTCTAGGCTGGGCGAGCGGTAATGAGGGGCCGGCAGGGGGCGTCACCCTGTTGGTCGAGAGCGAATTAGGGGGGCTGGCGGCCCTTCGCGTCGACGCAATCCAGGGTCAGCGGCAAGTGGTGATCAAGAGCCTGGAGCAGAATTATCGTCAGGTCGAAGGGGTCGCGGCTGCGACCATTCTCGGGGACGGACGTGTCGCCCTGATCCTGGATGTCGACGGCTTAATCGCCAGTCGCAAACGCACGACCGCCCGTCCCTTGCTTCAGGCGCAGGCCAGCTGAGTGATTGCCATGACCCAAGCCCAAACCAATGTGCTCAATCCCCAGGAACTGATCGCCTTTACGATTGGCGAGCAGGAGTTCTGCGTCGATATCCGGTCGGTCCGGGAGATCCGCGGCTGGACGCCGGCGACATCGCTGCCGCAATCGCCCGCCTATGTGCGCGGCGTGATCAACCTGCGGGGTGCGGTCCTTCCGATCATCGATCTGAGCTGCCGGCTGGGTCTGGGCACGGCCACGCCGTCCGCGCGCCATGTCATCATCGTCGCCCGTGTCGGCCTGCGGACAGTCGGCCTGCTGGTCGAAGCGGTTTCAGACATACTGACGGTTTCGGACGAAACCATACAGGTTACGCCGGACATCGCCTGCGAGGTCGTGCGAGGCTTCGTCAAGGGTGTGATCCCTGTCGACGGGCGGATGATCAGTCTGATCGCCCTGGACGGGTTGCTGCCCGAAGTCACTGTCGAGGAAGCGGCATGAGCGCGCTGCGCAAAACCGCGCTTGTGGAAGGTGAGTTCGCCTTCACCCATGGCGACTTCCGCATGATCGCAGACACGCTTTACGCGGCCTCTGGCATTGCATTGCCCGCCAGCAAGGCCACGCTCGTCTATTCGCGTCTTGGCAAACGCCTGCGGGCGTTGGGCCTGAACAGTTTCTCTGAGTATTGCGCAATCCTGGACGGCCCGACCGGCGAGGTCGAGCGGTCTGCGCTTCTCAGCGCCCTGACCACAAATGTGACGCGCTTCTTTCGCGAGCCTCACCACTTCGACGCGCTGCGCCAACAGTTTCGTCACCATCTGGGGCCCCGGGCCGCGTCTGGAGGTCGCATCCGGCTCTGGTCCGCGGGGTGTTCGCTGGGGCATGAACCCTACTCCATTGCCATGACGGTTCTGGCAGAACTGCCGAATGCGGCCGATCTGGATGTGCGGATCCTGGCGACCGATATTGATCCGCAAGTGATCGAAACGGCTCGGCGGGCGACATACTCGCAGGACGATCTCAAGCCGGTGCCTGAAGATATGGCCTCGCGGACCATCAACCGCGCCGAGGGACAACCGACGCTCAGTGACGACGTCCGGCGGCTGGTGCGATTTGGTGTGCTGAACCTGCATGAGGCCTGGCCGATGAAGGGGCAGTTCGACGTCATCTTCTGCCGCAATGTCGCTATCTACTTCGACGACGCCACCCAGAAACGCCTTTGGGATCGTTTTGCTCAGGCACTGATGCCAGAGGGACGTCTGTATATCGGACACTCCGAAAGGGCGGAATCGGCGCACCTGCAGCCGGACGGCCTGACCATCTATCGACGGAGGCCAGTGTGAAGCGCCACCGTGTAGTAATCGTGGACGACTCGCCGACCATGCGGGCGATCATCCGGATGGCCCTGACCAGGCGTGCCGATCTGGAGGTTGTGGGCGAAGCAGGCGATCCGCTGGAAGCCCGCACCTACATCCGGGAAATGCGACCAGACGTCATCACGCTGGACGTCGAAATGCCCAACATGAACGGTCTGGAGTTCCTGGATCGTCTGATGCGGTTGCATCCGATCCCGGTCGTCATGGTCTCGACCTTGACACAAGCCGGTGCCGAGGCCTCTTTGTCGGCCTTGGAGCGCGGCGCGGTCGATTGCGTGGGCAAGCCGACGGGTAGCGACGACGGCAGCTTTGAGACCTTGGCCGAAGTCGTGGCGCAGGCGGCCAGCGCTAGGGTAGCAGCCAGGTCAGACGCGCCGCGCCCCGCCATCGACAACCCCTACCAGCCTGGCGATCGTATGATTGCCATCGGTGCCTCGACGGGTGGAGTTGAAGCTCTGATGACCGTGCTGGGCGCGTTCCCACAGCATTGCCCGCCGACCGTCGTCACCCAGCACATGCCAGCAAACTTCACGACCAGTTTCGCTGGCCGTCTCGACCGCCATTGCGCGCCGCATGTGGGGGAAGCCAGGGATGGCGATATCTTGCAACCCGGCCATATCTACCTCGCACCTGGCGGAATGCGTCACCTCACAGTCAACCGACTCGGGAGCCAACTGATCGCCCGACTGATTGAGGGCGATCTGGTCAGTGGGCACCGCCCCTCGGTAGATGCCCTGTTTCGCTCCGTGGCCATTGCTGCTGCAAGTAACAGCGTAGGTGTCATTCTTACCGGAATGGGCAGCGACGGTGCCGCAGGCCTGCTTTCCATCCGACAGGCGGGCGGAGCCACGATCGGTCAGGATGAAGCCAGCTCAGTCGTATTCGGCATGCCCAGGGTTGCTGACGAACTGGGTGCCGTCCTGCGTCAGTTGCCCCTGCATCGCATCGCCTCGGCCGCACTGTCGGCCAGCCGCAATCAAGTGAAAGGGACCGCGTGATGCCGGCTGCTGCTTCGGTAAAAGTTATGGTGATTGATGACCAGCAGACGATGCGATCGCTTGTGCGAAACGGTCTTCGTGAGATCGGCATGACCGATATCCGTGAAGCGTCGGACGGGGAGGACGGGCTGCGCCAGCTGCTGGGCAGTCCGGTGAATCTCGTCATCTCCGACTACAACATGCCAAAGCTCGACGGTCTGAATCTGCTGCGTGCTGTGCGCGCCGCCCCTCAGCTCAAGTCTATTGGATTTATCATGCTGACCGGTCGCGCAGATGGCGATCTGGTCAAGCGCGCCGTCCAGTTTGGCGTCAACAACTACCTGGTCAAGCCTTTCACGGTCGCCACGCTGCGTCAGAAAATCGAAGACGTTTACGGGCCGCTGACATGATGACAGGCGCACCCATCGGCGAGCGCCGGATCCATGTCGTTCAAGGCCGGCATGAGGTCAGCACCGATCACAGAGTCTGCCTGACGACTATTTTGGGCAGCTGTGTTTCGGCCTGCCTTTGCGACCCTGTGGCTGGCGTAGGAGGAATGAACCATTTTCTGCTCCCGGAGGCACCGGACGGAGCGATTGGTGACCGGCGCTACGGCGTGCAGGCCATGGAGTTGCTGATCAATGGCTTGCTGAAACACGGCGCGCGACGTGACCGCGTTCAGGCCAAGGTCTTTGGCGGCGCACGCATGACGGTGGGCGTGACGGACATTGGCAGTAAGAATGGTGTCTTCGCTCGGAGATTTCTGGCTGATGAAGGCATTCCCGTGATCGGGGTTAGCCTAGGTGGCGAGGCAGCGCGACGTATTCAGTTCTGGCCAGTGTCTGGTCGCGCCCGTCAACATGTCGTGGATCGCACGGCCATCAAGGCTCCCGAGCGTTCCCAGCCGGCACCTGTGTCGGCCGATGCCGGCGAACTGGAACTGTTCTGATGGCCGCCTCCGCGGAGATGTCCCGCCTGCTGACCGCCATGCGGGATGAGCTTGGAGACTGGGCGTCAGCGTCGGATAGACTTGAACACGTCATCGGCGATGTACTTGTAGGCCGGAGCCTGACCGAGGCCGAAATTGAGGCTGTGCAGGCTCTGGATGGTTTGAGCCAACATCTCCGTCAGTTGTCTCAGCTTTGCGGCGACATCAGCGGAGTTTCGGCTGATCATCGGGAAGCCGCTGATCATATTCGAGCGGCGGTAGCGAGGCTCAATCTGGGAGGCCTGGGCCGGCGGCTGGCTGGTCTGCCGGTCGTTGCGACTATTGGCTCCGGTGATGCGGAGCTGTGGTGATGGAGGCGGAAGCGAACCTGGACGGCAACGCCAAGCTCGACTTTCGGGAGGCTCGAATTTTATGCGCAGACGCCAGCTCTCAGGGACTCGATATTCTGGGTCAGATGCTGATCGGCTTTGGTATTCAGCAAATCACTCGCGTTCAGACAGGTGACGAGTTCAAGAAATGTCTGGCGCGGACCAAGTTCGACCTGATCCTTCTGGAAGGAGGTCTGAATGGTAACGGCTACGAACTCGTCAACTGGCTTCGGCGCAGCAATCTTGAGCCCAACCGCTATGCACCCATCATTGTGTTGTCGGGCCACACCCCCCGTGCCCAGGTCGAGCAAGCCCGTGATTGCGGAGCCAGCTTTGTGGTCGTGAAACCGATCAGTGCGACCACTCTTTTGGCGCGTGTTATTTGGGTTGGTAAGAACTCAAGGCTATTTGTCGAAGCCGACGCCTATGTGGGACCGGACAGGCGCTTCAAGAATGAGGGCGTGCCGGCAGGGCAGATCGGGCGACGGCGCAGTGATCTGTCGGGCGAAGTTGGGGAAGCGGTTGATCCGAACATGTCTCAGTCCGAAATCGACAGCCTCCTGAAACCGCAGAAGATGGCCCTATGACATCGGTTATAATTCGGCGGGTAACCACCAGTCTTGAAAAGATGGTGCGTGCCCATGACGGTGTCCGTGTCAGCGACGCCTTGGCCGCAGCCGAGGCCAATCTGGCCTCAATCGAGGGTATCTGCCTCGAAGAGCTAGACCTTCGTCTGCTGCCATTGGCTGAGTTCGCACGTGATTACCCGGTCGTCCGTCCGCCAGACCCCGTGCTCCAACAGGTTGGACGGAATGCCAGCGCCGCTCTGACGGCCTGTAGTGGCCTCAACAAACCGCTACTGGGCCGCACCCTTCTAATGCTGTGTGCGATGACTGATGCCTTGTCCCATACGCGTTACTGGCCGGATGGAGCCCTCAATCCAGCCATTGCCATGATTGGGCTTTTGCGGTCCGACCAAGTACCCGATTCGCTCGCTGAAGACTTGATTACAGAACTACAGCGATGCCTGGTTCAGTTTGTCGGACATGCTGATGCTGCGCTTGAGCAAACGAGGCCGTAAGTGTCACGCACACACGGAAGTTGACGCCCGCTCTCTCGCTATGGTTTAACTTGCCTAGCCCTAAAGGTTGGCAAGCGGCGGAGCGCGGCTATCGCCATACGCGGAGTAATCCCACCCGTCGATCGCGATCGTTGTCCTCTTGAACGTCACGAGGCCGAACTCGAAGCTATGCGTGCCATCTATGGATTGGCGATGCATATCAATGAAAGCGTGGTCAATGCTATGGGTCAAAAGCTCGATCAGTTTGACATCTATGCCATCAGCGCTCTGGCCCGTAGAGGAGCACTGAGCCAGGGTGATCTTGCTCAGGCCATTGGCAAGTCGTCGGTGTTTGTCACCCGACTGGTTGATGACCTCGAAAAGGCTGGACTGGCAGAGCGAGGCGCGCACCGCTTTGACCGGAGGGTCAATGTTGTCCAGCTAACGCTTGCAGGCCGGGAGGCCTACGACCGGATGAAGGCCCGCGCTGACGAACTGGCAGAAGACCTCTTTCGCGACATGGCAGATGATCGTTTGGAGCTGTTGCTCGAGAACCTGCGCCGAATGAGCGCGAGAACAGGCTTTTCCGTGAGCAACGGCCTGCAGGACAAGCAAGTGCCACAAGCTCACTGATGCAAAGAACTACTTCGTCAGTACGCCGAGGCTCCATCGCCCTTGTGGCTGCCAAAAGGCGCTGTGGACGCCCGCAATAAGTCAGGTTCAGACCTTCAGCACCTTTACCCATTGCCTACTGGACCATTGAACAGCCGTGCTACGCATCGGTGGAAAACAAAAGCAAAAAGGCAAACACTGATCCGTGTTCGGATGATCAGCAAGCCGAAAATGCCCTGAGGCTTGGAGCGGGCGGCGGGAATCGAACCCGCACGAAAAGCTTGGGAAGCTAGGCTTATCCAAACGCCTCCAATGCGTTAGCTGCAAAACCGTGGAGAAACCGCATCAACGATTTCAATCCGTTAGGCGGGCAGCCCAAAACCAATTCTGGATCCGTGGGGCAGCTCGATGAGCCGTTCCTTGGACGTCCAAAACTTCGTTGCGGACAAGCTTAAATGGCAGCTGCAGCTGATCATCGACGTCGATCTGACGGCTAATGCGCGGCTGGTCGGATGTCTGATCGCGCACGATCTAAATGTGGAGCGGGGAGCCGCCTGGCGATCACAAGACAACATGGCTTTGGCCCTGGGTGTCCATAAGACGACAGTGAGAAGGGGCGTGGCCGAGTTGGCTAAAGCTGGATACTTGGTGATTCAAAAAGCCAGGAGACGAGGCCAGTCCCTCAAATATCAGGCGCTCATTCGCGATGACGCCAACGCTTCCCAGAGCATTGATCGGGCGATTGAAGCCCGCCGCAAGATGACTCTGAAAACCGAGCCAAAGGATGCGCCAGAGCTCCATTGTGACGCCGCAATAGCAGCACTACCGCTCCGAAACGAGGTTCCAAACGTAGCGCCAGTGCTCCAGCAGGTGACTCCTGGTGCTACCCTAACCCTAGAAGAACCCTTTACTCCCCCCTCCCCCCCAATGCGCCGCGAGAAGGAGCGAGGCATCCGACCCATCAGAGTACGCGCTCGGACGTTGAAGGAGGCTGGCATTGTCCACGCCAAGCTTCCATTCCAAGACCGTGATGTTCGCGAGGCCGCGAGGCAGAGGCTTGGCGACGAGGGAGTTAGGAGCTGGCTAGACCCAAACGCTTGGGACGCCCATGCTCGAGCTATCGTCTGCCCGCTAAATTTCACTGCTGATCGACTGACCCGCGATCTGCGCGGGGACCTTAAGGCGCTGGGAGTTACAGTCGTCTGCGATAAACGCAGGTTCGCTGAGCTCGCGCGGCTAAGCCATACTACGGAGGGTTTGATGGAAGGTGCAGCGCGATTTTGACGCGCTTAGCTGGCATTCAAAGTTAGGGCGTCCAAACGACAATATCACGTTTAGACGCCTTCCGATCGTCTATCGGTGAAGCTGAGGTTCATGGGCTTCTTATCGCCAAGGATACGAACTCTCGTTCTAGGCTGCATCAGCTAGTAATTGACGCCAGAAGGACACGTCCTTTTTCGCCAGAAACCTGCCATCCGTGGCTGAGGTCCAAAAAGCGCCACGACCGGACATTGGGCCATTCCCCAAAAGGAGACGTCTGAAATTTCGACATTAACCTGACGGCTAACCCATCGTCGGGATGACGAAGCTGCTATCCGCATGCTCCAGATCGCTGTCGGGCCAGCGGGCCGTGACCGTCTTGACCTTCGTCCAGAACTTCACGCCTTCCATGCCGTGCTGGTTGGTGTCGCCGAAGGCCGAGCGCTTCCAGCCGCCGAAGGTGTGATAGGCTACCGGCACCGGAATCGGGACGTTGATCCCGACCATGCCGACATTGACCCGGGCGGCGAAGTCGCGGGCCGCGCGGCCGTTCTGGGTGAAGATGGCGACGCCGTTTCCGTACTGGTGCTTCGACGGCAACGACAGGGCCTCCTCGAAGCTGGCGGCGCGGACGATCTGCAGCACGGGGCCGAAGATCTCTTCCTTGTAGCTCTCCATCTCGGGCGTGACGTGGTCGAACAGCGACGGGCCTATGAAGTAGCCCTTCTCGTGGCCCTGCAGGGTAAAGCCGCGGCCATCGACAACCAATTCGGCACCGTCCTTGACGCCCTGGTCGATCCAGCCCTCGACGCGGGCCTTGTGCTGGGCCGTGACGACCGGGCCGTAGTGGGCGCCCGCGTCGGTCGAGACGCCGACCCGCATCGACGGGATCTCGGCCACCATCCGCTCGCGCAGTTCGTCGGCCGTCTTCTTTCCGACGGGAACGACGACCGGCAACGCCATGCAGCGTTCGCCGGCCGAGCCATAGGCGGCACCCGACAGATCCTTGATCACCTGGTCCATGTCGGCGTCGGGCAGGACGATGCCGTGGTTCTTGGCCCCGCCCATGGCCTGGACCCGCTTATGGTTGGCGGCACCGGTCTGATAGACATAGTGGGCGATGTCGGACGAGCCGACGAAGCTGATGGCGTGGATCAGCGGATGGGTCAGGATGGCATCCACCGCCGCCTTGTCGCCGTGCACGACGTTCAGCACGCCCGCGGGAGCCCCCGCCTCCATCATCAGTTCGGCCAGACGCACCGGCACCGACGGATCGCGCTCGCTTGGCTTCAGGATGAAGGTGTTGCCGACGGCGATGGCCACGCCGAACATCCACATCGGGATCATGGCCGGAAAGTTGAACGGGGTGATGCCCGAGACCACGCCCAGCGGCTGGCGCATCGAATAGACGTCGATGCCAGGACCGGCACCCCAGGTGTATTCGCCCTTCAGCGCATGCGGAATGCCGCACGCGAACTCGATGACTTCCAGCCCACGCTGGATGTCGCCCTTGGAGTCGGCGACGACCTTGCCGTGCTCGGACGACAGCAGTTCGGCCAGCTCGGTCATATTGCCTTCGACCAGCCGCTTGAACTCGAACATCACCCGCGCGCGGCGCTGAGGATTGGTCGAGGACCATCCTTCGAAGGCGGCCTGCGCCGACTGCACCGCGCGGTCCATCTCGGTCTCGGTCGCCAGCTGGACGCGGGCCTGCACCTTGCCGGTGTTGGGGTTCATGACGTCGCCGAACCGGCCCGAGCCGCCCGTGAAGGACGTGCCGTCGATGAAGTGATGAATGTCGCGCATGCTGATCCTCGGATGACGCGGCTGGGCACGGGCGATCACGCCAGTGGGCTCTTGCCAGTCCTAGCCATGCGCACGCCTGTTATCAACACCATCGTTGACGCATGGGCCCAGCCATGGCAACTTTTCAGTAGGGAGAGCGGCATGGTTGAAGACGTTCACATCGACATCCTCGTGATCGGAGCAGGCCTGGCCGGCCTGCGGGCGCTCCACACCTTCCGTTCGCAGGGGTTCACGGTCCAGGTGCTCGAGGCATCGGACGAGATAGGCGGCGTCTGGAACTTCAACCGCTATCCCGGCGCGCGCTGCGACGTCGAAAGCTTCGACTACTCTTACCGATTCTCCGAAGAGCTCGAACAGGAATGGCGCTGGAGCGAGCGATACGCGAAGCAGCCGGAAATCCTGCGTTACATAAACCATGTCGCCGACCGGTTCGATCTGCGCCGCGACGTCAGCCTGAACACACGCGTTCGCCGTGCCGAGCTCGACGAGCCTACGGGCCGCTGGCGGATCGAGGCGGAGGACGGCCGCATGTGGTCCGCCCAACGATTCGTCATGGCCGTAGGCCAGCTGTCGATGCCGAAGGCAACAACCTATCAGGGACAGGACAGCTTCGCCGGCCAAGTGCTGTACAGCGCGCGCTGGCCGCGCGAGTCGGTCGCGTTGCAAGGCAAGCGCGTAGCGATCATCGGCACCGGTTCGTCAGGGGTACAGATGACGCCGATCATCGCGGCCCAGGCCGAGCATCTGACGGTGTTCCAGAGGACCGCGAACTATTCCATTCCCGCCGCCAATGCGCCCGTTTCGGACGAGGAGGATGCGGCGGTGAAGGCGAACTACCGGGCCCGTCGCGAGGCGGCACGAAACTCGCCCAGCGGCCTCGGTTTTGCGCCAGATCCCCGGTCCGCCGCCGAAGTCGATCCGGACGAGCGCGAACGCGCCTTCGAAGCGGCCTGGAACCGCCTGGGGTTTGGCTTCGCCCTGACGTTCAAGGACATCCTGCTGAACCAGACCGCCAACGACATCGCCTCGGCGTTCGTGCAGAGAAAAATCGGCGAGCAGATCGAGGATCCGGCGCTGCGCGCCAAGCTGGTGCCCCAGGGCTTTCCGTTCGGAACGCGACGTCCCTCGGTCGACGGAGGGTACTTTGCCACCTTCAACCGACCCAATGTGTCCCTCGTCGACATCAGCGAGACGCCGATCGAGCGCTTTACCCCGACAGGCCTTCGAACCACCGCAGAGGACCTCCCGTTCGACGTCGTCATCTACGCGACCGGCTTCGATGTCTTCACCGGCTCGATCCTGAAGATCGACATCGTGGGCCGTGGCGGCCAGACCCTCAAGGACGCCTGGGCCGGCGGTCCGGCCAGCTATCTGGGCATCGGCGTCCACGGCTTTCCCAACCTGTTCTTCGTTGGCGGACCCGGCAGCCCGTCCCTGCTGAGCAATGTCATCCTGTCCAGCGAGGAACAGATCGACTGGCTGGCGGCCATGTTCGACACGGCGCGACAGCGGGGCGTATCGGAGATCGAGGCGACACAGGCGGCCCAGGCGGACTGGGTGGACCACGTCAATGCCCGTGCCAACGAAACCCTCTACATGAAGACGCCGTCCTACTACATCGGGGCGGAGATGCCGGGAAAACCTCGGGTCTTCATGCCCTATTCCGGAGGCGTCCGCGGCTATCGCCGCATCCTCGAAAAGGCCGCGGCCAAAGGCTATGACGGGTTCGACCTGCGGGGCGGCGAGGCGATGCGTGCCGCCTCCTGACGGGTCGCTGGATCCCGAGCTCGCCACGTGGCTCGAGGATCCACGCGTGGCGCTGCGGGTGCCCACGGATCTTTCGGCCTTTCGGGCGGGAGCCAACGGCTATCTCGCTCGGGCGCCCAGACCGGACATCCACGCCGTTGAGGACCTGGAGATGACCGGGCCGGGCGGCCCCCTAGCTCTGCGTGTCTATCGGCCCGCAGCCGGACCGGATCGGGCGATCGTGGTCTTTCTGCATGGAGGAGCCTTCGTCTTCGGCGACCTAGACACCCACGACGCCCTGTGCCGACGCCTGGCCCTGAGTAGCAGCCTCACTGTCGTGGCGGTTGATTACCGCCTTGCCCCCGAGCATTCCTATCCCGCCGGACTTGATGACGCGATTGCGACCGTCCGGTGGGTCCGATATCGATTCCCCGGGGTCGCCGTCGGGCTGGCGGGCGACAGCGCCGGGGCCTGGCTGGCGGTAGCCGCCGCTCTTGAACTTGGAGCTGTGCAACAACCTGTTGATGCCATTGGCCTCCTCTATCCGGCGGTCGACGCGGCTTGCGCCAGCGCGTCCCAGATGGCCTTTGGTCGAGACCACATGCTGACGCGAGACTTCATGTTGTGGGCCTGGAACATGTTTGCGAGCGAAGGCATGCCCGATCTGACAAAGGGCGATCTGTCCAGTCTTCCCCCAGGCGTGGTGGTCACCGCCGGGTTTGACCCGCTTCGGGACGAAGGCAAGGCCCTGCTCGACCGGGCCGAGGCGGCGGGCGTCCAGATCAGAGGCCACCACTATCCCGACATGATCCATGGGTTCGCCGGATTGCCCCAGGGCAGCAAACGCAGTGACGAGGCGCTCGATCGTCTGGCGGAGGGGCTGATCGCCAACCTAACCTGAATGCCCTCAGAGGCTGCTGAAGTCGGCGGGCCGCCGGGCGTTGAAGGCGGCGATCCCCTCCTGCCCCTCAGACTGGGCGATGGCTTCGGCGATGCCTCGGGCTTCGCGTTCCAGTTGTGTCTCGAGCCCGTTCGACGAAGATTGATGCAGGAGAGCCCGTGTGCGCGCAAAGGCGCGGCGCGGCCCCTCGGCAAGGGTCTTTGCGAGGGTGAAGGCTTCATGATGCAACGACTCGTCGTCGGTCACCCGGGTGATCAGACCGATCCGCTCGGCTTCCTGGGCATCAATGCGCTCGCCCGTCAGTGCCAGTCGCTGGGCCTGGCGGTGTCCGACCAGGCGCGGCAGCAGCCAGGTCGCGCCGCCATCAGGCGTCAGGCCGATCGCGCCATAGGCCATGGCGAACTTTGCCGACCTCGCTGCTAGGGCAACGTCGCCGAGAATGGCCAGTCCGAAACCGGCCCCGGCCGCCGCGCCGTTGATCGCCGTTACCAGAGGCTTTTCCATGCGGGTCAGCCGGGCGATTGCTACGTGCAAGGACGCCGTCAGATGCTCCACCAAGGCAGACGCTCCCGCGCCGGCCGCGGCGAAGGCCTTTACGTCGCCCCCAACGCAGAATGCCCGTCCACGGCCCGTCAGGAGCACCGCTCGCACCGCGTCTTCGGCGGCAATGCGAAGCGTGGCCCTGAGAAGGCTGTCCGCCATCTCCTGATCGATGGCGTTGCCGGTGTCGGGGCGCGACAAAGTCAGAACAGCGACGCGATCGCGGACCTCGATCTGAACAGCTTCGGTCATCGCTTCAGAACCACGGAGCCCCCGTTGGCCCCCAGGCCCAGAACGGCCGACATCGCTATGCGAGCATCCTCGACTTGGCGCTCGCCAGCGCGGCCCTGCAGTTGCCATGCAAGTTCGCAAACCTGCATCAAGGCTTGGGCCGTCGTGGCCTCGCCGAACGACAGGAAGCCACCGCTGGGATTGACGGGCAGGCGCCCTCCCAGCGTCATTTCCCCGGCCAGCAGCATTCGATCGGCCTGCCCCGACTCGAAGAAGCCGAACATCTCGGGCCAGGCCAGGATGTGCCAGGCGGTGTTGTCGGCGATCTCCACCAAATCGATGTCCTCGGCTCCGATGCCGGCCAGGGCCCAGGCCTTCTGGACCGCCGAGACGACTTCGCTGGTGTGTGAAATGCTGGGACGCGGCGTCGATCCAACGGTCGGGATGCGCGCGGCAGGGTCGCCGAACTGGCCGGTGGCAATGGCGCTGGCGGCGACCTCGATCATCGGACCACCCGCCCGGCGCGCCTGCTCCTCAGATCCCAGGATGACAGCGGCGGCCCCGTCGCTGACCGCGCAGATCTCGAGCAGGTGCAACGGATCGCTGACCATTGGAGAGGCCAGAACCTCGTCCAACGTCGAGGGTGTACGGAAGCGGGCGTAAGGGTTCAGCGCCCCGTGACGACGCATCATGATCGAGGCGGCGGCGAAGGTTTCGGCCGTCGTGCCGTGATCGTGCATCCGGCGCCGGGCTTCCATAGCCCAATAGGCCGGATTGGTGGCTCCCATGGTCTTCCAACGCAGGAAGTCATGATCTGCCGGATCGTCCGTAGAGCCGGGCGGGCGCGGGATGAACCCCCTTGGCATCCGTTCCGCCCCCATGGCCGCCACAGTATCGTACTGGCCGCTGGCGATCAGTATATGGGCAGTGTGGAAGGCGACGGCACCGGCCGCACAGGCTCCGCCAACGTTGATACAGGCCAGGCCGTGTTCCGAAACGGCCTGCACCAGTTCGTTCGCGTGCAGGCCCCAACCCATCCCGCCTTCAAAGCGCGAACTGGCAGCGACCAGGCCCTGCAGGTCGCGCCACTCCAGCGACGCCTCGCCCAGCGCGGCCCTCATGGCATGGATGGCAAGCTCGACTTGTGTCGTTTCCGGCCATTTGCCCCAGGGATGAGCCCCGACGCCCAGTACGTAGACCGGCCTCATGCGCCTGCTCCATCGTCAGGGACGAAGCTATGGGTCACGACGGCGTCCTCCGCCTTGTCGTTCAAAACCAGAGTGGAAAGGCGAAGCGGCATGCCGATCCGAATATCGCCTGTCGGCGCATCGACAATCCCCATGATCCGCAGACCGTCCTCGACGTCCACGAGCCCCAAGGCATAGGGCTGCCATGGCTCGAGCGCGAACAGGGCTGGCGGCCGGTAACGCTGGATCGTAAAGCTGTAGAGGGTGCCGCGTCCGGTGATACGGGCCAGAAGGACATGCTTGTCGTCACACTCCGGGTTCCGGCAGCTCACGACCCGGGGATAGTAGAGCGATCCGCAATCCCCGCAGCGGGTACCCAGCAAGGCCGGCGCTGCCTCGCCCAGTGCGAGCGCCTCGGCGACGACGGCGGTGATGGCACTGTCCTTCATCAATGCCCCCTCAAAGCGAGAGGATGTCCCTGGTTTCGCGGAAATAGGGGAGACCGCTGCTCACGTCGGTGACCTCAACCGTATGACGCACGTAGCGGCGGCCGCGTTTCTCGAACTTTTCGGTTGCCCGGGTCGTGATCCTTACCGTCGCTCCGACGGGGATCGGCTCGAGGATTTCGGAGTCATGATAGGTGTGGATCGACCCGATCGAGAACGGCCGCGTCGCATCGAACTGCACCGACAGCACGAAATGCGAGACCAGCAGCGGCGGCACGATCGCCCCGCCGAAGGGCGATTCCCCCTCGATGCTCCAGCTGTTCATCCGCCAGCCTTCGTACCAGGGATTGAAGTCCTCAACCCCGTCCGCATACAGGATCACCAGTTCGGCGCTCAGATGCAGGTCGCGCGAAAGCTCGTCACCGATCGCCACGACATCCCAATAGGGTTTGGATTCGGAGGCCAGGCCATCGATGAACGCGCGGGTCTGGCGGGCCTGAAGCGGGCTCATGGGTTTCAAGGCATCTGTGCCGGGCAGGGATTGGGTCATCTCTGGATTCCTGAACTCAGACGCCGACATCGACTTCGACCCAACCGACGGTCTTCTTGTCGCCCGCGTCGTTGTCGGCCCAGATATCGACGATGAAGCGATAGCCGTCGCCCTTGGGCGTCTTCTCGCGCACGACGCCGTGTGTCGTGATGACCTCGTCGGCATAGGTGGAAGCAATGTATTTGCAGACCACGCGGGCGTTGCGGAAGAACGCCGCGCCGAAATGATTGACGCACATCTCCGCCAGATAGGCGGAGGACATCTCGCCCGTCTGGATGGGTGCCTTCAGCCCGGTCGACGCCGCATAGACCGGGTCCCAGTGGTTCGGATTGAATCGCCCCCACAGGCGCGAACCCATTAGCTGGATGGCCGCCTTCTTCTTCAGGCTCTGCAATCGATAGCCGACTGGCGTCTCGCGCGTGATCGCCAGATCGACCGGCATTCCTGGTTCGGCGCCATCCATGTTTTGTTCCCCATTCTGACGCCGATACGAAAGGCGGCGCGATCTTCGAGCCCCGCGTCTGGCCCCGGAGCACGGCACGCTAAGTCCCGGTCATTAATAATCAACGTGTATGTTGATTATTGTCAACACCACTATTGACAGAAAACGGGAGGCGGTTCTTCCTGATAGTGTCGCGAAGGTCCGCATCAGATGGGCTGAGGGTGACGGGGATTGGAAAAACCGGGGAAGCGCTATGACATCCACGAGATCATTTCTGATGGCAGGCGGCGCGACCGCCCTGCTGTTCGCCGGCACCGCCACGCCGGTGCTGGCCCAGACGGCACCCGCCGCGCCCATCCAGACCGCCGAGCCAGCAGCGCAGTTGGACGAGATCGTCGTCACCGCGCGGCGACGGTCCGAGACTCTGGTCAGCGTGCCGGTAGTGGTCAACGTCCTGACCACCGAAGCCCTGGATCGCAACCGCGCCAGCAGCCTGGCGAGCATCGGCGAACTGACCCCGACCGTGGTGGTTGGGGCCTACAAGTCCAACGGTGGCGGCTCGATCGGTATCCGCGGCATCAGTTCTCCCGCCAACCAGACCGGCTTCGAACAGGCCGTATCGGTGGCACTGGACGGGGTCCAGACCAGCGACGGCCGCATCACCCAGGCCGGCTTCTTTGACCTGCAACAGGTCGAGGTCATGAAGGGACCGCAGGCCCTGTTCTTCGGCAAGAACAGCCCGGCCGGCGTCATCTCGATCAAGTCGGCCGACCCCACCCCCGACTTCTATGCCCAGCTGCGCGCGGGTTACGAGTTCGTCGGTGACGAGGCCTCACTGGAAGGCGTTGTGTCCGGGCCGCTGAGCGACATCTTCGGCCTGCGCGTTGCCGCTAAGTATCGCAACCTGGATGGCTGGCTACGCAACACCGCCCAGCCGATCGCCAACCCCTTCTACACTGCGGCATCCGGTGCTCCGATCGGCGCATCCCAGCTGCCTGGAGCCTCCGACAGCCGTCCAGGCGACGAGGAGATCCTCGGTCGCTTCACCTTGACGGCCGATTTCTCCGAAAATTTCGACGCCCGGCTGAAGGTGTTCGCCAGCCATAGTGAGGGCAGCGGCCCTGGCGTCGGCACGCAAAACATCGGGGCCTGCACCGGTCCGAACCCACGCGTCTACGGAATCGCCGACCCGTTCGCGGACTGTGTCGCGGACCGCATTACGACCATCGGCGACCTGCCAGACGCCATTGCCAGCACAATGCGTGGATATCGCGGCAATGGGGCCCCCTATGACGAACTGGACATCTTCACCGCCGCTCTCGACCTGAACTGGACGTTCGGAGACCTGACTCTGTCGTCTACGACCGGCTTCAACCGCACCGAATACGTCTTCCTGTCGGGACTGGACCAGACCACCTATTCCCAGCTGGCCTTCTACAATCGCCAGACCAACGAGGAGATCAGCCAGGAACTGCGCCTGTCGTCGAACTTCGCCGGACCGCTGAACTTCATGGTCGGGGCCTATTTCCAGAAGACCGACCTCTTCACCAACAACGATACCAAGCTGCGCGACTCCAGCTACAATGCCGCCGCAAACCGCTACGTCACCTATGAGGATCTGGCACAGCAGGACGGCGACACCGTCTCGGTCTTCGCCCAGGGCCTGTGGGATATCTCCGAGACGCTGGAGCTGGCGGGCGGCCTGCGCTGGACCCGCGAGACCAAGGACTTCAACAAGCGGAATTCCTACGGCATCGGCACCTTCGCGACCCAGAACACTGTCTATCCGGGCTCTTCCACGCCCGGCACCCTGGCGGGGACGTTCGAGGACGAGAACGTCTCGCCGGAGGTGACCCTGACCTGGCGTCCCGACACCAACAAGACCGTCTTCCTGGCCTACAAGACCGGCTACAAGTCCGGCGGCTTCGGCCTGACCAGCCCGCTTCAGACTGGCACCCGCATCGGCGACGTGGACTTCGATCCCGAGACCGCCGAGGGTTTCGAACTGGGGGCCAAGGGGGTCTTCGCCGAAGGCCGCGTCCGCCTGAACGGCGCGGTTTTCGCCTATAATTTCGACGACCTTCAAGTGAATACCTACGACCCGTCGCGGGTGGCCTACACCATCAACAACGCCGGCAGCGTCGAACAGCGCGGCGTCGAGATCGACGGTACCTGGAACGCCACCGACCAGCTCAGCCTACGGGGCGCGATTGCCTATATCGACGCCCAATTCAAGGATTTCGTAGGCCAGTGCTACAGCTACGCCTTCCCGACGGGCACTGTCCGCGCCACCGCCGTCGCCCCGATCAACTGTTCATTCGTCAACGCCACGGCCCTGACGCTGCAACAGGATTTCGGCGGACGCGCCCCGGCCCGCTCGCCGGAATGGGCCGGCAATGCGGGCTTTACCTATGACGTCCCGATGGCAAGCGGCTTCAGGCTGGCCATCAACGGTGACGCCTTCTACAGCGGCGAGTACTTCGCCTCTGAAGCCATGGCTCCCGCTAGCTTGCAGGACAGCTTCTGGCGCCTGAATGCCGGGGTCAGCCTGACGGCACCCGACGACAGCTGGACAGTCCAGTTGGTCGGTCGCAACCTGACTGACGAATATTACCTGCAATACGCCGCCGACCGGACCGGCGGGGCCAGCGTCCCCGGGGCGATTGGCGAACAACGCGGGGTCGTCTCGCGCGGTCGCGAGGTCGCGCTGCAGTTCAGCAAGACCTTCTGATGACGGAGCAGACCGCAGTTCCCGGCATACCCGACACCCCCACCAAGCCGCCGATGGGCTATGCATGGTACACGGTCGGGGTGCTGACGGTCTGCTATACCCTGTCCTTCATCGATCGACAGATCCTCAGCCTGCTGGTCGGGCCGATCAAGGCTGAGTTCAATGCCACCGACACCCAAGTCGGTCTGTTGGGCGGGCTGGCGTTTTCGCTGTTCTATACCCTGGTCAGCCTGCCGGCAGGGCGGCTGGTAGACCGGTTCAACCGGCGCAACATCATCGTTGCAGGTGTCTTCTTCTGGAGCCTGATGACGGCGGCCTGTGCAGTGGCGCGGGGCTATCCTGGCCTGTTTTTGGCCCGGATGGGCGTTGGCGTCGGCGAGGCCACCTTGGCTCCCGCCGCCGTCTCTATGATCTCTGACAGCTTCCCGAACGAGAAGCTGGGCTCGGCGATGAGCGCCTATGGCATCGGCATCTATCTGGGGTCCGGACTGGCGCTGCTGCTGGGCGGATTGGTGGTCGAACTGCTCACGCAAACGCCCACCCTGACCCTGCCGATCTTTGGCGAGATCGCCTCGTGGCGGGCGACCTTCCTGGTCGTTGGCTTGCCAGGCCTGCTGGTCGCTCTGTGGGTGCTGACGCTGAAGGAGCCGATGCGCAAACGCGCCATCCTGTCGTCCGACGGAGCCGTCGCGCAACTGACTATCACCGAAACCCTCGCCGTTATCGGCAAGCGGTGGGTGCCGGTTGCCTCGATCGCGCTCGGCCTGATGTTCCAGGCAGTGGCGCTATATGCCTTCATGCTGTGGTCGCCCGGCGTGCTGCAACGGTCGTTCGACTGGTCGCCGCAACAGACGGGTCTGGTCATGGGTCTTGTCGTCCTGATTGGCGGCAGTTTCGGCATGCTGAGCGGCGGACGGCTCAGCGACAGTGGTCTTGTCGCCGGACGACGCGATGCCGCTTTGAAGGTCGCGACCTATAGTTCGGTCGCCGGCACGGTGGTCTTCGCAGCCCTGATGATCGCCCAAGGCTATTCTGCCCTGTCGACGATCGCAGTTTTCGCAGTCGGCGTCGTCCTGCTAGCCATGCCCGCGGGCAGTTGTTACGCCGCCTCCCAGATGGTGCTGCCCAATCAGGTGCGGGGCCAGGCTCTGGCCCTGATCCTGTTCATCGCCAACCTGGGCGGCCTGACGATGGGACCGCTGTTACCCGGCCTGCTGAACGACTTTGTGTTCCAGTCCGAGAGCGCATTGGGCTTGTCACTGGGGATCACGCTTTCGGTCTCGACCCTGCTGGCGGCGGTTTCCTTTGGCTGGGGACGGCGCGAATATCGGCTGCATCACGAAGCGCTGAATCCCTGACGTTCGCGAACGGTGAGCCGATGCCCAGTCCTCCGATATCAAGCAGGCAGTCCCGAACCGTCGCCGAACGCCAGGCCGACTTGGTCGCGCGCTTTCCGATATGGTCGCCACGCACCCTGTTCGGCATGTTGGAGACTGCGGCTCTAGCCTTTCCCGATCGCCCCTATCTGATCACCGACGACCGGACCTGGACGTATGCCCAGATGCTGGCGTGGTCTCGAGGCGTCGGAGCCGGGCTGATCGCGGCTGGCGTCAAACCGGGAGAGCATGTCGCTCTGGTCATGGCCAACTATCCGGCCTTCGCGGCGCTGAAATATGCCATTGCCGCGGTCGGGGCGGTCGCCGTCCCGGTAAATATACTGAACCGCCGCGACGAGCTGGCCTATGTGCTGCGCCAGTCGCGGTCCGTGATGCTGGTGACGATGGACCGGTTTCGCGACCTCGACTACCTGGCCATGCTGGATGAACTTGCCCCCTCTTGGACGACCGAAGGCGGCGGCGAGGCCCTGCCGGACCTGCAATCCGTCGTCGTATTCCAGGCCGAGGGGCAAGGCCGCGTCGGTGTCACACCGTTCGACGCCCTGACCGCCGATCCAGTCCCGCTGCCCGTCGTCGATCCGCAAACCCCAGCCGACATCATCTACACCTCCGGCACCACCGGCGCGCCCAAGGGGGTGTTGCTGAGCCACGACATGCTGTTGCGCGCCGCCTTCGGGAGCGCCTATGCCAGGGCCTTCGAGGACGGGCGGCGCATCCATTTCAGCCTGCCGATGAACCACGTCTATGGTTATGTGGAAGGGCTGCTGGCCGCCCTGTTCGTCGGCGGGGCCATCGTGCCGCATCTAAAATTCGATCCGCGCCAGACGCTGAAGGCCGTCGAACAGCACCGCGTCACCGACCTGCTGTTGATCCCGACGATGACTTTGGCGGTGCTGGACGCGTTGGCCGATACACCGGTCGACTCGGGCTCGCTGAAGGGGATCTTGTCGTCGGGCGGGCGGACGCCGCCCGGCTTGTGGGACCGTATCCTCGATACATTCGGCGGCATCGAAATCACGACCGGCTATGGCATGAGCGAGTGCACGGCCTCGACCACGGTGACCCGCCCCGATGATCCGACCGAGCGGCTTCTGACCACCAATGGCCGCCTGCGCGACGTCGGTCCGGCGGGCGACCCCGCGATCGGGAACCGGTTGGTCGACTATCGCGTCGTAGACCCTTCCACCGGTGCGGCCCTGTCCCCCGGCGAGGTAGGCGAACTGATGGCCAAGGGGCCGGGCGTCACCCAGGGCTACTACGACAAGCCTGACGCCACCGACGAAGCCTTCGACGCCTACGGCTGGCTGCACACCGGCGACCTCGGTCGCATCGACGCCGACGGCTATCTGACCCTGGTCGGAAGGGTGAAGGAATCCTACCGCTGCGGCGGCGAACAGGTCACCCCGTCCGAGATCGAGGACGTTCTTATGGTCCACCCCGCCGTGCTCCAGGCCCATGTCGCCCCCGTGCCCGACGACCGGATGGGCGAGGTCGGCGTGGCCTTCGTCGTCACCCGCCCCGGCCATGCGTTCGCTCCCGAGGTCCTGATAGAGTGGTGCGCCGGAAGGCTGGCCCGGTTCAAGGTGCCGCGCCATGTCCTGTCGATCACGGCCGAGGACGTGCCACTGACCCCGTCAGGACGCCCTCGCAAATTCCTGCTGTCGCAACGCGCCGCCGACCATCTGGGCCTGTCATGACCGAAGCCGTCCGCGTTGCGATCGTCACCGGTTCCGCGCGCGGCATCGGCGCGGCCATCGCCGAGCGTCTGGCCCGCGACGGCTGCGACATCGCCGTGATGGACCTTGACGCCGCCGCCTGCGCCGAGACCGTGGCCACCGTCCGTGCCCTAGGTCGCCGTGCCGAGGCCATCGCCGTCGACGTCGCCGACGAAGCCGCGGTCGATGCAGCCGTCCGCGCCTGCGAAACCGCCCTCGGTCCACCTGCCATCCTGGTCAACAATGCCGGCATGCTGCGCGAAAAAACCTTGGCAAAGATGACGCTTGACGACTGGCAGATCGTCCAGGATGTCAACCTGCGCGGCCCGTTCCTGATGTGCCGCGCGGTTCAGGCCACGATGCGGGCGGCGGGCCATGGCCGGATCGTCAACCTCGCCAGCATCGCCGCCTTGGGTGCCCACGGGCAGGCCAACTATGCCGCCGCCAAGGCCGGTCTGATCGGCCTCACCAAGACCATCGCGCTAGAGATGAGCAAGTTTGGCGTCACCGCTAACATCGTCGCCCCCGGCTTCGTCGTCACCCCGATGACCGCTGCCGTCGCCGACCGGCTGGGGGTCGATTTCGAGACCATGGTCGCCGACGTCGTGCGCGACATTCCCGCTGGCCGCCCCGGTAAGCCGGACGACATCGCCAACGCCGTTTCCTTCTTCGCCGATCCCCGTTCCGGCTTCGTCTCCGGTCAGGTGCTCTATGTATCGGGCGGCCCCAGAGGATAGCACCCTTGGCCTTTCAATCGACGCTCGCTAAGCCTGTCCTAGATGGAGAGGCCCCGTTGAGTTCCGAAACGAAGAGCGGCATCGGCAAACGACGCACGGCGGCCAAAGCGGACAGCTCAGCCGCCTATCAGCGCCGTCGCCGCGAGATCGCCGTGGCGGCGGTCCGCGTGTTCGATCGCCTGGGTCTGCAAGGGGCCAGCATCAGCGCCGTCGCCGCCGAACTCGGCATCGACCGGGCCTCGGTCTACTACTATATCTCGTCCAAGGACGAATTGTTCGACGAGGTGCTGCGCGCCGTCGCCGAGCGCAACTCCGACATGGCCCGGGAAATCGCGGCCAGTCCCCTGGCCCCGCCGGACAAGCTGCGGGCGCTGATCGTGGCGATCATGGAATCTTACGGCGAACACTATCCGCTGCTGTTCATCTATATCCGCGAGAACCTCAGCCGCGTGCCCGACAGCCGCACCAAATGGTCGTCGGACATGCGTCATATCAACCGCGTCATCGAGACCGCCTTCATACAGATCATCGAGGAAGGCTATGCCGACGGCAGTTTGCGCAAGGTCGGCCCATCCAAGGTCGTGGCCTACGGTATGCTTGGCGTCGTCGGCTGGACCCACCGCTGGTTCCGCCCCGAGACATCGCCGCACACAGCGCGCGACATCGGCGAGACCTATGCCGAATTGATGGTCGCGGGCATCCGCGCCTAGCTAACTGCGGTCCCGACTAGCTCAGCTACGGCGAGCAGCCGTTCGACGCTGCACTCAATGGCCCCACATCAGTCACAAGAGTTCAACGAACAGACTTTGCCCCTGACCGGGCTAAAGTCAGACTTCGGCTTTTATCCGCTCATCGGCTCGCTGTCCGAAAGCGGACGTCGCCAACTGCCGCGATGAGTCAGTAGGCGTCTGGCCCCCTAACGCTGACGAAGCGCTATTTTTCCACAATCCGCTGCGTCGCCGGATCGTAGCGGTACAGGTGCAACCTCTGCTCCTTCAGCAGGTTGGCCGCCTGCCCAACGTGCGCCGGCAACACGTAAAACCACTCCCGCGGATTCACCCGCTTCCCGAACCGATCGACGATGAAGAGCTCGGCCGGCCGGGCGGCTTCGAAGAAGCGGTGCAGCAACTCCTCCACCCGGGCGCGCGACAGGTTCTGCAGGGTGTAGGTCGCGACGATCTCGACCGGTGCCAGCAGGAAGGTCGGGTCGTTCCGGGCGTCGGCGACCCGCCTCCGTACGTCCTGGGAGGTCACGCCGATCTTGTGAAGCAGATTGCGATCAGCGGCGATAATGGGATCGTCCGACAGGCTACGGGCGACATAGATCGTGCCGGACATGGCCAGCTTGTCGTTCTGCCATTCAGGGTCCAAGGGCCCCAGTCCCCGTCGCTGGATGACCCGGGCCGTCTTGTCGTCGTTGAGGGATTTCCGGAACGACGAGGCCAGCGGGTCGCTCTCGGTGCCATTGGAGAAGACGACGCGCAGGCGGTAATCACGTGAGCCCCCACGGGCGGTCATTTCCGACTTCTCGGCGATGAAGGCCAGCAGGCCGTTGCGGATGAAGAAGTCGCCTTCATAGGGCTCGATGACCATCCGCTTCTCGACCGCCGTCGCGATGCGCTCCCCCTCCTCCAGGTCCTTCTGCATCTCGATGAAGCGGGGCTCGAAGCGGGCGAAGTCGACGCAAGGTACGAAGTCGGCGCGATGGTCCGGCACGTGTCGCTCCGCCGCTGGCGTCACATGCCTGAGCTTGAACATCTCGGTCGGCGTGGCGAGGGCCTCGTCGTTGAAGATGGCGTTGAGGCTGTCGGGAAGATCCTCCTCAAGCGGCTCGTCACGCCAGGACCGTTCCCTCACCTTTTCCGTGCCCCGTCCCAGAAGGCCGAGGCGGTCAATAGCCTGCAGCGAAGCCGATGGAGCGCGGGACACAGTGTCGAAAATGACCCCCAGCCGCATCTCGTCATGGCCGGCGGCGTCGGGATCAGGTAACCGGCCATGCCGCTCATAGAAGGCCTCGACCTCGCGGAGGATGGCTTCGTTCGCCCGGTCAGGTGCCGGGCCCACGACGGTCGACGCCTTCACGTCGAGAAGGCCGAACTCGTCCTTCTCCGCAAAGATGTCGTCAAGCGTCGGCCGCATCAGCTCGCGCCCTCGCGCAGCTTCTGGGCCTTCCGGTTCTTCAGCCAGGCCAACGCCTCCGCCATCCGCTTCTCCAGCGGGTCGGCGGCGTGGACATTGGGCTCCCGCCCTTCTTGCGCGCGGAAACGCTTTATCCGGGGCCATAGCATTCGCGCCTCGTCCTCGGTCATCTGAACGCGCATCGCCACCATGGCCGACTGCATGTTCGACAGCAGCGTGGAGTCCAGGGACTTGGAGGCAATTTCGAACTGTTCCCGGAAGGTGTTGACGCTGTCGATCAGATCGATGTCGAGGTCTCGCACGTTGATGAACCGCCGCACCAGCGCGAGAAGCGCGTTGGGCGCGCCCGGCATGTCGTCATCGCTCTCCGCTGTCGACGGCCCGGCCCACTCGGTCGGTTGCTCTGACATGCCGTTGGCCGCCTCGCGCCGGGCAAGGGTCAGGATGTTCATTCGTGCCGCCAGGTCCTGCCGGACGGCTTCGGTCTCCTCAGCGGACAGGTTCTCGTACCGAGTTTCGATGATGTCCGTCAGAACCATCTGGTTCGCCACTTCGGGCGCGACATCAGGCGACAGAACGCTCCGGTCGATGGCTTGGCATGCCGCGGCGACAAGGTCGTGCATATCCCGCTCGCAGATCTCGCGCGCCCGGTCGGTAGGCGGCTCCATCAGCCCGCGAATGCCGATGGTCACCGTACCGTTGGGATCGACGCTGATCGGCTCACGAACGTCGTCATCCTCGCGCCGATAGAATCTGAAGTTCGGCGCCAGCACCTGCTCCATCAGAAGGGAGCCGGATATGGCCTTCAGCATGTCGTTGACCGCGTCGGTGACGACGCCGGTTTCAACGCCCGGCTCGGCGACCAGATTGGTGAACCGGGCATGGCGCTTGCCCGGCGCATCCCGGGTGGCGCGACCGATGATCTGCACGATCTCGGTCAGCGAGGCGCGATAGCCGATGGTCAGGGCGTGCTCGCACCAAACCCAGTCGAAGCCTTCCTTGGCCATGCCAAGCGCGATGATGATGTCGACCTTGGCGCGATCAGCCTCGTCGTCGCGCCTGCCATCGGCACCCCTGGTTTCGCGGGTCAAAGCGGACTTCACGCGATCACGGTCAGGACCATCCTCGACCAGATCCGCAACCTTCAGCAGCCGGCCGTCCGGCGTTCGCAGCAGGTCGAAGCCCGTCTCCGGATCCATGCCCTCGACCACACCGATCAGATCGTAGATGCGGTGAACCTCTTCGGTCTTCGGCGCGTAGGCTTCCGACGACCCGCGATGAGGAATGTGGATGATGGTCTTCAGCGTGGTGTCCAATACCTCGGGCAGGCCGTTGGGATAGGACCCCTTGTAGAACTTGTAGTTCACACCCAGCGACTTGAGGTGCTCGTAGCCGTCCAGCTGCTCGTAGTACGAATAGGTGACAGTTACGAACCGGTCCTCGTCCTCGGTCCGAAGCACCGGCACGGCATCGCCCCGGAAATAGGAGCCGGTCATCGCCATGACGTGGGTCCGCTCCCGCGACAGAATGCGACGCAGGATTTCGCCCAGCCGGTTGTTATCGGCGGCCGAGACGTGGTGGAACTCGTCGATCGCCAGAAACAGGTCGTCAAAGGCCTCGATCCCGCCCTCGGCTTCCACAGCGTCAAAGCCGAAGCGGAAGGTCGCGTGGGTGCAGACTAGGACGCGCGCATCGGACTTCATGAAGTCCCGAAACGCCCGAACCTTCTGGGCCTGCGGCGCGTCCTCGACGCCGCTGAGGCACAGGTTCCACCGATCCTCGACAACCCAGTCCGCCTCGAAGCCATAACTGGAGAGATCGGTCGAGCGGAAGGATCCGCCAATCGAGGTCTCGGGGACGCAGACGATGGTCTTGGCACGCCCCTGATGGCGCATCTTGTCCAGGGCGATGAACATCAGCGCCCGGCTCTTGCCTGCGGCCGGCGGCGCCTTCAGCAGCAGATGCTGGGCCGCCCTGGCGGCGTAGGCCCGGGCCTGCATAGGCCGTTGCCCAAGGTCATTGACCGCCTTGGACACGCCGGTCCGTGCGTAGGCGACGTTGACTGTCTCGACCATGGCTTCCCCCGCGCTCCCGAGCGCTACTTCGCCGTCTTCGCGGCGTAGAGTTTGAACAGATGATCCAGACGCTCGGTGTCGTTGCGGAAGGGCCGACCGATGTACATCGTCTCCAGCAGTTCGTCGTTGTCCCTATGCGCCTGTCGGAGGTCGTCAGGCATTTTGGCCGGGTCATAGAGCTTGGCGATGGTGGCCGGATGATTTTGGTAGCGCACTTTGAGGATGCGACGTGCAGACGCAGACAATGCCTCTAGCTGCTCGCCAGAGAAACGGGGCACCGGAAATGTGTTCCACCCATTTGTGCTTGAATACCTGAAGTCGTTCTTCATTCTTCCGCAGACAGTGGCGATCCAAATCAGATGTAGACGTGATGCAATCAATGCCACGCACCAGTCTGGCGCGTCGTATATAACCTGATTGAGGTCAGAAGATATTACGTCCTGACCAACCCGATCTACTGCCAGATACGGTCGCTTTTCCGAGGTTACTCGGGGCACCAATATCGAGTGCGAAACAGCCTCTCCTCGACCGGTCATCTGTCCAAATCGGTGCGGAGTTGACGCGGCGTCGCGAGTGACCTTAGCGTCGCTTTCACCCCTCATGGTCGCTACCGCCCTTAGCCGTTCAGCAACGGGAGGTATGCTCTCCGCCAACGGCAGGTCCTCATCCCGGATCCACAGACAATAGCGATCAATGCCCCGAACGACCTCCTTTGATCCCAAGAAGCGTCGGACGATCTGACGGGATTCCGGGTATGCTTTCAGCAATGCATCTCGCTGATCGGGAGATAATATCAAGTATCCCTCATCCCGCGGAATATTGCCAATATCCATTTTCGGGAGTCCGAACAACGACTTGGAGGCGGGACGCACAGTCAGGTTCGGACCATCCAGCAAGTAAGCATTTATGTTTGAGGCCCGCGTCTCCAGATCAACGCTGAACAACCGCCTGATCCCGACGTGGCGGCCCGAAATACCCACGACAACGCAGGACACGGCCGCGTTGTGCATCGCATTGTTGGACCAGTAGAATTGCTGGTGTGCGAACTTGATCACAATACCATTTCGCAGCACCTCCGGCCAAAGGAGGTCAACCGTCACGCCTTGGCATATCGAGTTTGTAGCGACAAAAGCAGCATCAGAATCGCGGCCGTCGATGTAATCGGACGCCTTCACGAACCAGCATATAACGTAGTCAAGGCGGTGATAAGTTTTCAGGCGGCCCTTCAGCACGAAGTCCATGTCTGACATTTGCTCGTCTGAGCGACTATTGAACCCGACGAAAGGCGGGTTGCCTGCCAGATAGACTTCTTCGCCGTTCTCGGGCGGCGGACAAACGCCTTCCCAGTCCGCCCTGAGTGAGTTGTCGCAGACGATGTTTCCGCCGTCCCGCAGGGGCAGCAGGGCTGGCATCCGCCCGAAGACATCCGCAAAGCGCGCGTTCGCCTGATACTCAGCGATGAACAGGGCCAGCTTGGCGGTCTCGGCCGCGAAATCGTTGATCTCGATGCCGTAGAACTGTCCGAGGCTGACGGATGAGAACATCTGCATCGTCGCCTTCTTCGGGTCAGGCTCACCCAACCGTTTCAGGATGAGGAGCTCCCGCTCCCGCATCTGGCGGTAGGCCACGACAAGGAAGTTGCCCGACCCACATGCGGGGTCAAAGACGCGAATCCTCGACAGGCGCGCCAACTGGACGCGCAGAGCGGCGGGCTTGTCCCAGGCCTTCTCGATCTCGGCGTCCAGGTCGTCGAGAAAGAGCGGTCCCAACACCTTCATGATGTTGGGCGCCGAGGTGTAGTGCATCCCCAGTTCCGACCGTGCCTTCTCATCGGCGATGGACTGGATCATCGACCCGAAGATGTCCGGGTTGATCAGCTTCCAGTCCATGTCGGAGGCGTCCCGCAGATAGCGGAAGCTGACCACGTCGAACGCCGGGGCATCAATGACGCCGGAGAACAGGCCGCCGTTCACGTACTTCAGCGGCGCAGTCCAAACCGGAAGGCCGGACCTCCGGCCCTCTGGCAGGTTCATCGCTTCGAAGGCGCTGACTAATGTGTCGCGGGCGTGCTCGCCGCGCGCGCCGCTGTAGTTGAAAACCGCGGCCGAGAACTGGTCCTCGGGAAACACGCCCACATCCTCAGCGAACAGGCAGAAGATCAGCCGGGTCATGAAGAGGTTCATGTCGTGGCGGCGCTCTTCACTGCGCCAGTCCGGGTTGGCCTTCAGCAAAGCATCGTAGAGCCTGGCCAGCTTGCCGGTCGCGCGGACATCGATCGGGTTTTCTTCTGCGGCCCGATACCGCTCCTTGCCCGCCGCTGGGAGAAAGAAGGCAAACTTGGCCCCAAGCTCCGAGAAGTCGCAGTGCAGTTTGTCGCCGGACTTCGGGTGCTCGGCCGCGATGGTCTGGCCATCGGTCGCCAGCAGGATTGCGGGTTTGCCGGTCTTGTTCTTCTTGCTGGCCCGCAACTGTTCGAGAACCGCCTCGAGATCGCCAGCGGCTGCCGGCGCGTAGTGAAATTTTCGAGCAAGCAGCATCCCGCCGGCCACGTCCGACTTGTTGGCCGTACCGTTGCGCAGCTTCGCCAACGTGGCCTGCGGATTGTCCGTCGCCTCGGCGAAGGCGAGACCGAATCCGACCGGGTCGAAAGGCTCCTGCGCCAAGGCGTGCAGTGCGTCGGCAATCTCAGTCGGGTTCATCGGTCGTCCAGCAGCTAGTCGAACAGGTAGGCGCACTCAGTCCTGGGGCGCGAGGAAGTAGACGGGCACCAACGGCAGACGACGCCGCGCTTCATCCGCCAGTTTGTCATAGGTCTCCACCCAGAGGCTGACGAACCGGCGGGCGTCGATCAGCGTGATGCGCCGGTTTTCCTGATTGCGCGCGTAGTCCTGCGCATCCTTGGTGAAGCCTGCGAGGCAGACGTAGAGACCGACGTCGCCGTTGGAGAGCGAGGCCAGGAACGACTTCAGGCCGTCGCTGTCGACCTTCGACTGCCAGCGTTTGACCTGGACCTTGATGCGAGGCCCGGTCGTGCCCAGCGGATCCGTAAAGGCGATGACGTCGACCCCGCCGTCCTTGCCCGGCGGCGAGACCCAAGGGACATGGTAGCCCATGCCCCTCAGCAGGTCGGCCACCATGTCCTGGAACTCGAAGGGGTCGCTGGCGTGCAGGAAGGCCGAGATTTCGGCCCAGGCATGGTCCTGCGCCGCCTCAACCGTCACGCTGAGCTTTTCGGCGGCCTCTTCAATCGCTTCCGGTTCGGAGGTCGTCGGCGAGACGGCCAGCGCCGCGTCCTTCTCGTTCTTCCAGATCGAATAGAGCCGGCAGGCTTCCTTGTAGAAGGCTTCCGGGTTCGGGAACTGATCGTAGGCCTTGGCCCCGGCGTCGGTGACGGTCCACACGCCGTCGTTCTTGTGCAGCCAGCCGGCCTTGACGCAATCGACCGTTGCGAAGCGCAGGATCTTCTCAAACCGCTGCCCACCTGACGGATAGGCACCCGCTTCGAAGTCAGTAAGCGGAGTCGAGTCTCGCACCATGGCGATCGCGGTAGCGGCCGACAGGCCCTCAGGCTGCGCCATCAGGATCTTGAACAGCGTCCGTAGAAACTCGCCCGTACGGGCCCGTGTAATGTTCGCCATGTCGTCTCCCCATACCGGCTTAACTGAATGGCGCGGCTGCTACCAGAAGGAGTGTCGGCGCACGCCTCGCCAGCTTAATCCTGCGCCGATCTTCGGTGCTTCGCGAACCGAGAACGCCACAACATATTGTTTTATAAGGACCGCAGTGTCGGAGCAACGCGCGCTGCAAGTTCACATTTGCCGCGCCGGACGACACATAAATTGCCTCGTAGGGCCCCTTGGACCGCTGGAATTGGCGTGAAGGACGTAAATCACGGCCTATAATTCGGTAGATCACGAACCTAGGCCGCAGGCGTTCGGTGGATCGGGAACCCAACGGGCTGCTGCAGGACTGTATTCGGTGGATCTCGGTCCTGACGGGGCGGGTAGCAAGGCCCATTTCGGTGGATCGCGAACCAAGCGTCCCGCCGAACGCGGCATCTTCGGTGGATCGCGAACCTAAGCCGCTCACACCCGTCTTTCCGATGCGCCTCGAGACATTGTTAGAGCTCGTTCAGCGCCTGGCGGCCAGTTCACAGTTTAACTTCGCCGGTAAACCCGCGAACTCGACGCTTGCGAGGTGCAAACTGGTGCGATCGCCAGTCGTAGCGGCCGTTTGCGGGCCGCAAACCCTACGAACCCGGGGGCCGCCCCACGAAACGATGCTACGCATACGCGAGCGTGGCTGTGGTCAGAAGCGCTATTCGGTTCATGCCAGGCTCTTCGCGTATGCCGCTACGGCGTTGATGTGCGAAAGTTAGACACCAAGGGGCGGATCATAGGAAGCGACCCAAGCCTTGGATTTGAGGATGAAGCACCATTTTCTGGTTAAGGCAGAAAGCGCTGGGGTGTCGGGGATCGCCCTGACCGAAACGACCTTTGCGTAGCAAAGGTGTAGTGAGTACACCTTTCTTTCTGAAATGCTCGCGTTAAACTCCAAAAAATGGCCTACGCTATCCTCAGAACAGCCAAGCTGAAGTCCATGGGGGAGATCGGAGGCAGCCTCTCACACACGTTCAGAACGCGGGATACGCCAAATGCGGATCCTCTGAAATTGCGAGACAACGAACATCAAGGTCCCGCGTCGGCGGAAGGAGTTCTGTCTGCCATCAAAGAGAGGCTCCCGGCTAAGCGGCGATCTGATGCCGTGCTTTGCATCGAGTATTTCATCGGTGCCAGCCCCGAGTTTTTTTCTAATGGTGGTAACGAGGCGGCTTATTTCGCCACGGCGAGAGACTGGCTTGTCGAGCGACATGGAGGCGAAAATCTCATCTCAACCCACGTACACAGAGATGAGACGTCGCCACACCTAATCGCTTACGTCGTCCCAAGAGACGGCGACAAACTAAATGCCAAAAAATGGTTGGGAGGACGGGCTGTCTTATCCGCAATGCAGACTGATTTCGCGCAATCAGTTGGCTTAAGCCAAGGGCTGGAACGCGGTGAGGAGGGCAGCGCTGCGAAGCACCAGACCATCAAGGAATATTACGCTCAGGTTAGGGCGGCCGAGCTCGGGATGCCGACTATTGTGGTGCCGACAGATCGGCTGGTGGAGCGGAAGATATTCACCCGGATCGAAGAATCGGACAGCGTATTCGCGAAGCGAGCCGTTGACGCCGCTTTGGCCCAGGTTGCCCCCCTTATTAAGCGCGGAATTGAGTCTGGCCAGATGGCCAAGCGAGAGCGCGCGCAAGCCAAACAAGTCAGCATGCTCACGAAGGCACTGCGTGCTGCAAATGAGCGGATAAGGTCGCTAGAGGCCCCGTTTCAAGGGTTGGCACCTGATGATGTCGATAGGCTCACCCAAATGCTCAATGCAACTGCGCGGAAGATGCGCGAAGCTGCGCTCGCTGTGACCGGATGGTTCCGGGGCATCGTCCAAGAAAGACCGGGCGAGGAACATTTGGTTGAGGTCGAGGAGAAGGGGACGGGTAAGATCCATAAGATTCCCTCGACAAGAGCGGCGCTTGATCTGGCGCGTGAAGGTGCCGCACTAGGAGATCTCGTTTCTGTCAGCATCCAGGCAGGTAAGGTGATCTCCCGTAGCCAAGGGTTGGGACGGTAAGGCTCTGAGATGTGAGGCCTCTCACGGAAACATTGCCCTGCGACTTGGTTTGTGAGATATCTCACAAATGCGCAGAGTTCTTCCCGTAACTACCCAGCTAGAGTTTGCACAGTTTCGCCCCTCGGAGGTCGAGTCGCTGACCGGTCTTACGCAGGACCAAGCTCGCGACTGGCGCAGGCGCGGCCTGATTTCGAGCGGGGGGCGGGGCCAACCCGCCTATGACGTCTTCGACCTAGCTGAAGTGTCGGTACGCCGGGGACTTAACCGGCTGGGCATCCCGCTTGCAGACACCGAGACCCATTTGTCCGTCGCACAGAATTTCGTTGTCGCTGAGATTTGCCGGCAAACCTTTGTTACGGCTCCCGACGTCGGAGAACTCATAAACGAGCTTCAAGGTCTTCTCGCCGCTCCGTCGTGCATCTTGGTGACGCAAGATACCAATGGGGACACGGCAGCACATTTTACGGACCTCGGGACACTCAGTTACGAGTTAACGCAATCCGAAGCCAGGTTCGGACCGGTGTGGGGGATCGTGAATCTCGAGGTTATCGCTGGCGATATCTATAGAAGATCGACGACACCTCTAGTCGGCTTGGCTCGTGAGGACGCGAGGTGAGCGGTGTGACCCTGCGTGATTTGACACGAGCGATGAAGGCCGCAAAGGCGGCTGGCATCGGCTCGTTTGAGCTCGTTGATCCCGCCACCGGGCTGATCTTTCGGGCCCGCTCAGAAAGCGCGATGGTACCCGAAGACGATTTGGACATCGAGTTGAGTCGCTTCGAGGCGCAGCGCCATGGTTGAGGTCGCACTGAAGGGCGTCTTCAAGGTCAAAGCGAAGGGCCGGGTCTATTACTACGCTTGGCGCGGTGGACCGCGTCTCACTGGTGAGCCCGGTTCACCTGAGTTCGTATCTGGCTACGCTGCTGCGCACGATACGAGGCGTCCGCAGGATGACGGACGGATGAGAGCGCTAGTATCTTTGTACCGGTCGAGCCCGGCTTTTAAAGGCTTAGCTGAGTCGACCCGCCGCGAATGGACGCGGCGGCTTGATCGGATCGTCGAGCATTTTGGCGACCTGCGCGTTGCTCAGTTCGACCGGCCAGACAAGATCAGGCCCGTGATACGCCGCTGGCGCGACCAGTGGGCTGATCGCCCGCGTGAGGCAGACTATGTCATACAGGTCCTGTCGCGCGTGCTGACCCATGCGGTCGATCTCGACAAGATCTCCGCCAACCCATGCGAAGGGATCAAGTCGCTATACAGCAACAGCCGCGCCGACATTATCTGGACCGATGAAGATCTGGCTGCGTTCAAGGCGTGTGCCCCCGCAGAGGTGTGGTGGATCGTCAACCTCGCGGCCTGCACAGGGCTGCGCGCGGGTGACCTGAAGCGATTGTCTTGGTCGCATGTCGGACCCGACGCGATCGAGATCCCTACCGATAAGAGCCGGGGCCTGAGGGCGGCTTTTGTCCCCTTATATGATGACCTCAAGGTAGCCCTAGGAGAGGTTGAGAGGCGGAGCCCTCTCGTGCTGACCAACACCTTAGGGCGACCTTGGAAAGCCGGCGTCAATGGCTCCTCATTCGAGAAGATTCGCGATGCGGCGCTGCCTGAACGCGACCTGCACTTCCACGATCTCCGTGGAACAGCCGCCACCCGCTTTCACCTCGCGGGCCTCTCGAACAGGGACATCGCCGAAATCATGGCTTGGGACGAAGCCAGCGTCGAGAAAATCATCCGCCGGTACGTCGGCCGCAAGGCGGTCACCGCAGGCATAATCAAAAGACTTAATCAGCCCGAACGGAGAACGTAATTTGCAAAACTCACTGCAAAACCACGAGCCTAAATTGGCTAAGTGTTGGAGCGGGCGGCGGGAATCGAACCCGCACGAAAAGCTTGGGAAGCTTTCAGGCTACCACTACATCACGCCCGCGCTGCCGAAGCCTTAGGCGGTTAGGGCACCAAGCTCAAGACGGGGTGGCGCGGCGCGTGCCACCCCGTCGTCGTTTCTAGTCGGCCTGATGGACGACCACGCCGTCTACGACCGTCAGCGTCGCCTTGCCCTTGGGGATGTCGGCGGCGGGGGCGGTCATCAGGTCGACGTCGAAGGCGGTCAGGTCGGCGCGCTTGCCGATCTCGATGGTGCCCAGGTCGTCTTCCTGGAAACTGGCATGGGCCGGCCAGAGGGTGAACATCTTCAGGGCCGTCATGCGGTCTACCGCTTCGTCGGGACGCCAGTCGGGGCCCTGGAAGCCCTCCAGATCGCGGCGGGCGACGGCGGCGTAGAATTCGATCAGGGGTGAGCCGCGCTCGACCGGGGCATCCGAGCCACCGACCACGATCACGCCGCGATCGACCAGACTGTGCCAGGCATAGGCCCCGTCGAGACGGGCGTCGCCCAGGCGGGCCGGGGCGAAATGCAGGTCGCCGATGGCGTGGCTGGGCTGCATGGAAGCGATGATCGGCAGATCGACGAAGTCCTGATAGTCGGCGGGACGCAGGATCTGGGCATGTTCGATGCGCCAGCGCACATCGGTGCCGTCCGGGCGTTCGGACGCAGGCACCGCCGCCAGGGCCTGCGCATACCAGTCGGCTACGGAAGCATTGCCGCGATCGCCGATGGCGTGGGTGGCGACCTGGATGCCGCCCTTCAGAGCGGCCTCGTAAAGCGGCACGATCTCGGCCTCTGTGATCTGCATCAGGCCGGTGGTGTCGGGCCGGTCGGCATAGGGTTCGAACAGGGCCGCGCCGCGCGAACCCAGAGCCCCATCGGCATAGTATTTGATGGCGCGGGTCACGACTCGCTCGTCCGCCACGCTACGTGGGCCGCCCGCGATCAGCTCGGCCGCACCGTCGGGGGTGACACTGTTGTAGAGGCGCAAGGGGGCCTCGCCCGCCTGGGCCATCTCTTCCAGCAGGGGGATGTCGCGCCAGGGGGCGCTCATGAAATGGATGCCGGTCCAGCCGTATTCGGCCTCGACGCGGAAGCCCGCGCGGTAGGCCTCGCGCAGGGCAGCGGGGTCGGCCTGAGGCATCAGCTGGGCCACCAGCTGTTCGGCTGCATCGACCAGCAGGCCGGTCGGCTGACCGTCGGGACTTTTCAGGATTTCACCCCCGGCAGGTGCCTGGGTCGAGGCCGTGATGCCGGCCGCGGTCAGGGCGGCGGTCGAGGCGACCACCGCATGGCCATCGGCGCGGCCCAGCAGGACGACACGCCCGGGTGCGGCGGCATCCAGATCGGCGGCGGTCAGGAAGCGGGCTTCCGGCCAGCGCGTCTCGATCCAGCCACGCCCCACGATGGGGCCATCGGGATGGGTCTGGGCCCAGGCGGTCAGCTTGGCCATGGCATCGGCGACCGAGGTCGAACCCTCGAGGTTCAGGGTCAGCTCGCGCCAGCCGATGCCGTCCAGATGGGCGTGGCCGTCGGTGAAGCCGGGAAACAGGGCCGCGCCCTTGAGGTCGATCAGGGTCAGGCCGTCGCCCGTCGGGGCCTCGGCGAAGGAGCCGACATAGTAGATGCGGCCGTCGCGGACCTGAACCACCTCGGCGGTCGGGGCGGCCTCTACGCCCGTATAGATGGGTCCGCCCCGGATCAGCAGGTCCTGGGCATGGGCCGTGGTGGCGGCCCCGGAGAGCAGCAGGGCGAGGACGAGGCGGCGGATCATGCGGCAGACTCCTGAACAGCAGCCAAGGCCGTGCGACACGACGGCAAAGAGGTCAAGGCGACAAAAACACAGTCCACTGAGTCCACTCAGTCCACTTCGCCCGGCCTACGCCTCCGAGGAGAGGATTGTGCCACGAGGATGCGTCAGAAACGGTCGCGCTGGCGATCGGGCTCACGTTTCCCATCTGACGGCGATGAAACTGTTCACCATCGGATATGAGGGCGAGCCGCAGGCCGCCGTGATCGACCGGCTGAAGGCTGCGGGTGTCGAGGTGCTGGTGGATGTCCGCGCCGTAGCGGCCTCGCGCCGGGCGGGCTTCTCCAAGACAATCCTGGGCAACAGCCTGCGAGAGGCCGGGATCGACTATCTGCACCTGCGCCCGCTGGGCACGCCCAAGGCCGGGCGCGAGGCGGCGAAGAAGGGTCGGATCGGAGAGATGCGCGACATCTTCGCAGGCCACATGAGCGAGCCGGCGTCGGAAGCGGCCTTCCAGCAGTTGCGGGCGCTGGCGGGCGAGAAGCGGACGGCGCTGCTGTGTTTCGAGGCCGACCATGCGGGCTGCCACCGCGCCGTTCTGGCCGAGCGGCTGGCGAGCGAGGACGGGTTCGAGGTGGTGAACCTCTAGCCCGTCCCCAAAATCAGGCCGCGGCCTTCTTGCCTTCGAAATTGCCGTAGAAGGTCTCGCCCTTGGCGGCCATGTCGCGGAGCAGCTGGGGCACCTGGAAGCGGTCGCCGTACTGGGCGGCGTACTTGTCCGCCTGTTCGACGAAGGCCTTCAGGCCGATCTGGTCGATGTAGGTGATCGGGCCGCCGGTCCAGGGCGCGAAGCCCCAGGCCAGGATGGCACCGACGTCGGCTTCGCGCGGGTCGTCGATGACGCCCTCTTCCCAGCATTTGGCGACTTCGACGGCCTGACGATACAGCAGGCGGCGCTTCTGATCCTCGACCAGTTCGGGCGTCGAATCGTTGATCGTCACCGGAGCCAGGTCGGACAGGCCCTTCCACAGGGTCTTGGGCTTGGTGTCGTAGTCGTAGAAGCCCTTGCCGTTCTTGCGACCGTAGCGGCCCATATCCTCGACCATGGTGCGGACGATCTCGGCGCCCTGAAGCGGAACGTATTTGTCGCCGAGGTCGATAGCCGTCTGTTTGGCGACCTTGACCGACAGGTCCAGGGCCACGTCGTCGTGCATCTCCAGCGGGCCGCGCGGCATGCCGGTCATGCGCCCGATGTTGTCGATCAGGGCGGGGGCATAGCCTTCCTGCAACATGGCCAGGCCCTCGGCCACATAGGTGGCGAAACAGCGCGAGGTGTAGAAGCCGCGACCGTCGTTGACGACGATCGGGGTCTTTTTGATCTTCAGGATGTAGTCCAGCGACTTGGCGATGGCCGCCTCGCCAGTCTTTTCGCCCAGAATGATTTCGACCAGCATCATCTTGTCGACGGGCGAGAAGAAGTGGATGCCGATGAAGTCCTCGGGACGGACCGAGGCCTCGGCCAGGCCGGTGATCGGCAGGGTCGAGGTGTTGGAGCCGAAGATGGCACCGGGCTCCAGCTGGGCCTCGGCGCGCTTGGTGACCTCGGCCTTGATCTCGCGGTTCTCGAAGACGGCCTCGATGACCAGGTCCGAGCCCTTGATGTGATCATAGTCGGTGGTGGCAGTGACGGAGGCCAGCAGGGCGTCATACTTGGCCTGGTCGATCTGACCGCGCGACAGGCGCTTCTTCAGCAGTTCCTCGACATGGGCCTTGCCCTTGTCGGCGGCGTCCTGGGTCTGGTCAATCAGGATGGTTTCGATACCGGCCAGGGCCTGCACATAGGCGATGCCCGCGCCCATCATGCCGGCACCCAGAACGGTGACCTTCTTCGGATCGGATTTCGGCACACCGGCGGGGCGGACGGCCCCCTTGTCCAGCTCCTGTTTCGACAGGAACAGCGACCGGATCATGCCCTGGGCCTGGGGCGTCATCAGGGTCTTGATGAAGTAGCGGGTCTCGATGCGCAGGGCCGCATCCATCGGCACCTGCATGCCCTCATAGACGGCGCTCATCAGGTTGGTGGCGGCGGGATAGTTGCCGTAGGTCTGTTTGCGGATCATCGCATTGCCGACGATGAAATTCTGGACGCCGACGGGGTGGTAGGGGCCGCCTCCGGGCAGTTTGAAGGACTTGTCGTCCCACGGCTGGACGGCCTTGCCGCCGCCCTTGATCCAGGCCTTGGCGGCCTCGACCTCGGTGCCGACGGGGACGACCTCATGGATGAAGCCCGCGCCCTTGGCGTCGTTGGGGCGGAAGGACTTGCCTTCGGTCATGGCCATCATCGCCGCCTGGACGCCGATCAGGCGCGGCAGGCGCTGGGTGCCGCCGCCGCCGGGGAACAGGCCGACCTTGATCTCGGGCAGGCCGAGCTGAATCTTGGGGCTGTCGCCGACGACGCGGTAATGACAGGCCAGGGTCAGTTCCAGACCGCCGCCCAAAGCCAGGCCGTTGATGGCCGCGGCCACCGGCTTGCCGCAGGTCTCAAGCGCGCGCAGGGCCCCATTCAGCTTCCACCCGGCGTCATAGGCTTCTTGCAGAGAGCCGCCGGCCAGCATGCCGCCGGCCATGTCGCCCAGGTCGGCCCCAGCGCAGAAACCGGAGGCCTTGCCCGAGGTCAGGACCACGCCCTTGATGGCGTCGTCGGTCTTGACCCGCTCGACCCACTCCGGGATTTCCTTCATCACGCCCGAGGTCAGGGTGTTCATCGACCGCCCGGGGACGTCGAAGGTGATCAGGGCGATGCCGTCGGCGTCGACGTCGATCTTGAAGTTTTCCATGGTTGTGATCCTCAGACGCGTTCGATGACGGTGGCGGTGCCCATGCCGCCGCCGATGCACAGGGTGATCAGGGCGGTCGACTTGTCGGACCGCTCCAGCTCGTCCAGGGCGATGCCGGTGATCATGGCGCCCGTGGCCCCCAGCGGGTGGCCCATGGAGATGCCGCCGCCGTTCACATTGATCTTGTCGTGCGGGATATCCAGCGCCTGCATGTAGCGCAGGACCACGGCGGCGAAGGCCTCGTTCAGCTCCCACACGTCGATGTCGGCGGTGGTCATGCCCAGCTTGCCCAGCAGCTTCTTCGTCACGAACTCGGGGCCGGTCAGCATGATGGAGGGCTCGGACCCGATCGAGGCGGCCCCGACGATGCGGGCGCGGGGCTTGAGGCCCAGGGCCTTGCCTGCTTCCAGAGAACCGATCAGGACGCCAGCCGAACCATCGACGATGCCGGACGAGTTGCCGGGCGTGTGGACATGGTTGACGCGCTCGACCTCGGGGTAGCGCTGATTGATCACGGCGTCGAAGGCCATTTCGCCCATGGCGGCGAACGACGGATTCAGCGCACCGAGGGTCTGCATGTCGGTATTGGGGCGGATGGTCTCGTCGCGGTCCAGACGGACCAGACCCAGCTGGTCGCGCACCGGCACCACCGACTTCGAGAACCGGCCCTCGGCCCAGCTGCGGGCCGAACGCTTGTGGCTCTCGACCGAATAGGCATCCACGTCGTCGCGCGAGAGGCCGTACTTGGACGCGATCATGTCGGCCGAGACGCCCTGAGGTACAAAATAGGTGGAGAAGGCGCTGGACGGATCGACCGGCCAGGCCCCGCCGTCACTGCCCATCGGCACGCGGCTCATGGCCTCGACGCCGCCGCCGACGGCGAAGTCGGCCTCGCCGGCCTTCACCTTGGCCGCCGCCATGTTCACGGCTTCCAGGCCCGAGGCGCAGAAGCGGTTGATCTGGACACCAGCCACCGTCTGGGCCCAGCCGGCGTTCAGCACGGCGGTGCGGGCGATGTCCGAGCCCTGCTCGCCCACCGGCGAGACGCAGCCGAGGATGACGTCGTCGACTTTCGAGGTGTCCAGCCCGTTGCGATCACGCAGGGCCTCCAGCACCTGGGTGGCCAGCGACAGGGCGGTGATCTCGTGCAGAGACCCGTCCTTCTTGCCCTTGCCGCGCGGGGTGCGGACGGCGTCGTAAATATAGGCTTCGGTCATGGAGAGGTGTCTCTCTTTTTTGGGTCCCTATCGCTTGGCGCGCGGCGCCACGCTGCTTGAGGGACGTCTGCAATTGAAACGCGCTGGGACAAAAGCCCTACGTTTACGTCAACGTCAAGTTAGAAGCCCGATTCAAGCCCATTTTCCGGTGAAGATATTGGCCATCACAGGCTATGCGGGCCGATGGCACACAGCCTCGACGTTGAAGCCGTCGGGGTCGAGGACGAAGGCGGCATAGTAGTTGGGGCTGTACTGCGCGCGAAGGCCGGGGCCACCGTGGTCGATACCACCCGCCATCAATGCGGCCTGATGGAAAGCCTCGACCTGCAGGCGGCTTTCTGCGCGAAAGGCGATGTGGTTGGCTTGGGCGGGCCGGTCCTTGTCGGCGATCACAAAGTCCGGCTCTTCGATACCGAACAGCACGACGGAAGCGTCGCCGTCCCTCTCCTCGGCCAGGATGCGATAGCCGAGCGGCGCGAGAGCGGCGGCATAGAACGCGCGGGAACGCGCGATGTCGGCGACGTCGAATGCGACATGGTCGATCATGGATGAAGCCTCCTTGCCGATCCAAACGCAGGATCGGCCCGAAGGTGTCAGCCGACGTAGCCCGCCTGCATCAGTTCCGCGATATGGACGATGGCGACCGGGCGGTCGTCCTCGACGATTAGCAGAGTGGCGATCTTGTTCTGGGTCATCAAGTCGATGGCATCGCTCATGCGGGCGCTGGGGTCGATGACCTTGGGGCGGGGGCTCATGACGTCTGCGGCGGTCAGGCCGCTCAGATCGCCCCGCGCAAAGGCCCGGCGCACGTCGCCGTCTGTCACGATCCCCGCCAGGGTGCCGTCGTCATTGACCACGGCGGCCGCGCCCTTGCGACCTACGGTAATGGCCGAGACGACATCGGCGAAACTGGCATTCATCGAGACTGTGGCTGGTGCAGGCGGCCGGTCGCCCATCCAGTCGCGCACGCTCTGCAGGCTCATGCCCAGCTTGCCGCCGGGATGGTGCAGGCCGAAATCCTCGGCGGTGAAGCCACGCCGCTCGGTCAGGACCATGGCCAGGGCATCACCCATGGCAAGGGTCATCAGGGTTGAGGTGGTCGGCGCAAGGCCGTCTGGATGCGCCTCGGGTGCATTGGGTAGGGTCAGGCAGACGGCGGACATACGGGCCAGAAAGCTGTTCGGCCGCTGGGTGATGCCGATGACCGGAATGCCTTCGCGTTGGCAGTAGATCAGCGGATCGCGCAGCTCTCGGCTCTCGCCCGAGTTGGAGATGGCAAGCAGGGTCACATCCTTGCGCAGCATGCCCAGATCGCCGTGGCTCATCTCCGCCGGATGGACGAAGAAGGCGTTGGTGCCGGTCGATGCCAGGGTCGCGGCGATCTTGCCCCCGATATGGCCCGACTTGCCCATGCCGGTGACGACAAGATAGCCGGGGCGCGACAGGATGATCTCGACCGCCCGGGCCAGGCTGTCGTCGATCGCCGCCTCCAGTTGCTGGAGGGCGGAGATGTTCAGGGCGATGACCTCCCGCGCACGGGCGACCATGGCGGCGGGATCGGCGGAGAGGGGCTCGAGCGTGCTCATGGACAGGGATTTGACCCATCCCCGCCGGTTTCACAATGTTGAGCCCTGGCCCGTGCATGCTGCGCCTGCGAAGAAAAGGTGACGCTTGCGGGAAACCCAGAGCGGTTGATGCGTTAGGAGGCCCATGGTGACGCTAGAGACGACCCAGGGTGCCGCGACAGCGCGCGCCGACACCCCCGCGAAATTGCCGCCTCCACCCCTACGACTTCAACGTCCCGCCCTGTTTCTGGACATGGATGGTGTACTTGCTCCGTTGGCCCCCACGCCTGACGACGTCGTTGCTGACCCTCGCCGCACCGCGAGCCTGACGTCATTGGAGAAGCGGCTGAACGGTCGGGTTGCTATCCTGAGCGGGCGGACGATCAAGGAGATTGACCGCATCGCCGACGAGGCCGTGACTTCGGCCTCAGGAGTGCACGGTCTGGAACGCCGCAGGGCCGATGGGGAGATGCTCCGCTCCAGACCGGACGCGGCTGTGCGCGAGGCCGTGGAAGCCTTCGACGACTTTGCCCGCACGCGGCCCGGGATGATCGTCGAGGACAAGACCGTCGCCGCCGGCCTGCATTTCCGGGGCGCACCCACCCACGCCGCCGCAGCCGAGGCCCTGGCCGGGCGACTGGCCGAGGAGACGGGGCTGAGCCTGCAACCTGGTAATCTGGTGGTTGAACTGAAGACGCCCGGCGCGGACAAGGGTACCGCCCTGACGGCCTTCATGAACGAGGCTCCCTTCAAGGGGGCCGTACCGGTCATGCTGGGCGACGACCTGACCGACGAATATGGCTTTCGCGCCGCAGAAGCCCTCGGGGGGTTCGGCGTTCTGGTCGGCCCTCCGCGTGAGACGGCGGCCCGCTTCAGCCTGCCCGATGTAGACGCCGTGCTGGACTGGCTGGACCGGATCGAGGAGATCGCATGACCCCCAACCTGGACCTTGCCCCCATCGGCAACTGTTCGATCAGCGCCCTGATCGATCGTGAGGGGCGTTTCATCTGGGCCTGTGCGCCCCGCGTGGACGGCGATCCGGTGTTCTCGGCTCTCATGAATGGCACGGATCCGGACCACGGTTTCTGGGACATCCGGCTGGAAGATCAGGTGTCGGTGGAACAGGCCTATGTCCGCAACACCCCGGTCCTGCGCACGGTGCTGACGTCGGCAGACGGGGCTTCCCTGGAAATTATAGACTTCGCCCCGCGGCACATGAAGCACAGCCGAACCTACCGGCCGTTGGCATTTGGCCGGATCGTACGCCCGCTGGAAGGCTCGCCCCGCATCACCGTGCGGCTGCGCCCCTCGGCCGACTGGGGCGCGAGGGCGGCGGAGACGACACATGGGTCGAACCACATCCGCTACATCTGCACCGACGTGACCTTCCGCCTGACCACCGACTGTCCGGTCTCGCATATTCTGAACGAGCGGACCTTCCGGCTGGAGAGGCCGCATGCCTTCTTCCTGGGGCCGGACGAGGGCTACGACCAGGAAGTCGGGCCGGGCGTCGCGGCGGCGCTGGATCGCACCGTGGCCTATTGGCAGGATTGGGTTCGGACCCTGTACCTGCCGCTGGACTGGCAGGAGGCGGTGATCCGTGCCGCCATCACCCTGAAACTGTGCGCCTATGAAGAGACGGGGGCCATCGTCGCCGCCATGACGACCTCGGTGCCCGAGTTTCCCGAGAGCGGGCGCAACTGGGACTATCGCTACTGCTGGATCCGCGACGCCTATTATACGGTGCGGGCCCTGAACCGGCTGGGTGCGGTCGACATCCTGGAGAACTATCTCGCCTATCTGAGGAATCTGGTCGATCAGTCGGCGGGCGGCCATGTGCAGCCCGTCTATGGCGTCGGTCTGGAAGAAGACATCGACGAGCGGATCACCGAGACGGTCGCAGGCTACCGCGGCATGAAGCCGGTGCGTGTCGGCAATCAGGCTCGAGAGCATCTGCAGCATGACGTCTATGGCCAGATCGTCCTGCCACTGGTGCAGAGCTTCTACGACCAGCGGCTGCTGCGTCCCGGCACCGTTGCCGATTTCCACGCCCTGGAGAAGGTCGGGGACCGCGCCTTCGCCATGCACGATCAGGTCGATGCCGGCCTGTGGGAGTTCCGCACCATCGCGCGGGTGCACACCTATTCCTCGGTCATGTGCTGGGCCGCCTGCGACCGCCTGTCAAAGGCGGCGGATCATCTTGGCCTGAAGGATCGTGCGGTCTTCTGGCGGGATCGGGCCGACATCATCCATGCCCGCATCGAGGCCGAGACCTATCTGCCGGACGAAGGCCGTTTCGCCGCCAGCTTCGGCAATCGCGAACTGGACGCTTCCTTGCTTCAGATGACCGACCTGGGCTTCATCGATCCGATGGACCCTCGCCAGGTCAAGACGTTCGAAGCCATCGAGCGCGATCTGAAGAAGGGTCCCTATCTGTTCCGTTACGTCGAGCCGGACGACTTCGGCGAGCCGGAGACGGCCTTCAACTTCTGCACCTTCTGGTTCATCGAGGCCCTGCATCAGAACGGGCGGATCGAGGAGGCGCGCGAGATTTTCGAACAGATGCTGAGCCGCAGGACCCATGCGGGCCTGCTCAGCGAAGACATCTCGCTGGGAGACAACGAGCTGTGGGGGAACTATCCGCAGACCTATTCGCTGGTTGGCATCATCAACTGCGCGGTCCTGCTCAGCCGATCCTGGACGGACGCGCGATGAGCCTGTGTCCATGAGCCGCCTGATCGTCGTTTCCAACCGCGTTTCTGCCCCCAAAGACCCTTCCGCCGGATCCGCGGGCGGCTTGGCCATGGCGCTGTCCGCCGCTTTGAAGACCTATGACGGACTGTGGTTCGGCTGGTCCGGAGACACCGTCGAGACGTTCACCGGCGAGGCCAAGATCGAGGATCGCGCCGGTGTCACCGTCGCCTTGGTCGACCTGGAGGCCCAGGACGTCGACGAATACTACAACGGCTACGCCAACAAGACGCTGTGGCCCCTGTTCCATCACCGGGTCGATCTGACCGCCTATGAGCGCACCTATGGCGAGGGCTATGAGCGCACCAATGCGCGCTTCGCCGAGGTTCTGGCCCCGCTGATCCAGCCGGACGATATCATCTGGATTCACGACTATCACATGATCCCGATGGCGCGGGATCTGCGCCGCCTGGGGATCAAGAACCGGATCGGCTTCTTCCTCCACACGCCCTGGCCCGTGCGCCAGCTGCTGGTCACCCTGCCGCACCATCGCCGGCTGGTGGAGTCGATGTTCGACTATGACCTGATCGGCTTTCACACCCGCGAATGGCTGGATCTGTTCCGCGACTATGTGGCGTCCGAACCCAGCGTGGACGGCAAACTTCTGCCCAACGACGCGCTGGAGGCCTTCGGCAAGACCGTACAGACCGGCGTCTTCCCCATCGGAATCGATGTTGACGGCTTTCTCGACGCGCGAAACTCCGTATTCGGACGCCGCACCTACGACCGGATGGCGGCGTCCTCGGCCTTTCGCTCCATGATCGTGGGTGTTGATCGGTTGGACTATTCGAAGGGGCTGGAAGAGCGACTGCTGGGTTATGAGCAGTTCCTGCAGGACAATGCCGACATGCGCGGCAAGGTTTTCCTGCTGCAGGTCACGCCGATCAGCCGTGACGATGTCGACACCTACCAGGACATTCGCGGGCGCCTGGACTCCCTGGCCGGGCGCGTAAACGGGGCCTTTGCCGACATGGACTGGCAGCCTATCAGGTACATCAATCGCACCTATCGCCGGGACCAGCTGGCGGGAATCTATCGCGCGGCCAGGGTCGGGCTCGTGACACCGCTGCGCGACGGGATGAATCTGGTGGCCAAGGAATATATCGCAGCCCAGGATCCGGATGATCCGGGCGTACTGGTGCTGTCGCGTTTCGCCGGCGCGGCCGAGCAGATGGGCGAGGCCCTGCTGGTCAATCCCTTCAGCCGTGAGGAGGTCGCCGACGCCATCAAGCGCGCCCTGACCATGCCGCTGGAAGAGCGCAAGCGGAAGTGGCAGACGCTGATGCAGGTGGTGCGGGACACCGACGTCGGGATCTGGCGCGATGACTTCGTCTCCACCCTGCGCGCCATCGAGAAGCCTGCGGACGGAGACGGCGATACCGTCCCCGCTCACGCCGCCTGATCATCGCCTTCGGCTCATCCCGAGCGAAAGCCGGGATGAGCGGAGGAGGGATATTTACGCGGCCTGAACCTCGTCTGTTTGGGACATACCCTTGTCCGAGTCCTTGGCATCCGCCCGGATGCGGGCGGGACGCCGGGCCAGCCGATCGGCATAGGCATCAAGCAGCGGGCTTTCCGGCAGAAACGAACGCGCCCAGGCCAGGCTGGAGCCGACCATGACGTCCGCCGCCGTGAACCGCTCACCCATCAGGTAAGGCCCGACCCACAGGGCCTCCAACAGCCGATCCACGGCCGCCTGATAACGCGCCTTGGCCAGGGGATCGCGATCCGCCTCGCCCGTCATCTTGGACCAGATCGCCGGCTCCAGCTCGCCCACCGCCCAGCAGATCCAGGTCAGCAGCGGTCCGCGTTCGGCTGTGCCCACTGAGGCACCCAGATCGGCCTCGGGAAACAGGTCGGCCAGATACAGCGCGATCGCCGCCGATTCCGTAATCAGGGCACCCTCATGCAGAAGGGCCGGCACCTTGCCGTCGGGGTGCGGATTGGCCGGATCGGCCTCGCCGACAGCCTGGCCGTTGCGCACTGCGATCTGGCAGTACCGAACCTCGCAGTCGATGCCGAGTTCCTCAATCAACCAGACCATGCGCGACGAGCGCGACTGCGGGGCGTGGAACAGTGTGATCATCTTGATATCTCCCAAGGACGGGCGGCCCCTCGCCGCCGACGTTCTTGAACTACTGCCACTCTGCTGCCAGCATGCTGTCAGCAGTGATGCGGCATCATGACTTGGTCATCGAAGAAGGAGCCCGCGCTCAAGCAGCAAACGACCGCGTCGTTTGCGATAGCGCCACAAAAGATGAGACGCGCCGACCGACTGTTCCAGATCATCCAAGTGCTGCGCCGGTCTTCCAGACCGGTGACGGCCGACGCCATGGCGGCAGAGCTCGAGACCTCCAAACGCTCCATCTATCGCGACATCGCTACCCTGATGGCGCAGCGCGTGCCGATCCGGGGCGAGGCGGGCATCGGCTATGTGCTGGACGGCGGCTTCGACATGCCGCCGCTGATGCTGACCTCGGACGAAGTCGAGGCGGCGGTGCTGGGGGCGCAGTGGGTGGCCGGGCGTGGCGATCCGGGGCTGGCGCGGGCAGCGCGCGACCTGATTGCCAAGATCGCGGCAACAGTGCCCGAGAGCCTGCGCCCCGTGGTGATGGAGCCGGCGGTGTCGACACCGCCCGCCTGGCAGCATGCGGTCGAGACCCTGGACATGGCCCGCGTCCGCGCCGCCATTCACGCCGGCCGCAAACTGCGGCTTCACTATGCAGACGAACAGGGGCGCGAGACGCAGCGGATCATCTGGCCCTGCCTGGTCGGCTATCGAGAGACGACCCGGCTTCTGGTCGGCTGGTGCGAGACGCGCGACGATTTCCGCACCTTCCGCACCGATCGGGTGGTCGAGGCCGACTATCTGGACGACCGCTATCCGGGCCGACCGGCCAACTTGCGTGCGCGCTGGTTCAAGCTGATGGAGGCCGAGCGGGCGAAGTGGGCGGCGCAGGGCAACAGCGAGCCCTGCGCCTGAACCGGGTCAATAAATCTCGAACAGGCCCGCCGCGCCCATGCCGCCGCCGATGCACATGGTGACGACACCGTATTTGGCCCCGCGACGCTTGCCCTCGATCAGGACGTGGCCGGTCATGCGGGCCCCCGACATGCCATAGGGGTGGCCGATGGAGATGGCCCCGCCCGAGACGTTCAGGCGGTCCATCGGAATGCCAAGGGTGTCGGCGCAGTAAAGCACCTGCGAGGCGAAGGCCTCGTTCAGCTCCCAGATGCCGATGTCGTCGATGGTCAGGCCGTGGCGGCGCAGCAGGATCGGCACTGCATAGACCGGCCCGATGCCCATTTCGTCCGGCTCGCACCCGGCCACGGCCATGCCCCGATAGGCCCCGAGCGGTTGCAGGCTGCGTTTCACCGCCTCGCCCGCCTCCATGATGACGCAGGCCGAGGCCCCGTCGGACAGCTGGGACGCATTGCCGGCGGTGATGAACTCGCCCTGCTGGATTTCCTCGCCGCCGCCGAAGACAGGCTTGAGCGACTTCAGGCCTTCCAGCGTTGTGTCGGCGCGGTTGCCCTCGTCCTTGGACAGGGTGACTTGCTTGGCCGAGGCCTGGCCCGTGGCCTTGTCCACCACCTGCATGGTGGTGGTCATCGGCACGATCTCGGCATCCAGCCGACCTTCGGCCTGGGCCTGGGCCGTGCGTTGCTGGGATTGGAGCGCGTATTCGTCCTGGCGATCGCGCGAGATGCCGTAGCGGCGCGACACCACCTCGGCCGTCTCCAGCATCGACATATATATGTGCGGGGCCTGCTTCAGCAGCGCCTCGTCCTTCATCCGGTACAGGTTCATATGCTGGTTCTGGACCAGGGAGATGCTTTCCAGCCCGCCGCCGACCGCCATCTTCTGATGGTCGAAGATGACCTGTTTGGCCGCCGTAGCGATGCCCATAAGGCCCGAGGCGCACTGACGATCCAGGCTCATGCCGGGCACCGTGACCGGCAGGCCGGCGGCCAGGGCCACCTGGCGCGCCACATTGGTACCGGTCGAGCCCTGCTGCAGGGCTGCGCCCATGACGACGTCCTCGATCTCGGCCGGATCGACGCCCGCGCGCTGAACGGCATGCTTGACCGCATGGGCGCCGAGTTGCTGGGCCTGGGTGTCGTTGAACGCCCCGCGATAGGCGCGACCGATGGGGGTCCGGGCGGTCGAGACGATGACGGCTTCACGCATCGGGGATGCTCCTTCTTTGTGGGGCGCTATCGCTCAGGACGCGGTCCTTCGCTGCTTGAGCGCGGGTTTCCTCACCGAGACTGTAAGCGCTTGCCGTCGGGTCAAGGCAAGTGCCTCAGCCGATAGGCCTCAATGTCAGCTGTGCGCCTTCTGGGCCTTGGACAGTTCGATCATCCCCTGGGCCGCGCCCATGTCGGGCACGATCTCTCCCGCGCGGTCCGAGATCTCGGCGAAGCGGGCCGCGACCTGTTCAGGCGCGTCCTCGCCGTCGATGAAGGCTCCTTGGGTCAGGGTGACATAGGCGCGCTCGAACCCGCCGGCACCCGCAGCCAGGATGCAGCGGCTGGGCGCGTCCTCGCTGACCAGATACAGCAGGCCCGGCGTGACCCGATCCGGACCCAGCTTCTCCAGCGGCAGGGCCGCGCCCAGATCCTCGGTCATGCGGGTATGGGCTGTCGGGGCCAGGCAGTTGACCCGGATGTCGTTCTTGGCCCCCTCGATCGACAAGGTCTGCATGAAACCGACCAGCGCCATCTTGGCCGCGCCATAGTTCGACTGGCCGAAATTGCCGTACAGGCCCGAGGACGAGGTGGTCATGACGATGCGGCCATAGTTTTGCGTCCGCATGATCTCCCACACCGCCTTGGTACAGTTGACCGCCCCCATCAGATGGACGTCGACGACGAAGCGGAAGTCTTCCAGCTCCATCTTGGCGAAGGTCTTGTCGCGCAGGACGCCGGCATTGTTGACCAGAATGTCGACCCGACCCCATTTGGCCATGACCTCATCGACCATGGACTGGACCGCCGCCGCGTCGGTGACAGAGGCGGCATTGGCCATGGCCTCGCCACCCGCCGCCACGATCTCGGCGACCACGGCTTCGGCAGCTGTGGCTGAACCGCCGGAACCATCGCGTGCGCCGCCCAGGTCGTTGACCACGACCTTCGCTCCGCGTTTGGCCAGGGCCAGGGCGTGTTCGCGGCCCAGTCCGCCGCCTGCTCCGGTCACGATCGCTACCCGACCCTCGAATGTCATCGCCATGCGCATGCTCCTGCTATGATATCCATTGTCCCTAGCGCCGGATCAGTGGGAAGAAAACAGGCTTGCGTTAAAGGACTTATCCATGCGGCCCGTTCAGAGCTGATCGATGTGAGCAATGTGCCCGAATGCCGCAATTCTGCGTTCCTGCACCTTTGCTCGGCCAATAAACTGGTTAATCAAGGTAATTATGTTGAAATGGCGCCACAGTTGCCGCATTGCTGGCGGGAACGCGGAACCGGAGCGACACATTGTCGTTCGGCCTGCGAGTGTCACGTGTAAAGACGTGGACATCCGACAATCACGAGTATGAGGACTATCATGAAGCTGAAACTTCTTGCTGGCGTCGCCTTGGCGAGCCTGTTCACCGCCGGAACGGCCTCGGCAGAGCCGAACGGCTGGTACGGTGCGATCGACGCCGGTT
>NZ_JBZXEB010000008.1:0-234880 GCF_058725425.1 Brevundimonas sp. DW-iso22 | reverse complement strand
AGCGCTTCCCACCGTTTCCGCTACATTAAAATACATACTTGCACGAACTATGAATAGGTATATGTGTTGAGTCACCGAAACGGAGACACGCCATGTCCTCGCCCATCCCCGATCCCGCCCGCGACCACGCCGCCGACATCGTGCGCGCCGCGCTGGGCGATCCTCGCCAGCGCCCTGTCGTCAGGTCATTCTTCGACGAGGCCACCTTCACCGTCAGCCATGTCGTGCGCGATCCCGGCTCCGACGTCTGCGCCATCATCGACAGCGTGCTCGACTACGATCCGGCGTCCGGCCGCACCGCCCACGCCTCGGCGGACGCCCTCATTGATTACGTGAAATCCGAAGGTCTCACGGTCCAGTGGCTGTTGGAGACCCACGCCCACGCCGATCACCTGTCGGCGGCACCCTATCTCCAGGAAAAGCTCGGCGGTCAGCTGGCCATCGGCCATGAGATCCTCACCGTCCAGGCGGTCTTCGGCAAGATATTCAACGAAGGGACCGACTTCCGCCGCGACGGCAGCCAGTTCGACCATCTGTTCAACGACGGCGACCGGTTCGAGATCGGCGGGCTGAAGGCCACGGTGCTGCATGTGCCCGGCCACACCCCGGCCTGTCTGGCCTATGTCATCGGCGACGCTGTCTTTCCCGGCGACACCATGTTCATGCCCGACTACGGCACGGCGCGCTGCGACTTCCCCGGCGGCGACGCCGGGACCCTGTATCGCTCGATCCATCGCCTGACCTCCCTGCCGGACGAGGCGCGGGTCTTCCTGTGCCACGACTACAAGGCGCCGCCGGGCCGGACCGAGTTCGCTTGGGAGACCACCATCGGCGCCCAGCGCACCGGCAACATCCATATCCGCGACGGCGTCAGCGAGGACGAGTTCGTGGCCATGCGCACCCAGCGCGACGCGACCCTGCCGATGCCCAAGCTGATCCTGCCGTCGGTCCAGGTGAACATGAACGGCGGCCGCCCGCCCGAGCCCGAGGACAATGGGGTGCGCTACCTCAAGGTCCCGCTGAACGCGCTGTGAGGCGAGCCCCCCATGCCTGAACCCATTTCCTTCGTCTGGCCGCTGGCCGGCGGCCTGCTGGTCGGCCTGTCCGCCGGCCTTTATCTGCTGCTGAATGGGCGCGTGGCCGGGATCTCCGGCCTGACCGCCGCGGCGACCGGCCTGTCGAAAGGCGCGCCGCGCACCCTGGACCTGCTTTTCATCGCCGGCCTGCTGGGCGGCGCGGCCCTGGCCTCAGCGCTGATCCGCAGGCCCGAGGTGCAGATCACCTCGGACATCTGGCTGCTGGTGCTCGGCGGCCTGATCGTCGGTTTCGGCACCCGCTGGGGCTCGGGCTGCACCAGCGGCCACGGCGTCTGCGGCCTGGCCCGCCTGTCGCCCCGCTCCATCGTCGCCACCGGCACCTTCATGGCCGTCGCAGCCCTGACCGTCTTCGTCACCCGCCACCTGTTGGGAAGCCTGGCATGAACCGGCTGATCGTCGCCGTCCTGTGCGGCCTGCTGTTCGGCGCCGGCATGGTGGTGTCCGACATGATCAACCCGGCCCGCGTCCTGGCCTTCCTGGATGTGACGGGCGCCTGGGACCCCTCGCTGGCCTTCGTCATGGGCGGGGCGCTGATCCCCTCCGCCATCGCCTATCTGATCCGCCGGCGCATGGAGACGCCGGTCGCGGCCGAGACCTTCCATGTGCCTGAGAGCCGCACCATCGACACCCCTCTGGTCGGCGGGGCCGTCCTGTTCGGCCTGGGGTGGGGGCTGGTCGGTCTGTGCCCCGGCCCGGCGCTGGCGGCCCTGACGACCGGCGCCTGGCAGGCCTTCGTCTTCGTCGGCGCCCTCGTGGCCGGCATGGCGCTGTTCCGCCTGACGCTCGACCGAAATGCCTGAACCAGAAAAGACCCTAGGGAGACAAAGCCATGGATATCCGCCCCCTGGACGAGGCCCTTTCCGCCTCGCCCCAGATCGCCCCGGAAGACCTGCCCGCCATCGCGGCCCAGGGTTTCCGGTCGGTGATCTCCAGCCGACCCGACTGCGAGGAGCCCGGCCAGCCCAGCGCCGAGGCTCTGCGCCAGGCCGCCGAGGCCGCCGGTCTGGCCTTCGCTCATGTTCCCGTGGTCGGCGGCGCCATCTCCGACCAGGACGTGGCGGATTTCCGCGAGGCTCTGGCTGACCTGCCCCAGCCCGTGTTCGGTTTCTGCCGGACCGGGACCCGTACGACCACGCTTTGGGCGCTGGCTCACGCGTCCGACACCGACGCCAAGTATCTCATCTCGACGGCCAAGACGGCCGGCTATGATCTGTCCGGGCTTCTGCCCCGCCTGGAAGGAGCCTCGACATGAGCGCCCAGTACGCCCCCGCGCAAACCTATGATGTCCTGATCGTCGGCGGCGGTGCCGCCGGACTGGCGACCGCCGCGAGCCTCCTGAAGCGACGGCCCGGACTACGGCTGGCGATCGTCGAGCCCTCCGACACCCACTATTATCAGCCCGGCTGGACCATGGTCGGAGCCGGCGTCTTCACGCCCGAGAAGACGCGGCGTCGCGAAGAGGCTCTCATACCGGAAGGTGCAGAGTGGATCCGGGCCGCCGCCGCTGCCTTTGACCCCGCCAGGGATCGGGTCGAGCTCGATGATGGACGGACGATCGGCTATCGGATGCTGGTCGCTGCCCCGGGGCTGAAGCTCAACTGGGCCGGTGTTCCTGGTCTGGCCGAGAGCCTGGGGCGCAACAATGTCACCTCCAACTACAGCTATGAAACCGCGCCCTATACCTGGCAGCTGGTCCAGGCCCTGCGCTCCGGACCGGCCCTGTTCACCCAGCCTCCCATGCCGATCAAGTGCGCCGGGGCACCGCAGAAGGCGCTCTATCTCTCGGCAGACCACTGGCACGACCAAGGCCGGATCGGTGAGATCAACATCGAGTTCCATAACGCTGGGCCAGTCCTGTTCGGAGTGAAGGACTATGTTCCGGCCCTGATGGAGTACATGCGTAAGTATCAGGTCGATCTGCGCTTCAGCTCCAAACTGATCGCTGTCGACGGACCGGCGCGCACGGCAACCTTCGCAGTCACCGGTGCGGACGGTGCCGTAACGGAGGAGCGCCGCGAGTTCGCCTTCCTGCACGCCTGCCCGCCCCAGACTGCACCCGATTTCGTTCGCGAGAGTCCCTTGGCCGCAGAGAGCGGCTGGATCGAGGTCGACGACGCCACCTTGCGCCACAAGCGATTCGAGAACGTCTTCGGTCTGGGTGATGCCTGCTCGGCCTCCAACGCCAAGACGGCCGCCGCCGCTCGCAAACAGGCCCCTGTCGTGGCCGAGAATGCTTTGTCGCTGCTGGACGGTCGCCCCATGACCGCGACCTATGACGGCTATGGATCCTGCCCACTGACCGTAGAGCGCGGCAAGATCGTGCTGGCCGAGTTCGGTTATGGCGGCAAGCTGCTCCCCAGCTTCCCCAAGTGGTTGATCGACGGGACCCGCCCCTCGCGCCTTGCCTGGCTGCTGAAGTCCGAGGCCCTGCCTGAAATCTACTGGTCGGCCATGCTCAAAGGTCGCGAGTGGATGGCCCAGCCTCATCATGTGAGTGCGCCCGCTCAGCGCCTGCCCGCCTAAGGTTCCAAGCCGATGTCATCGACGCTCAGCGTCCTGCAGTATGTTCTGGGTGCCGGTGCCGGGTCGCTGGTCGGCTTCTCGCTGGGCCTCGTCGGCGGCGGCGGCTCCATCTTGGCGGTCCCGCTGATCGTTTATCTGGTCGGGGTCAAGGACCCCCATCTGGCGATCGGGACAAGCGCCTTCGCCGTGGCTGCCAATGCGGCAGCCAATCTGCTGAACCACGCGCGCGGCGGAACGGTGAAGTGGAAGATCGCGGGCCTGTTCGCCGTCGCGGGCGTGGCAGGTGCGCTACTCGGTTCCACGCTCGGCAAGGCTGTCGATGGTCAAAAGCTTCTGGCGCTGTTTGCCATTTTGATGCTGGTGGTTGGAGCCCTGATGCTGCGCGGCCGTTCAGCCACCGGCGATCCGCATGTGGTGCTGACGCCTGGCAATGCTCCCAAACTCGTCGGGACCGGCATTGCGACCGGTATATTGTCCGGTTTTTTTGGAATCGGCGGCGGCTTCCTGATCGTCCCGAGCCTGATGTTTTCCACCCGGATGCCGATCTATTACGCGGTAGGGTCGTCACTCGTGGGCGTGACCGCCTTCGGCCTGACCACGGCTTTCAACTATGCCTTGTCCGGCTGGGTGGACTGGCCGCTGGCTGGTGTATTCGTCGCCGGAGGGATCCTCGGCGGCCTGCTCGGCGCACGCCTGGCCAAGACCCTCGCCGACAGGAAGGGGGCCCTCACCAACGTGTTCGCCGGCCTGATCTTCGTGACCGCGATCTACATGCTTTACCGCAGTGCCTTGGCCTTGGGCCTGCTCGTCTGATCGCGCCCTCGGCCAGCTAACACCAAACATCTGGAGAGACCCTCTTGGAACTCGACGCGCTTGTCCTGGCCCGTATGCAGTTTGCCTTCACCGTGGCGTTCCACATCGTGTTCCCGGCCTTCTCGATCGGCCTCGCCAGCTACCTGGCGGTTCTGGAAGCCCTCTGGCTAAAAACCGGGCGGGACCTGTACCTGAACCTGTTCAAATACTGGGTGAAGATCTTCGCCGTGGCCTTTGGCATGGGCGTCGTCTCCGGTCTGGTCATGTCCTACCAGTTCGGCACCAACTGGTCGGTATTCTCGGACAAGGCGGGGCCCGTCATCGGTCCATTAATGGCGTATGAGGTCCTCTCGGCCTTTTTCTTGGAGGCCGGCTTCCTGGGCGTGATGCTGTTCGGCCTGAAGCGTGTAGGCAAAACCCTGCATTTCGTCGCCACTCTGGCCGTGGCCTTCGGCACCTTCGCCTCCGCATTCTGGATCCTGTCCGTCAACAGCTGGATGCAGACGCCCCAAGGCTTCTCCATCAACGAGGTTGGTCAATTCGTGCCGGAGGACTGGTTCGCTATCGTCTTCAATCCGTCCTTCCCCTACCGCCTCGCCCACATGCTGATCGCCGCATATCTGACCACAGCCCTGGTCGTGGGCGCGGTCGGGGCCTGGCACCTCATCCGGGATCGGACCAACAAGGGCGCGCGCAAGATGTTCGCCATGGCGACCGGCATGATTCTGGTCGCTGCGCCCATCCAGATCTTCGTGGGCGACATGCACGGGATCAATACCCTCGAGCACCAGCCCGCCAAGGTCATGGCTATGGAGGGGCATTACGAGAGTCACCCTGACGGGGCGCCGCTAATCCTGTTCGGCATTCCCGACCAGGATGCCGGCAAGGTCCATGCCGCCGTCGAGGTTCCAAAGCTATCGTCACTGATTTTGAAACACGATCTGAACGCGCCCCTGGCCGGTCTGGATACGGTGGCTCGCGCCGATTGGCCGCCGGTGCCCGTCGTCTTCTGGTCCTTCCGCGTCATGGTTGGCCTGGGCATGGCGATGCTGCTCCTCGGGCTTTGGGGCCTCTACGCCCGGCTCAGAAAGCGCCTCTACGACGCGCCGCTGCTGCATCGCTTTGCCCTTCTGATGGGGCCGATGGGCTTCGTGGCAGTGCTAGCAGGCTGGATCACCACCGAGGTTGGACGCCAGCCCTGGACGGTCTACGGGTTCCTCCGGACGGCTGACAGCGCCGCCCCCCTCGCGGCACCGGCCGTCGCTACATCCCTAGCGGCCTTCGCCATCGTGTATTTCGCGGTGTTCGGAGCCGGGGTTTTCTACATCCTGCGCCTGATGGCCCATGCGCCGCACCGGGGCGAGACCGACATCATGGACGGTCCCATCCGGACCGCCGGGATCACCCCGGCGGCGGCCATCGACCCGGACCGCACGCTCGAGCCTCTGGAGGACCACGACCATGGACGTTGATCTGACGCTGGTCTGGGCCGGTCTCCTCGGTTTCGCCGTCTTCGCGTATATCGTCATGGACGGATTTGACCTGGGCGTGGGCATCCTGTTCCCGACGCTCACGGCGGGCGAACAGCGCGACAAGGCGATGAACTCGATCGCCCCGGTGTGGGACGGCAACGAGACCTGGCTGATACTGGGCGGCGGCGGCCTGTTCGCCGCCTTTCCCCTCGCCTACGCCGTGTTGATGCCGGCGGTCTATACGCCGATCATCGCCATGCTGCTGGGGCTGGTTTTCCGGGGCGTCGCCTTCGAATACCGCTGGCGCACGGTACGGGCCAAGCCGGTCTGGGACATCGCCTTCTTTGGCGGCTCCCTGCTCGCCGCCTTCTCCCAGGGCGTGACCCTGGGGGCGATCCTGCAGGGGGTCGAGGTATCGGGCCGCGCCTATGGCGGCGGCTGGTGGGACTGGCTCAGCCCCTTCAGCCTGCTGACCGGCGCCGCCGTCGTCGTCGGCTACGCCCTTCTGGGTGCCACATGGCTGAACATGAAGACGGAAGGCGCGCTCCAGACCCATGCCCGCTCCCAGGCCTGGAAGCTGGGCCCGGCAACCCTGTTGATGATCGGTGCTGTCAGCCTGGCCACGCCCTTCCTCGACGGCGAATACGCCCGGCGATGGTTCGACTGGCCCGGCGTGCTTCTGACGGCCCAGGTGCCGCTGCTCATCCTGATCGTCGCGGCCGCCTACTTCTGGACCATGCGCCGCAAGCGCGAGGTCTGGCCTTTCCTGCTGTCGCTAGGCTTGTTCGCCGTCACTTTCGCGGGTCTGGGCGTCAGCATCTTCCCCTATGCCGTGCCGGACGAGATCACTCTCTGGCAGGCCGCCGCCCCAGCCTCCAGCCAGCTGTTCATGCTGGTCGGCGCGCTGATCCTAATCCCGATCATCCTTGCCTACACCGCCTATGCCTACTGGGTGTTCCGCGGCAAGGTCGGCGACGACGGTTACCACTGATGCGCCAAGGTCCTACAACCAGGCTCCGGCAGGGCCTCTGGTTTGTCGCGCTCTGGGTGTTGGGCGTGGGTGTCCTGGGCGGCAGCGCCTACCTCCTGCGCGGCGTTCTCAAGCTGGCCGGCGGATGAAGCCGCTAGCACCGAACCGCTGGCCCTGGCCGCCGCTCATCACGGGCGGCGCCGTCCTTGTCGCGCTCCTCATGGCGCGTCTATGGGCCCCGCCCGCCCTCTTCCCCGGCGCCTTCGCCGCCGGCGGCCTCTTGGTCGGGCTCGCCCTTGGTCTGGACCTGTGGGCCATGGTGGAGATGCGGCGGCGGCACGCAAACATCCTGCCGCACCGGGCGGCGACCGCTCTGGTCACGACCGGTCCGTTCGCCTGGAGCCGCAACCCGATCTATCTCGCGAACGGGCTGCTTCTGCTCGGCCTCGGGGGCCTGTTCGACAACGCCTGGTTCTTCGTGGCCGCCCCCGTCGCCGCCTTCGTCACCGACCGCCTCGCCATCCGACGCGAAGAACGACATCTGGAAGCCCTCTTCGGGTTGGCCTGGTACGCCTACGTCGCCAAGGTGCGCCGCTGGCTTGGACGGCGGATGACATCTCGATCACCTTAAGGCTGGCTTTCGTTTCCAGCGCCGCCCTAACAGCGGATCCTGTGAAGGTCTGCAGTGAGTCAGCACCAGACCTAACCGTCACTGTCGTAAACGACCGTTTTTGACACGAAGTGTGCCCAAGACATCGCCGTGCCCGATTCCAAAGCCGGGCCGGTTGCGTTACTCTGTAGCGAAATCAGCGTCTCTTGCGGCGCGTCTTCAATGAGTTTTGACACAAATGTTGTTGGGCTACGCTCGCGTCTCGACCGATGAGCAGAATTTGGCACTCCAGACAGACGCGCTCGGGCGCGCTGGATGTGATCGGATCTTCTCCGACAAGCTTAGTGGCAGTCGTTTTGATCGACCCGGTCTCGCAGCCGCGCTTTCTCACCTGAGGCATGGCGACACGCTTGTGGTGTGGAAACTCGACCGTCTGGGTCGGACCGTTAGGCAGTTGGTCGAGTTCGTCGCTGGGCTGAATGATGACGGGATTGAGTTCCGAAGCCTCACCGACGGCATCGACACGACCACACCCGCCGGCCGCTTCTTCTTCCACATGATGGCAGCTCTCGCCGAAATGGAACGCGACCTGACCCGTGAAAGGACGATGGCTGGTTTGACTGCAGCGCGGGCGCGCGGCCGTAGGGGCGGCCGCCCCCCTGCCCTCTCTTCAAACCAACTGACCCAAGCTCGCCATCTGATGCAGCATCCGGATCAGTCGATGGCGGAGATTGCCACTACCTTGGGCGTTTCGCGAAGCACCCTATATCGCGCTCTTCGCGCTAAGCCGCCTGCGCAGGCCTGAGCCTGTGCTACGCACCGACGCTGTTGCTCGTCTCTTGGAGTTGGAGCACCATCTGAAAGGCTGCGGCGTCGAACACGTGTATCTATTCGGATCTGTAGCGAGGGATGCGGCTACCGAAAATTCCGACGTGGATATCGCCTTCGACGTCTGCGACGGAGCCCCATTCGACGCCTTCGATATGGGAGGCATTCTAATGGACCTGAAAGAAGCACTTGGCGTGAACATCGACCTCGTTGAGCGTCGATCGATGTCCGCCAACTTTGCGCGGGATGTTGGCCCGGACCTTATCAGGGTGTTTTGACCGGTTCAGCGATGCGCGCCGATGGAGCCCATCGCCCAACATGCCTTGGAATCCAGGGAACTAGGAACAGCCTAATTGAGGCAATTCAGAGGGTTGGAGTCTTACGATCCTGGAACACTCACATGCCGTTAATCGCTGCTGGGCTTTTGGAGCCTTGCCGCCAGGCTCGACGTATCCCAGCGTGCGCCGCCCATGGCCTGAACCTCTGCGTAATAGCTATCGACCAGAGACGTCATGTCGAGCCGCGCACCGTTGGCCCGGGCTTCATCCAGCACAAGCCCCAGATCCTTGCGCATCCAGTCGACCGCGAAGCCGAAATCGAACTCGCCGCGCGTCATCGTCTTCCAGCGATTGTCCATCTGCCAGGACTGGGCCGCACCCTTGGAAATGGCGTCATAGACCGCGTCGGTGTCCAGGCCAGCGCAATGGGCAAAATGCACAGCCTCTGCCAAGCCCTGGACGACGCCGGCGATGGCAATCTGGTTGACCATCTTGGCGAGCTGACCGGACCCGGGCGGGCCCATGCGCTTGATAGCTTTCGAATAGGTTTTCAGGATTGGCTCGACACGCGCCAGGGCTTCGGTATCGCCCCCCGCCATGACACTGAGCTGGCCATTTTCGGCACCGGCCTGGCCACCGGAAACCGGCGCGTCGATGAAGTGACGACCAGAGGACGAAGCCGCATCCGACATCTCGCGCGCGACGACGGCGGACGTCGTCGTGTGATCAATGATGACCGCGCCCGGCTGTAGATGCGTCAAGGCCTGTGACACGACCTGGCGAACGTCGTCGTCGTTGCCGACGCAAAGGATGAACACCTCCGCACCTTCCGCTGCAGCTTGGACTGTGTTTGCGACGGCGCCGCCTGCGAGCTTTGCCCAAGCCGATGCCTTATCAATCGAGCGGTTGAAGGCCGAAACCTCATGTCCTGCATGAACCAGATGGCGTGCCATCGGCCCGCCCATAACCCCTAGTCCTGCAAATCCGATCTTCACGCCAGCGGCTCCCGGGCTTCGCCATACCGGCCCCGATAATAGGTCAGCGCATCACCTGGGCGGGTCTCGAAGGTTCGCACGGCTCCAACAATGGTCAGGTGATCGCCCATGACGATGCGGTCGTGGACGTCGCAGTCCAGCCGCGTCAGGGCATTTCGAAGGCGTGGGGGCTCGTTGCTGGAGCTGTCGAACTCCTCGGCCGACAGACGGCAAACGCCCCAGGCGAACCGGTCGGACATGTCGCGATCCTCGATCGGCAGTACATGCACCGCGAAACGGTCGGCCGCTGCAAAGGCGTCGTGCCGCTCCGACTTCCGGTCCAGACACCACAGGATCAGCGGCGGTGCCAAAGAAACGGAGGTAAAGGAGTTGACAGTGATGCCATAGGGCCCCTCCCCCGTATGGGCTGTCACGACGCAGACGCCGGTGGCAAAGCCGCCCAGGGCCTTGCGATAGGCGGGCGTATCGAAGGTGGGGCTGATGAGGTCGGTCACACTTCGACGACTAGGCGACCCAAAGTGCGTCGGCAATGACTTTGGTGCCGCATGGTCGCTTGCCCGTATCATTTGCAAACCGGTTCTTAACGCGCGCCCGCGATGGTGTGGCTAACGAACAGCGTTAAGGCACCGGATTCGATGGCTCTGAACGACCGCCCAATCATGATCAAGAAGGTCAAGAAGGTGATCGCCGGAGGTCACCATGGCGGGGCCTGGAAGGTCGCCTATGCCGACTTTGTGACAGCGATGATGGCCTTCTTCCTGCTGATGTGGCTGATCAACACGACCGATCCGGAGCAGAAGCGCGGTATTGCCGAATATTTCGCACCTGCCAGCGTGTCCCAGACAACGTCGGGCTCGGGCGGCATCTTGGGCGGCACGGCCTTGGGTGATGATGGTGCCAAGAGCTCGGGCAGCAACTCGGTCATCACCGAACTGGCCCCTGAAGCTCCTGATAACGCGCCGCAGGACGCAGGTCAGAGTTCAAACCTGGCCGCTGCCAGCGAAGAGGCTCTGCGCGAAGAGATCGCCCGCCGCGAAGCCGCCCAGTTCGCCTCCGCCGCCGAATCGCTGCGCCAGGCCATGCAGTCGATGCCTGAACTGGCCGAGCTGTCGAAACAGCTGATCATCGACCAGACTCCTGAGGGACTGCGCATCCAGCTGGTCGACCAGGAGGGTCGATCCATGTTCGACAACAACTCGGCACGGCCCAATGCCAGGGCCCAGCTTCTGCTGAGAGCCGTGTCGCGCGTGATCAACCAGTTGCCGAACCGCATCTCCGTGACCGGCCATACGTCGGCCCAGGCGGGTTCCAGCCGGGCCAGTGCACCAGGTGACTGGTCGCTGTCTTCCGAGCGCGCCAACGCATCAAGGCTGGTCCTGCAGGGCGCGGGTGTCGATTCGGATCGAGTGTACCAGGTGTCGGGCAAGGCCGGTTCCGATCCGCTATATCCCGATGATCCTTCGCTGGCTGGCAACCGGCGCATCGCCATTGTTCTGTTGCGCGAAGCACCCGTTTTGCCGTCCGATACCAGCCTGTAGGCGGATATGACCCTTGCGCAGAACGACCGTGCGGGGCCAGATATCAACCATGATGCGTCGCCTATCTTCAACGTGCCGACAAACACGGACCTGAGCCGTTGACCCAGTTCGTCCCGCAGCGACAACTCCGGTTCTACATGACCTCGGTCGCGCCTTGCCCTTATCTGCCGGGCAAGACGGAGCGGAAGGTGTTCGCCAATCTGCCCTTCAGCGAGGGTGCCTACGTCAATGATGAACTGACGCAGGCGGGATTCAGGCGCAGTCAGAATATCGCCTACCGACCGGCTTGCGAGGCCTGCGATGCCTGCGTCTCGGTGCGGCTGCCCGTGCCGGAGTTCGCGTTCTCCCGCTCCCAGAGGCGCATCCTGCGTCGGAACGAAAATCTATCACGCGATCTGGTCGAGGCCGAGGCGACGACGGAGCAGTTCGATCTGTTGCGCCGCTACCTGAACAATCGCCATCCCGAGGGCGGCATGGCTGGTATGGGCTGGCTGGATTATGTCGCCATGATCGAGGACACCGCTGTCCGCACCCACCTGATCGAGTATCGCCGGGCTTCGTTGGATGACGGCCCGGGGCAGCTCGTCGGCGTTTGTCTGACGGACTTGCTGAGTGATGGACTTTCGATGGTTTACAGCTTCTTCGACCCAGCTCTCGAAGCATGCAGCCTGGGCCGGTTCGCCATACTGGATCACGTGCGTCAGGCGGCGGCGGTCAACCTGCCCTTCGTCTATCTGGGCTACTGGGTCCAAGGGTCGCGCAAGATGGACTACAAGGCGGACTTCCGTCCAATGGAGAAACTGACTCGTCTGGGCTGGGAGCGGATCGTTCAGCCTGCCGAGGGTACCGACGTCGGATAAGGCGGCATCAGCGGTACAGAGGCGGGCTCTCGCCACGGGCCAGGATCGCGCCCTCCCCCAAACCTGATCAAGGCCTCGATCCGCTTGGCGATGGGGGGATGGGTGGCAAACAGGCCCTCCAGACCCTTGCCGTTCGGCTGGTTGTCCAGAAACATCTGCTGAACCTCGTCAGGGCCCGGCAGAGACGACCGTCCCTCGATCTTGCGCAGCGCTCCGATCATGGCGTCGGGGTTTTTGGTCAGCTCGACCGCCCCGGCATCGGCCACATATTCCCGAGTGCGTGACAGGCTCATGCGAATGACGATGGCCAGCCCATAGCCGACCGCAGCTATGACCAGACCAATCAGGATCAGCGGCATGGCATTCTTGTTGTCGCGCCGCCCGCCTCCGCGTGAATAAAACAGACTGCGCAGCACCAGTTCGGCCACCACGCTGATGATGCCGGCAAAGATCGAGGCGATCACCATGGTCCGCACGTCCTTGTTGATGACATGCGTCAGCTCGTGGGCCAGCACGGCCTCCAGTTCGTCGCGGTCCAGCGCCTGCATCAGCCCGCGCGTGACGGTGACACTGTAACGGCCTTCGTTCAGGCCGCTGGCGTAGGCATTCAATCCGTCCACTTCGATGATGCGCAGCGTCGGGGTCTGCATACCGCGAGAGATCGACAGATTTTCCAGCAAGTTATAGAGCTCAGGCTCAGACCGCCGATCAACCTTGCGGGCCCCTGTCATGGCGTCGATCATCGCCTGATTGCCGAACCAGGCGATAGCGAACCAGATGGCGGAGAAGACGATGGCCAGCGGGATGGTCGTTGTCAGCCAGCTCGCCGCCAACGCCATGTCCGCGCTCAGCGAGCCTCCGGAGTTAGGGAGGATGCCAAACCCCATCAGCATGAGCTGGAGCCCATACAGGATGCCGACCATCAGCACGGGAAAGCCTGCCAGCAGGATCACCGAGCGCGTGTTGTTCGCCCAGATATGGGTCTGGAGACCGACGGGGGCCATGGGTGAGGCCTAGAACTTCACCGAGGGCGGCGCGGCATTCATGGCGGCGCGATCGCCCTCCCCGACGTCGAAGAAGGGCTTGTCGGAGGCATAACCAACCATGCCTGCGAAAAGAACGGTCGGGAACTGGCGGCGCACGGCGTTGAACTCGGCCACGGCATTGTTGAAGAAGCGGCGTGCGGCAGCCAGCTTGTTCTCGATGTCGGACAGCTCGGCCTGAAGTTGCTGGAAGTTGGCGTTGGCTTTGAGGTCCGGATAGGCCTCGGACACGGCGAACAGGCGGCCGAGGGCCCCGGTCAGCATGTTCTCGGCCTGGACCTTGTCGTTGACCGAGGTGGCCCCCGCGGCGGCAGCGCGGGCCTGGGTCACGGCCGCCAGGGTGCCGGCCTCGTGCGTGGCATAGCCTTTCACCGTCTCCACCAGATTGGGGATCAAGTCCTGACGCTGCTTGAGCTGCACATCGATATCGGCGAACGACTGGTCGGCCCGCTGATCCAGCGCGACCAGCTTGTTGTAGGCCCCGACGACGACGAACAGGACCACGGCCACGATGACGGCGATGACGATCAGGGTGATGAGCATGGACATCTCCAACCCGGCCCGGGGTGGGCCATTCAGGGATTATCGCGCGGCCCTGCGACTGCGGATAGTGAAATCGGCGTAAGCCGATCTAGCGGAACTTCCTGAGCCCCCTCGGTCCCTGCCGCCCCGCTCCAGCGCGTTTGCCCAGCCAGTCCTTCCAGTCGGGCCAGTTCCGGCGCCGAGCGCCGCCATCGACCCATTCCGGACCATGTGCGCCGTCGAAGACGGTCACATCCACCAGCCCGCCGTGTTTGTAGGACTGCAGCTTGACGCCCTTGCCCCGGCCCATTTCCGGAAGTTCGGCGACAGGGAAGATCAGCGCCTTTATGTTGTCACCGATGGTGGCGATGTGATCTCCGGTGACGCGAAGTACGGCCTTCAGCTCGCCGTTCAGCACCTGTTTGCCGCCGCGCTTTTGGGCCAGCAACTCGTCTTCCGGGGCGATGAACCCATACCCGGCACGTGACGCGACCAGCAGCTTGCCACCCGGCTGATGGGCCAAGAGGGCCACGATCTCGGCCTTTTCGTCGAGATCGATCATCAGGCGCAAAGGCTCTCCATGCCCGCGCCCGGACGCCAGCTTGTCGGCACCGATCGTGAAGATGCGCCCGTCCGACGCCGCGACCAGCAGCTTGTCGGTCGTGAAGGCAGGCACCAGCCAGGCCAGACTGTCGCCCTCCTTGAACTTCAGCTCCGACGGATCCTCGACCTTGCCCTTGGCGGCCCGGATCCAGCCGCGCTCGGATAGGATGACCGTGATGGCCTCGCGCGGGATATAGGCCTCGACCGCGGCGGCGAAGGCCGAACTGTCTACGGCCTCGGCGATTGTGGTGCGGCGTGGCGAAACCATGGCCTTGCGCACGGCCTCCAGGTCCTTACCGACCTGCTTCCATTGCTTGGCAGGCGTTGTTGACAGCGACTTCAGTGCCGCAAGTTCTTCCATCAAAGTCTTGAATTCATTCTCGATCGTCATCTCTTCGATCCGCGCCAGCTGGCGCAGACGAGTGTCGAGGATGAAGTCGGCCTGAAGCTCCGTCAGGCCGAAACGGGCGATGAGCACGGCCTTGGGCTGTTCTTCCTCGCGGACGATACGGATGACCTCGTCCAGATTCAGGAAGACGATCCGCAGGCCTTCGAGCAGATGCAACCGCTTCTCGACCCGCTCTATCCGCCAGTGCGCCCGGCGCACCAGAACTTCGCGACGGTGCTCCAGAAACGCCTGTAGACAGGCCTTCAGTCCCAGCACGCCCGGCGTGCCCGTGGCGTCCAGCACATTCATGTTGATCGGGAAGCGCACCTCCAGATCGGAAAGCTTGAAGAGGCTCTCCATCAGGACGTCGGCCTCGACCGTCCGCGACTTGGGCTCCAGCACCAGACGAATGTCCTCGGCGGACTCGTCGCGCACGTCGCCCAGCAGAGGGGCCTTCTTGTGCTCGATCAGATCGGCCAGATCGGCGACCAGCTTGGACTTGCCGACTTGATACGGCATCTCGGTGACCACGATCTGATAGCCACCACGATCCAGCGGCACCCGCTCCCACCGCGCCCGAAGACGCACGCCCCCGCGACCGGTCTCGTAAGCCTCCAGGATCGAGGCATGGCCCTCGACCGCCACGCCCCCGGTTGGAAAGTCCGGTCCCGGCACGATGGTCGCCAGTTCCGCCGTGGTGGCGTCCGGCCGATCCAGCAGCAATTGGCAGGCGTCGATCAGCTCACCGACATTGTGCGGCGGGATCGAGGTGGCCATGCCGACGGCGATACCCGACGAGCCGTTGGCCAGCAGATTGGGGAAGCCGGCAGGCAGGACAACCGGCTCTTCGTCCTGGTCGTCGTAGGTGGCCTTGAAGTCGACCGAGTCCTGCTCGATCCCTTCCATCAGCAACACGGCGGCGGGCGTCAGCTTGCACTCGGTGTAGCGCATGGCCGCGGCATTATCGCCGTCGATATTGCCGAAGTTTCCCTGGCCATCGACTAGTGGGTAGCGCTGAGAGAAATCCTGGGCCAGACGCACCAGGGCGTCATAGATGGAGGCATCGCCATGGGGGTGATAGCCGCCCATAACCTCCCCGACGACCTTGGCGCATTTGCGTGCAGCCGCCTGGGGGTTCAGGCGCATCTGCTGCATGGCGTACATGATGCGCCGATGCACAGGCTTGAAGCCGTCCCGCACGTCCGGCAGGGCGCGGTTGGTAATGGTCGACAGCGCATAGGCCAAATAGCGACGGCTCAGCGCCTCGCTCATCGGCTCGTCGATGATGCGGCCGCCCTCAGGCGGCGGGGTATGAATGGTCATGGCTTCCGAATCGGTAATCCCAGCGCCTGAGTCTAGCGCCTAAAGTCGTCCCGCCTCGCCCAGCTTGTCGATCATCCACACCCGTGCAGGCGGAATAGGCCGGTTCTGGGGGTGAAAGACGAACTGTTCTAGGAAATGGCCGGTCAGGGCCAGGCCCGCCCCGACATCGCCTTCACCCAGCCCGGCCTGCGCCCCGAGCATGAAGGGCGGCAAGACCAGTAATTTGTCGGCATAGGGTGCGCCGGCATTTCGGCTGACGGCGCGACCCGTCCGCGGGCTGACCCAGATCAGGTCGTCCATATCTCCGGTGACGGCGCATCGGGACAGGTCCAACCCAAAGCCCAGGTCCTCTAGCAACCCGGCCTCGAAACGGACGAAAATGGCGGGCCAGACATCGGGAAGGACGAACGCTCCCATCAGAGCCTCGAACGCCATGAAGGCCCCTGGATGCGGTTCTCTATCCGGCAGAGCTCCTTGCGCAACAGATGCGGCGGCGGCGAGGCCCGTCAGGGCCATCGGGTCGTCAAACAGGGCGCTGGGCCCCTCCCCCACCGGCTCCAGCCGCGCTGAGCCCAGGTGGTCAGACGTCCGGGCTCGGTAATCGACAGAAACCCGCGCGCCGGGCTGCAGGAACGGCTTCATCTTTCGTGACGCCCCGCCCGCGACATAGGCCGCACGGCGACCGTGATCCAGCGTCAGCAGTTCAACGACAACACCCGTATCGCCATGCGCGCGCGCTGACAGAACGAAGGCATCGTCGGTGAAATCCATGCCGGTCGTTAGCCGGTCAGACTGATGTTGGCCATACGTTCCTGTACGTTGCGCTTATTCCTCGGACTTGATCGCCGCCACGACGTCATCGGCGCGGTCATTCGGTACGGTGAAGCTGAGGACATATTGCTCGATCTTCCAGCCGTCGTCCGTAAGGCTCAACACCCCGGAACCGCGCACCTGGCCATAGCTCTCATTGTCCAGAATTTCGTCGAACCAGGCGACGCAGCGGCACCCGATGGGCGCTATAGTCACCGTCCGCTCGCGTGGCACAGAGGTCCAGCCCCGTCCCCTTGCGAAATACGGCTCCGCATAGGCGCGGAAGGCGGTCAGGGACCAGCGCTCGGTCGCGTCGGTGCCGATGAAGCGGGCCTCAGGGGTGAACTGATTAAAGTAGTCCTGTCCGTCGGCCCTAGATGCCGCTTGATGCATGCGGTCAATGACCGCCTCGACATCCGTCTCCGGCGACGCGGACAGGATCGACAGGACGGCGAACAGGTTCATCATGGCTGGCGCTCCGGCAGGATGCGATCAGCCTAGCCCTGCTCCCCGCTTTCTGGAACCGGATAGGTCGTCGGCTTTAGCACCTTGGCCACGGCCAGCAGATTGCGTGCGGCGTTGCGGCCTACGCGGTCAGAATATTCGTGCCCCTGATCCGTCTCGACATAGTCTGGTCCGGGCCCGGGGCCCAGGTGCCAGTAGGTCCAGCTCTGCCCCGGAATGGTGAAACCCAAGTCGATCAGTCCCTGACAGACCGTGGCCACAATGTTGTGGGCCCCATCTTCATTGCCTGTCACCACGACGCCGGCGACCTTGCCGAAGGCCACGGGGCGTCCACTGTCGTCAGTCTCGCCAAACCAGGCATCCATCCGCTCCAGCGCACGCAGGCAGACACTGGACATCTGGCCCAGCCAGGTCGGGGTCGCAAAGATCACGATATCTGCGGCCTTGAGCCTCTCGTCGATGGACGGCCATTCGTCGCCCTTGCCTTCATCGGCGCTGACGCCGGGCTTGATGTCTAGATCGACCAGCCGGATCATCTCGACCTCGGCCCCGCCCTTTTCGAGTTCGACGATGACGACGTTCGCCAAGGCCTCGGTGCTGGAGGTCTGGGGAGACGGCTTCAGCGTGCAGTTTAGGACGACGGCTTTCATGGCAGGGCTCCGGTTTGCCCTGATCCAACCCCTGCGGGCCCGCCGCGTTCCCGCTAACGGGCCATCGCGGTGGGAAACGGGTAGCCCAAGGCCTCGGCCATGGCCTGCTGCGAGATCAGGAAGACGGCGTCGCGCTGATGATAGTTGTTGGACAGGACGATCACCGTCACGTCCTGATCGGGCTGGTGGGTCATCAGGTTGCGGAAGCCCGACCAACTGCCGGTGTGATAGATCTGGCGGTCTGCAAAGCCCGGGCTGACGCGTCGGCCGATGCTGTTCGAGAATACGCCATAGCCCCAGGCACGGTGCGGGCGTCCCCGCTCATCGGGCGTATCGGCGGGGGCGTGATCGGCGATCATCTGGGCATAGCTGGCAGGCGTCAGCAGATCGCCCTGATGCAACGCCTTCTCCCAGACCAGCAGGTCATCGAGCGTCGAGTACAGCGCACCAGCGGCGAAGATGATGCTGAGGTTGGCATTGGGCTGGGGGGCGATTCCTCCGACCAGGTTGGCATAGCCCATAACGACTTCCGACTGGTCGTCATCATAGCCCGTATCCTCCATGCCCAGAGGGTCGAAGAAGGCGGTGCGCAAATAGTCGTGCAGGGGCTGGCCGCTGGCCTTTTCGACCACGACGCCCAACAGATTATAGGCCGCGTTGTTGTAACCAACCTTGGTACCGGGGGCGAAGCTGAGGCTGAAACGCTTGGAATCTTCGGTCAATTCCTGAGTGGTCGCCGGGGTCACTCGCCGGTTGCCCCAGCCGGGTCGGGCCATAAGGTCGGGAATGCCGGAGGTGTGCGACAGAAGGTGGTTGAGCCGAATGGGAGCCCACGCGGCAGGGCAGTCCTCGATCCAGCGACACAGCGGATCATCGACGGACAACTTGCCCTCGTCCTGCAGGCGAAGGATGGCGGCGGCGGTAAACTGCTTGCTGACCGAGGCCAGGCGGAAGCGCGAATCCAGCTTCAACGGCTCGCCCATTTCCCGATTGGCCAAGCCATAGGTTTGCCGAAACAGGATTTCGTCACCTCGCGCCACCAGGACAGCGCCCGTGAACTGTTCGTTCGCGCCCCAGCGATCCAGATGCGCCTTGAGTCGCGGCAAGCTCTCGACCACCACCAGAGGCGGACGCGGCGGGGCAGTTGTCTCGACCACATCCGAGGCCTCGGCGTTGGGACGCACGCTGAACCAGCCGATGAGGCCGGCCACAGCGATCAGGACCGCGCTGATGAGGGCGATGGTCAGCCGAGGATGGCCACCGGAATGTCGGGGAACCTGAAACAAGGAATCAGACGTCGAAATCCAGCCCGAACTGGGCGTACAGGGCGCGGCTGTCCTGCCACTTCGGATCGACTTTCACGGTCAGGAACAGATGGACCTGCCGATCCAGCAGTTCGGTCAGTTCCTCGCGCGACTTCTGGCCGATCCATTTCAGGGTCTGGCCGCCCTTGCCCAGGACGATGGGCCGTTGGCTCTCGCGCTCGACATAGATGGTCTGCTCGATCCGGGCCGAACCGTCCGCTTTGTCCTCGAACGACGTCGTTTCGACCGCCGCCGAATACGGCAGTTCCTCGTGGACGCGCAGATAGACCTTCTCGCGCGTGATCTCGGCCGCTAGGACCCGCATCGGCACGTCGGCGGACTGGTCTTCCGGATAGAGCCACGGCCCGGCGGGCATGGCGCGGGCCAGCCGCTGCTTCAGGTCGTCCACACCGTCGCCGCTCAGCGCCGAGATCATGTAGACCTCGGAATAGACGCCGGTTTCAAACAACTGATGCGACAGCGCCAGCAGCGTGTCGCGGCGCATGCCGTCGATCTTGTTCAGGGCCAGGATGACCTGGGTGTCGGACGCCTTCAGATTGGCGATGATGGTCTCGGTGTCCTCGGCCGAGCGCCGGTCGGCAGCCTGGCCTTCCTTGCCTTCCGACGCGATGTGCGAGGCGGCGTCGATCAGATGTATGACGACGTCAGCGTCCGAGGCCCCGCCCCAGGCCGAGGCGACCATGGCCCGGTCCAGCCGGCGGCGGGGCGTGAAGATGCCCGGCGTGTCCACCAGCACGATCTGGGCGTCGCCCTCGATGGCGATACCGCGCACGGGAAAACGGGTGGTCTGGACCTTCTGCGTGACGATCGACACCTTGGTTCCGGTCAGCCGGTTGACCAGCGTGGACTTGCCGGCATTGGGCGCGCCGATGATGGCGGCAAAGCCTGCGCGGGTATTCACACGGGTGTCCTGGGGATCGGTCAAATGACGCCTTCACGTTGCAACAGGCCGATAGCGGCCGTCTTCTCTGCGTCCTGACGCGAACGCCCCTGTGCGGTCAAGGGCGCATAGCCGTCGACGTTCACCTCGACCGTGAAGGTCGGAGCGTGGTCGGAGCCCGTCCGTTCGAGAATGCGGTAGGTGGGCAGGGCCTTGGCCTGACCCAGAGCCCACTCCTGCAGTGCCGACTTGGGATTGCTGACCGAGCGCACAGGCGGCGCGGCCAATTCGGCGGCCCAGGCACGATCGAACACGGCCTGCGCGGCTTCCATGCCGCCATCCAGCCAAGCAGCCGCCAGAATGGCCTCCATCGCATCGCCCAGCACACCTTGGCGACGCCGACCACCTTGCTTGGCCTCGCCGGGCGACAAACGCATCGCGGGCCCGACACCGAGCGCCTCTGCGGCGCGGGCACAGGCGGCCTTGTCGACAAGCGCATGCAGGCGCGAGGACATGTCGCCTTCGTTGGCATCGGGGAAGTCGCGCATCAAGCGATCCGCGACCAGCAGGCCCAGTACCCGGTCACCCAGGAACTCCAGCCGCTGATTGTCGGCGAACGGACGGCCCCGCGCGTCTCGCTCCGCCCCCTCCCCCACGCTGGCATGCGTCAGGGCAAGGTCCAGCAGGCGCGGATCGGCAAAGCGGTGGCCCAAGGCCGTCGACAGCGCGCGCACCGCCTCTGCGCGACGATCGGCCATCAGTCGAGGACGCGGAAGAACCGGCTGGGGCGGATGTTGGAGAACCAGCTGACTGGGTTCCACAGCGAGGCGCCAGGCTCCCACGACAGCAGGATGATCTCGGCCTTGCCGACCAGGTTTTCTTCGGGGACCATGCCCACGCCTTGTGTCTGTTCGACCCGGCTGTCGATCGAGTTGTCGCGGTTGTCGCCCATCATGAAGTAGTGACCGGCGGGCACTTCAAACGCCGGCGTATTGTCCAGATCGTTGCCAGGACCAAAATCCTGTATGGTGAAGCTCTTGCCACCCGGAAGCGTCTCGCGCGCCTGAATGATCTGCTGGCCAAACATGCCCGACAGTTCGTTGCCGGACACCACCACGTCGCGAACCGCGACATTGTTGATGTGCAGCACATTGTCGATCATCTGCACCCGGTCGCCGGGCATACCGATCACGCGCTTGATGTAGTCGGTGCGATTGTCCCGCGGCAGTTTGAAGACGGCGATATCGCCCCGCTTCGGAGCCGAGCCGAAGATGCGGCCCTCGAAGATTTCCGGGCTGAACGGCATCGAATGGCGCGAATAGCCATAGGACCATTTCGACACGACGATGTAGTCGCCCTCGTACAGATTGGGCTCCATCGAAGCCGAGGGAATAGTGAAGGGCTGGAACAGCAGCACCCGCAGGACCAGGGCGATCAGCAGGGCGTAGAAGATGGTCTTGAAGATCTCCAGACCTTCGTTTTCCGGCTTCTTCTTCTCGGCCTTGCCGCCGCCGAATATCGGGGTGCGCTTGATGTCCGTGACCGGCGCATTGGACGTGGTGTCGTCGCTCATCAGAAAGTCATTCCCAGCCGCGCGCGCGCGCGGGTCAAAGTCGAACGGTCGGTATAGGCTGATTACGCCACGGGCAAGGCTTCGATCACCACGAAGGCGAGTGCATAGGGGTGTTCGTCGCTCAGCGTCAGGTGAATACGTGGCTCATGCCCGGGGGGCATCAAGCGATGCAGGTGCTCGGCGGCCTGTCCGGTCAGGGCCAGCGTCGGCTGGCCCGAGCGCAGGTTCACCACCCCCATATCCCGCCAATAGACATCCGCCCGCATGCCGGTCCCCAGCGCCTTGGCGCAGGCCTCCTTGGCCGCGAACCGTTTGGCATAGCTCCACGCGGGGTCTGGCTTGCGATCGGATCGGGTGCGTTCGTGTTCGGTGAAGCAGCGCTGCTTGAACCTGTCGCCGAACCGATCCAGCGAAGCCTGGATGCGACGAATGTCCGACAGGTCCGCGCCGACCCCGATGATCATGCGGCGGGCTCGCGTGCGGCATCCATCAGGGCTCGCATCCTACCGATAGCCGGGCCCAGGCCGACGAAAATCGCCTCTCCGATCAGGAAGTGGCCGATGTTCAACTCGGCGATCTCGGGGATGACCGCGACCTTGGTGACAGTTTCGTAGTCGATCCCGTGCCCGGCATGCACCTCCAGCCCCAGCTGAACGGCCAGGGTTGCTCCATGCTGCAAAGCCTCCAGCTCGGCCTGTGCCTCCTCGACCCGACCCTCGCGCACGGCGTCGCAGAAGGCCCCGGTATGCAACTCGACGACGGCGGCCCCCGTTCGCTGGGCCGCGTGGATCTGCTCGGGGTCGGCCCCGATGAACAGCGACACCCTGCAACCCGCCTCATTCAGCTGCCCGACGAACGGGGTGATCCAGTTGTGTCCGCCGACGACGTCCAACCCACCCTCGGTTGTCCGTTCTTCACGCTTTTCCGGCACCAGACAGACGGCGTGAGGTCGATGATGCAGGGCGATGGCCAGCATCTCCTGCGTGACGGCCATTTCCAGGTTCAGGGGCCGCGCCTGTTCTCGCAGCAGGGCCGACAGGCCGTCGATATCGGCATCCGAGATATGGCGACGATCCTCACGAAGGTGTGCCGTAATGCCGTCGGCACCGGCGTCCAAAGCTTCATGCGCCGCCCGGACCGGATCGGGATTCAGACCGCCGCGCGCATTCCGCACCGTGGCCACATGGTCGATATTGACGCCCAGCCGCAGGGGATGGCTCATTGGTTCAACCGCCGACTACCCGGATCCTCAATGGGCAAGGCTGCAAGTTCTGGCGGCAGGGCATCCGGCGCATAGGCGGGCACGTCCAGCGTCGCCAGTGCCACCAGCGGCACCCCGACATCGGCTCGGCCACCGGATCTATCGACGATACAGGCCGCCGCGACGACCTCGCCCCCCGCCGCCTGGATGGCCGCAATACACTCGCGCGAAGACAGCCCCGTGGTGACGATATCCTCGACCATCACCACCTTCTCGCCCGGTTCGACTGCAAAGCCGCGACGCAGCTTGAACTGTCCGCCTTCGCGTTCAACGTAGAGCGAGCGCACCTGCAGGTGACGCGCCGTCTCATAGCCGGGGATAATACCGCCTACGGCCGGAGAGATGGCAACATCGACCGCGCCGACTGTGGCCACGATCTTGTCGGCCAGCGCCTTGCAAAGCCGCTCGCAGCGGGCCGTTTCCATGAAAACCAGGTTCTTCTGCAAAAAGACTGGGCTGTGCAGACCCGACGACAGGACAAAATGCCCTTCGCGCAGGGCACCGGCTTCGCGGAATTCGTTCAGGACATCTTCAGTGTTCATGGCATCGTCATAGCGAGCGTTGCCGCGCCGTCCAAGCCTATCCCCGCGCGCGCTCCACCGTGTCGACCGCCGGATTGGCGCGCAGCGCGGCCATCAGAAGGGTGGCGTGTTTGGCGTCCTCGACCTCCACGTCGATGTCGACGTCGAAGAAATCCTGCTGGCGGTGGCTCATGACCAGGTTCAGGATGTTTCCGCCGGCTTCGCCGATCAGGGTGGCGACCTGGCCCAGGACGCCGGGTGCGTTCTGGATAGTGGCGCGGATGCGCGCCGATGCCACAGCCCCCTGCTCCGCCTGAGGCGTCCATTGCAGGTCCTGCCAGACCGAATCGTCGTCAGCAAAGTCCGCCAGCTTCTGGCAATCGATGGTGTGGACCGTCAGCCCGGCCTCCGGCTCCAGGATCCCGACGATGCGGTCGCCCGGCACCGGCGAACAGCAATGGCCGAAATGGATGCTGACGCCCGGCGTCAGTCCACCGCCACGCACGAACAGCCGTGCCTGATCGTCGGCGATCCGCTTGCGATCCGGCCCGGCCTTCAGCCGCCCCTTCAGTGCGGGGAACAGGGTCTCACCGACCTTGGCCGCCGACAGTCGCCCACGACCGATCGCCTCGAACAGGTCGTCGTCATTGGCAAAACCCAATGTCTCGCGCACGGGGGCCAGCGAGACCTCCGCCGCCGTCTTGCCCGCGCGTGACAGGGTCTGTTCGAAGGTCGTTCGGCCCAGTTTCTGGAACTCGCCCCGCTCCGAGGTGCGGATGTGGCGGCGGATGGCGGATCGCGCCCGCCCCGTGACCGTCAGCGAGCGCCAGTCGACGGGGATTTCCCGCTTGGCTCCGCGCACGATCTCCACCACATCCCCGTTCTGGAGCTGCGTCCGCATGGGCTTCAGCTCGCCGTTGATCTTGACGCCTACCGCCGTGTCGCCGACCTCGGTGTGGACGGCATAGGCGAAATCCAGCGCCATCCCGCCGCGCGGCAGGGTGATCAGCGAGCCTTTGGGCGTGAAGACGAAGACCTGCTCGAGATACATCTCCAGCTTGGCATGTTCGACCCAGTCCTCGCCGCCCTCGCCGTGCTCGATGACCTGCACCAGATGCCGCAGGTTCTGCAGCGGGTCGCGCCCGCCGTCCGCCTCCATGGCCTCCTTGTCGAACCCATAGGACTTGTTCTTGTAGGCCCAGTGCGCGGCCACCCCGTCCTCGGCCACGCGGTCCATGGCCTCGGTCCTCAGTTGCATCTCGATCCGCAGGCCTGACGGACCCACGACCGTCGTATGCAGACTGCGATAGTTGTTGGACTTGGGCGTCGAGATGAAATCCTTAAACCGCTCCGGGACCATCGGCCAGGCGCGGTGGATGATCCCCAGGGCGCGGTAACAGTCGTCCTCGGCCTCCACGATCACCCGGAAGCCATAAATGTCGGACAGGGAAGAAAAACCCACCGACTTGCGCTGCAACTTGCGCCAGATCGAATAGGGCGTCTTCTGGCGGCCATAGACCTTGGCCTTGACCCCACCCTCCTGCAGCACCCGCTCGACCTCGCGCGACACGCCCTCAATGGCGCGGCCATGCTCCAGCTTTAGCGCTTCTAGACGCCGTTCGATGGCCGTGCGGGCCGTCGGGTTCAGATGCTCGAACGCCAGTTCTTCCAGCTCGGACGCGATCGAATGGATGCCGATCGACCGGCCCAGCGGCGCATAGACTTCAAGCGTCTCGCGGCTGATCCGCTCGCGCTTCTCCGGCTTGACATATTTGAGCGTCCGCATGTTGTGCAGACGATCCGCCAGCTTGACCAGCAGGACGCGGACGTCCTTGGAGATGGCCAGGATGAATTTGCGCAGGTTCTCGGCCTGGCGCGTGTGCTCGGCCTGAAGCTCAAGACGCGACAGCTTGGTCACGCCCTCAACCAGAACGGCGATCTCCTCGCCGAACATCGCCGCGATGTCGTCGCGCGTGGCCGAGGTGTCCTCGACCACATCGTGTAGCAGGGCCGTCACGATGGTGGCGGTGTCCAGCCGGTAGTCCGTCAGTATGCCTGCGACCTGGATGGGATGGGCGAAGTAGGGATCGCCGCTGGCCCGCAACTGCGACCCATGCATCTTCATCGCATAGACATAGGCGCGGTTCAGCAGCTGTTCGTCAGCGGTGGGATCATAGGCACGAACCGCCTCCACCAACTCGAATTGACGAAGCACCCGGGCCTTGGGCTCGGATGCTTCCTTCACCGGGCGGGTGCCGTCCGGGTCGTTCAGATTGGCAGCTTGCAGCGGCGGGGCGGACTGCCGCGCCGGCAGGATGGTGATACCGTTGGCGGGTTCCGCCGTCAGTAGCGTTCCTCCTGGCCACCGTCGCGGTCGCTTTGCAGCGCACGGATCAGTTCGGCCTCGGCCATGTTCATGTGCTGCGGCTCGGCCAGCAGACCGACGATTTCGGCCTCGTCCTCGGCTTCGGTGCGCTCGTCGACACGTTGCAGGGTGACAATGATGGTCTCGGTCATGTCGTCCGGAACGACCTTGTCCTCGGCGATTTCACGCAGGGCGACGACAGGGTTCTTGTCATTGTCGCGGTCCAGCATCAACGGCGCACCATTGGCAATGTTGCGGGCGCGGTGACCGGCCAGCAGGACCAGACCGAAACGGTTCGGCACCTTTTCGATGCAGTCTTCGACGGTTACGCGGGCCATTCAAAATCCTCGGGCGGCAATCAGAACCGCACAAAATAGAGTGTTGAGCCTGATTGTGCAACGCCACATGGGCAGCAATACGGCGTCAGGCGGCTCGGGCGTCCCGACCGACGGTCGCGGCCTGCGCCAGATCGACCGCCCTGCCCCCGTGCGGATGCACCCAATCCGGCGCAATCTCGGCCAGCGGCCCCATGACGAAGCGCCTTTCCGCCGCCCGCGGATGCGGCAGGATCAGGCCTTCCAGGTCGCCACTCAGCCGACCGTGGGCGATCAGATCCAGATCGAGGGTTCGTGGCGCATTCTGCTGGTGGCGCTGGCGGCCAAAGGCTTCCTCTATCCGTCCCAGCGCCTGCATCAAGGCGTGCGGGTCGTGGTCGCTGCGCACAATAACGACGCCGTTCAGGAAAGGTGGATCGGTCGGATCCGGCCAGGCCAGCGACGACCACCAGGACGACCGAGCCAGCACATCGATCCCCTCGGCCCGGAACCGCGCTAGCGCCGCCTCCAGCGCCTCGCGGCAGTCGCGCCAGACGCCGCAGTCGTTGCAGCCCAGAGCCACGATCACTGCTTCAGCCAGAGGGCCATGATAGCGTTCCATCCACACACCCTACTCCAATCGCAGACATTGCGGGAGTGTGACGCCGTGCGGGCTCGGTGTATCAGCGACCGATGAGCCCCTTCCCGCCCGAACCGCCCCGAGACTGCCCGCTATGCCCCCGTCTGGTCACCTACAGGGCCGAGAATCAGGCCGCGCATCCCGATTGGTGGAACGGTCCGGCACCGTCGTTCGGCGACCCGAATGCGAGGTTGCTTATCGCGGGGCTTGCCCCCGGCAGGACCGGGGCCAACCGCACGGGCCGCCCCTTCACAGGCGATGGCGCGGGGATCATCCTGTACGAGACGCTGAAGAAGACCGGCTTCGCGCGCGGCCATTACGATCCGGACGGGAATGACGACCTGGAACTGGTCGATTGCATGATCACCAATGCCGTCCGCTGCGCCCCGCCGCTGAACAAGCCCCTGCCGGTCGAGGAGGCGACCTGCCGTCCGTTCCTGAAGGCCCGCCTGGCCGAACTGCCCCGGCTGAAGGTCATCGTCACCCTAGGCGACGTCTCGCGCCGCAGCATCCTGAAGACCCTTGGCCTGCCCGGCACCGCCATCCCACCGGGCCACGGCGTCGAGGGCCAGGTCGCAGGCTACACCCTGATCAACAGCTACCACTGCTCGCGCCTGAACACGAACACGGGACGGCTGACGGCGGGAATGTTCGAGGAAATTTTCGAGCGGGCGAAGGCGGCGATCGACGCTTAACCCCGCTCCTTCATCAGACGCGCCTTGTCCCGTGCCCAGTCACGATCTGCTGTCGCCTGACGCTTGTCGTGCAGCTTCTTGCCCTTGGCCATGGCGATCTCGATCTTGGCCTTGCCGGCCTCGTTCAGATACAGCCGCACCGGGATGATGGTCTGGCCGTCGCGCTGGACGGCACCGATCATGCGGTCGATCTGTTTGCGGTGCAGCAGCAGGCGGCGCGGGCGGCGCGGTTCGTGGTTGAAGCGGTTGGCCTGTTTATAGGGCGGGATGTCGGCATTGATCAGCACCAGGTCCCGGCCCTCGGGCGAGACATAGCTTTCGGCGATATTGGCCCGTCCGTCGCGCAGGGCCTTGATCTCGGTGCCCAGCAACTGGATCCCGGCCTCGACGAAATCCTCCAGGAAGTAATCGAACTTGGCCCGCCGGTTCTCCGCCAGCACCTTGGTCTTGGGTTTTTCAGCCGCCATCAGCCGACGCCTGCATCCGCCATGGCGCGGTCGATGGCGGGCTTGACCGCATCCGCCGTCAGCGACAGCGGTAGGCGGACCTCTTCGGTACACAGGCCTAGCTTCGCCAGGGCGTATTTCGTCGGTGACGGCGAGTTGTCGAGGAACAGCGCCTTGTGCAGACCGATCAGACGATCTTGCCAGTCGCGCGCCTTGGCCGCATCGCCCGACACCGCCGCCTTGTGCAGGGCCACCATGGCTTCGGGTGCGACATTGGAGGCGACCGAGATCAGCCCGACCCCGCCATAGGCCAGATAGCCCAGGTAGCTGGGGTCATCACCGGAGATCAGGTCGAACTGACCGTCGATGTTGGCATGCATCCAGCTGACCCGGCTCATGTCGCCGGTGGCGTCCTTGATGCCGACGATGTTCGGGTGTTTCGCCAGCCGAGCCACCGTCTCATTGGCCAGATCTATCCCGGTGCGACCGGGCACATTGTAGAGCAGGATCGGTAGCTGGACCGCATCGGCGATCGCTTCGAAGTGTGCCGCCAGCCCCGCCTGCGACGGGCGAATGTAATAGGGTGTCACGATAAGCGCGCCGTCTGCCCCGACCGTCTTGGCATGGCGGGCCAGGTCGATGGCTTCCTTGGTATAGGGCGAGCCCGTGCCCGCGATCACCCGCACCCGCCCGGCGACCAGTCGCACGCACAGGTCGATCACATGCTTGTGCTCATCCAGGTCCATGCTGGCCCCCTCTCCGGTCGTGCCCATGGGCACGACGCCGTCGACGCCGGCGGCGATCTGGCGTTCGATCAGGGTGGCGAAGGCGGCTTCGTCCACGTTTCCGTCACGAAGAGGTGTGATCAGGGCGGTGATCACGCCCTTGAACAAAGGGGCGGTCATTGAAACGATGGTCCTGCGAGGAAGTGACGGCACACGCCGACAGCGGGCGCAAAGGGTAGGTTGCCGGTCGCCTGACCGCAACCACGACGCATGAGGATAAGACACGGCATGATGATGACCTCCCTGGCAGCTGCGCTGGCCCTACTCGGCCCCGCTCCTGAAACCCTGCTGCCACAGGCGGTTCCCTACACGTCGGTGGCCCCGAACGTCAGCAATCAACCGCGTGTGCTGGACGATCAGGACACGGCGCTTTTCCGTCAAGGTCTGGCGGCCGCCCGCGCACGCGACATCGCGGGTGCCCGCAACGCCGCCGCCAACATGCGCGATCCAGCGGGTCGCAAGCTGATCGAATGGGCGCTGCTGGACACCTCGGCCTCACAGATGGGGTTCAGCGATCTGGCCGTCGCCGATTCGACCTTCGCCGGCTGGCCCCGCAGCGACAGTCGCCGCGCCGCGACCGAGCGGGCCCTGGACGGTGGCTATGCCAATGCCGAGGCGACCCTGCGTCTGTTCGCCCAGACTCCGCCGTCCACAGTGCAAGGGGCCATCGCTCTGGCCGGAGCCTATGAGCAGACCGGCCGCCGCGACGAGGCCCGCGCCCTGATCACCGACTGGTGGCGCACCCGTTCGTTCGATGACGCCAGCCAGAGCCGCATCCTGGGCCGCTGGAGTGGATGGCTGAACCAGGGCGACCACGATGCCCGCCTGACCATGCTTCTGTCCGGTCCGCACGGCCCGGCAACGCGGGCGATGATGGCGCTGGCCTCGCCTGAGCGCCAGTCGGTCGCCAACGCCGTCCTGGCCCTGCGCACGGCTTACAGCCCCGACGCGATGGTGGCCTCGCTAAGCGCCTCCCAGGCACGCGACCCGAACGTTGCGCTGGAGCGGGTACGCATCCTGCGCTCGCAGAATCGTCAGTCAGAGGGCTTTGCCCTTCTGTCCGCCCTGCCCCCCGCCCCCTCGCATACCGAGGGTCAGAACACCCTGTGGAGCGAGCGCCGCAACTATTTCCTGGATGCCCTTCAGGTCCGCAACTGGCAGGCGGCCTATGACGCCATGAACGGCCACGCCTTCCCCTCCGGAGAGCGCAAGGTCGATGCGGAGTTCTTCGCCGGCTGGGTCGCCCTGACCAAGCTGAATGATCCGTCACGCGCCGCTGCCCATTTCGAGGTTCTGCGCCAGGCCTCCTCGACACCGATTACCCAGGGCCGTGCTCTCTACTGGCTTGGTCGCGCAGCAGAGGCGAACGGCAACACTCCGATGGCGGTGGAGTATTACCAGGCGGGCTCGCGGCACATCCAGACTTTCTATGGCCAACTCGCAGCCGAGAAGGCCGGTCAGACCACCCTCACCCTGCCCGGCGACCCAGCCCCCAGCCAGGCCGAGATCGCATCGTTCGAAGCCAATGAGATGGTCCGCGCCATGCGCATTCTGGGCGAGACGGGCGAGACCAGCCTGTTCCGCGTCTTCGCCTACCAGTTGGACGACGTCCTGCCGACGGCTGGCGACATGGCCCTGCTGATGGATATGTCGCGCAACTATGGCGAAGGCTTTACGGCCATGATGATCGGCCGTGCCGCCAGCCAGCGTGGCTTCCTGATGCCCGAGCGTCAGTACCCGGTTCGCCTGCCGCCGCCCGTCGCCGGGGCCGCACCGCTGGAGTTCACCCTGGCCATCACGCGCCAGGAGTCCAGCTTCGATCCCCGTGCGCGCTCCGGGGCCGATGCGCGCGGTATGATGCAGTTCCTTCCTTCGACCGGGAGCCGCGTCGCCCGCCAGCTTGGCCTGCCCTACAGCGACGAGCGGCTGTACGATCCCGACTTCAACATGACGCTGGGCAGCTTCCACCTGGCGGACCTGACCAACAACTTCAACGGCTCCATGCTGCTGACGACCGTCGGCTACAATGCCGGTCCGGGCCGCGTGCCACAGTGGACGGCACGGTGCGGTGATCCGCGGGCCGGTCAGGTCGATCCGGTCGACTTCATCGAATGTGCGCCCTTCACCGAGACGCGCAACTACATGATGCGGGTCATGGAAAACATGTCGGTCTACAAGGCTCGCCTCAACGGCGGCTCGGCCCCGCTGACCCTGTCGCAGGACCTGCGTCGAGGCACGCCGCGCGGCTCGGCCCAGCCCTACAGCTATGTCGGCCCCGGCGAACAGTACACGCCCGCTGGCGAGCCCTCGGAGTAGCGACTCTGGCTTAGAAGCGGTCCATCCGGCCCGTCGATCCAGCGGGCTGTCAGGCCGAAGACTTCGGACAGGATCTGCGGCGTCAAAGCCTGCGTCGGATCATCGTCGGCGACGACCTTGCCCTGATGCATGACAATGACGCGGACTGCGTATCGGGCGGCCAGCCCCAGGTCATGCAGGCTGACCAGCACCGCCTGCCCGGCCTTGGCACGGACGCGTAACAGATCCAGCACCATCAACTGGGCGTCCGGGTCCAGCCCGGCAATCGGCTCATCGACCAGCAGGGCATCGCTTTGTGCGACCAGCGCACGGGCCAGTAGAACGCGTGCCCTCTCGCCGCCAGACATCTCGGCCACACCGCGATCCGCCAGTTGATCGGCCTCGACGGCTTTCAGCGCCTCATGTGCGCGGGTCAACGCCTTGGTCGCCGACAGGAACGGCGCGCCCAGCGCCGCCACCTCTACCGCTGGCATGTTCCACGCCACGCGCCTCTCCTGCGGCAGATAGGCGACGCGCTCGGCACGCGCGCTCGGGCTCAGCGCCTTTACCGGCTGCCCCATCGTGGAAGCTGTCCCATCGACAAGCGGTAGAAGTCCTGCCAACGCACGGATAACGCTCGACTTGCCCGCGCCGTTCGGGCCGACCAGCGCCACAAGCTCGCCTTCACGGACTGTCAGCGACACCGCTTCCAGCACGGTCAACTTGCCCAGCCGGGCCGTCGCCTGCTCCAGAACCAGAGCCGTCACAGCCGCCACTCCCGCGCGGCCCGCCAGGCGATCAGGGCGAACAGTGGCGCGCCGACCAGTGCCGTGAACACACCCAGCTTCAGCTCCTGATCGGTCGGCGTCATCCGTGCCAGCAAATCCGCGACCACCAGCATCAACCCGCCCGCCAACGCCGATGGGAACAGCACCCGCCCCGGATCACCCTTCACCAGCGTCCGCACCAGATGCGGCGCGGCCAGTCCCACGAAGCCGATCACACCTGCCACCGCCACCGCCGCCCCAGTCGCCAATGCCGCTGCCAGCAGGGCCATCAACCTCAACCGCGCCATCGGCAGGCCAGACGTCCGCGCCGTCTCCTCACCCAGGCTAAGCATCCGCAGGCCGGGTGCCGCGATCGCTGCCAGCACGCCGGACAACATGATCGCCGGCGTTATCCAGGCCACATCGATCCAGCTTCGGTTCTGAACCGACCCCAGCAACCAACTCATGACCTCGGCGGTGGCTATCGGCGAAGGCGACAGATTGAAGATCAGCGCCGTCGCCGCGCCCGCGAAACTGGACAGGGCCACCCCGAACAGGATCAGGGCCTCTGGCGACCTGACCCTCGCCGAAAACAGAATCAGCAGCCCGCCCGCAAGTCCCGCCCCCACCAGGGCCGCCGTCTCGACTGCTCCCGGAAAGGCGGCTACCCCCGCAACTATGGCCAGGGCCGCCCCCAGTGCCGCCATAGCGGACACGCCCAAAACGCCTGGATCGGCCAGCGGATTGCGTAAAAGTCCCTGCATCACCGCCCCGGCCAGACCGAGGGCTGCACCCACCATCATGGCCGTCATGACGCGCGGGGCCCTGACCTGCCACAACACCTCGGCCGGTCCCGACGCCGGATCTGTGAACGCCGCACGCCATTGCTCTGCGCCGAGCACACTTTCGCCCATGCCAATGCCGGAAACGGTGGCGGCTATGATCAGCAGGACCAGACCCCAGAGCAGACGATTCATTGCCCTTGGCTTACCATCACGGCGGCGTCTGCAGCGAACCAGGCCGGACAGGTCAGAACCGCCGCAGGGAGTTTGGCTGCTACCCGTCCATCAGCCGCACGTTGCATGACGGGATGGCGCCCCGGCCCGCGCCAGTCTGAGCGAAACAGATCGAAGAAGCCCAGGACGAATCGTCTGGGTGGCGAGAGCGCCACCCGCTCGACACTCACTGGAGCAAAGCCGGGTGAAGTCGCCAGGTTGGAAAACCCTGCCGCCTTCAGAACGGCGTCGATCAAGGTCCCTGTGCCGGCCGTGAAGCCGCCAGGAGTCAGATACAGCGCCGACGAATTGCCGTCGCTCCTGCGTGGCGAGGCATTCGCCAGTCGCCCTTGCATCGATGCTGACAGACGTGATCCACGCTGACGCTGGCCCAGGCCGTCAGCCACCCTGGTGATGTTGTCCTGGACGCCTTGCATCGTCGTGGCATCGTCGATGGTCAGCACCGTGATGCCTCGACGCTCCAACGCCGCAAGGAGTCGCGGCTCGCCGCCCCAGTAACGCACGACGACATCGGGGCGAAAGGCGATCGCGGCCTCCAGGGTGGGCCTGATGCGGCGTCGACCTGCGGCCTGCGCCTTCATCCATGAATCGGGATCGTCCGCACGCGGCGACAAGGCAAGCGTGGCATCGGGCGACAGCGCCAGAACGTATTGATCCCCACACTGATCCAGCGACATGACCCGGAGTGGTGCGGCTTCTGCCGAGGTCGAAATCACAAAACCGGCCGCCAGTGCCGCCCCCCCGAATGCCCCTCTCACGGCTTGAGCAAACCGACGAATAGTGCGTCCAGCAGGGTGTCGACCAAGAGGTCCTTCTCGACCCAGTCGAAATACGGCTTGGTGATGATCAGTGACACCACACCGTGCGCGCCCGCCCACAGGGCCTGGGCCGTCGCCCGAGGTTCTCCGCGCAAACGGCCCTGCGCAGCCGCCTCTTCCACTACGCAGACAAAGGCCCCGAACAACTCGCCCCCCAGGCTCTGCGCCGCACTCTGCGCCTCCTGTGCCTCCTGCGGACGCGTCATATAGACCAGTCGATAGGCGTTCGGATTCTCAAACCCGAACTGCACGTAAGACTGCATCAGCCGTCGCATCCGCTCCTCCGGCGTCCCTGCATCGGCAAGGACAGCGCGATTCATGATCAGCAGTTGCTCAAAAGCCCGCTCGCAGATTTCGTGAAGGATTTGGCTCTTCTCGGAGAAGTGCATGTAGAGCGCCGTGGACGAAAGGCCGACCTCGTCTGCGATCTTCCTGATCGTAGCTCCTTCGTAGCCGTGATCGACGAATATCCGTTCGGCTGCCGCCAGAATTTCAGCCCGGCGAGCGTGACCTTCGCCTTTCGGCTTGCGCTGGGATCGAGTTTGGCTTGCAGACACGGTCAATCGGAAACTCCGGAACGTCCATGTGAATAGCGGCAATCGCCGCCCCTTGCCAATCGCCTGGCAGCTGAACACCACTTGTCGTTGTTAAGCCGACGCGTTACCCGTTTCAGCTGGAGCGGACGGGGGTCAGCACGTGGAAGAGCGATGCGTCAGCGCTGTGCATGGGCTTGCACCCGAGGACAGCGCATCAACGCGCTGGCCAACAATCGGCCAGCTACTGGCGTTTGCAGTCCTGATTGCTGCGATAGTGATCGGGCTGATCTACGCATCGGTTCAGGTTGGAAGCATCGTCCTTATTACTGCAGCAGTAACATTCCTTGCCAATGCGATGTGGCGACTGGCTCTGATCATCGTGAGCATGAGATCGCCACCGGAGGCCGACGCCCCGGAGGTCTGGCCCAGATACTCTATCGTGGCGGCACTTCACGACGAGGCGAAAGTTGTCGGGCAACTGATCGAGAGATTGAGCAAGATCGACTACCCTGCCAATCGCCTACAGGGCCTTCTGGTGCTGGAAGCGCATGACCACACCACGATCCAGGCGGCACTTTGCACACCACGGCCCCCTTGGCTGGATATCTTCATCGCCCCCGCTGGGACACCACGCACAAAGCCAAGAGCTCTGAACTGCGCCTTGCCGATTGCGACCGGGGAGATATTGACCGTTTACGACGCCGAAGATGATCCCGATCCTCAGCAGTTGAAGGAAGCGGCTTCAAGGTTCGCATCCGATACATCGGGTCGGCTCGCGTGCCTGCAAGCGCCTTTACGCATCCGACGCAACTACGCCAGCGCCCAACCAACGCCCTTTCTTGATAGGCAGTTTGCGGCTGAATATGCCTCATTGTTTGAAACCGCTCTGCCGGGCATGGCCAAGCTGGGTCTGCCGTTTCCGTTGGGAGGTACCAGCAATCATTTTCGGGTCGATGTTCTGAGAAAAGTCGGAGGGTGGGATGCCTTCAACGTCACCGAAGACGCAGACCTCGGGTTCCGACTGTGGCGTCATGGCTGGCGGCTGGGCGTCATCACGCGACCAACATGGGAAACGCCTCCTGGCGGACTCGCCTGCTGGCTTCCGCAGCGGACGCGGTGGCTGAAGGGATATATGCAAACTTGGGGAACCCATACGCGGCACCCCCTGCAACTGGGTCTTCGTGGTGGATTTGCCCTGGCTGCGACGCTGGGAGCGGGTTTGATGTCCGCCGCGCTATATGGTCCGTCTCTGGCGTGGTTCGTCACGACGGCGGGCGTCTACAGCATCGCTGGCCTGTCGCCTCAAACGCCTGCTCTTGCGATCTGCGTCCTAAGTGTCGGCACAGCCTCTGCCTGGTTGAGCTGTGCAATCGGTACCAGACGGGCAGGCGTCGCGTATGAAGTCAAGGATATGCTGGCGGCACCATTTTACTGGTCTTTGCTCAGTTTGGCATTTGTCCACGCCGCCTGGCGTCTGATCCGCGAACCCTTTGCTTGGGACAAGACCCCGCACGCGCCAGACCAGCCGGTCCAATATCAAGATCAGCACTCTTCAGTGGATGTCAGACTGGACGTGCCCTTGCCTGTCCGCCTATCAGCGTCACATGTCGCCGCGTCTGAACCCACTGCCTGAAACACTCGTCACCCGCGCCTGGGCCGATTATGCGCTGCTGGACAGTGGCGGAGGGCGAAAACTGGAGCGATATGGTCGCTATACCGTCGTTCGGCCCGAACCTCAGTGCTTCTGGTCCGCACGCGATAGTGTCGCGTTCGATCAGGCCGACGCCGTGTTCGATCCAACCGACGAGGATGAGTCCGGGCGTTGGCGCTTCGCGGGAAAGCTCATCGACACGTTTCCTCTGGCCTGGCGTGATGTGCGTTTTACCAGTCGCTTCACGCCGTTCCGGCACTTGGCCTTCTTCCCGGAGCAGGCTGCCAACTGGGAATGGCTAGACGGCCGGATCAAGACTTTGGCCTCAGAACCAGGACGGCCCGTCCCCCGCATCCTCAATCTGTTCGGCTATACGGGCGTAGCCAGCCTGGCTTGCGCAGCGGCGGGAGCCGAGGTCACCCACGTGGATGCCTCCAAGAAATCCGTAGCCTGGGCGCGCGAGAATGCCGAACTCTCCGACCTGGCCGATCGGCCGATCCGCTGGATCGTCGAGGACGCTCGCAAATATGCGGCCCGCGAAGTCCGGCGCGGGGTCAAGTACGATGGGATCATCCTGGACCCGCCTAAGTATGGTCGTGGGCCGACGGGCGAGGTCTGGCGACTGTTCGAAGACTTGCCAGGTTTGTTGAAGGATTGTGCGGCCCTGTTGTCGGATGACGCCTCGTTCCTGCTGCTCAACGCCTATGCGGCGCGGATTTCCGGCGTTTCGCTGTCACATATGATGGCGGAGGCGACTGCTGATCGCGGCGGCACCATCGACTGGGGCGAACTGGCCCTAGCCGAAGATGGTCCGGATGGACGAGCCATCGGCCTTAGCTTCTTCGCGCGATGGTCGGCATGAGCGACGACCGGCTGATCACCTCCCTGACCAACGACACGGTCAAGGCAGTGCGCGCCTTGCATATGCGCAAGGAGCGCGAGACTACAGGCCACTTCCTGGCTGAGGGACTGAAATTCATCGGCGAGGCGCTGGATCAAGGTCGCATTCCCCGTCTGCTCCTGGTCGGCATGGAGGCGCGCGAACATCCCATCTTGGACCGTGCCAAAGGCGCGACTCGCGAGGCGGGTGGCGAGGTCGTCGTGGTCACCCATCCTATCCTGGAAAAGATTAGCCGCCGTGACAACCCGCAGACGGTGCTGGGCGTCTTCGATCAGGTCTACACCCCCCTGTCGGCCATTCAGCCCACATCGGCACCGGCCTGGGTGGCGTTGGAGCAGGTACGCGACCCCGGCAATCTGGGCACCATCATTCGCACGGCCGACTCTGCCGGATGTGGCGGCGTCATCCTGATCGGAGACTGTGTCGATCCCTATTCTGTGGAGGCCGTGCGCGCCACCATGGGCTCGGTCTTCGCCGTCGCCATAGCCCGCGCCACGCCCGCAGAGTTCCTGGCTTGGCGTGACACCTGGCCGGGCAGCGTGATCGGCACTCGGCTGGACGCTACTCATGGCTACCGCGAAGCCTCACTTCGGCATCCGGCCCTCATCCTGATGGGCAACGAGCAGGCCGGACTGACCGACGCCTTGGCCGCAGCCTGCGACGTCAACGTCAAGATTCCGATGCGAGGCCGTGCTGACAGCCTGAACCTTGCCGTCGCGACCGGCATCATGGTCTATGCGGTGACCGACGATGCTTGAGCGTCAGAAACTGCGCCCGTCCACACGCTGGGCGGTCCAGCTCCATGGTTGGACATCGATCAGCGTCCGCACATTGACGGCCACCATCGGCTCGCCGTTCGGGGCCACGCCGCTTGCAAAGGCCTGAACGCCGCAGGTCTTGCAGAACAGGTGAGTGATCTTGTGGGTGTTGAAGGTGTGCTCGCTCAACGCGCCTTCGCCAGCCGTCTGGCGAAAGGCGTCCGGCGAGACGAAAACCAGAGCCAGCCCCTTGCGATAACAGTGCGAGCAGTTGCACTCGAACACACCGTCAAGTTCGGTCTCGACTTCATAGGCCACCGACCCGCACTGGCACGAACCCTGATGTGTCGTCATCACGCATCCTCCAACAGCACCACGCCGGGTGCCGATTTCAAAGCCCCGCGTAAGGCTCCGTCCAGGCGATAGCGCCCAGGCAGCTTCATCTCGATCTCGCGTCGTCCGGACGACGGCGTATCAACGGCGGCGATCAGGGACACTTCCCCGCCCTTGCCATTGGCCTTGGCTCGGTCGAGACGGCTCTTCAAGGCCTCGACAGCCTCAATCGTCTGGGTCGAGACGTGAATACGCAGCCCCATGGCCCCGTCATCGATCAGGGTGTCCAGACGGCTGGCGTCGTCGCCGAAAAACCGGACCTCGCCATCCGCGCTCTTGGCCCGGACCCGAACCATGATCGACGCCCCGACCTCCAGGATTTCGCGGCACTTGCGCAGCTGTTCCGGCGGGAACAGGCATTCGAACTCACCGGTCGGGTCCGAGAAGGTGACGAAGGCGAACTTTTCGCCCGACTTGGCGCTGGCCCGCTCCTGACGACGGCGTACGACACCCGCCATCATGAAGGCTTCGTGCCCACTTTCGGCCAGGGCCGTGGCCTCGGCGACAAAGGTCACACGCTTGCGTTTCAGCGCTGCCGCCATGTCCTCCAGCGGGTGGCCGGACAGGTAGAAACCGACGGCGGACAGTTCCTGATCCAGCCGCTCCGGTCCCATCCAGGGCTCGACCGGCTTCAGCCGTGGCCGCGCTGCGCCCGCCTGATCGCCGCCGAACAGCGACACCTGTGACGAGGCCCGTTCCGCCGCCACACTCTGGCAATAGGCCATCAGGGTGTCGGCCTGTTCGACCAGCTGGCGGCGGTTGGTGTGGAAGCTGTCGAAGGCCCCGGCTCGTGCGAGGTTTTCCATCGCCCGCTTGTTCACGAACTTCGGATCGACCCGCTCCAAGAAATCGAAGATGTCGGTGAAGCGCCCGCCGGTTTCGCGCACCTGAACCAGGTGCTTCATGGCCTCAAGGCCAACATTGCGGATGGCCCCCAGCGCGTAAAGGACCGAACCGACCTTGGTGCCATCCGCCTGCTCGTCCCAAGCCACATCGAAATCTGCGGAGGAGCGGTTCACATCCGGTGATTTGACCGGTACTTCGAACCGGCGACAATCCTGATAAAATACAGCCAGTTTGTCGGTATTGCTGAGATCGAGCGACATGGACGCGGCCATGAATTCGACCGGATGCGTCGCCTTCAGCCAGCCGGTCTGGAAGCTGATCAAGGCATAGGCGGCGGCGTGTGACTTGTTGAAACCATAGCCTGCGAACTTGGCAACCAGGTCGAAGATGTATCCCGACTGAGTTTCCGAGACTCCCTTTTCGGACGCGCCCTTGACGAAGCGGGCGCGCTGAAAGTCCATCTCCTCCTTCTTCTTCTTGCCCATGGCCCGGCGCAGAAGGTCAGCCTCCCCCAGCGAATAGCCCGCCAGGATCTGGGCGATCTTCATCACCTGCTCCTGGTAGATGATGACGCCATAGGTCTCGGTCAGAACCTCGGTCAGGCTGGGATGCAGATAGTCGACCTCCTGCCGGCCGAACTTCCGGTCGATATAGGTGTCGATCATCTCCATCGGGCCGGGGCGATACAGCGAGATCAGCGCCGTGACCTCTTCGATAGAGCCACAGCGCATCTTGCGCAGGGTGTCGCGCATGCCCTGGGATTCCAGCTGGAACACGCCGACTGTCTGCCCCGAGGCCATCAGTTCATAGGTCGCCGGATCGTCCAGTGGCAGGGCGTTCCAGTCGGGCGCGGCCCCGCGACGCTCCAGATACTGACGCGCACGATCCAGCACCGTCAGGGTCTTCAGACCCAGGAAGTCGAACTTGACCAGACCGGCCGCCTCGACCCATTTCATGTTGAACTGGCTGGCCGGAATGGTGGACCGCGGGTCTTGGTACAGGGGGGCCAGTTCGACCAGAGGCCGATCGCCGATCACGATACCGGCGGCATGGGTCGAGGCGTTGCGGTACAGCCCTTCCAACTCCAGCGCGGTCGACAGCAGGGTCGCCACCGACGCCTCATTATCGCGCGCCTCGCGCAGGCGGGGCTCGATCTCGATAGCCTGGGCCAGGGTCACGGGGTTGGCGGGGTTGGCCGGCACCATCTTGGCCAGGCGGTCCACCTGACCCAGCGGCATCTGCAACACGCGGCCGACGTCCCGCAGCACGGCGCGTGCCTGAAGTGTGCCGAAGGTGATGATTTGGGCGACCCGGTCGGAGCCATAGCGGTCCTGAACGTAGTCGATGACCTCCTCGCGCCGCTCCTGACAGAAGTCGATGTCGAAGTCGGGCATGGAGACCCGCTCGGGATTCAGGAACCGCTCGAACAGCAGGCCGAACCGTAAGGGATCCAGATCCGTGATGGTCAGGGCCCAGGCGACCAGCGACCCGGCCCCCGATCCCCGCCCCGGCCCCACCGGGATCCCGTGCGTCTTGGCCCATTTGATGAAGTCCGACACGATCAGGAAATAGCCGGGGAAGCCCATTTGCTGGATGATCCCGACCTCCCATTCGAGACGGGTCCAGTAGTCGGCCTCGGGCGCGGCGGGCACGACCTGTTTCAGCCGCTCTTTCAGCCCCTCGCGGGCTTGATGCATCAGTTCGTCTGGCTCGGACCGCCCTGCCCCGGCATCGAAACGTGGCAAGATGGGCGCGCGCGTGGGGGCCAGGAAAGCGCAGCGCCGGGCAATGTCGATCGTGGTGTCGCAGGCCTCGGGCAGGTCGGCGAAGAGCTCGCGCATGGCTGCCGCCGGCTTGAACCAGTGCTCCGCCGTGATCTTGCGACGGTCGTCCTGCCCGACGAAGGCACCGTCAGCGATACACAGCAGGGCATCGTGCGACTTGGCCTGCGCCGCCTTGGCATAGTGGACGTCATTGGTGGCGACCAGCGGCGCGTCATGGGCATAGGCCCAGTCGACCAAACCACGCTCGGCCTGTTGCTCGCTGGCCAGGCCGTGGCGCTGAAGCTCGACATAGAAGCGGTCGCCGAACCCCGCCTGCATGGCCGCCAGGGCCGCCTGACCTTCGGCGGCCTTGCCCTGGACGAAAAGGGGATCGACCGGCCCGTCTGGCCCGCCCGACAGCAGCAACAGACCCTCGGAATGGGCGACCACCTTGTCCCACGGCACGCTGGGCTCGTCGGTCGCACCGGCATCCAGAAACGCTGAGGACGACAGGGCCGACAGGTTCAGCCAACCGGCCTCGTTCTGAACCAGAAGAACAACGGTCGGCACCTTGGCCCAACGCTGATTGATCTGCCCGCCTATGCCGGTCACCGGCAGGGCGCATCCCAGGATCGGCTGAACGCCTGCGGCCTTGGCCCCTTCGCTGAACTCCAGCGCTCCGAACAGATTGGCCCGGTCGGTGACACCGACGGCCGGCATGCCCGCGTCCGCCGCCAGGGTTGAGACCTTGCCTGCCTTGATCGCGCCTTCCAGCAGCGAATAAGCGGAACGGACCCGAAGATGGACGAACTGGGCAGATGCAGTGGCGATGGCCTGGCTCTCCTTGAACAGGCCCATCTTACCGACTCACTGAATCAGATAGGCGGCCTGCCAAGTCATCCAGACGAAGCCGCCGCACGACGCAAGCGACAGCATATCTCTCGTCCAACGCGCCATGATCTTGTCCCCAGATTGAATGTTGCCTGTATGTTCTATGTTGCGGCTTTGTTCTCGTCAAGTCAGTCAGGGATAAACCCTAGGCGCGTTAGAGCGGATGCCAGGGCAGCCGTATTGGGCGATTGAGTCTTGCGAAGCAGGCTACCCCGAAAGAATTCCACGGTACGGGGGCTCAGGGAAAGGGACTGAGCGATCTGCTTTGTCGTGCGTCCCGCGACAATCAGATCAGCCACCTGCCGCTCGCGCCGAGTGAAGGTCAGAAAATCTTGCGACGGGGTTTTGGCAAGAGCCAGAAGTGCACGTTCCACCGCAGCGATCAGTCGCTCCGGATCCGAAGGTTTTTGAAGGACGTTATCGACGCCCAGGCGCATCGCATCGACCGTCGTCGTCACGTCCACGAATGCGCTGATCAGTATGACGGCATGCCGACCAAGGGCACAGAAGGCTGCGACCAGATCGAGGCCCTCTACACCCGGGATTTTGAGATCGACGACGATACAGGTCGGCTCGGCGTCGGAAGCCCACATCAAGGCATCGAGCGGATCGGTGAAACCGACCGGGTCGTATCCACTTACCCGCAGCGCAAGCATATGAGTCTGCAAGATCGATGGATCATCATCGATGATCAGAATTTCCCTGTTCATGAGGCCAGGCCCTAGAGCCTGCGAAAGGGAGCGATGTCGATGGGACGGGTCTGTAGCAGAGAGCCTGGGGTCGGCTTTGGGCGTGGCATGGTCGAAATCACAGTCACTCTTCGTCCCCTGTCCGGGCACTTTAGTCCTGACCTCGAGATCATGACAGACCGACGTTACAGGGCACGGTCGCTCATCGAAACCTCGTAGTCACACGCAATTGCTGCCGTGGTCCGTGACGTCTAACTCGGGCTCAAAGGCCTGTTGACGGGCGACGGGCTCGGCATGAACAACTTGTATGCAGTCATACTGTGGCTGGCCTCGTGGTTGGAGCCGGATAGCGATAACCGCCTCGACCTCCGCTCATTCCAGCCGGAGATCGACGATACAGCCTCAGGAGCCATCGTGACGGTGGCATCGGGGCATCTGATCATGCTGGAGGGCGAAGCGGCTAAACTAAAAGCATTGATTGCTAAGCTGGAAAGGCGACACGGCGCGAAATTCAAACTCCTCGGCCATCGATCCATCGGCGCAAGAGCCAGGCTACCGCTCGTCGTAAATCCCGCACGCCTGTTGCCCCCCGAAGCTGAGTGGATCGACCAAGCCCTCGGCGTGGGATTGGCGGACCCTATCGAACTGGAAATGCTCCTTCGATGGGCGGGCCATCGTCAGATGGAGATCGCACTTGGCACACTAGGCGAAACCGCCTGGCGACATGCCTCCGTGTTTCCATTTCGGTCACCCAGAGCATCGACGGCAAATTTGCTGTATGCGGGGTTTGACGCCGCCCTGCCCGCCATTCGGCGGCAGGCGTCATGAAAGACAAGCGCATGGCCAAGGGTCAGGTCCGCAGCAACAAGGAAGTCCGCAAACCGAAGGCGGAAAAGGCCAAGCCGCCCGTCAGCGTGGGCAGTTCGCCTTTCACCACGCCCCCGGGCAAGAAATAGGCCCGGTACGAGGATTCAGTATGTCTGGCTTTGCGCCGGACGCTCTTCCAAATGGCCGTCCTTCAGGGCGAAGACGCGGTCCATATGTCCGGCCAGCTCCATGTTGTGCGTCGCGATCAGGGCTCCGACACCGGTCTGTTTGACGAGATCGTGCAGGGCCTCGAACACCGTCTGGCTGGTGGCCGGGTCCAGATTGCCCGTCGGCTCGTCGGCCAGCAGCAGGCGGGGCCGATTGGCCAGGGCCCGGGCCACGGCGACACGCTGACGCTCGCCACCAGACAACTCCGACGGCTGATGCGTCAGCCGCTCACCCAGGCCCAGGCTGGTCAGAACCTCGTCTGCCCGCTTGCGGGCCTGCGGAAGGCTGACGCCCGCGATCCGCAGCGGCAGCGCCACATTGTCCCTCGCATCGAACTCCGGCAGCAGGTGGTGGAATTGATAGACGAAGCCGATGCTGGCCAGGCGAATATGCGTCCGTTCGCGCTCGCTGAGAGAGCCGACATCCTCACCTTCGAAACGGATCTCGCCCGAGCTGGGGCGCTCCAAAAGGCCTGCAGCATGCAATAGCGACGACTTGCCGGACCCCGAGGGTCCGATCAAACCGACGATCTCGCCCGGCATGATGTCCAGATCGACGCCCTTCAGCACGGTCAGCCCGCCCGACGCCGTCGGATAGGTCCGGGTCACATTGCGCGCGGAAAAGACGGCGCCTTGTGGATAAGCCTGTGCACGGCTCTGTATGGTCGCGTCCTGCGTCAAGGTCTCACTCATAACGCAGCGCCTCCACTGGATCGAGCTTGGCCGCCTGCCACGACGGGATCAGGCCTGCGATGCAGGACATGAAGGTCGACCACAGGGTGACCCAGAAGACGTCGAGCGGATCGACCAGCGCCGGCACGGCGTCCAGCATATAGACGTCTGCATCAAACAGCTTGGTCTGGAACACCCACTCCAGAAAATGCTGGATCGAGCCGATGTTCAGGCAGAACAGCAGACCCAGCGTCAGGCCTGTGATTGTCCCTGCCACTCCTATGGTAGCCCCGGCCATAAAGAAGACCCTCAGCATCGATGACTGACTGGCTCCGATGGTGCGCAGGATGGCGATGTCTCGCGTCTTGTTCTTCACCAGCATGACGATGCCGGAAATGATATTCAGGGCCGCAATGGCGACGACCAGGCCCAGGATGATGCTCATGGCCACCCGCTCGACCTTCAACGCGCCCCAGAAGGCGGCCAGGCGATCGCGCCAGTCGGTGACGAAGGCCCCCGCCCCCGCCGCGTCCCGCACGGGCGCGATCATGGAACCGACCTCGTCGGGTTTGGCGACCTTGACGTCGATGACGTCCCAGACGCCCTCCTTGCCGAAGAACAGCTGTGCCTGTTCCTGCGGCATGAAGATGAAGGCCCGGTCGAAGTCTGCCGTGCCCGAGGTGAACAGCCCGCCGATGCGATAGCTCTTCTCCAGCCCACCCAGATTGCCGAACGCGCTGTCGGCCCCCGTCGGGGAATACAGGGTGATGGCGTCACCAACCCGCAGGCCCATGCCCTCGGCCAAGGCCCGGCCGATGATGATGTTGTCGCCGCCATAAGCACCCTGCCCGAATGTGCGGCGGGCCTCGGGGTCCAGGCTGTCATAGACATAGTTGAGCGAGCGCAGGTCGTCCGGGCGGATGCCCTTGACGATGGCCCCTGTCGTCATGCCGCCGGCCCGCACCAGGCTCTGGGCCTCGATCATGGGGGCGGCGCTGATGACGCCGGGCACGGTTCTGATTCGGTCCAGCGCCGCTTCGCGATCCGGCGAGTTCAGAATCTGACCCTGGACGTACATGTGGCTGTTGAAGGACAGCATCCGGTCCAGCAGGGTCCAGCGGAACCCGGCCATGATGCTCATCACTACGATCAGGGCCATGACGGCCAGGGCGATGGCGACGAAGGAGATGACGGCGATCATGGCGATCCCGCCCTCCTTGCGCTTGGCCCGCAGATAGCGGAGCGCCAGCCCGACCTCCCAGGCCGAGAACGGCCCGGCCGGCTTCGTGGCCTTGGCAACAACTGCGTCGGTCATGCCAGCAGCCTTGAGATCGCTTCGTCCAGTGGCACGGACGTCTTCTCGCCCGTCGCCCGACGCTTCAGTTCGGCCGTGCCCTCGGCCAGGCCCTTGGGCCCGATGGTCAGCTGCCACGGCACGCCAATCAGGTCGGCCCGCGCGAACTTGCCGCCCGGACGCTCGTCGGTGTCGTCATACAGCACCTCGCGGCCGGCAGCTTCCAACCGATGAACGGCCTCGTCGCAGGCCGCGTTCACGGCCTCGTCGCTGTTGCGCAGGTTGATCACCGCCACATCGAACGGGGCCACGGCGTCGGGCCAGATAATGCCCCCCTCATCATGGCTGGCCTCGATGATCGCCCCCAGCAGGCGCGACACCCCGACGCCATAGCTGCCCATGTGGACCTCTGTGTCCTGACCGTCCGGCCCGGCGACCCTGGCCTTCATCGGCGCAGAGTATTTGGTGCCGAAATAGAAGATATGGCCGACCTCGATGCCGCGCGCGGTCAGGCGATCTGCCTCGGGCGTCTGGGTCTCGAACTGGGCGGCGTCGTGCATTTCTTCGGTGGCGGCGTACAGGGCCGTGCGCTGGTCCACGACAGCCTGCAAATCGTTCCAGTCGACGTCTGAACCGGGAACGGGCATTTCCACCAGCTTGCGGTCACAGAAGACCGCACTCTCGCCCGTCTCGGCCAGCACGATGAACTCGTGGCTCAGATCGCCGCCGATCGGCCCGGTGTCGGCGCGCATCGGCACGGCCTTCAGACCCATCCGCGCGAAGGTGTTCAGATAGGCCACGAACATCCGGTTATAGGCCTTGCGCGCCGAGGCCTCGTCGATGTCGAACGAATAGGCGTCCTTCATCAGGAACTCGCGGCCGCGCATCACGCCAAACCGCGGCCGGCGCTCGTCGCGGAATTTCCACTGGATGTGAAACAGGTTCAGCGGCAGGGCCTTGTAGCTCTTCACAAAGCCCCGGAAGATGTCGGTGATCATCTCCTCATTGGTCGGCCCGTACAGCAGCTCGCGTTCGTGCCGGTCCGTGATGCGCAGCATCTCGGGGCCATAGGCGTCGTACCGCCCGCTTTCGCGCCACAGGTCGGCCAGTTGCAGCGTCGGCATCAGCAGCTCGACCGCCCCTGCCCGCTCCTGCTCTTCGCGCACGATCTGCTCGATCTTTCGCAGCACCCGCAGACCCAGCGGCAACCAGGCGTAGATGCCGGCGGCCTCCTGCTTGATCATGCCCGCACGCAGCATCAGCTGGTGGGAAACGATGGTGGCGTCGGAAGGCGCCTCTTTCAGCGTGGGCAGGAAATAGCGCGACAGGCGCATGGGCGAGAATCCGGCAATCAATCAGGGACAAGTGCTTTAGCCGGGCGACGGGGGCGAAAGCTAGGCCACCACCTCAAACGGGCGGCGCGAGATCCGGCAAGGGCATCCAGCCGATGTAGACCAGCACCATGACCAGCAACCAGACCAGGGCGGAGACCCAGCTGGTGGTGATGAACTTGCGCTTCAAATTCGGGGCCTCCGGTGCGCCCCACTGACGCCCATCGGTCGGCGGTTCATGCACTTCGCGCGATGTCCCCAACGGCAGGACGGTGAACAGCACCACCCACCAGCAGACGACGTAGATGGCGAACATCGTGACGGGACCGATCGGCATCAGTGCGCTCCTTCTCTGGGTGTTTCCATTAGCTCGACCAGCACCCCACCCATGTCCTTCGGATGCAGGAACAGGATTGGCGTCCCGTGCGCGCCGATGCGCGGCTCGCCCGTACCCAGGATGGTCGCGCCCTTGGCGCGCAGCGCATCACGCGCAGCCAGAATATCTTCGACCTCGAAACAGATGTGATGCTGCCCGCCCTTCGGGTTTTTGGCCAGAAAGCCGTGGATCGGCGAATCGTCGCCCAGCGGCTCGATCAGTTCGATCTGTGCATTCGGCAGGTCCACAAAACATACCCGCACCCCCTGCGTCGGCAGGTCGAACGGCGGATGCGCTTGGGTGGCCCCCAGCAGATCGCGATACATCGCGACGCTGGTCTCGATGGACGGCGTGGCAATGCCGACGTGGTTCAGTTTTCCGATCATCACGCGGACTTAGCGGGTCTGTTGAACCGCGCAAAGGGACATGGATCGTCGCAGGCAAAGTGCCCGGTCAGAACCGATGCCTAATGCCGAGGCTGATGATGCGACCGCGTGGATCGGCGACGACCGGATCATAGCCCAGGGCAAACTGCGCCAGCGGTGGGTCGCTATCCGCCACGTTCTCCACCGACAGCGACAGATCCAGCGACCGCGTCAGGACATGGCTGAAGTGCATGTCGACCATCGTCGATGCCTCGATGCGCGCATCGGTGATGCCCGCACGATCGTTGCGATAGCGCCCGGTATGGTGCGCCAGAACGGTAATCGTATCTAACGCCCCGCTCCAGGATAGCGCCAACTCGCCTCGGTTCCTTGGCAGCGAACGCCCGAGAGTGTTCAGGTTCGTGGAACCGACGCCGGAGACCCTGCGGGCCCCCTCCGCCACCTGAATGTCGTAACGATCGACGTAGGTCCAAGTGGCAGTGGCCGACAGTCGTCCGCCGGCCACTTCGCGTTCGTAGCGCGCGGACAGATCCAACCCACGTGTCTCGACCGAAGACGCATTGATGAAGCGCAGGGCCACGAACGTCAGAGCGCCGCTGGGCGAGCGCGTCACCTGCATCTGGGCCGGGGTTCCCGTGCGTCCAGCGGCGTCATCGGCGGCCGCAGCGTCGATCACGGCCTGGGCCGACGGCTTGACGATAAGTTCGCGGTAATCGATCCGCCAGGCATCAAGGCTGAACGTCAGCGCCTCACTGGGCTGCCAGACCGCACCTAATGACAGGGTTTCAGAGCGTTCCGGCTTCAGGTCCGGATCGCCGGACGCCAGCGTGTTCACAAAAACGAAGGCTCCCCGATCGAACACCGAAGGCTGCGACGCCTGTGCCCCGAACAGGGTGTAGACCGAAGGCGCACGGAAGCCCTGGCTCCATGATCCCTTGATGCTCAGGCTGTCCATCGCGCTCCAGCCGAACGCCACGCGCGGACTGACGGCGTCTTCTCCGCCTTCATAAGCCTCCTGTCGCACGGCGAACTGGGCATCGAACGTCTGGCCCAGGCTCAGGCGCGCTTCAGCAAAGGCTGCGGCCACAGCCTGATCGCCCTCGAAATCGGGAGAAAACCCTGCCGTCAGCAGGTCGCCGGCGTTCACCAGGTCGCTCCAGTCGTGACGCAGGCCACTCTGCCGATACTGCAGACCAAGCGCGAGATCGAGCGTGCCTCCAGTCCAGTCTGCGACACGCCCCGAGGTCTGGGCATCGAGCGTCAGCAATCGGGCCGCCCCTCGCAATCCGGTACAACCGATCAGACTGTCTATCAGCGCCGGATCGTTGGTCGTGCCAGTGCCCAGATAGGCGCTGCCGAACGGATTGAAATACCGACAGTTGCCCGCGCCGGGCGAACCGTTGATCTGGTCGCAATCCGGTCCCCCGAAGCCGTTCAGCGCGTCATCGAGTGCACTGCCAATGACATCCGGCTTGTCATAGGCAGTGTGCTGACGACTGGCCGTGGCATCCATAGTCCAGTTCCAACTTGATGCGAGCCTACCCGACAATCCCGTCGACAGACGCCAGGTCCGGTAGTCGAAATTCGCGACCGACGCCCCCGCCTCTGCGCCCAGCAACCGCCCTCGAAACAGCACATCTTCACCAAAGGGGTTGTCTGGATGACTGGCCGGAACGACCGGACTGCGCGCCAGAATAGGCAATGACGGCGACTGTCTCGCCCGCGTGTGGGTCGCCGTCCAGACCCCCTGAAGATGGAAACTCAGATCGCCTATAGGACGTCGATAATCGGCGAACAGATGCGTCCGCTCTTCCTCCGGCGACAGATCGAAGAAATCGGAATAGTCCAGGCGACAGAAGCTGTCGCTCGGCCCATTGCGAAAGGCGCTGCCAAAGGCGGCATCGTCACAGTCCGGGTCTGGCGCGAAACGACCCTGGCTGGGCCTGAAGTACGATCCGGGCTGGCCATAGCTCGTTACCGCCGTCCACGGTGCTCGGGCATAGTGTTCGGCCTGGGTGAAATCCCGCTCATTCGACCCGATCGATGAGCGTCGCAGATGCGATGCGGCCAGCACCAGTTGGCCGCCACCCAGCGAAAAGCCGGTGAGAGCCTCGATCGTCGTCTCATCGCCTCCATCCGCGATGGCCTGGCGTAATCGAACCTCGGGCCGCAGCGGCCCCGTTCGGGTCACGAAGTTCACCACCCCGGCGACCGCATCCGAGCCATAGATGGCCGAGGCCCCATCCTTGATCACTTCGACCCGCTCGACCGCGATCATGGGCAGCAGGGCATTGATATCGACGAAGGTTGCACCGTCTGTGGCCACCGCCGCACTGGTCGTCCAGCGCGTCCCATCGACCAGCACCAGCGTCGACCCCAGTCCCAGATTGCGCAGGTTGAACTGCGCCGTGCCCGAGCTTTGGGGCTGGTTCAACTGATCGACGCGAGCCTCGGACCCGGAGTTTGCCGTCAGCAACGGCAGCAGTTGCGCGGGCTCCACGACGCCCACGCGCTCCAGGGTTTCGCGATCGATCACCTGCACGGGGGCCAGACGCTGCCCTCCCGCCAGACGCGAGCCGGTCACCACTACATCGTCCAAGGCGGTCGGATCGGCGGTTTGCGCAGCGACTTGCGACGCCATGGCCCAACATGTCGCCACGCCGGTGATCAGTAGCAGTCTGGTGGGTCGAATCGCCTCTGGATGTCTCATCGCGGCGCTATAGCGATCGCGTTGTGAATTGACGCCCCCTGAACGCAAAAAGGGGCCGGTGACACATCGCCACCGGCCCCCTTCATTTCGTTAGTTCAGCCGTAGGGCTGGCTCGATCAGTTGCCGCCCATCATGGAGGCGACTTCCGAGGCGAAGTCCGGGCCTTCGACCTTCTCGACGCCTTCACCCAGCGCCAGGCGGACGAAGCCGGCCAGGTGCAGGCCGGGCGCGCCCAGTTCCTTGCCCGTGTCGGCGACCAGCTGCTCGATGGTCACGTCGGGGTTCATGACGAACGGCTGTTTGATCAGCACCACGTCCTTCTGGAACTTGTTGATCTGGCCTTCGACGATCTTGGCGATCATGTTCTCGGGCTTGCCTTCTTCCTTGGCCTTTTCGGTCAGGACTTCGCGTTCCTTCTCGACGGCGGCGGGGTCCAGATCGTCCGTGTTCAGCGACAGCGGAGCCGTCGCGGCCACGTGCATTGCGATCTTGCGGCCCAGTTCGCGCAGGGCGGCCTTGTCGCCACCGCCGTGCAGGGCGACCAGCACGCCGATGCGGCCGACGCCGGGCGACACGGCATTGTGGACGTAGGAGGCGACGACGCCTTCATCGACCGACAGGCGGGCGGCGCGACGCAGCTGCATGTTCTCGCCGACCGTGGCGATCAGGTTGGTGACCTCGTCCTGGACCGTCTTGCCGGCTTCCAGTTCGGCACCGTGCAGGCCCTCGACCGTGGCGTGCTCCAGACCCAGCTGGGCGAACGACTTGGCGGCGTTCTGGAACAGTTCGTTGCGGGCCACGAAGTCCGTCTCGGCGTTGAACTCGATGGCAGCACCGACTTCACCGGCTCCGACTTCCTTCGATGCGACGGCGACCAGGCCTTCGGCGGCCACGCGGTCAGCCTTCTTGGCGGCCTTGGACAGGCCCTTGGCGCGCAGCCAGTCGACTGCGGCATTGATGTCGCCGTCGGTTTCCTGAAGCGCCTTCTTGCAGTCCATCATGCCGACGCCCGACTTGGCGCGCAGTTCCATGACGAGGGCGGCTGTGATCTCGGCCATTGTATAGCTCCTTGGGTATTCGAATGCGGGAACGGCCGGGCTGATTTAGCCCGGCCGTATGTCAGTTTTCGCCGTCAGATACGGGCGGGTCGGTTCAGACCGCGGCCTTCTCGGTTTCGACGGCGTCATTGGCGTCGGACGCTGCAGCCTGAGCGGCTTCATCGGCGACGGCCGGTTCAGCAGCGGCTTCCATTTCAGCGGCGACGGCCTCCGTACCGGCCGGGGCGGCTTCGGCTTCAACCTTGGGGGCTTTGGCTTCGCGCAGCATGGGCTCGTCCGGGTTGACGGCAGCACCGAGGTCCACGCCCGACTGCGAGGCACCGGCCGCCAGACCGTCGAGGACGGCATCGGCGATCAGGTCGCAATAAGTCTGGATGGCGCGGGCGGCGTCGTCGTTGCCGGGGATCGGATAGGTGATGCCGTCCGGGTCGGAATTGGTGTCCAGGATGGCGATGATCGGAATGTTCAGCTTACGCGCTTCAAGGATGGCGATGGCCTCCTTGTTGGTGTCGATCACGAACATGATGTCCGGCACGGAGCCCATGTCCTTGATGCCGCCCAGCGACAGTTCCAGTTTGTCGCGCTCGCGCGTCAGGGTCAGCAGTTCCTTCTTGACCCGGCCTTCGCCACCGGTTTCCAACAGGGCGTCCAATTCACGCAGGCGGGCGATGGAGCCCGACACGGTACGCCAGTTGGTCAGGGTGCCGCCGAGCCAGCGGTTGTTCATGTAGTATTGGGCGCAACGCTTGGCGGCCTCGGCGACAGGATCGGCGGCCTGGCGTTTGGTGCCGACGAACAGCACGCGCCCCCCCTTGGCGGCCACGTCGCGCACGGCGACCAGAGCCTGGTGCAGCAGCGGGATCGACTGCGACAGGTCGATGATGTGGATGTTGGAGCGCGAGCCGAAGATGTAGCGATCCATCTTCGGGTTCCAGCGGTGCGTCTGGTGACCGAAGTGTGCGCCGGCTTCGAGCAACGAACGCATGGAGAATTCTGGCAGAGCCATGAGGGTAGTGTCCTTTATCCGATTGATCCGCCGCAGGCGTTGAAAGGTCAGATGACCCTCGGAACGGTGCAAACCGGGATGTCTCCCCGACTTGCGCCACGCCTGCGTGTGAAGTGGGGGCGTCTCTAGGCGCGATGGGCATAAAAGGCAAGCGTCACGTCCCGCGCGGCTTTGCACGAGACGTCGCCTCTGCAATAGCCGGGTCTTCGGGCCATGGGTGGCGGGGGTAGCGACCGCGCATCTCCGCCCGAACCGCTGCCCAGCTGCCGGCCCAGAAGCCTGGCAGGTCCTTCGTCACCTGAACCGGACGGCGCGCCGGCGACAGCAAGGCTAGGGTCAGGGGTACCGATCCGCCGCCCACATTCGGATGTTGCGTGACACCGAAAAGCTCCTGAACCCGGATGTCGACGCGCGGCCCGCCCTCGGCCGCATAGTCGATGACGGCCGAGCCCAGCGGTGTATCCAGCCTCGCCGGTGCCAGAGTGTCGATTGCCCGGTGGCGATCCCATGGGACCAGTGATCTTAATCCCTGCTCCAGTGCGGCGTCGGAGATCGCCGACAGGGCCTGAACACCCTCAAGAAGCGGCCATAGCCAGTCTTGTCGCGTCGCCAGCAATGCAGAATTGGAAACATCCGGCCAGGTGGCGTCCAGCCCATGCAGGAAGGCCAGCCGTGCCCGCAGGCTGGCTGAGCGTTCACCCCAACTTATCTGTATCAGTCCCTCGCGCTCGACCTGTGCCTGCAAGGCCAGCGTTATTGTTGCCCGGTCAGGCGGCCCCATCACCCTCTCATCGACAACGATGGCTCCGATCCTTCGAAGGCGGCGCACGGTCATGCGCCCCGACGGCTCCTGCACCAATCGGTCTTCGACCTCGATCCGCGCCTCCAACCGTGCGGGATCGACGGGTGCGGCCAGACGGATGCGATCACGGGCATCCCCTCCCCCCATCTCCGCCACCGCCAGCCACGACTCGCGCGCCAGCACATCCGTCGGGTCCAGAAAAGCTCCGCGACCGGACGCCAACAGCACCTCTCCCGGCTTGCCCCGCGCCTTGGCGACCCGCTCCGGGAAGGCTTCAGCCAACAGCCAGCCAGCTTCAACTAAATCTGAATCCACTACCGAGGTTTCAGACCCCTTCCTTGCTGCCCTCGCCCAGCGATCGGCCATCGTCATGGCGTCTCTCGCCCGTTGCGATCGGTCACGGGCCAGACCCTGCAACCGGTCGCCCAGATCGACTGCATTCCCGCCTAGTCCAGGCTCGCTGAGCACTGCCGCAACCCTGGCCCCCAATCCGGCGTCCCCGCCATCAGCGGCCACACAGACCATATGCGCCAGCCTCGGCGACAGAGGCATCCGCGTCAGCCTCTGTCCGTGCGAGGTCAAAGCCCCCGCTTCATCCAGCGCGCCCAGTCGCCCGAGTATCGTCCGCGCCTCTGCAAACGCGCCCGCAGGTGGCGCATCCAGCAATATCAGCCCGTCCACATCGGTTCGCCCCCAGCGCGCCAGGTCAAGCGCGAACCCCGTCAGGTCCGCCTCAAGTATCTCCGGCCGTTGATGGGGCACCAGTCCTCGCGTCTGCTCCTCGTCCCACAGACGCAGGCAGACCCCCGGCTCCGTCCGGCCTGCCCGCCCTCGCCGCTGCTCGGCCGACGACTTGCTGACCTTGACCGTTGCCAGTCGGGTCAGGCCACTCGCCGCCTCAAATCGGGGCACCCGCGACAATCCCGTATCGATCACAACCCGAACGCCGTCGATCGTGAGACTGGTTTCCGCGACCGAGGTGGCCAGCACGACCTTGCGGCGTCCGGGTGCCGCAGGTTCTATGGCCCGATCCTGAGCGGCTCGATCGAGCCCGCCATACAGCGTCACCAAATCAACCGTTGGGTCACGCAGCCGTTCGGCCAGCTTCTGCGCTGTGCGGTGGATTTCGCCCTGCCCAGGCAGGAAGACCAGTAAAGACCCCGTCTCCTCGCCCAGCGCCTGGACAACCGCACGCGTCACGGCGTCCTCCAGACGCTCGACCGGATTGCGCCCGAGGTAGCGCGTCTGGACCGGAAATACTCGTCCCTCGGCCTGGATCACGGGAGCAGTTGCACCGTCGGCGTCCGCCAGCAACCGCGACACGCCCGCGATATCCAGCGTCGCCGACATGACCAGCAGCCGCAGGTCGTCTCGCAGGATCGTTTGACTCTCGCGCGCCAGGGCCAGCCCCAGGTCCGCATCCAGGCTGCGTTCGTGAAACTCGTCGAACAACACTGCCCCGACCCCCTCCAGGCCGGGATCGTCCAGAATCATGCGGGTAAAGACGCCCTCGGTGATCACCTCGATCTGCGTCTGCGGCCCGATCCGACTTTGCAGGCGGGTGCGATAGCCGACGGTCTCGCCCGGTTGCTCACCCAGCGTCGCCGCCATTCTCTCTGCCGCCGCTCGCGCCGCCAGTCGGCGTGGCTCCAGTACCAGCACGCGCTGATCGCCCAGCCACGGCTGCTCCAGCAGCGCCAGTGGCACGACGGTCGTCTTGCCTGCTCCTGGCGGCGCAGCCAGCACAACGGCATTGCTGGCCACAAGCGCGGCCTTGAGCGGTTCCAGAACAGCGTGGATAGGCAGAAGGGTCATGCGACTCGACAGATGCGAGGTGCGCCAGGCGCATCCTGCGATGTGCTTTAGACGCCTCTACCAGCTTCACGAAAGCGTCGTCGGGCCTTCACCATTCCTAAACCGCGTTGCCAGCGCCGTCTTGCCCCGCTAGCGTCCGCGCCATTGAAGGTGGCCCGGGGAGGGTTCACCGTAGTATCAGGGGGCGAGACTCTATGTCCGCAGACGGCCTTCGGCCCAAGGGGAACCGCTTTTTCCTCAAGAAATCCATTGCTCAGATCCAGAAGGAAGCCGCCAAGAGCGAGCTGAAACGGACCCTGGGCCCACTCAACCTCATGAGCTTGGGCATCGGCGCCATCATCGGTGCCGGTATCTTCGTGCTGACAGGACAGGTCGCTTCGGCCCATGCCGGTCCGGCGATCATGTTCTCGTTCGTGCTGGCCGGCATCGCCTGCGGCCTTGCGGGCCTTTGCTACGCCGAACTGGCCTCGACCATGCCGGTTTCCGGCTCGGCCTACACCTATGCCTACGGCACGATGGGCGAGGTCTTTGCCTGGATCATGGGCTGGCTGCTGGTGCTGGAGTATGGCGTCGCGGCCTCGACCGTGGCCGTCGGCTGGTCCGGCTATGTCATCTCGATCCTGTCCGACTTCGGCGTGACCGAGAATTTGTTCCCGACCATACAGTACGCCGGTGGCGAAGGACCCCAGTGGGCCACGCCGCTGGTCCAGTATGTCCAGAGCGAGGCTGGCTCCAGCTTCCCGCTGACGGGAACCTTCAACCTGGTCGCCGCCATCGGCATCGCTGCAGTCTGCAGCCTGCTGGTGCTCGGCGTGTCGGAATCGGCCAACATCAACAACGCCATCGTGGTCATCAAGATCATCGTGCTGCTGACGTTCATCTTGGTGGGAGTGCAGTATATCAACCCGGCCAACTGGGATCCCTTCATCCCGGCCCAGGGCGCGACCTGGGACCAGTTCGGCGTCGGTGGCATCTTCCGTGGGGCCTCGATCATCTTCTTCGCCTATGTCGGCTTCGAAGCGGTCTCGACCGCTGCGGCCGAGGCCAAGAACCCGTCCAAGGATGTCCCCGTCGGCATCTTGGGTGCGCTGGTGGTCTGTACGCTGATCTACATGGCCGTTGCGGCCGTCATGACCGGCGTGGTGCCCTATCTGGAGTTGGCCTCGCCCGCCCCGATCGCCGTCGCCATCGACCGCATGGCCCTGACTTGGGCCAACATCCCGCTGGCCGTCGCGCCGGGTGGGCAGTTGAACCTGATCAGCTTCCTGATCAAGATCGGTGCCATCACCGGCCTGTCCTCGGTCATGCTGGTGCTGTGCTACGGTCAGACGCGCGTCTTCTATACGATGGCGCGCGACGGCCTGCTGCCCAAGGCCTTTGCGATCATCCATCCGAAGTTCCGCACCCCCTGGATCGGCACGATATTGCTGGGCATCGTCATCGCGGTGGCGGCGTCCTTCCTGCCGATCTCCATCCTGGGCGACCTCGTCTCTCTGGGTACGGCCAGCGCCTTCGCCATCGTCTGCCTGTCGGTGATCATGCTGCGCCTGAAGCATCCGGAGATGGAGCGTCCGTTCAAGGTTCCGGGCGGCATCTTCACAGCTGTGCTGGGCATCCTGGCCTGTGCGGCCCTGGCCGGTCTGAACTTCATCCCGATGGTTCAGCACGCCCTCAACGACAACCCGCTGCCCCTGACCATCCTAGGCATCTATGCGATTGTTGGTGCTGTGGTTTACATCGCTTACGGCTATTGGAACTCCAAGCTGGCCAAGGGCATCGACATCACCGAGGAGACGACCATCACCTCCCCGGCCGCCGCCTTCGGCGAGGGTGTCGACAACCAGAAGGACTGATCCTTTCAGTCCTATCGATACAGCAAAGGCCCGGGAGCGATCCCGGGCCTTTCGCTTTTGCGCGGCATCGCCTAGAGGCATTCTCCAAGACCTATGCGGATGTGGCGGAACTGGTAGACGCACTGGATTTAGGTTCCAGCGCCGCAAGGCGTGGAGGTTCGAGTCCTCTCATCCGCACCACCTGTGTTGCCCTATCGCACATCGCGCGGCGAACTGCTGCTTGAGGGCTAGGTGGCCGCCCCTCTAAGCACAGGCCGTTATCACGGTCGATAAGCGCGGCCGTTGTTGTTCTTGATTTGTTCCGTTCCGGTGCTATCCTCTTGGAATGGCTGAAGCGGAAAAGGGACGAGGGGCACGGTCGAACGCGACCGGGCGATTCGAACCGGAAACTGTTCAGGCATTCGATGACGGCTGGACCGATCAGGATGCCGAGGCTGCGCCCCTGCGCACGACCCTGACGCCCGAGCACGCCCGGACGATCATCGCCAGGAATACCAGTCCGGACATCGGTTTCGACCGGTCAATCAACCCTTACAAGGGCTGCGAACATGGCTGCATCTACTGCTACGCCCGTCCGTCCCATGCCTGGATGGGCCTATCCCCGGGCCTGGATTTCGAGAGCCGACTGTTCTGGAAACCCGAAGCGGCGCGTCTGCTGGAGCAGGAACTCACCCGCCCCCGATACGTCTGCAAACGCATTCACATAGGCGGCAATACCGATCCGTATCAGCCGGTCGAGCGCGAGCTGAAGTCCACGCGCGGCGTGCTGGAAGTGTTGCAGCGCTTCCGCCACCCGTTCAGTATCATCACCAAATCCGTGCTGATCACGCGCGATGCCGATATCTTGGGACCCATGGGCCGCGACGGCCTGGCCTCGGCCTTCGTCTCCATCACCACCCTGGACCGGGGCTTGGCCCGCGCCATGGAACCTCGCGCTTCCACGCCCGCCAAACGGCTGGAGGCTATCTCGCGCCTGGCCGAGGCCGGGGTGCCCATCGGTGTCGGCTTCGCCCCCGTCATCCCCGGTCTGAACGACCATGAGCTGGAAGCCGTCCTGGAGGCCGCCGCCAAAGCCGGAGCCACGACGGCCATGTACGTCACCCTGCGTCTGCCGCTGGAGATCAAGGATCTGTTCCGCGAGTGGCTGGCCGACGCCCGTCCGGACCGCGCAGCCCGCGTCATGTCCCTCATCCGTCAGACGCGCGGCGGCCGCGACTATGATCCCGACTGGAACACGCGCATGAAGGGAACCGGTCCCGTCGCCGAGCTGATCGCCACCCGCTTTCGGGCCGCAGTCAAACGTTACGGCCTGGACGCCCCGCGCCACCTGCTGGACGAAAGCCAGTTCCGGGTCCCCGCAGATGCGCGTCCCCAGCGGGATCTTTTTCTGGACGACTGAGCATCCCGGGACCAGATTGCGTGGGTTGGAACATTCAACTTGTCCATGACCTCACACCGTAACTGCATCGCCGCGCGTCATAAACGTGCGTACGTGCCAAATGAAGCATCCCATGAAGTCTCCTGCTGCACCAAAACATCTGCGGGAACTAGAAGCTCAGAGCATCCATATATTTCGTGAGATCGTCGCTGAGACCCAGAAGCCGGTGATGCTGTATTCGATGGGTAAGGACTCAGCGGTCATGCTGCATCTGGCTCGAAAGGCGTTCTTCCCTGCGGCGCTACCTTTCCCTCTGCTTCATGTCGATACCACCTGGAAGTTTCGGGACATGTACGCGGATCGCGATCGGGTCGCATCGCTGCCCGATATCGAGTTGATAGTTCACGAAAATCCTGCAGCCAGAGACCTTGGTATCAATCCTTTCGACGACGGCCCGGATCGTCACACCGCCATGTGGAAAACGGACGGCCTGAAACAGGCGCTCACTCTGCACGGCTTTGACGCCGCCTTCGGAGGGGCAAGGCGTGATGAGGAAAAATCGCGGGCAAAGGAACGTATTTGCTCATTTCGAGGCAAGGATCACCAGTGGGACCCTCGCCAGCAAAGGCCGGAACTCTGGGCGCTATTCAACACCCGAAAGAGACCTGACGAAAGTCTGCGCGTCTTTCCACTATCGAACTGGACGGAAATGGATGTCTGGCAATATGTCCGCTGGGAAGCCATTCCTGTTGTTCCCTTGTATTTCGCTTCAAACCGGCCGGTCATTGAACGCAACGGCACACTCATCATGGTTGATGATGAACGCTTTCGGCTCCGCCCCGGCGAGTCCCCTTCCATCCAATCAGTGCGCTTCCGAACTCTGGGCTGTTACCCATTGAGCGGAGCGATTCTGAGCAAGGCTTCAAACCTTGATGACGTAATTGCGGAGATGGCGGCGGCAAAAACTTCAGAACGCCAAGGTCGGCTCATCGACCACGACACTGCGACCTCGATGGAGATTAAGAAGCAGCAGGGTTATTTCTGATGTCGGGCGAGCCAGCCAGAAATCCGAATGTTCCCGATGACCGGCCCATGTTGAGGTTCATAACCTGCGGCTCCGTCGATGACGGAAAATCCACCTTGATTGGGCGGCTTCTACACGATGCCGGCTCCGTCCTGAGCGATCACCTCGCTGCCTTGAGAACGGATAGTCAGCGTTATGGCACCACTGGCCAAGATGTCGATTATGCACTGCTCATTGACGGTCTGTCAGCGGAGCGTGAACAGGGAATCACGATCGACGTCGCCTATCGTTACTTCTCCACGCCGCAGCGAAAATTTATCGTCGCTGATACCCCTGGGCATGAACAGTACACTCGAAATATGGTGACGGGGGCGTCCACAGCCGATGCCGCCGTGGTTCTGGTGGATGCCCGCAAGGGGCTGCTTAACCAGACTCATAGGCACGCCTATCTGGCTTCCTTGCTTGGCGTTCGTCATTTAATCTTGGCCGTCAACAAGATGGACTTGGTCGGCTGGTCGTCGGATGCCTTCGAGCGCATATCCCAAGAGTTCAAGACTTTCTGCGATGGACTAGAGCTGGCATCGGTCCACGCCGTGCCGATATCTGCGTCACTGGGTCAAAACCTGGTGTCGCAAGACGACAGCATGCCGTGGTACGATGGTCCCACGCTGCTGGCTCTGCTCGAAACTCTCGATACTACTTTGCCTGTCGCGACAGCCCCATTTCGATTTCCCGTCCAGTGGGTCAACAGACCAAACCAGGATTTTCGGGGCTACTCGGGTCAAATCGCCGCCGGTACGATAAGGCCTGGCGATAGAATAATGAGCCTGCCTTCCGGCATCATGACGCATGTCAGTCGATTGGTGACCGCTGATGGTGACCTGGGGGAGGCTAACGTCGGCCAATCCATCACGCTGACGCTCGCTGATGATATCGATGTTGCGCGCGGGGACATGCTCTGCGCTCCAGATAGTCCGGCCGTTATGGCAGACCAGTTCGAATGTTCCCTGATCTGGTTGAGCGATGAACCCATGTTGCCGGGGCGACGATACCTGATGAAAATCGGGACGCGCTTGGTGGAGGCGACTATCTCCGAGCTGAAATACAAACTGGACGTCAGTACACTAGAGCATCATGCCGCGAAGAAGTTGGCGCTCAATGAAGTGGGATTCGCCAATCTTTCCCTGACGAGTCCGGTCGCCTTTGAGCCGTACAGAGACAACCGCGTGCTCGGAGGTTTCATCCTGATCGACCGATCGTCCAATGCGACCGCCGCATGCGGACTGATAAATTTTGCCTTGCGTCGTGCGCACAACATTTCCTGGCAGCCCATTACCATCGACAAGCGTGCGCGTGCCGTAGCCAAACACCAGAAAGGTCGGGTCGTATGGCTAACAGGCCTGTCCGGGGCCGGAAAGTCCACAGTCGCAAATCTCGTTGAACAAGCGCTACACGGCTTGGGTCGCCACACGTATTTGCTTGATGGGGACAACGTTCGTCACGGTTTGAACCGTGATCTCGGCTTCACAGAAGAGGACAGGGTCGAGAACATTCGACGTGTGGCCGAGGTCTCGCGCCTGATGGTCGATGCGGGACTGATTGTTCTGGTCAGCTTCATTTCGCCATTTCGTGCCGAACGCGATATGGCGCGGCATTTAGTGCAAGCAGACGAATTCGTCGAAGTTTACATTTCGACGCCTCTTTCAGTCGCTGAAAGTCGCGACCCCAAGGGGTTGTACAAAAAGGCGCGTGCGGGTGATCTGAAAAATTTTACGGGGATCGACAGCCCTTATGAGCCTCCGCTCGCGGCAGAAATCGTGATCGATACGACAACGACCTCCGCAAAAGAAGCGACTTCGACCATAGTGGAATGGTTGGAGCGAACAATGAAGATAGACGATATGATGTAGTCTAAAGGTATTATCCACAACTCCGATTATTGTTTCTTTGTGAAACTGGCCTATCGTCTTTGTGCATAAAGAGGAGCGAATGTGAATACGGCTAGCCTTTCTGCTTTATCACCGCGCATACTGAGCGTTCTCCGGATTGTGTCGGGTCTGCTGTTGCTGCAGCATGGGACACAGAAGATTTTGCACTTCCCGCCGGGCGGTCAGGGCGGTGGCATCGATCTTTCTACCCTCGCCGGATGGTCAGGGCCGATCGAGCTGGTCGGTGGCGTCCTTATCATCCTGGGTCTCTTCACGCGAGGCACGGCCTTCATCCTGTCCGGTTTCATGGCTGTGGCCTACTGGATGGTGCATGCGCCCCAGAGCCCCTACCCTATCGTCAATCAGGGCGAGTTGGCCGCACTGTACTGCTTCGTCTTCTTCTACCTGATCTTTGCCGGGCCCGGAGCCTGGGCTGTCGATAATCTCCGCGGCAAGCGCCGCCGCTGATTGAGCCGCCGTCGCCGGACTGACTGGCGACGGCACTCCAACTGTTTAGCCAAACAGCTTCTTGGCCACCTCGGCGATATGCCTGCCTTGGAAGCGAGCACCGTCCAGTTCGTTCTCGCTGGGCATGCGCGAGCCGTCGCCGTTGGTGATGGTCGTGGCACCGTAGGGCGAGCCGCCCGTGATCTCGTCGTTCCGCATCTGGCCCTGGAAGGAATAGGGCAGACCGGCCACCAGAATGCCGTGGTGTATCAGCGTCTGGATCATGCCGATCAGGGTCGTCTCCTGCCCGCCGTGCTGGGTCGCCGTGGCAGTGAAGACGCCACCGACCTTGCCTACCAGCTTGCCCTGGAACCACAGCCCGCCGGACTGATCCCAGAAGTTGCGCATCTGCGAGGCGACCGTGCCGAAACGCGTACCAGCCCCGACGATGATGGCATCGTAATCGGCCAGGTCCTGGACCTTGGCGATGGGGGCCGCTTGATCCAGCTTGTAGCCGCTCGACTTGGCCAGTTCGTCTGGCACCGTCTCGGCAACGCGCTTGATGTCGACCGTGGCCCCTTCAACCGAGCGCGCGCCCTCGGCGACCGCTTCGGCCATGGTTTCCAGATGGCCATAGGTGGAATGATAAAGGACCAGAACCTTGGGCATTTCGCTCTCCGCTTGGACGGCGCGCCAATTCGCAACCGCATCTGTAGCGGATATAATCTTGCCCCTTTGGATTTCAAGCCATGTGGGCCGGCAGTGGGCAGACGCGGTGATAGAAAGCCCGATCCGCCGGCGTTCGTTCCCCGCGCGACAGCCGAAAGCGATGCTCTACGACCATGGCCTGCTGCTCAATATTCAAAGCGTCCCAGCGGCAGTCGTCACTGACCGCATACCGATAGGAGTCCGCATGGTCCCCGGCCCTCAGCTTGGCGGTCAGCAGATTGACCCCGGTCTGGGCCTGCCAGATGTGAACCAGTTCATGGATCAGGACGGCCTGGAGCCTCAGCGGGGCAGCGGCGAAGTCGCGGGGAAGTTGCCGAACCGGCCAGGCGATCCAGTCGCGGCCAAACCATCGCCCCGGCACGAAGGCGCGATCAAAGGGCCAGGGCGTCGGGAAGAACCGAACCGTCGCCAGATCGACCGCGTCACCCAGAGCCTCCCTCGCCAGCCCCTGCTCACCCGGTGTCAGGCCCCGGATCACGACGCGCCGCTCTCGCCCGTCGGACCGATCCATTCCCAGTGCCAGGGCTCGAAGGCATAGGGCACGAAGCCGAAGCGCCGGGCATTGCGGACCAGCCACATATAGGTCTGCGTCTGGCTCATGGCCGCGCGGCTGGCGGGGCTGGTGTTGTCGACGCCCAGACCCGGAGCCTGACCGACATAAAGATCGACGGCCGTGCCCGTGCGATGGGCGGAACAGACCGCGCGCCTGAGGCCGTCGCAATTGCCCTGGGCCGCGCATCGGGCGGCGTCGGCCTCGGGGTCGCGGAAGCCGGAGAAGATTTGCAGCAGTTCGGGGTTGGCCGCGACCTCGGGCACCTCGCGCCGGGCGGCCTGCACCATCCGGCGATAGGCGACCAGTACGTCGCGGCGCAGCAGGCGGGTCAGGCGGTCAGCGTGCTCTTCTTCCTCGACCAGATAGCCGAGTTCGGACAGAGGCGGCGGGGCCGGGCAAGGCTCTCCCCTCACCCGCGCCATGATGAAGGGGCGGCGCTCCTGCCAGATGCCCTTGAAGACCTGAAAAGCGGCGTCGTCGAAGATGCCGTTGGCGATGAGCCCGCGCTGCGACTGGAACTGCGCCAGAGCCTGGGCGAAGCGGACGGTGCCGACGCCGCAACGGGTGCCGATCTCCTGCTGGATCAGGGGCACATAGGTCTGCCAGCCCCACTCCACCTGATTGAAGGGGGTCCACTCCAGCGAGTTGACCGAGATGAAGTTGGCGAAGGCCGCGCCGTCCCAGTCGGGAGAGGTCGCCTCGCAGGCCTCGGCCTGATCGCGCGCCTGGGCTGCGACCGGTTGGGCCGCAAAGATCAGACACAGGGCGGCCAGCAGGCCGGGCACGAGACGAGTCCACATGGCGGCATGCTGACCCCAGGCCTGTGGCGGCGGCAAGGCCATTTCCGCGCTGCCGGTGACGAAAGCGTCACCGCCCGTCTCGCGCCCTGCCCGCAAAGGCGGCATGGTGCGACAGGCCGATTCACCGGCTTTCCAGATGGACCCGTCCATGACCGACGCCCCCGTCGCCGCCCCTGCCGCCACAGCCGCCGCGCCGCGTCGCAGCAATGGCGTTCTGGCCGCCTTCTCCGCCGCCTGCCTGCCCTATGCGGCGCTGGGCCTGCCGGTCTATGTGACCCTGCCGGAGTTCTATGCCAGCCATGTGGGCGTCGACCTGGCCGTGGTCGGGCTGATTTTTCTGATCATCCGGATGGCCGACATCGTCGTAGACCCGGCGCTGGGGATGGTCATCGACCGGACCCACAGCCGCTTCGGACGCTACCGGCTGTGGATGGGGCTGGCGGCACCGGTGCTGATGCTGGCGGTCGGCATGCTGTTCATGGCGCGGCCCGGGGCGGGACCGGCCTATCTGACTGTCTGGCTGGTGGTGCTGTCGCTGGGCTTCTCGGTCAGCCTGCTGTCGCAGGTCAGCTGGGCCTCGGCGCTGTCATCGGACTACAACCAGCGCTCGCGCATCTATGGCTGGTGGCAGACGGCCAACATCATCGGTGTGCTGGCGGTCCTGCTGGTGCCTGTGCTGGTCCAGAACATGGGCTGGGGCGACTATGCCCGGGCTGTGCAGTGGCAGGGGTGGTTCATCATCATCGCCCTGCCCGTCTCGCTGGCCATCACCTTCGCCTTCACGCCCGAGCCGCCGCCCGGACCGGCGACGGCGGCCGAGACGCGTTTCGGCTATCTGGCCCTGTTCAAGCGGCCGGTGATCCAGCGGCTGCTGGGGGCGGACCTGGCGCTGGGCATCGCGCGGGGCGTGGTCGGGGCGCTGTTCTTCTACTTCTTCGAGGCGGCGCGGGGGTTCGAGCGGGCGGAGACCTCGATCCTGCTGCTGGTCTATTTCGTGTTCGGCCTGTTCGGGGCCCCGGCCTGGAGCTGGCTGGCGGTCAGGCTGGGCAAGCACAAGGCGCTGATCTGGGCCTGCGTCTATTTCGCCGTCACCCTGATGTTCGCCGCCTTCCTGGCGCCCGTGCTGGTCGAGCCGGCACGGTCGGCGCTGGAGGGCATGACCGGCAATCCGGCCCCCTATGCCGACCTGCTGATGGCCGGGGCGATGGTGGCGCTGGTCGGGCTGGCCTTCGCCTCGGGCGACCTGCTGCTGCGAGCGATGATGGCGGACGTCAGCGATCAGGTGCGGCTGGATGACGGTGCGGACCGGACGGGCCTGCTGTTCTCCATCCTGACGGCGACGTCGAAGCTGGGGTATGCGGTCTCGGTCCTGACGTTCGCAGGGCTGCAGATGGCCGGGTTCGATCCGGGTCTGGGTGGACAGAACTCTGGCCCGGCCCTGATGTGGCTGCAGATCATGTTCGCCGGCCTGCCCGCGCTGTGCCTGCTGGTGGCGGCGGTGGCGCTGCACCGCTATCCGCTGGATCAGGCACGCCATGCCGAGATCCGGGCGGCGCTGGACGCGAAGGCCCAGGGATGAGCACCCCCATCGACCGCCTGAACGCCATCATGGCCCGGCTGCGGGCGCCCTTGGGCGGCTGTCCGTGGGACGTGGAGCAGACCTTCGCCACCATCGCCCCCTATACGATCGAGGAGGCCTATGAGGTGGCCGACGCCATCGAGCGCGGAGACTATGACGACCTGAGGAGCGAGCTGGGCGACCTGTTGTTCCAGGTCGTCTTCCACGCCCGCATGGCCGAGGAACAGGGGCTGTTCGTCTTCGACGACGTCGCCAACGCCATGGCCGACAAGCTGGAGCGGCGGCATCCGCATGTGTTCGGCGACGAGGCGGCCAAGGCGGACGGCGTGGCCCAGAAGGCTCGGTGGGAGGACATCAAGGCGGCCGAGCGGGTGGCGAAGGCCCAGCATGGGGTGCTGGACGACGTGCCGGTCGGCCTGCCCGCCCTGGCCCGGGCGGCCAAGCTGACCAAGCGCGCGGCCCGCGTCGGCTTCGACTGGCCCTCGACCGACGAGGTCTTCGACAAGCTGCACGAGGAGGTCGCCGAACTGCGGGTCGAGATCGCCGCCGGCGACCTGGACAAGGCGCGCGAGGAGATGGGCGACCTGCTGTTCGTCGTGGCCAACCTGGCGCGCAAGCTGGGGGTCGAGCCCGAGGACGCCCTGCGCGGGGCCAATGCCAAGTTCGTGCGCCGGTTCGGCTTCATCGAGGCGGAACTGGCGAAGGATGGGCGGACGCCGGAGCAGAGCGATCTCGCCGAGATGGACGCCCTGTGGGACGCGGCCAAGGCGGCGGAGCGGGCGCTCTGAAGGTCGTCCTGTAACCTGACCGGCGGTAGCGCCGAATAGCCTGGTATGAGCCAGCCGACTGATCTGATCCCAACCGCATCAATGCGCCGTCGACGGTTCCCGTCGCTACGCCTGATCGGACTGGCCGCAGCCGTCGCGGTGGCGACAACGGTCGGGGCTGTATCTGTGGCTCCAGCGAGGCCGGAGGCGTCGCCGCCCCCTCCGACCGAGCTGACCGTCGTGGAACTGTTCACCAGTCAGGGCTGCTCATCCTGCCCGCCGGCCAATGCCAATCTGTTGCGGCTATCCGACCGCCCGGACATTCTGGCGCTCAGTTTCGGCGTGACCTACTGGGACCAGCTGGGGTGGCGCGACACCTTTGCCCAGCCGGCCTTCACCGCCCGCCAGCGCGACTATCAGCGAGGCCTGGGCAACGGCAACGTCTGGACGCCGCAGATCGTCGTCGATGGACGCGAAGACGTCGTGGGCGGGCGCATGAGCGAGATCGAGCGGGAGATCGCGCGGCACCGCGCCTTCACCGGGCCCACTATCCGCTTTCAGGGCCGAGGAGTCGGCCTGGCGGGCGGCGAGGCACCGCGTCAACCGGCCGATGTCTGGCTGGTCCGCTATGAGCCCCGACCGATCGAGGTGCCGGTGGCGCGGGGCGAGAATACCGGCCGCACCCTGCCCCACGCCAATGTCGTGCGCGAACTGGTGAAACTGGGCCAATGGCGGGGCCAGACGGTCGGCTTTGCCACGCCCGTGTCGGACCGACCCGGCCTGCGCACGGCCATCCTGGTTCAGACAGCGTCGGGTGGCCCGATCCTGGCCGCGGCCCGGCAGGGATAGCGGTCGACGATCGGAGGCCGCCCCTACGCCTGAGCTATGATTTGGACTCCGGAAAAACCGGGTGCAAGGAGTCCAATCCGTGAGGTTCTGACTGCGAACCTTCGGCCATCGCATTCAGATCGTTGGTGTTTTCGTCTTCCACCGCGAACAGGGTCAGGGGGTCGCGGTTGGACTCGAGCTACGGGGTCACGATGTCGGGCAGTTCGGCCATGACGTGGTCGCGGGCCTTGTCGGCGAGGCGGTCGTAGACGCGCAGCCAGGTCGAGGCCTCGGACGCGCGGCCCGTGCCCAGAGCGCGGCGAATGTTCAGAAAGGCCTCCTGGGCCAGGTCGGCGAAGCTGACGGCGTCGTCGGGATGGTATTCGCCGGGCTCGGGCGGCGCGTCACAGGTGGGCTGATCCATCCGCCGCCAGCCCCCGACCCGCGCATGCAGCCGGAACGAACTGAGCGACATGCCGTACCGCTGACAGATATGCGTCGCCTTCACGCCCGCCAGATACTCCCGCCGCGCATGATCCCAGACATTGCCGCTGTCTTCATCGTAGTCGGCGGGATTGATTTGCGTGCTCATCGACATGGCGCGCAGTCTGGCATGCGGGTACGTCAGAAACGGTCGTGGCTGCGGCGCGCTTGACGTCTCCTCCCCGTTCCGCAGGAATGGGGAGGGGGACCGCCCGAAGGGTGGTGGAGGGGATATGGTTTCGCGCAAAACGGTCGTGAGAGCCAGAGACCTCCGTCGTCGGCTGACGCCGCCCGAAGCGCGTCTATGGTTATGCCTTCGTCGCGAGCAACTGCGCGGTCTGAAGTTTCGTCGGCAACATCCAATTGGCCCGTTCATTCTCGACTTCTATTGCGCCGAAGCGAAGCTGGCGGTCGAGGTGGACGGTCAGTCCCACGACTACCCCGATCGGATCGAACATGACCGCCGACGGACAGTATGGCTGCATCAGCAAGGTCTTAGGGTGATCAGGCTGGCGGCAGAGGACGTGCGCGTGAACCTTGAAAGTGTGCTCGAGTTCATTGCGCGCGTCGCCAACGAGAGGCGCGGTTGTTAGACCCCTCCACCACTTCGTGGTCCCCCTCCCCATTCGCTTCGCGAACAGGGAGGAGACAGCTTAACCTAATGCGCTCCGGCCTGCCAAAATGAGAGCGCTATCTCTCCGTCGCCGTCCTCGCACTCCAACTTGACCACGAACTCCCGATCCGGAAAGTCGCGGGCGAGCTTCACGCGGTAAATGTCAGCCAGCACTTGGCCTAGATAGATCGCCCGCCTTTGCACAAGCTCGGACCAGACTTCGCCGTTTGGAACAAAGAGATCGACGAGCGACAGGACGTTGAGGCCGCCTTCGGTGGTCTGCCGCGATGCTTGCACGCTTTTCCATTCGCGGAGACCGTCTTCGGAGTAATCCGACCTTAAAACGCAGTCGTCCACGACAACAAAAGTCGGCCAGAAAAGATCGCAGAAGGCGATCGCGTGATCGGACCGACTTCCGCAGTAGAGCCAATCGAGCGGAGATATTCCGCGACCGTGGTTCCAAGCCTCAAGTTCGGGCATCAAGCTTCGCGCGTCGGTCATAGCAAACCATCGCGAGAACCGATGTTCTAATCAAGTGAGCGGACGGCCTGAAACTGCCGCTCGAACCGCCCCATGGCCTGCGGGTCCAGCCGCACCGTCAGATGGGTCCGCCCCTCGGCATCTGTATCGCGCGCCGTAACCCGGCCGTGTTCGTAGAGCCAGGCCAAGGCCTCGCCCTGGGAGGGTTGCAGGACCAAGTCCATTTCAGGGTCATCGTCGATGAGTTCGGTGATGGCTTGTCGCAGGGCCTCGATCCCCTGCCCTGTCCAGGCGGAGACGGCGACGGCCGTGTTGCCGGAGCGGGCCGCCTGGCCCTCGATGGCTTCGCGCGCCTCGGGGTCGAGCAGGTCGGTCTTGTTCCAGACCTCCAGGATGCGGCGCGGCTTGACCGTGCCGTCGGCGGCAGTCGGTTGTTCGATCTGTTTCAGGACCGTCTCGACGTCCCGGGCTTGGGCCGCCGTGTCGGTGGAGGCGATGTCGCGGACGTGAAGGATCAGGTCGGCCTCGCCCACCTCTTCCAGCGTGGCGCGGAAGCTTTCGACCAGTTCGTGCGGCAGATCGGAGATGAAGCCGACGGTGTCGGCGATGATGGCGGGGCGCCCTTGCGGCAGGCGGATGGTGCGCTGGGTCGTGTCCAGGGTGGCGAACAGCAGGTCCTTGGCCATGACCTCTGACCCCGTCAGACGGTTGAACAGGGTCGACTTGCCGGCATTGGTGTAGCCGACCAGGGCGATGGTCGGGAACGGCACCTTCTGGCGCTGTTTCCTGTGCAGGCCGCGCGTGCGACGGACCTCGTCCAGCTCGACCTTCAGCTTGACGATGCGGTCGGCGATCAGGCGGCGGTCCAGCTCGATCTGGGTCTCGCCGGGGCCGCCGGTCGAGCCGGTGCCGCCGCGTTGCCGCTCCAGGTGGGTCCAGGTGCGGACCAGGCGGGACTTCTCATAGTCCAGCCGGGCCAGCTCGACCTGCAGCCGGCCCTCCTTGGTGCGGGCGCGGCGGCCGAAGATTTCCAGGATCAGCCCGGTGCGGTCGATGACCTTGCAATCCCACGCCTTTTCCAGATTACGCTGCTGGACCGGGGTCAGGTCGTCGTCGATGACCACGGCCTCGGCCTCTGCGGCGGTGACCAGGGCGGCCAGTTCCTCGACCTTGCCGGTGCCGAACAGGGTGGCGGGCGTGACCTTGCGCAGGCGCACGATTTCTTCGGCGCGCACGTCCAGGTCCAGCGCGCGGGCCAGGCCCACCGCTTCTTCAAGCCGTTCCTCCGCCGCGCGACTGCTTTCGCTGCGTCCATCGGGGTGGATGACGATCGCCCGGATCAGCGGGACGGCGTGGTCGATGAGTTTTTGGGTCAATCAGTCTTCGTCGGCGTCAGGCTCGTACAGCTGCACGGGTGCTGACGGCATGATGGTGGAGATGGCGTGCTTGTAGACCAGTTGCGACTGGCCATCGCGGCGCAGCAGCACACAGAAGTTGTCGAACCAGGTGACGATGCCCTGCAGCTTGACGCCATTGACCAGGAAGATGGTCAGCGGCGTCTTGGTCTTGCGGACCGAGTTGAGGAAGGTGTCCTGAAGGTTCTTGGATTTGTCTTGCGACATGGCAGGTTTGCCCCTGTTCTTGCTTGTTCCGCCGCGTGGGTGACCACACGGGACCGGATCGAATGCCCGGCCCGCCACATTACGCACCGCCAGGGCGGCATCGCAACAGGGGCGCGACCCTAAATGGCGTCGCGTTTGGCCTGTTCAAGATACAGGGTGCGAAGGCGGGTCGCGATAGGGCCGGGCTTGCCGTCGCCGATGGTGGTGCCGTCGATGGACACCGCCGGCATGACGAAGGCCCCGGCGGCGGTGAAGAAAGCTTCTTTTGCGCGCTTGGCCTCGTCCACGCTGAAGGGGCGCTCGTCCAGCTCCAGCTTTTCCTGCTCGATCAGGGCCATCAGGGCGGTGCGGGTGATGCCCTTCAGAATGTTGGCCTGGGTGTCGCGGGTCCGAAGCTTCCCGTGCTCGTCCACGATCCAGGCATTGGTGGATGAGCCCTCGGTGACCAGACCCATCTCGTCGACCATCCAGGCCTCATAGGCCCCGGCTTCGCGCGCCGCCTGTTTGGCCAGGACGTTGGCCAGCAGGCCGACGGTCTTGATGTCGCAGCGGCCCCAGCGGATGTCGGGCTGGGTCAGGACGGCGACGCCCTTTTTCGCCTGCGCCTCGGCCTTGCTGGCGCTGATGGAGCGGGAGGTGACGATGACGCTGGGTGGGGTGCCCTCGGCCGGGAAAGGGTGATCGCGCCGGGCCGTGCCGCGCGTGACCTGCAGATAGACGATGCCGTTCCGGACGCGATTGCGCCGGATCGTCTCGTGCAGCACCCGCGTCAGGGCCTCGCGGCTCATGGGGATGTCGATCCTCAGCTCGTTCAGGCTGCGGTGCAGGCGGGTCATGTGGCCGTCGAAATCGGCCATCCGCCCGTCGAAGATGGACCAGACCTCATAGACGCCGTCGGCGAACTGGAACCCGCGATCCTCGACATGGATCGTGGCCTGGCCATGCGGGTGGTACTGGCCGTTGACATAGGCGACGCGGCTCATGCTTCGGCCACCGGCTCTTCGTCGTCGTCGCCGCCGCGCGAGGGGGAGACGCCCAGGGATTTCAATTTCCTGTGCAGGGCCGAGCGCTCCATGCCGATGAAGGCGGCGGTGCGGCTGATATTGCCGCCGAAGCGCATGATCTGGGCCGCCAGATATTCGCGCTCGAACACCTCGCGCGCCTCACGCAGCGGCAGGGCGATGATCCGCTCAGCGCCAAGCGTACCGGTGGAGTTGGCATTGGTTGCCTCGGACGGCAGCATGTCAGCGCTGATCGGCTCGGACGGATCGCCGGTCGCCAGGATCAGCAGCCGCTCGACGTTGTTGCGCAGCTGACGGACGTTGCCCGGCCAGGGGTGGACCTGCAGCACGGCGATGGCGTCGTCGCCCATGCGCCGCTTGGGCAGGCCCTGCGAGGCCGACAGGGTGTCGATGAAATAGTCGATCAGCTCGCCGATATCCTCGCGCCGCTCGGACAGGGCCGGCACGCGTATGGGCACGACGTTCAGGCGATGAAACAGATCCTCGCGGAACCGGCCCTCGGCGATCTCGACCTTGAGGTCGCGCGAGGTCGAGGTGATGACGCGGATGTCGACCTGAACGTCCTGCTCGCCGCCGACGCGGCGGAAGCGCTGTTCGACCAGGACGCGCAGGACGCGGCTCTGGCTCTCGCGAGGCATGTCAGCGACGTCGTCCAGATAGAGCGTGCCGTTGTGGGCGCGTTCGAAGACGCCGATCTTGCGCGGACGGCCATCGTGACCCTCCTCACCGAACAGCTCCAGATCCAGTCGCTCAGGCGTCATGCCGGCTGCGGCGATGGCGACGAACTCGCCACGCGACCGGGCGCTGGCCTCATGGATCTGGCGCGCGACCAGTTCCTTGCCGGATCCGGGCGGTCCAGAGATCAAGACGCGGCTGTTGGCCGGGGCAACCTTGGCGATCGTGGTGCGCAAGGCCTGGGCTGCCGCGGAGCGACCGATGAAACCGTCAGGCTCATTGACCTGGGCCTTCAGCCGGCGGTTCTCGCGCTTCAGCGAACTGGTCTCCAGCGCGCGCTGCACGACGACGACCAGCCGGTCGGACTTGAAGGGCTTTTCGATGAAGTCATAGGCCCCGCGCTGCAGGGCGGTGACTGCCGTCTCGATATTGCCGTGGCCCGAGATCATCACCACAGGCAGATCCGGGTCCAGTTCCTTTATGACGTCCAGCAGTTCCAGCCCGTCCAGACCGCCGCCCTTCATCCAGATGTCGAGCAGGGCCAGCGACGGCTTGCGTGCCCGGATGGCGGCCAGGGCCTCTTCGGAGTTGGAGGCCACGCGCACGGCATGGCCTTCATCCTCAAGCAGGCCGGACACCAGTTCGCGGATGTCGGCCTCGTCGTCGACGACCAGAATATCGGCTCCCGTGGATCGCATATCGCCTCGCTATTCGTTGGCCGGAACGGTCACGGATCGGGACGCCGGAGCGTCCTTCGCCTTGGCCGAAGCGGTCGATGGCTGTTGGGATTTCAGAGGAAAGATCAGGCAGACCTTGGCACCGCCCAGCGTCTCGGCGTCGGCCAGTTTGAGCTCGCCGCCATGCTCCTCGCAGATGCGTTTGACGATGGCGAGGCCAAGGCCAGTGCCCTTCTCGCGCGTCGTCACATAGGGTTCGGTCAGGCGATCACGATCCTTGGCAGGCAGGCCGGGCCCGTCATCCTCGATCACGAAGGTCGCCACGTCGTCCTCGACCAGCAAGCGCGCCAGAATACCCGGACCGTCTCCGTCACCGGCCCTGGGGTCCGTTTCGCGGCGCAGGGCCACGGCCTCCCCCGCATTCTTCAGGATGTTGGCCAGGGCCTGACCGATCATGGGGCGGTCGGCATGAATGGTGACCTTGGGCAGGGGCTCGGCCAGTTCGACAGTGATCTCGGCAACGGCCACGCGCTGTGCGAACACCGCCTCACGCAACAACTCCGCCGGATCGGACGACGTAAATCGTGGCGCGGGCATCCGGGCGAAAGACGAGAACTCATCGACCATCCGCCCGATGTCACCCACCTGACGGATGATGGTCTCGGTGCAGCGGTCGAAGACCTCGACGTCCTCTTCGACCTGTTTGCGATAGCGGCGACGCAGCCGTTCGGCCGAGAGCTGGATGGGCGTCAGCGGGTTCTTGATCTCGTGCGCGATGCGCTGCGCTACGTCACGCCATGCGGCGTTGCGCTGGGCCGTGACCAGACGTGTGATGTCGTCGAAGGTCAGGACCATCTCTCCGCCGACACCACCTTCGATCCGCACCCGCAGACGACGTGTTTCACCCTCCAGAGTCACGTCGATCTCTTCTTCGATATGGGCCTCGGCCCGCGCCGCCAGTTCGCTGAGCTCGGGCGAGACCTCGCCGAGCGGACGACCGATGATGTCCGTGTCGGATATGGCCAGCAGTTCGACCGCGCTGTCGTTGATGGCCGAGACCCGGCGCTGGCGGTCAAGCCCTATGACGCCAGCCGATACGCCCGACAGCACCGTCTCGATAAAGCGGGTCCGCCCCGTCGCCTCCTCGCTGGCCGCACGCAGTGCCGACTGCTGAGCGGCCAGATCGGCAGTCATGCGGTTGAACGCGGCTGAAAGCATACGGATTTCGCCCGGCCCGTCGTTGCCGTCCACACGCGCCGCCAGATCGCCGCCCGCCACCTTGTCCGCCGCCTCGACAAGCCGCCCGATGGGGCCGGAGATGGAGCTGGCAGCCGACATACCCAGCCAGACTGCCCCAACGAGAACCAGCAAAGCCGTCTCGACATAGCTGAGCGCGAATGAGGCCTGGATGCGTTCGCGGCTGGCTTGGGCCTCCCGATAGGCCAGAATCGATTCCTCGCCATTGCGCATCTGGGCCAGCAAGCCAGGCTGAAGCGGGCGGACCATATAAAGAAAGGCGTCGCCATAGGCAGGCAAGACCATGACGGAACGCACCGCGTCCGGCCCCTCGGTGACCTCTTGAGCAGGAGGGGCACCTTCAAGCGATGCTTCTTCCAACGCTTCCATGGAAGGAGCGACATAGGGTGGGGCACCTGGCGATTCACCGCTGGCCAGAACCTGCCCGTCGGACCCTAAAATGTAGACGGCGGGATAACCGAACAGTTGTCCGACCTGAGACAGAGCATCAGAAAACTGCACCCGGTTGTCAAAAAGGGGCCGAACACTGTTCAATTGTTCCGCGACGACCAGTATGTCGCCATCCATCTCGTTGGCCACGTCTTCCTGATAGGCCCGCCCGATGGTCGCGCCGTTTTCGACGGCGGATTGGACATTGTCGCTGAACCACTGGTCGACGCCCCGGTTGACCAAAACGCCGAATACCAGGGCGATCAGGATCGACGGTATCAGGGCCACCATCGAGAACAGGGTCACGAACCTCAGGTGCAAACGCGCACCCGCGTCGGATCTGCGCCGGAACAGGCCGATCGCGCGTCGCCCGACGACCACTGCCAAGGCCAGGATCAGCACCAGATTGATCGACAGGATCCACAGCACGGCCCGGCTGGCCAAATCCCGTGCGCCGTCGCCGCTTGTGCCCGGAGCCTCGGCAACCAGCCAGATGGCTGCAGCCGTTATCAGGAGCGACAGGCCAAAGGTGAACAGGAACAGATTGCGACGACGCTCTTCGGACCAACCGGAAAACCAGCCCCCCATGCCGCTCGGCGGGGGCGTCTGATCGGCGTGGGTCGCGATGGGCGTCTCCGTCATACCGCTCCAGCGTCTACCAACTGTGGCGCTAGATCAACAGGCGAGTGACCGGAAAGCGTCACTGACGACCACAGCTGCGTGATCGCCTGCTCCACCTCGCCCGGGTGCTCGAGCCGACACAGGCGCGCCTTGGCCGCGCGCCGCTCTTGGGGATCTGCAGGCCAGGGGGCCTGTTCGACATACCAGCCCAGATGTTTGCGGAACATCTTCAGCCCCAGCGGCAGACCATAGAAGGCCACCGAGGCTCGTAGATGCTCGATCACTATGGCGGTGCGTTCGGCGCAATCCGGCTCGGTCAGAACCGTCCCGTCTGCCAGCGCCCGCTCCAGATGCGCCGCCAGCCAAGGCCGCCCATAGACACCGCGGCCCAGCATAAGCGCGTCCGCGCCCGACTGGTGCAGGGCCTCGCGGGCATCGTCGGCCGTCAGGATATCGCCATTGACGATCACCGGCAGGGCGACCGCCGCCTTGACCTCGCCCACCGCCCGCCAGTCGGCGCGGCCGGTGTAGAATTGCTGGCGGGTGCGCCCGTGGACCGTGATGGCCTTGATACCCAGGTCCTCGGCCCGGCGGGCAATGTCGGGCGCATTGCGGCTTGCGTCATCCCAGCCCAGCCGCATCTTGACCGTGACGGGGCGCGAGGTCGCCTCGACCGCCGCCTGCATCAGGCGCGCGGCCAGATCGGGCGTGCGCATCAAGGCCGAGCCGCATGCCGAGCCTGTGACCTCCTTGGCCGGACAGCCGAAATTCAGGTCGATGATGTCGGCCCCTGCCGCCTCGGCCATGCGCGCGCCCTGCGCCATCGTCGCCGGATCACGCCCGACCAGCTGGATCACGGTCAGGGGCAGGCCGTCCCCGACTGCTGCGCGCCGAACGACATCAGGCCGTGCCCGTGCCAGCTCCGCGGCCGCGACCATCTCTGTCGCCACATAGGCGGCGCCCAGCCGGGAGGCCAGGACGCGGAACGGCAGGTCCGTGATCCCGGTCATGGGCGCGGTCAGCACCCGTCCGGGCACCCAAACGTCACCGATCTGTATGCCTGTGGCCATGTGGCCCCTTACCGCGCGTCGACGCCCCCTCGTCAAGCATGACGGCGGCGATTAGAAGGCCGTAATGACGACACCCCTCCCCCGCTTTGCCGCCATTGTGGTCGCCGCCGGTTCCGGCTCCCGTTTTGGCGGAGCCAAGCAATGGCGCGACCTGGGTGGCAAGCCGGTGATCCGGTGGTCGGTCGAGGCCCTGATCGAGGCCGGGGCGGAAGATCTCGTCGTGGTCGTGGCGGGCGACGCCGAGGCTGAAGCACAGGCAGCCCTAGGGGGTTTGAGCGGCTGGCGTCTGACGCTCGGCGGGTCGACACGCGCGGCGTCTGTTCAGAATGGTCTCGCGGCCCTCAAAGGCCCAACCGACCGTCCAGTCCTGATCCATGATGCCGCCCGCCCCCTGCTGGATCGCAGCGTCATCGACAGGGTGATTGCCGCCCTAGCTGATGCCGACGGTGCCCTGCCCGCCCTGCCGGTCGCCGACAGCCTGCGCCGTGCGGACGGCGACATCGTCACTGGCGAGGTCGAACGCGGCGACCTTTGGCGGGCCCAGACCCCGCAGGCCTTCCGCCATGACAAGATTACATCCGCCTACGCCGCTTGGCCCGCCGACGAGGTCGCCACCGATGAGGCCACCGTCGTTCAGCGCTCGGGTGGCCGAGTCCGCATCGTGTCAGGCGACTCTCGCCTGATGAAACTTACCTACCCAGAGGATTTTGCCATGGCCGAGGCCTACATTCCCCGTCAGATCCGCGTGGGTCAGGGCTTCGACGCCCACCGCTGGGGGCCAGGCGATGCCGTGTGGCTGTGCGGGGTCGAGATTCCGCATGACCAGACCCTGATCGGCCATTCCGATGCCGATGCGGGACTGCACGCGCTGACCGACGCCATTCTGGGGGCCATGGGAGATGGCGACATCGGGGATCACTTCCCGCCAACGGACCCGCAATGGAAGGGGGCCTCGTCCGATCTGTTCCTGATCCACGCGGTCGAGCGGCTGAGCGCGCGGGGCGGGCGACTGGTCAATGTGGATGTCACCCTGATCTGCGAGCGGCCCAAGGTGAAACCGCACCGTCAGGCCATGCGCGAACGCCTCGCCGAACTGCTGGCTCTTCCGCTGGACGCGGTCAGCGTCAAGGCGACCACGACCGAAGCCATGGGGTTCACCGGTCGAGGCGAAGGCCTGGCCGCCCAGGCCCTAGCCACCATCGAACTGCCGGCACGCAGCTAGGCCTCCGGCGCGGCGACAGGTTGATATCGCCGACGCATGGCCCCGAACAGATTCACATAGTCGTCAGTCCAGGCCGCGACATCGGTGTCCGCAGGGTCTATCCAGCGTGGGTCGCTGCGAAAATCTTCCAGCCCCTGCTCGGTCGGCGACAGGATCAGGACCTCGGTCGATGCTTCGGCCAGATCGGGCGTCGATGGGCCCTGATAAGTCACCTGATGAAGTTTGGGCCGCCCCAGCGCCTGGGCCGCCGCGATCGCCGGCAAGGTGATGTCCAGGTTGCGGTTGGACAGGTGCAGCACCAGCACACCCGTCGGCTTCAGCTGCTGCAGGTAGCCATCGATAGCCTCGACGGTGAGCAGATGCGTCGGCACGGCATCCGAAGAAAAGGCGTCTATGACCAGCAGGTCGTAGCTGCCGACCGGTTCATTGGCCAGCGTCAGGCGCGCATCCCCCAGCACGGTCCTGACTGGCCCCTGAGCGCAGCCGGAGATATAGGTAAACCAGTCTGGATCGCGCGCGAGACGATCGACCATGGGGTCGATCTCGAAGAAGGTCATCCGGTCCTCGGCCCGCTTGTAGGCGGCCATGGCACCTGTCCCCAGGCCGACCACGCCGATATTGGCCGGGCCGCGACGCCCGACAATCAGCGCTGACTGCCCAATCGGGGTGGTTGGTGCATAGTACATCCGCGCCGTGCAGGCGAAGAGCGGATTGCGTGCCTGGGCTCCGTGATAGGTCGTTCCGTGCGTCAGTACATGCACATCGCCGCCCAGACGTGGGTCCGGCACATTGGCGATACGCACGACGCCGAAGAAGCTGCGGTCTGAAAAGCTGGTGTCATGTCCGCGGCCGACCCATTGGGCTGACAGGGTCATCAGCAGCACGATACCGGTAAAGACCAGACCCCGATCCCGAAGCAGGAACGCACAGATCACGGCAGGAAGCAGCAGCAATATGGTCAATTGCGGCATCATCAACGGCGACTTGGCGTAGAAGATTGTGCGCGCATAGTCGTCGGCATTCAGCGCGATCGATACGAGGACCGGTGCGGCGGACGACACGATCGCCAGGATCACCGCCATCGTCTGATAGGACGTCAGCCCGCCCTTGCCCCAAGGCCGGAACAGACCGACCAGCACCAGCACCAGCGGATACTCCCACACCATGTCGAACAGCAGAGGTGCGACCAGGGCGGTGAACGCCCCGCCGACCACTCCGCCCAGGGACATCAGCAGGTAGAACTCCGTCAGGCGATCCGGAGGCGGGCGGCGGGCGGCCATCAACTGGTGGCACATCAGTGTCAGGAAGAAGAAGGCCAGCAGGCTGACCCCAAAGGCCAGGGTCCACTCGATCGACCGGAACGCCACCACCACAGCGCACATCGCGCCCAATGCCGCCGACAGGACAAGCGTTATGGGTAGCGGTATCCATGGCCGCGCCTGGAATGCGATGACGAACGTCAGCAGGTACAATGCCAGCGGTATGACCCAAAGAAACGGTGCCGACGCCACATCGGTCGACAGATGCGCAGTGACGCCCAGCATCAGGCTGGAAGGCGCGGCGGCCAGGAGCACGAAGCGGATCTTTTCTGCCCATGGGATGGGCGTACTTGTCGGCAGAGGTGCCGGCTCTGTCGAGCGATCCAGCCGTCGGCTCCAGACCACTGCGGCCAGGCCAACGATCATGAGCACGAAGATGCCGTAGCCGACACTCCAACCCCATCGCTGACCCGACAAGGTTGCAAGGGGCTCGATCAGAACCGGATAGGACAGAAGGGCCAGGAAGCTGCCCAGGTTGGACGCGGCGTAAAGAACATAGGGGTTCTGGCCCTCCGCCTGCCCCACACGCACCCTTGCGTACCACGCCTGCAGCAGCGGCGCGGTCGCGGACAGCACCGCAAAGGGAGCACCCACGGACAGGGTCAGGGTCACAAGCAACCAGCCGATGGGGGCCGACGGTTCGGGATCGCCCAGCCAGCCGTTGATCCTGAGCGGCAGGAACAGCGCCGCCAGCACCAGCAAGATCAGATGAACCCCTACCTGCAGCTTGATCGACCCGATTCGCTGCAGCAGGTGGGCATAGCCGTAACCGGCCAGCAGCGCGGTCTGGAAGAAGACCATCGCCGTGTTCCAGACTGACGGCGAGCCGCCCAGCATCGGCAGGACCAGCTTGGTCACCATGGGCTGGACGCCGAAAACCAGGGCCGCCGAAGTGAAGATGGCAAGGGCGAACAGAAGGGGCGTTAGCCGATCCGAAGACCGGCGCGGTGCAGCGTAGCCCACGTCCGGGCCCAGGCTCGTCTCACTCATGGTCGGCTCATGAAAGGTCTTCCGGTCAGGCGGGGATAGACTACCCTAGACCAGAACCCCGCCGCTCCGGAAAGCCTGTCCATGTTCCCCGACGACATTGAGCAACTGGCCCGTCAGGTTATCGTGGCCGCCGCCACCAGAAACCTGATGATCACAACGGCCGAGAGCTGCACCGGCGGTCTGGTAGCCGGGGCCTTGACCGCTGTCGCGGGCTCATCCGTCGTCCTTGACCGGGGGTTCGTGACCTACAGCAATGCCGCGAAGACCGAGATGCTGGGCGTGCCCGCTGGCATGATCGCCACGCATGGAGCCGTGTCCGAGCCCGTCGCGCGTGCCATGGCGAGCGGGGCAGTTGCTCAGTCGCAGGCGACCCTGTCGGTCTCGATCACCGGCATCGCCGGTCCGGGCGGAGGATCCGATGACAAGCCCGTCGGGCTGGTCCATTTCGCTGCATGTGGCCCCGGTGGCCTGAGTCATGCCGAGCACCGGTTTGGCGATCTGGGCCGTGAAGCTATACGGCTGGCCAGTGTCCGCGTCGCTCTGGACATGCTGATGGAACGTACAAGGTCGTGATCGTCGATGCACGCGGCCACCGCTGTCCCGTCCCCAGCCTGAAGCTGCAGAAGGCCCTGCGGGCGGCGGCCCCCGGCAGTCAACTGACCCTCCTGGCCACCGATCCCATGGCGAGAATCGATGTGCCGTTTTTGATCGACCAGATCGGAGGCCAGGTCATCACCATCGAGCAAACCGACGGCGTCCTGACCATCACCGTCGCTGCGCCCGCCGATCCGACAGCTTGACCACGCTGTCCGGCAAGTCGTCACCCGGCTCCAGACGAGGCGCGCCCTTTGACCGGGCCGCCAGTTCCATCTCTGTGGTGAATGCTCCGCCGTAGAAGATGGCGTTGACGTTCCAGGACAGCCAGATCAGCAGCACGACCACGGCCCCCACGGAGCCATAGGTGGCTCCCAACGGCGCGATCTGCTCGACATAGATGGCACAGAGCCAGGACGAGATGGTCGACATGATCGTTGCCACGACACCGCCGACAATCGACGGGATCCAGGCCACCGGCGCGCGATGCGACATGGCATACCGATAGAGCAACGTCAGGCCCAGCCCCAGACCCAGCGCAGGCCAGAGCGCATCCATGCTCCAGTTGGATACCAGACGGCCAGGTTCATCCGCGCTGGCACGCTCCAGAATGCGCGACGTCACGACGGCCCCCGACACGACGGTGAACAGAAGGAAGGCGAACAGGGCCACGAAGAAGGCCAGAAGATTGAATTTGAAAAAGCCGTGCGGCTCCGTCTCGTCATGAATGAGATTAAGTCCGGCCAGCAAGGCCTTGAAACCCCGATGTGCCGCATAGCCGCCGATGATCACGGCAAAGGCCGACTGGGCCGACACCGTGCGGGCTGACGCATTGGCCAGTCGGTCGATCTCGGCCATGAATATGGCCCGTGCCGCGTGTGGCATGACATCAGCCAGCGCCGCAGCCTGCTCGCTGACCTGCCCGATCGTCAGAACGGCCTTGTAGAAGCCGATCAGAATGGCAATGGCCGGGAAGACGGCCAAGAGGGCGAAAAAGGACACTCCGCCCGTGTACAGCATGACGTCGCGACCCCAGCTCCTCGCGAAGGCTTTCACGGCCAGCCGCCCCCACAACGCAGGCGCTACCCATCGCGTCACCGCGTGTGTGTTCATTTCAGATGACAATCCGGTCCCCACAACCGCCCTTTAGCCGGACACCATAGCCGATCTGAATACAGGGGAAAGCGCCCACTCGCTGTTGCTCCATTCGGGGTGGCATCGCTATGGTCCCCGACGTCGAGTCCGAACGCGGTCCGGCCCTGGAGATGTCACCCTTGAGTTCCGATCCTCGCATTCTGGTCGTCGCCCATGACGACGCGGTGGTCGGGCCCCTGTGTCAGGGCCTGGACGCTCTGGGCTGGCGCACGGTCACGGCTCGCTCGCTGGCCGCCGCACTGACTGTGCTGATGGACTGGCCGCTGGAAGCCATCATTCTGGACGCCCGCGTCGCCGACACGGAAGCCGGCGTCGAGGCGCTTCGGCTGGCCGTCGCCCCGCGACGCCTGCCTGTCATGGCTATCGGGTCCGAAGCGACGACATGGGTCGGTAACCAAGCCGATCTGATCATGTCAGCGCCCCCTCACCCCGCCCAGGCGGCCTTGCGGCTCGAGGCCCTGGTCCGCTCGGCTATCGCCGAGGAAGAAGTGGCACTGCGCGAAACGACCTTCACCGCCCGGGGCGAACCCCTCAAGCCGGTCGATATCGATGATACGCCCCTGCGCGTCCTGGCTGCAGGCAAGGCAGACCGGCACTTCCTGGCCCTGTCCAATGCACTGGAAGCCCACGGTTGCGAAGTCGTCGCCGCCCCGACGCCCTATACTGCCTTCGACTATCTGCATGAGCGGGCCTTCGACGCCGCCGTGCTGTGGGGGGCCGAAGATCACGCTCCGGCCCTGTCCATCGCCTCTGGCATGAAGCGCAACACGCGCCTGTATCACATCCCGGCGGTGCTCTATCTGCGCGGTTCGGCCGAGATCAATCTGGCAGAGCTTTACAACCGCGGCTTTGCGGATGTGGCCGCCGCTGACACGGCCGAGGACGAGACGGCGGACCGGATCGTCGCCCTGGCCCGCGCCCATCGTCGTCATGTCGCCATTCGCAAGTCGCTGGAAAGCGCACGCGGTTCAGGGCTGACCGATCCCAATACCGGCCTGTTCACGCCCGAACTGTTCGCCAGCCATCTGGCCCGCGTGGCCGAAGGGGCCCGCCTGCGCCGGCGCCCGCTGTCTGTCGCTGTCCTGCGCGTGACGGAGACCGACGCCGTCCGCGAGGCGCGTCGAGGTGGCTGGCTGGATCGCGCCCTACCGCAGATCGGCACCATGGTGTCGCGCCTGATCCGGACCGAGGACACGGCCGCCCGCCTGGCCCCGGACGTCTTCGCCCTGGCCCTGCCCGCCACGCGCGGGCCCGCCGGCCGGATCGCGGCGGACCGCATCGCCGCCGTCATCGGCTGCACCGCCTTCGAGGCCGGCCCCGACAAGACGCCCTTCGTCGTCGAGTTCGAATGTGGCGTCGCCGAGGTTCAGCCCGGCGAGAGCCCGGCCGCGGTGCTGGAGCGGGCGTCACACGACATCAACGCCGCGCGCTAGGCTCCGGCCACCCGCGCCAGGTCCGTCGTGATGCGTTCGGCCACCTTCAGCCGCTCCTCGGGTGTGTTCCAGTCGCCCTTGACCACGATCTTCTGATCCGGCCGGATCTTCCAGAAGGCGTGGTTCTTCTGGATCAGGCCGACCAGACCCATGGGGTTGGGGAAGGCGTTGTTGCGCAGGGTCAGGACCGCGCCCTTGGGCCCTATGTCGATGCGCTCGATACAGGCGGTCTTGCAACTGGCCTTGATGCCGACAATGCGCAGCAACTGCTTGGCCTCGTCCGGCAGCGGGCCGAACCGGTCGATCAGTTCAGCGGCAAGGGCCTCGCGCTCCTCGGTCTTTTCGGCATCGGACAAGCGCCGGTACAGGCTCAGACGCACATTCAGGTCCGGAACATAAGCCTCTGGAATCAATACAGCCGCGCCCACATTGATGGCGGGCGACCAGCCGCGATCGATCTCGCCCCCCTCGCCGTTCTGCTTGAGCTCCGCGACCGCGTCTTCCAGCATCTGCTGATACAGTTCGACGCCGACCTCGCGGATATGGCCCGACTGTTCGTCGCCCAGCAGATTGCCGCCCCCACGCTGGTCCAGGTCATGGCTGGCCAATTGGAAGCCGGCTCCCAGGTTGTCGAGCGACTGCAGCACCTGCAGCCGCCGTTCGGACGACAGCGACAAAGGCCGCTTCGGATCGGTGGTGAGGTAGGCAAAGGCCCGGGCCTTCGCCCGTCCGATCCGGCCCCGGATCTGGTGCAACTGGGCCAGGCCGAACATGTCGGCCCGGTGCACGATCAGGGTGTTGGCCGTCGGCACGTCCAGGCCACTCTCGACGATCGTGGTCGACAGCAGCACGTCATAGGTGCCGTCGTAGAAGGCGCTCATCACGTCTTCCAGCTGAGTCGGGCTCATCTGGCCGTGGCCGACGACGAACTTCACCTCGGGCACCTGTTCGCGCAGGAACTGCTCAATGTCAGGCAGGTCTTTCAGGCGTGGCGCGACATAATAGGCCTGACCGCCGCGGTACTTCTCGCGTAGCAGGGCCTCGCGGACCAGGACCGCATCCCACGGCGTGACATAGGTGCGAACCGCCAGACGGTCGACCGGCGGGGTCGCTATGATCGACATCTCGCGGATGCCCGACAGCGCCATCTGCAGCGTGCGCGGGATCGGCGTGGCGGTCAGGGTCAGCAGGTGAACGTCAGCCCGCAGGGACTTCAGCTTCTCCTTATGCTTGACCCCGAAATGCTGCTCTTCATCAACGATAACAAGGCCCAGGTCCTTGAACCCGACCTGCTCGCTCAAGACGGCGTGGGTCCCGACCACGATCTCGAAGGCACCGTCCTTCAGGCCCGCGCGGGTCTCGGACGCGTCCTTGGCCGTGACCATGCGCGACAGATGCCGCACGGTGATGGGCCAGCCCGCGAAGCGCTCGCTGAAGGTCTTGAAGTGCTGTCGGGCCAACAGGGTCGTAGGACAGACGATAGCGACCTGCTGACCGGTCATGGCGACCACAAAGGCGGCCCGCAGCGCCACCTCGGTCTTGCCGAAGCCGACGTCACCACAGATGAGGCGGTCCATGGGCGTGCCCTTGCCCAAATCTTCCAGCACGTCGCCGATGGCGTTCAGCTGATCGTCTGTCTCCTCATAGGGGAAGCGGGCACAGAACTCGTCGAACAGGCCGTGCGGCGGGGTGATGGCCTCTGAGGTCCGCAAGGCCCGCTTGGCGGCCAGGGCGATCAGCCCCTCGGCCATGTCGCGCAGCCGCTGCTTGGCCTTGGCCTTGCGGGCCTGCCAGCCCGCCCCGCCCAGACGATCCAGCTGCGCCCCGTCGGCATCGCTGCCGTAACGTGTCAGAAGATCAATGTTTTCAACCGGCAAGTAGAGTTTGCTCTCACCGGCGTACATGAGCTCCAGGCAGTCGTGCGGGGCTTCCTGGATCTCCAGCGTCTTGAGGCCCTCATACCGTCCGATGCCGTGATCGAGATGGACCACCAGATCGCCCGTCGTCAGAGCCGAAGCCTCGGCCAGGAAGTTGGACGCCCGGCGCTTCTTGCGCGGACGCGCCAGCCGGTCGCCCAGCATGTCGGTTTCGGAGATGACAGCGATCTCATCCGTCTCGAAGCCATGTTCAACCGGCAAGATGCCGCGCAGATAGACGTCTTTCGGCGCGGCCTGGACATCGGCCCAGTCACGCACGGCGATGACATGCTCCAGCCCGTGGTCGGCCATCATGGAGGCCAGCCGCTCCGATGAGCCTTCGGTCCAGGAGGCGAACAGCACCCGCTTGCCCGCCGCCTTCAGCGCCTGGGCATGCCGGGCGACCGCTTCGAACAGATTGACGCTGTCCTGCGCCCGCTCGGCGGCAAAGCTGCGGCCCAGGCGTCCGCCGGCGTCCTCGCCTGAATTGGCCAGCGGCGACAGACGACGCACCCAGCGACCGGCCAGGGCGCTGTTCCAGTCGCCAGCATCCAGATACAGCCGCTGTGGCGGCAGGGCCCGGTTGGCAGCGCCCGCCTTGGTCATCGAGGCATCGCGCCGGGCCTCATAGGCGTCGGCCGTCAGGGTCCAGCGCTCCGCCCGCGCCGCCTCCACCTGATTGTCCAGAAACAGCCGCGCGTCATCGGGTAGATAGTCGAACAGCGTCTCCAGCCGGTCGTAGAATAACGGCAGCCAGTGCTCCATGCCCTGACGCCGCGCGCCCTCGCTGATCGCGGCATACAGGGCGTCATCGCCCGGTGCGCCGAACAGGTTCAGATAGCCGGTGCGGAACCGCGAGATGCTGTCGGCATCCAGCAGGGCCTCGGACACCGGGGCCAGGGCCACCGACGTCTTCTGTCCTGTCGATCGCTGTGTGGCCGGATCGAAGGTGCGAATCGATTCCAGCTCGGAGCCGAACATGTCCAGTCGCACGGGCTCTTCGAACCCAGGCGGATAGACGTCGATCACACCGCCGCGTACGGCGAACTCGCCCTTCTCCGACACGGTCGAGGCCCGCATGTAGCCGTTCGCAGCGAAGTAACGCTCCAGCTGGGTCGTATCCAGATCGGTGCCCGTGACGGCCTCGAAGCCCGCGCCTTCGGTGATCTCGCGTGGCGGCGTGCGCTGCATGGCCGCGCCGACCGTCGTTACGACCAGCAGGGGGCGTCTGTCCGACGCGTCCCGCCGCGCCAATTTCGTCAGAGCCGCCATCCGCTCGGCCGACACCGACGATGTGGGGCTCAGCCGGTCGTAGGGCAGGCAGTCCCAGGCCGGAAACTCCACGACTTCAATGTCTTTTGAGAAAAATCCGAACGCCTGGACGAACTCTCCCATCCGGCCATAGTCGCGGGCTATGAAGACACCGATGCCGCCGTCGGTCTTCAGCCGCTCTGCAACGGTCAGCGCATCCAGGCCTTCCGGTGCGCCGCCGAGATCCTGTTCGCTGCGCCGCAACGCCTCGCCGTCCATCAACCAGCCCCTTCAGCGACTGCTGCGGCAACGTGATCGCGCATGAAGGCTCTGATCTTGGCCATTACCGGAGTTTCGTATTCGTCCGGCGTCGGACGGCTCTCGATGATCCAGGCATAGAGTTCGTGATCGTCGTCCTGGGCCAGCAGGGACTCGAAGGCGTCCAACTCATCGTCGGCAAGCGTCGGCCCGACCTGATCCGTGAACGGGCCCAGCACCAGGTCGGCCTCGCGGAACCCACGCCGCCAGGCCCGGAAGGCGATGCGCCCCAGCCGGTTCCGTTTGTCTTCCATCAGGCGTGCGTCGATATCGGTCACAAGGTTCCTTGCCCGGTCAGTGCGTCAGGTCGGCACCAGATAGCGTTCCAACCGGCCTTTCGCCAGCTATGCTGGGTGTCATGAGGCCGCAGATTCTCTTTCCCCTGTTTGCAGAGGTGTCCAGCCTGAAGGGCGTGGGCCCGAAAATCCTGTCTCTGGTCCAGAAACTGGCTGGGCCGCTGGTGCGCGACGTGGCCTTCCTGTCGCCGTCCGGCCTGATCATCCGACGCCCCATGACGGCCGTCGACGCGGTCGAGGGGCATGTCGGTCTGTTCGAGATCGTCATCGACCGCCTGATCGTGCCCGGCAAGCCGGGCGCGCCGATCAAGGTCCGGGCGATCGATGAGACCGGCTTCGTCCACCTGATTTGGTTCGGCGGCTCGGCCCAGCACATCGATCGCCTGCTGCCCAAGGGCCAGAAGCGGTGGGTGTCGGGCAAGGTCGAGCGGTTTAACAACGAAGTCCAGATCGTCCATCCGGACATCTTCACCCCCGAACAGGCCGTCGATATTCCCGCCGTCGAGCCGGTCTATCCGGCCACGCAGGGTCTGACCTCACGCGTGGTGCGCAAACTGGCCCAGGCGGCGCTGGCCCAAGCGCCGGATCTGGCGGAGTGGCAGGATCCTGCGTGGCTGGCGAAGATGCGCTGGCCGAGCTGGCGCGACGCCTTGAAAGCGCTCCATGCTCCCTCCTCCGAGCCAGACCTTCTACCAGAGGCACCAATTCGCCAGCGTCTGGCCTACGACGAACTGCTGGCACACCAGTTGGCCCTCGCCCGCCGCCGCCGAACTCGCAAGATCACGCCAGCGCCCCGCATCATGCCAAGAGATGCCTCTGCCCGACTGCTGGACGCCCTGCCTTTCAGCCTGACGGGTGCCCAGGCCCAGGCAGTTCAGGAGATACGCCGCGACCTCGCGGCGGGCGAGCAGATGGGGCGCCTGCTGCAGGGCGACGTCGGTTCCGGCAAGACCGCGGTCGCCGCCCTGGCCCTGGTCGATACGGCGGCGTCGGGCTTTCAATCTGCCTTGATGGCCCCGACTGAAATCCTGGCCCGGCAACATTATCAGAAGCTGGCCCCCTTGCTGGAGACTGCAGGGATTTCGACCATCCTTCTGACCGGCCGCGATACACCGGCCGAGCGGCGCGAGCGGCTGGCGGCTCTCGCAGCCGGCGATGCCCAGGTGGCCATCGGAACCCATGCCCTGTTCCAGGACGCCGTCCGCTTTGACCGACTGGCCCTCGCCGTCATCGACGAGCAGCACCGCTTCGGGGTCAACGAACGCCAGAGACTGCAGGCCAAGGGCAACCCTCGCACCGGCGGTGTCCATCTGCTGACCATGTCGGCCACACCCATCCCGCGCACACTGGAACTCACCCAGTACGGTGAGCTGGAGGTGTCGCGTCTGACCGAAAAGCCGCCGGGCCGCACCCCTGTCACGACGGCCGTCCTGCCCCAGGCCCGTATTGGCGAGGTCGCCAAGCGGCTGAAGGCGGCGCTGGACAGCGGAGCCCAGGCCTATTGGATCTGCCCCCTCGTGGCCGAGAGCGAGAGCATCGACCTGGCAGCGGCAGAGGCGCGAGCCGCCGACCTGCGGCGCATCCTGAAGGTCGAGGTGGGCCTCGCTCACGGCCAGATGCCGGGGGCCGAGCGCGAGGCCGTCATGGCCGATTTCGCTGACGGTCGGCTGCCGCTGCTGGTCGCCACGACGGTGGTGGAAGTCGGGGTCGATGTGCCGAATGCCACCATCATGGTCATAGAGCACGCCGATCGTTTTGGTCTGGCGCAGTTGCACCAGCTTCGTGGGCGCGTCGGGCGTGGAGCCAAGGCCAGTGCCTGCATCCTGCTTTATGGAGGTAGTGACACCGGGCAGGAGCCTTCCCTGGGTGAAACTGCGCGGGTCCGGCTGGAAACGCTTCGCCGGACCGAAGACGGCTTCGAGATCGCGGAAGAAGATTTTCGCCTTCGGGGCGGCGGCGATCCTCTGGGTCTGAAACAGAGTGGCTTTCCGGCCTACCGCTTCGCCGACCCGATCCGCCACCGGAGCCTGCTGCTGGCCGCATCTGACGATGCACGCCTGATTTTGGGCCGGGATCCTGATCTTGTTTCCGAGCGAGGTTCGACCATCCGCGTGCTGGAAGCCCTCTTCGACTGGAAGAACGACCGCTCAGGAGCTGATTGACCTACCGCTGTTCGTTTCATTCCAGTCTTTGAAACTAAAAACGATCAGGTCTCTGTATCGGCACTCCAAGACGACAGCCTGCGCTGAACATCGCTCTCAATATCTCCGTAGAAGAGATTGTAAGGCCGGGATTTTCTTCTGTCCGTCCAGCTTCCCGTCGGTTTGAAGGATTCCGACCGGGGCTCGGTATGTCTCAGCACACCATCCTGGCACTTCGCAGCGATCTCCCTGCTCAGCAAGGCCGGACGGACCCCCCATTCCAGCCCGGTCGCATTGGTGGCACCCGCATGCAGTCTTTCTGCGGCCTGGTCGTCGTTGGCCGCGCCGGTTATCGGATTCACGCAAAGGGCCTCCCGCCCGTCGAGATAGACAAGGTCCCCGGCCTTGTCCCAGACCAGTGCCCGACGAAGCCGTCTTGACGCTGCGCCATCATTGCCCTCGCTGACAGGCGACCAGCCCACCAGGCAAGCTGTTTGCATTCGTTTCTGACAGGCCGGAAGTTGGGGTGTCACACCCACGGACGGCGCGACCACATCAATCAGATAGGCGGCGACGATGCGCTGACGCAGCGCAGGGTCACCAGCGACCTTTTCGCGAACCAGCCGCTCGAGCAGTTCCCCGCCCTGCTCTACGCCTGCGAGGACGACCGGACCTGTCGGATGCCGCGCGATCCAGACATCGAATGCAGCCGCCACATCCCGATAGGCAAACGACCTCGCCTCCCGCGCGTCCTCGCGCGCCGTCAGTCGGGTGTAGAGGCTGGCCTGGCGATATCGCGGTACGCTCACAGCCCCCGCCAGGGCAAAAGGACCGGCGTAGTTGGGCAGGACCACACGCTTCAGATAGCGATCGGCCTCACCGTCCCCGATCGGCCCATTCCAGTCCCGGCCGCCGTCAAAGGTCGTGGAGTGCAGGAAAAAGACGGCTGCGGGACCAGAGGCGGGACTGCGCATGTCGCTCATCGCCCAGGCATCCGGGCTTGCGTAATCGGGTGCGGGCGGCGGCGTATAGGTCTGGAACGGCACCTGCGGATCCAGAAAGGCCTGCAGAATATCACCTCGCCAGACAGCGATCGCCAGGGTCAGAACGGCCACGACGCCGAAGCCGGTCCAACCCACCCATTGCCGCAAGGTCAGACGGGACTTCGTCACCGATAGGCGTCCGCTTGCGACAGGAAGCCCTGAACGTAGCGCCTTACGCCCTCTTCCAGTGGCGTGGACTGGCCCGGATAGCCGGCCGCCCGGATACGCTCCATCCGCGCCTCGGTGAAGTACTGATATTTGTCGCGGATGCTCACGGGCGTATCGACATAGGTGATCTGCGGGGTTTTTCCGGCGGCGGCAAAGGTCGCCTGCGCCAGGTCCTGAAACGATCGCGCCTGACCAGAACCGGCGTTGAACACGCCCGACACGGACGGTGTGTCCAGCAGCCATGCGATGATGTCGACCACGTCGTCCACGAAGACGAAGTCGCGCATCTGGCCGCCGTCGGCGTAGGCAGGGTTGTGTGAGCGGAACAGTGTCACCGCCTCGTCGGCCTGCACCTTCGGCCAGATCTGGGCCACGACCGACTTCATACCGCCCTTGTGGTATTCGTTTGGGCCATAGACGTTGAAGAACTTCAACCCGGCCCACTGGCTGGGCGACTGCCCTCGATCAGACTGCCGAGCTGCATACTGATCGAACAGCATTTTCGAATACCCATAGGCATTTAGCGGCTTCAGCGCAGTCAGTGCCTCAAGACCGTCGTCATCTGTAAAGCCAGCCTCGCCGTCGCCATAGGTGGCCGCTGAAGACGCATAGATCATCCGGGCATTGCGCAGGGCGCACCAGTCCCACAGGTCGCGCGACAGGCTGAAGTTGGTGCGCAGGATCAGGTCGGCATCCGCCTCGGTCGTCGAGGAAATGGCCCCCATGTGCACGACAGATTCAACCGCCTCGGCATGCCGCTCCAGCTGTTCGAACAGTTCGTCGGGCTGCCAGAAGTCGGCGATCGGGTGCTTGGCGATATTCTTCCATTTGCCCAGGGCCGCGTCTTCCAGACGGTCGCAGACCACCACGTCGTGGCGATCCTCCTCGCACAGACGGGCGACGATGTTGGAGCCGATGAAGCCCGCTCCACCGGTCACCACGATCATGCGACGGCTCATGCCTCATCCCTCATCTTTTCGATGGTGCGTGTGGTGGAATAGCCGTCTTCGAAGGTGGCCAACCGGACGACGCCCCCCCAGCTCTCGACCAAATCGCCGCCGACGACGCCCTCGCGCGTATAATCCGCGCCCTTGATGAGGACATCGGGCCGCAGTCGTTCGATCAGGGCCAGGGGCGTCGGATCGTCGAAAGCCGTTACCCGATCCACCGACTGCAGACCGCCAATGACGACGGCCCGGCTGTCCAGATCGTTGATCGGCCGCCCCTCGCCCTTGAGCCGTCGCACCGAGGCATCGGTGTTCAAGGCCACCACCAGCCGGTCGCACCAGCTCCGCGCCTGGGCCAGATAGGCGACGTGGCCCCGATGAAGGATGTCGAAACAGCCGTTGGTGAAGCCGACCTTGAGCCCCTGCCGCTTCCAGCCCTCGACGACATGCGCCAGGTCGTCCAGCGGCATCACCTTGGCGTGGGCGCTGGCTGCGTGCTGGCTCATCTCGGCGTCGATCAGCTCCGCGGCCGTCACAACGGCAGTCCCCGCCTTGCCCACGACCACGCCCGAGGCCAGGATGGCAAACTCGACCGCCGTCTCTAGCGACGCTCCAGCCCCTAGCGCCAGACCCAGCGCCGCCAGACCGGTATCCCCCGCGCCCGAGACGTCGAACACCTCGCGCGCCCGGCCCGGGAAGTGCGCCACAGGTCCATCCCGCCGCATCAGGCTCATGCCCTTGCCCGCGCGGGTCACGACGACCGCCTTGGCCGTGGTGGTCGCCAGAAGCGCCACCAGCGCCGTCTCGACTTCCTCATCCGTCTCGACCGGCAGGCCCGTGGCCCCCGCCAGTTCGCTGGCATTGGGCTTGATCAGGTCGACAGCCCCATAGCGTGCAAAATCCCGCCCCTTGGGATCGACCACGACCGGAACGCCCGCCGTTCGCCCCGCTGCGATGGCCTGATCGATCACGGAATCGCTGACCACGCCCTTGGCGTAGTCGGACAACAGAATGACGGAAGCATCTGTAAACGCGTCGCTATCTTTCGCCGCGACCGTTGCGTCTTCCTCATCCAGGCGCAGCAACTGCTGCCCCGCCGCCACGAAGCGCGTCTTGACGATGGTGGCCACGCCAACCCGCCGCTCCACCGCATCCTCGATGCCGTCCTCGGCCGCGATCAGGTCGACAAGTTCCTGACCTGCCGCGTCCTGACCGACCACGGCTCCCAGACGCGCCACACCGCCCAGCGCCGCCACGTTGCGCGCGACATTGCCGACGCCACCCGGCATGGCCGTTGTCCGGCGCGACTTCAGCACAGGAATAGGGGCTTCCGGCGAAATACGGCTGACCTCGCCATAGACGTAGCGGTCCAGCATCAGGTCGCCGACGCAGGCGATCTTCAGCCCGCGCACGCGCTCCAGTAGTGCCTGCAATTGTCCGAGGTCGAGCGTCCGTTCAGCCATGCTTACGGCCTATCGGATTCACGCCGCTTTCGCCATCCGGCTCTTGGTCAGGTCATCATAGGCGATCAGCTCGGCGGCCAGGGCTTCGAACTGATCCAGCGGCACCATATTCGGCCCGTCCGACGGGGCATTGTCCGGGTCCTGGTGCGTCTCCATGAAGACGGCGTCCACACCGACTGCAACGGCGGCGCGTGCCAGGACGGGCACGAACTCGCGCTGACCGCCCGAGGAGGTCCCCTGCCCGCCCGGCTGCTGCACACTGTGGGTCGCGTCGAACACGACCGGACAACCGATGTCGCGCAGGATCGGCAGGGCCCGCATGTCCGACACCAGGGTGTTGTAGCCGAAGCTGGCTCCCCGCTCGCAGGCCATGACGTTGGGGTTCCCTGCACCCACCACCTTGGCGATCACATTCTTCATGTCCCAGGGGGCGAGGAACTGACCCTTCTTGATGTTGATCGCCTTGCCCGTCGCGGCGGCGGCCAGCAGCAGGTCGGTCTGGCGGCTGAGGAAGGCCGGAATCTGCAGGATGTCCACGGCCTGGGCAGCGATGCGGCAATGATCTTCGGTGTGGACGTCGGTCAGGACCGGCAGGCCCGTGACCTCGCGGATTTCGGCGAAGATCGGCAGGGAGCCTTCCAGTCCGAACCCGCGGGCGGCGGTGGCACTGGTCCGGTTCGCCTTGTCGAAGCTGGTCTTGTAGATGATCCCGACGTTCAACCGCTCGCCGATCTCCTTCAGCGCATGGGCCATCTCCAGCGCATGCTGACGGCTTTCCAGCTGGCACGGGCCGGCGATGAAGACGATCCGCTGGCCGCCACCGATGGAGACGGGGCGGGTCAGGCCGTCCTTGATGTCGATGATGGCGTTGGGCTTTGACACGGGCATGGACTTTCGGCTTGGAGAGACGGCGCAACTGACGCACCTATGCGGCGATCAGGTGGCGTCGGACGTTGGTGTTCGCAAGCTATCATGGAGCGCGACCGCATGACCACCAAGGCCGACGACAGCCCCGTCATCCTGTGGTTCCGTCAGGACCTGCGTCTGGCGGACAATCCGGCACTGGGCCATGCGGTGAAGAGCGGTCGTCCCGTCCTGTCGGTCTACATCCTCGATCAGGGCAGCCGCGTCCGGCCCATGGGCGCGGCCTCGCTGTGGTGGCTGGACAAGTCTCTGCGTGCGCTGGCGGCTTCGCTGAAGAAGCATGGTGCTGAACTGATCCTGCGACGCGGCGACAGCGAATCGGAACTGCGTCGTTTGATCGATCAGACGGGGGCCGAGTCGGTCTACATGAACCGGTTGTTCGAGCCCGATGCCTTCGCCCGCGACGCCGACATCGCCCACAGCCTTCAGGCCGACGATATCGAGTGCAAGGGCTTCAACGGGACGTTGCTGTGCACGCCGGGAAAGGTGCTGAACGGCTCGGGCCAGCCGTACAAGGTCTTCACGCCGTTCATGAAAGCCCTGCTGGCCGAGGCGACACCGCCGGCGCATGTCGCGATCCCTCGGCAGATCAAGGCCCTGACTGACGTCGCCTCAGACGACATCGACGACTGGGGGCTACACCCGACGCGTCCCGACTGGTCCGGGGGCTTTACCGGCACGCCGGGCGAGGCCGGAGCCAAGGCAGCGCTGGATGCCTTTCTGAGCACGGCAGCAAAGACCTACAGCCGCGACCGCGACCTGCCGGGCAAGGCGGGGACCAGTCGTCTGTCCCCTCACCTGCATTTCGGCGAAATCAGTCCGTGGCGGGTCGTGGAGACAGCCCGGGACAGCAAGGCCGCTGGCAAGGAGGCCGAGAAATTCATTTCTGAAGTCGTCTGGCGCGAGTTTTCGGCCCACCTGCTGGCCGCCTTCCCCCAGATTACGACCCAAGCCTTCCGGCCCGAATACGACGCCATGCCCTGGCGCAAGGATGCCAAAGCCCTGAAGGCCTGGCAGACCGGCCAGACTGGCTATCCAATTGTGGATGCCGGCATGCGCGAGCTTTGGGCCACGGGCATCATGCACAACCGCGTACGCATGATCGTGGCGTCCTTTCTGATCAAGCACCTGCTGATCGACTGGCGCGAGGGCGAGGCCTGGTTCTGGGACACGCTGGTGGATGCCGATTTGGCTTCCAACGTCCAGAACTGGCAGTGGGTCGCGGGGTCAGGCGCGGACGCCGCCCCCTATTTCCGCATCTTCAACCCCATCACCCAGGGCGAGAAGTTCGACGCCGACGGGACGTATGTCCGGCGCTGGGTGCCGGAGGTGCGCCGCGTGCCTGACAAATGGCTGCATTCTCCCCGGACGGCCCCGCCCGAGGTGCTGCGCGAGATCGGCCTGCGTCTAGGTCACGACTACCCGCGTCCGATCGTGGACCACGCTGAAGGCCGCGCGCGCGCGCTGGCGGCCCTGAAGACCGTGTCCAACAAGGACGACCCGGAGCCCTAGTCGATCGGGACCGCGCCCAGCGTGGTCCGGCAGGTCTCGGCCTCGTCCAGTAGGGCCTTGCGCTTTTCTTCGCCAAAGTTTTCCAGCGTGCGGTAGGGCATGGCCAGTCGGACATTGTCCCGCAGCCGTCCCCGGTTTCGTTCAAGAAAGCCCCAGTACAGCCGGTTGAAAGGGCATGCCCCCTCGCCCGTCTTGGCCTTCACATCATAGCGGCACGGGCCGCAATAGTCGCTCATCCGGTCGATATAGGCCCCCGAGGCCGCATAGGGTTTGGAGCCCACGATCCCGCCGTCGGCGAAGGTCGCCATGCCTCGCGTATTGGGCATCTCGACCCACTCATAGGCATCGGCGTAGACGGTCATGTACCAGTCATCGACCGCGTCCGGATGCACCCCCAGCAGCATGGCCAGATTGCCGGTCACCATCAGCCGCTGGATATGGTGGGCATAGGCATTGGCCCGCGTCGTCTCGACGACATCGGCCACGCAGGCCATGTCGGTCTCTCCGGACCAGAAGAACCACGGCAAGGCCCTGTCCGCATCCAGGAAGTTGCGCATCCGATACTCCGGCACCTTCAGCCAGTAGATGCCGCGCACGAACTCCCGCCAGCCGATGATCTGGCGGATGAAGCCCTCTACCGCATTCAGCGGGGCCTTGCCCGCCCGGTAAACCGCCTCCGCCCGCCGGCACACGTCCAGTGGATCGACCAGTCCCAGGTTGATCGAGGTCGAGATCAGGCCGTGCCACATCCATGGCTCGCCCTCGGCCATCGCATCCTGCCAGTCCCCGAAGGACGGCAGCACCTTCTCCAGAAAATCGGCGACGACGACCTCGGCCTGCTCCGCCTTGGTCGGCCAGCCGAAGCCGTCCAGATCACCGAAGTGGTCGGGGAACAGCCGTGCCACATCCGCGATAGCCCCTTGCGCCACCGCGTCTGGCACCGTCCGCAGCCGCTTCGGCGGCCGCAGGCCCTTGGTCAGTTTCTTGCGGTTCTCGGCGTCATAATTCCACTGCCCGCCCTCCGGCTGTTTTCCATCCATAAGGATGCCGGTCTCGCGCCGCACCTCGCGATAGAAGAACTCCATGCGCAGGGAAGACTTGCCCGAGGCCCAGCGCCGGAACCGGTCGTGCGAGCAGATGAAGCGTCGGTCCTCGCGGATATCCACCGGCACCCGCGCCACGCCCGCAAAGGCCGCAAGCGCCTCGGCCAGCCGCCACTCGCCGCATTCGGTAATGGCCACGGCCTCGAACCGGTGATCATCCAGAGCGCGATGGAGTTCTCCGACGATAGAATGGCTGTTGTCGGGATCGTCGATCCGCACATAGCGCACGGTCACGCCCCGGCCCTCCAGTCGCAGCGAAAAGCTGCGCATGGCGGCAAATGTCAGGGCGATCTTCTGCTTGTGATGCTTCACATAGGTGGCCTCGTCGCGCACCTCGGCCATCAGGACGACGTCACGCTTGGCGTCCAGCCCCTCCAGCGCGGACAGTCCGTCAGACAACTGATCGCCCAACACCAGCCGCAGCGTTCCCCTGCCCGCCCCCGTGTCGTCCGTGCTAGTCTTGGCCAATGGCCTCTCCCCTGATCTCCGCCACCGCACTCGCTGCCCGCTTTAATGATCCTACGCTGCGGATCGTCGATGGCTCCTGGCACCTGGACGGTCGCGACGCCCGCGCCGATTTCGAGGCCGCGCGCATTCCCGGCTCGGTCTTCTTCGATCTCGAAGCCGTCTCAGACCACACCTCGGACCTGCCGCACATGCTGCCGACTGCCGCAGCCTTTGCCGAAGCGGCCGGTAGCTTAGGCATCGCAGAGACCGACACCATTGTGGTCTACGACACCGTCGGTTTGTTCTCCGCGGCCCGCGTCTGGTGGACATTCCAGGTGATGGGCACGGCCAACGTCTTTGTGCTCGACGGCGGGCTTCCTGCCTGGCAGGCCGAGAGTCGCCCCGTCGAAACCGGCACCCCGCCAAAACCAGCTCCCGCGACCTTCCGCGCCACCTTGGCCTCTGACGCCGTCGCAGATGTCCCGACAGTCATGGCCGCCCTCACCGGCGATACCCAGGTGGTCGATGCCCGATCCGCCGCCCGCTTCGCGGGCCAGACGCCAGAACCGCGCGCCGGACTGCGCCCGGGTCACATGCCCGGCGCGCTGAATCTGCCCATGAAGTCGGTCCTCGACGATGCCGGTCGCCTGAAGCGGGGCGAGGCTCTGGCTGAGGCCTTCCAGCATGCCGGAGTGGACCTCGGCCGTCCTATCGTCACGACCTGCGGCTCCGGCGTCACCGCCGCTGTCTTGAGCCTGGCCCTGGCGGAACTCGGCTCCGACAGCCGCCTGTACGACGGGTCCTGGGCCGAATGGGGTGCCCGGTCGGACACCCCGATCCAGACCGGTTGACCTAGGCCGGCGGTGCCACGGGCACGTCGTCGCCGGGCTGGATCGGCACATCGTCTTCGCCACGCGACACGACCGTCGCCAGTACCAGATCGCCCGTGACGTTCAACGTGGTCCGGCACATGTCCAGGAAGCGGTCCACGCCCAGCACCAGACCGATGCCCTCGGCGGGCACGCCAACCATGACCAGAATCATTGCCACGACCGGCAGCGACCCGGCAGGAACTCCTGCCGTCCCGATCCCGCCGAGGATGCAGACCAGCATGACCACGAACTGCTGGAACAGGCTCAGCTCGATGCCGAAGAACTGGGCCAGGAACAGCACGGTCACCCCTTCGAAGAGGGCCGTGCCGTTCTGGTTTGCGGTGGCCCCGACCGTCAGGACGAAGCGCGCGATCTTGCGCGGCAGGCCCAGCTGCTCGTCTGCCGCCTTGAGCGCCACTGGCAGGGTGGCGTTGGACGAGGCCGTCGAAAAGGCCACCACCATGGGCTCGCGGATACCCCGGAAGAAGGCCAACGGCGACCGCTTGCCCAGGGTCCAGACGATCGTCGGATAGACCACGAACATGTGGATCGCCATCGCGCCCACGGCCACGCCGGTGAAGGCCGCCAGCCGAACCAGCAGCTCCCACCCGAACAGCGCCGCCAGGTTGAACATCAGGAAGGCGATGGCGAACGGGGCCAGTTTGATGACCAGATTGATCAGCTTCATCGTGACCTCGAGGATGCCCTCGATGGTCTGCTGGAGGCGATCGGTCGCCGGGCTCTTGGCCATGACCAGGCCGATGCCGAAGATCAGGGCGAACACCATGACCGGCAGGATTTGATTTTCGGCAGCGGCCGTGAAGACGTTCGACGGGATCAGTTCAAGGAAGAACTGGCCCAGCTGGATGCTCTCGGGCGCGTTGTCGACGATATTGCCGGCCCCTTCGGCACCTTGTGCCAGTAGCTGGTCGGCCAGGATGCGATCGACGCCCGCGCCCGGCTGGAAGACATTGACCATCACCAGTCCGATTATCACGGCGATGCCGGACATCAGGATTGTCAGCGCCAGAGTTTTCCAACCCGCACGTCCCAGCGATTTCAGGTCGCCCATCTCTGCCACCCCGACCACAAGGGCCGAAAACAGCAGCGGGATCACCAGCATGAACAGCAGGCGCAGGAAGATCTGCCCCGCCGGTCCGGTGATGTTGGTCGTCACCCAGACGACCCATTCCGTTTCCGGACCCACCAGCATATTGACGGCCAGACCGCCTCCCAGCCCGACCACAAAGCCGATCAGCATCAGCCAGTGAAGCGGCAGTCCGCCTTTTTTGGTCGCTTCCATATATCCCCCGGCCCGTTGATCGGGCGCTGTCATCGAATGGGCAGGGCGTAGATCAGGCCGCCCGGCCTAGCGTTCCATTGTGCGTTAAGCCCCCGCTCAAGGTCGAGCGGAGAATCCGCGCCGATGTTTCTGGCAAAGATTTCGCCATAGTTGCCGCGCGCCTTGATGGCGCGTGCGGCCCAGTCATCGGACAGACCCAGCGTCGCGCCCAGTTCGCCTTCAACGCCCAGCAGGCGGCGAATACGCGGATCGGTCGCTTCCTCGATCTGGGCATCCACGGTCTCGGACGTGACGCCCAGTTCCTCGGCCGTGATCAAGGCATTCAACGTCCAGCGCACGACAGAGGTCCAGGCCTCGTCACCGCGCTTGACGGCCGGCCCCAGTGGCTCCTTCGAGATGACGTCCGGCAGGATCATGTGCTGGTCAGGGCTGGCCAGCGTCGTTCGCGCCGCCGCCAGGGCCGAGATGTCGGCGCTCAGGGCATCACATTCCTCACGCCCATAGGCCGCCGCCGCCGCCTCGGCACTCACCGCCTCGACCTTGCGGTACTCCAGGCCACGTGCGCGGAACCAGTCAGCCACATTGCCTTCGGAGGTCGAAGCCCGCTGAACGCAGACGCGGGCCGTATTCAGTTCCTGCGCGCTGGTCAGGGTCAGCGCCCGTCGCACCATGAAGCCCTGACCGTCGTAATAGTTGACGCCCGCGAACCGCACGCCTTCCTCAGCCTCGCGCGACAGGGTCCAGGACGTTTCGCGCCAGAGGACATCGGCGCGGCCGCTGCGCAAAGCTTCGAACCTTTGGGCATTGGACACGGGCACGAATCGCACGGCGTTGGCATCGCCCAGCACGGCTGCGGCCAAGGCGCGACAGAAGTCGACGTCGAAGCCCTGCCACTGACCGCGATTGTCCGTATAGGCGAAACCGACCAGGCCCTCGTGGACGCCGCAATTCAAGCGGCCCCTCGCCTTGATCGCGGCCAGCGTCGGGCTGGCGAATTCGGGAGCGACGGTGCTGGTCTCGGTCGCAGGGGCTGTATCGTCCGCCGTTTCGCCACCGCCGAACAGATCACAACCGGCCAAGCCAAGACCCAGGGCCAAGATCACACCTGTGATCGCTGCCTTGCCTGCCTTCACTGGCTGCATGTCCGTTTCACCGTCGTACTGACCCTCGTCGGCCCTTTAGAAGCGTTCGCGCCGTCGGTATCAACCGCCACGAGGCATTTAGTCCTCGGGTTCAAGCATATCCTGACCGGGTGCCAGACCCAGTCTCTCGGTTCGCGTCTTCTGAATCATGTAGCATTCACAGGCCGCACCCTCGAGGCGCCGCCGATTTTCGACGCGCAGGGCACCACGTGCGTAGGAGATGGCACCCTGACGTTTCAGCTCCGCAGCACCGGCCGACACAGTCGTGCGCTGCACGCCTAGCATGACCGACATTTCTTCCTGGGTCAGCTCAAGTGCGTCCCGGCCGGTCCTGTCGCATAGCGTCAATATCCATCGGGCCAGTCGAGATGTGCTGTCGTGGATCGCATTGCAGGCGGCATTCTGGGCCCCCTGGGACTGATTATCGTGGGTCAGCAGCATCAGACGCTTCAGCAGGCGGGGGCTCTCGCCCACCTGTTTCCTCAGCGCTGCTGCGGACAGGGCGATGATGGTGTCGCCTTCACGCACGGTCACCCGCCACGCACACGGAGCCTCGGCCAGGAAGGCGGCCAAGCCGGAAACGCCTTCCGATCCGACCGTCGAAATCTCGACCTCGCGTCCGTCGCTGAAGGCCATGAGATTGGACAACTCTGTGGCGACCGGAAAATGCACTTCGCGAATACGCGATTCCTGCTCGATCAGGACCTGATCTTTTTCGACCTTCATGCGGCGCAGATGCGGCTCCAGCGCGATCTGATCCGCCTCGTCCATAGATTCCAGCAGACCATTGCCGCTGTTATCCGCGCTCAATACGCTGGCCATATCTTGTATCCGGTCCCCAGCGCCACCGTAGCATGACACCCATGCGCTACACCGACCGCGCCTAATATTCTACACCGCCGTGGCGACCGCTTCTATCCGGTAGAAGACAGTCCCGTCCTCACGCGCCACCGTCAGGCCGAAGACACCACCTCCAATCAGTTTCGAGGCTTCGCCCGGCAGCAACTCCGCCAGGCTGGCCACGGCACTGGCGCAGGCGGCCGCGTCGTTGGGCAAGGTCTCCCCGTCGGCATCGACGGGTGTTCGTTCTGATGTGGTGTCAAAGAAGTAGCGCGGCATGACCGGGAAAGCCGCCCCAGACGTCTTCGTTCCCTATGGCCAAGTTGGCGCGCCCAGCAGGACTCGAACCTGCAACATCCCGCTTAGAAGGCGGGTGCTCTATCCGGTTGAGCTATGGGCGCTCTCGCGGCTCAAGTAGCGCAAAGCGCGGTAGCCGCAAAAGAAAACTCGGCTCAAGCAGCGAGACGCCGAGCGATAGCCACCCTCTGATCAATGCGTCCAGGGCTGCTTGCGGAAAGTGGCGAAGTTGTCGGCGTAGGCCTTGATGATCACCGGCGGCTCTTGCGGCTCATGCAAGCGGAAAGGAATGCCATGGCGCTCGGCATAGGCCACAGCCTCCTCGGCACTGTCGAAGGTCAGACGAACCTGACCGTTCATGTCGTCGGAACTGGTCCAGCCCATGAGGGGATCAATGGTCCGCGCCGAGGCGGGCTCGAACTCCAGGCGCCAGCTCAGGGTCTTGGCCTTGCCCGACTGCATGGCGGTCTTGGCGGGACGATAGATGCGGGCCAGCATGAGGAACCTCGGCTCTTGATCAGCGCCATTCGGGACGCTCAAGCAGCGAGGCTCCGCGAGCCGAGCGTTAGCGTCCCCAAAAAATGGTCGGAGTGAGAGGATTCGAACCTCCGACCCTCTGGTCCCAAACCAGATGCGCTACCAGGCTGCGCTACACTCCGGCGGCGGGATGTGACACACTCGAGCCTGCGCCGCAACGCAGCAAATCGCTTATTCGGCAAAGAATGGGTGTCGGACCCTATCTCCAGCCTTGGCCCCAATCTCGGAAGCGCGACCCGCACGTAGTTCCAGAACGCCGCTGGCAGGACCGTTCGAAGGGATCAGCGCATCGCTGTTGGGCGGCGCATTCGGAGCGATCGAAACGATCACGCCGCGCGGATCGATGTAGATGATGTCCAGCGAAGAGGGCGTATTGTGCATCCAGAAGGCGCGCTCTGCGACATCCGGAAACTGAAACAGCATGCCTCTGTCATCCGCCAAAGGTGGACGCCCCATCATGCCGCGCTGGCGTTCTGCATCGTCGTCAGCGATCTCGACCATGAAGCGGTGCTCACCGGAACTGGTCACGACCGTCAGAGGCTCGAGTGGATTGCCCTGTGCATCCTTGGGCGTGCCCGCGCCTGCGCAGCCGGACAACAACGTCAGACTGACGACGCCTGCCGCCAGACCGCTCAGAAACCCACGACGATTCGACATAGACTCACACCCTCATAGGGCGGTCATGATCAACCGCCCGGTCTGATTTCCGCAACCACCAGGCCCTTTGGCCCGTCGGCGAACCGCACCGCGACGGCTTCGCCCGGCAACAGATCATCCAGTCCGCAGCGCCGCAAGGTCTCGACGTGCACGAAGATATCTCCTGGCTCGTTGTTTCGCACCACGAAACCATAGCCCTTCGTGCGATTGAACCATTTGACGACGGCTACTTCCATACCGGCGGTGCTGGCGTCGTCCACCGTCAGTGCAGCAGGATGCTGGCGAATGCCGTCGTAGGCGGATCGACGTAGGGGCTGAGTGGGGCCTTCGCCTTCGCCAAGCTCATGCACCTCGGTGACCTGCCAACCCTTGGGGCGACGTGTACAGTCACAAACTATCGGTGCCCCCTCTCCTGCCGTCTCGAAACCCTTGTCACGCAGGCTGGTGACGTGCAGCAGAACGTCACGATCTTCGGTCAGACCGGAATCATCAGGCACGATGAAGCCATATCCCTTACCCGGATCGAACCACTTCACGTGACCGATGACACGAACAATCGCCACCGCACCCGTCTCAACGCCCTCGTAGTCCGACACAGCCACCCCTCCGCCCGCTTAACCTTACGGACGAGTTCCGTTTAACACGGTTCTGTGAACTCAGGAAAAGAGAAAAAACGCTGGTCGGGAGAAGCCGATGCAAATTTATTTGTGTTGGCGTGAGCTTCCATCGGGCGCGGCGCACGGCTGTTTCACCCTGGCACCACAGTGCAACCCATGAGCAGATATCATAGGCCGGGGCACCCTGATCAGGGAAGTCCGTTCTCAGGTCTCAGGAGATGGAATGCCCCGCGCTGGCAGTCCCTAGGGGAGTCGAACCCCTCTCTTCAGGTTGAAAACCTGACGTCCTAACCGATAGACGAAGGGACCGCTGCGCGGGGAAGCGGCGATATAGCCGCCGACATTCGGGGATGCAAGCGCCGATGGCCGATTAATTCATCCGCGGATCAGCGACGTCCTCGACCTCGAACTGAACACCCTTTCGGCCGTTCCAGTCGTCCGCCTTGAGGCGACCTACGACACTCAACCCGCCCTGCCCCGACAGCAGCGCCTGACCTGTCGGCAGGTCCGAACAGCGCCAGGCGATGGCCTTGACCGAGGCTCCGTCCGCCCCGACCAGGCGGCACCTGACATGTCTGCCCGTCATGGCCACAGCATCTCGGGCTGCGACATGCGACAGCGCGAACAAAGGCTCTGGATTGGCCGGACCGAAGGGAGCCAGTTGCTCAAACTGCTCGAACAGGACGCGCGTCGCCGCACCGGGCTCGATAAGGGCGTCGATTTCCACACCGTCCAATGCCTCGGCATGCGCCTGCTCGCCCGCCATGCGGTCGTTCAGGAAATCTCTCAGACGCCCGATATCGTCGACGCGCACCGTCAGGCCCGCAGCCATCGCATGGCCACCGCCCGCGATCAGCACACCCTCGTTCCAGGCCGCCTGAATAGCCCGCCCCAGATTCATGCCCGTTTGCGAACGCCCCGAGCCCTTGCCGATGCCGTTGATCGCATCGACGCCAATCACCACCACGGGCTTGCGCCAGCGTTCGCGCAGACGGCCGGCCACGATCCCGACTACGCCGGGATGCCAGTCCGCACCCTCGATGACCACGACCGCAGAACCATCGTCGTGCGCCCCCGTGGCCTCGACACGCCGCGTGGCCTCCTCGGTCACCAGGCGCTCAACTTCGCGTCGCTTGATGTTCAGCGTATGGAGCTCTGCCGCCAAAGCCGAAGCCTCAGCCTCGTCATCGGTCGATAGCAGCCGCGCCCCCAGGTCCGACTTGCCGATCCGACCGCCAGCATTGATTCGCGGCCCCAGGATGAAGCCTGCGTGGTTCGACTTGGCGGGACCTGGCTCGGCTCCCGCCGCAGCCAGTAAAGCCCGCAAGCCCGGATTGCCCCAGTCGGACATGACGCGCAGCCCAAGACTGGTCAGGGCCCGGTTGAACCCAGTCAGGCCGGTTACATCACAGATCGCCCCCATGGCCGCCAGATCCAGCCATTGGCGGATGTCCGGCTCCTTGCGATCCTGGAACAGGCCCTTGCTCCGCCCTTCGCGGTTCAACGCAGCCAGAAGCACGAACACCACGCCCGCCGCCGCCAGATTGCCCTGGCCCGAGGTGTCACCGGGCCGGTTCGGATTGACCACGGCGGCACAGACCGGCGGATGCTCGCGCATCATGTGATGGTCGATGACGACGACCCTCAGCCCGATCGACGCCGCGTGGGCCACCGCCTCATTGGCCGCCGCGCCGCAGTCCACAGTAATGACCAGATCGGCACCGGACGCCTTCAAGGTGTCGAACGCCTTGGCGCTGGGCCCGTACCCTTCGGTCAGGCGGTCCGGCACATAGATGGGCAGGTCAGTCCCCAAGGCCCGGAACCAACGGACCAGCAGGGCCGCGCTGGATGCGCCGTCGACGTCATAGTCGGCGAACACATGAATCGACTGACCGGCCTGCAAGGCCTCGACGATGACCTGAGCCGCCACGTCCATGTCCGTGAAGCTGGACGGATCAGGAAACAGTGCCTTCAGCGTGGGGTTCAGGAAGTTTGCGCCCTGATCGGCCAGCACCCCGCGCGACGCCAGTGCCCGCGCCAGCGGTTCATCCAGACCCAGAGCCTGCATGTGCGCCCGGATCAGCCCTGGCTCGGCCGGCCTCTGCCGCCAGGCCCGGCCCGAGAGCGAGCGGGATATGCCCAGAAACGCAGGCTGGCCCGCCCCGTCGGCCATCAGAGCGGACGGATCGTGCGGATGCGCTGGACCGTGCGGGTCGAGGAATCCATAACCAGCGTATGGGTCGAGACGAAGCCGTCCTTCATCTGTACCCCGTCCAGCATGGCCCCCTTGGTCACGCCAGTCGCCGCAAAGATGGCGTCCTTGGACACCAGCTCATGCAGATCGTATTTGCGGTCGAAGTCGGTCACGCCCGTACGATTGGCCCGTGCCCGCTCCTCGTCATTGCGGAAGATCAGTCGCCCTTGGAAATGCCCGCCCACGCATTTCAGCGCCGAGGCGGCCAGCACACCTTCCGGTGCTCCGCCGGAGCCCAGATACAGGTCGATGCCGGTCTCCGGCTCGGCGGTGTGGATCACGCCGGCCACATCGCCGTCGGTGATCAGCATGACCTTGGCCCCGACCTCGCGCAGGGCGGCGATCAGCTCGGCGTGGCGCGGACGGTCCATGACGCAGACGGTGATGTCTTCCGGGCGCACGCCCTTGGCCGAGGCCAGCGAGCGGACATTGTCACCCGGCTTCATGTCCAGATCGACCGTTCCGGGCGCAAATCCGGGGCCGATGGCGATCTTGTCCATATAGGTGTCGGGCGCATGCAGCATGCCGCCGCCGGGCGACATCGAAAGCACCGTCAGGGCATTGGCCATGGCCTTGGCCGTCAGGGTGGTGCCTTCCAGCGGGTCCAGCGCGATGTCGATGGCCGGACCTTTGCCGGTCCCGACCTTTTCGCCGATATAGAGCATAGGGGCTTCGTCGCGCTCGCCCTCGCCGATGACGATCTTGCCGTCTATGTCGAGGCTGTTCAGGGCCGTGCGCATGGCGTCGACCGCCAGTTGGTCCGCGTGCTTCTCGTCACCGCGTCCGATCTGGGACCAGGAGGCGATGGCCGCCAGTTCGGTCACGCGCGCTGCATCGTAGGCCAGAGTGGCGGCGTAAGGGGCCAGATCGGCCATGGGCGTATCTCCTTGGGGGATGATCGCCGGATTCTCCGATCCGGGCGAGCGCGTCGATCAGTGAGCTATTGGCGGCGCGTGATGGGCGGTGGCGCACGGCCGCGTTCGCGGGCACGGCGCAGGTATTCATCGATTTCGGCCTGGGTCTGCTGGGTCGCCGGCGCGACGGCAGTGGCCGCCACCCTCGCCCGCAGCGCCTCGGCGAACGCCGCCGAATCGCCGGGCAGTGTCCAGTCGATCCGGGCGACTTCACCCGCCAAGGCTCCCTGCGTGACCCGCAGCGTATTGACCTCTGCGGCAATGGCGGTGGGGGTTGGGGCAGGCTGATCCGTCTTCGGAAAGTCGGCCCAGCGCGGATATTCGCGATTCGCATCGACCAGAGCCTGAACCCTTGCAGCAATCGGCGAAGTCTCGTCCGTGCGGGGGTTGAACGACGACGCACAGGCCGTCAGTGCCGAAGCGCAGACCACCATGACTAGCACGCTGCCGATTTTCTGGATCAATGCGTTCATTTCAGGTGCGCTCATATGCCATGATTGCGACAGGCGGAAGGGCGGGCGCGCGGCTTGCCCTGTCTGACGACGATCTCAAGGAGCCTGACCATGGCCAAGCCCCCGTCCAAGTCGGTCCCGAAGACCGTGCCTGACGCGGCTTCGCGTGCGCCGCGCAAGTCGGGTCGCCCGACGTCAGCAAAGCCGCCTCGTCCCCGCGCCAAGGCGGCCAAGCCAGAGATCGAGCCCACCCCCTCCCCTGTCGTCGAAGCCGTTCAGGCCGATTCGCCCCCGTCCCCGACACCTGAGCTACAGCCCGCACCAGACACCCCCTCTTTCCCCTTCGCCGACGTCGGAGCCGATCAGCGTCAGATGATCGAGAGCCTTTCGCTGAATCTGGCCCGCGCCGCGATGACGGCCCAGACCGCGATTGCCGAGGCCGCCCTGTCTCAGGCGGACCGCCCTGCCGCCCTGTCGCCCGACCCGTTCAACGTCGGCCCGGCAATGAACAGCGTGATGACCAGCCTCGCCTCGCGCCCCGATCGCCTGTTCGCCGCCCAGGCCGATCTGTTCAACCGGTACATGGACCTGTGGGCCACCACGACGCGCCGCGCGGCAGGCGACGACACGCCCCCCGAACCGTCGAAGGACAAGCGGTTCAAGGACCCGGCCTGGTCCGAAAACCCCATGTTCGACATGATGCGCCAGTCGTATCTGGTCACCGCTGACTGGATGAACGGCCTGGTCTCCAGCGTCGATGATGTCGATCCCCTGACCAAGCGACGGGCCGAGTTCTTCACCAAGCTTTTGACCGACGCCTTCTCGCCCTCCAACTTTCTGGCTTCCAACCCGGCCGCGCTGAAGGCCCTGGCCGAGACCAATGGCGAATCGCTGGTGCGGGGGATGCAGAATTTCGCCGCCGACATGGAGCGCGGTGCAGGCAAGCTGAAGATCAGCCAGGCCGATTATGGCCAGTTCGTCGTCGGCCAAAACGTCGCCACCGCGCCGGGCCAGGTCGTCTGGCGCGACGAGCTGTTCGAACTGATCCAGTACGATGCCGCGACGGACAAGCAGCGGGCCATCCCCCTGCTGATCTTCCCGCCCTGGATCAACAAATTCTACATCATGGATCTGCAGCCCGCGAACTCGCTGATCCGCTGGCTGTCGGCGCAAGGGTTCACCGTCATCGTCTGCTCCTGGGTCAATCCGGACAGAGACAAGGCCGAGTTCGGCTTTGACGACTATCTGGACAAGGGCATCTATCGCGCCATCGAAAAGGTGCTGGAGCAGACTAGTGGCAAGCACCTGAACACCGTCGGCTACTGCATCGGTGGCACCCTGATGGGCGCGGCCCTGGCCCATATGGCGGCGAAAAAGGACGAGCGGGTCACGGCCACAACCTTCTTCGCCGCGCAGCACGACTTCGCCGAGGCGGGCGACCTCCTTCTGTTCACCGACGAGCACTGGCTGGCCCAGGTCGAGGAACAGATGGATGCGGCTGGCGGCGTCCTGCCCGGCGCGGCCATGGCCGAGACCTTCAATGCCCTGCGGGCCAACGACCTGATCTGGTCGTTCTTTGTGTCCAACTATCTGATGGGGAAGTCGCCCGCTGCCTTCGACCTGCTGTTCTGGAATGCGGATCAGACCCGCATGCCCAAGCGGCTTCACATGGACTATCTGCGCTCCATGTATGGCCAGAACCGGCTCAGCCAGGGCACGTTCGAGATCGGCGGCCTCACGGTCGATCTGTCCAAGGTCACCATCCCGCTGTATTTCCAGGCCAGTCGCGAGGACCACATCGCGCCGATGAACTCGGTCTATCGGTCGGCGCGGGCCTTCTCCAATGCCGACGTGACGCTGACTCTGGCCGGATCGGGGCATATCGCGGGGGTCATTAATCCGCCCAGCGCCAACAAATACCAGCACTGGATCAACCCTGCCCTGCCCGCGACCCTGGCCGAATGGCAGGCGGGGGCCGAGGAGCATCCCGGCAGCTGGTGGAACCACTGGGCCGACTGGCTGCATGACAAGTCGGGCGGATGGGTCGCGGCCCGCGACCCCAAATCCGGCCCTCTTTCGCCGATAGAACCGGCCCCGGGCTCCTATGTGAAGGTCAAGAGTTGAAGCGTATCGAACCGAACCTGCTGCTGGCCTTTGCGACCGGCATCCCGCTTCTGCTCCTGACGATGACGGCGACCGTCTATGGCGAGCCTGGTCCGGTGTGGCTGAACCCGGCGCTGGCGGTGCTGTACACCGTCATCTACGTCGGCCTGAACCAGCCGTTGTCGAAGCTGATGAAAATGAACGCCCAGCGTCCGCCCATGATCAGCCCGCTGGCTCCGACCTCGGCCGTCTGGGCGGGGATATTTCCCAGCATCGTGACCGTCCTGGCGGTCGTACCGTTCTTCATCCGCGGCTTCAACTACGGCCTGATGGTCGTGATCGCCTCGATCCTGTTCGGCGTGACGGTCCAGTCGGCGATCACGGCCCGCAAACAGGCCTGAGCCGTCAGGCGGGCACGAACTTCAGCGCCACGCCATTGTTGCAATAGCGCTTGCCCGTCGGACGCGGGCCGTCGTCGAACACATGGCCTTGGTGTCCCAGGCAGCGGGCGCAGTGATATTCCACGCGCGGGATGCCGATCGCATAGTCGGTCTTGGTCCCGATATTGGCGGCGATGACGTCATAGAAGCTGGGCCAGCCCGTGCGGCTGTCGTACTTCCACTGCGACCGGAACAGCGGAAGGTCGCAGCCACGACAGACGAAGGTCCCGCGCCGGCTCTCGTTGTTCAGGGGACTGGAGCCCGGCCGCTCGGTCGCCTCGTGCCGCAGGACGTCATAGGCCGCGCGTGGCAGCCGCTGTCGCCACTGCGCATCCGTCACGCGGCGAAAGGGCGAGTTGGCGTACTGACGGGTCGAGGCGTCCGCCGTCTCGGGCGCACAACCAGTCAGGGCGACCGCACCGGCGGTCAGGAACAGGGTTCGACGGCTCAGGGTCTGGGTCATGACCAAATATACGTCGGCAGAGCCGCAGAGGTTTCAAGCGCGACGGATCACCCCAGCCCGGTGCCCTCGTCCAGCCCCAGCATCAGGTTCAGGTTCTGAACCGCTGCGCCCGACGCGCCCTTGCCCAGATTGTCCAGCAGTGCGACCAGCCGCGCCTGCCCGCCCGACCGGTCGCCAAAGACATGCAGCCGCATCCGGTTGGTGCCGTTCAGGCCCTCGGGATCCAGGCCTGTCATCGCTTCGGTCGTCTCGAGCTCCGCTACTTCGACGAACCTCTGGCCGTCGTAGGCTTCGGCGAGGGCTCCATGGATGCGCTCGATGGACGGTGTCTCGGGCAGGGACGACAGGTGCAGCGGCACCTCGACCAGCATGCCCTGACGATAGTTGCCCACCGCAGGCGTGAACAGCACGTCGCGCGAAAGGCCCGTGTGCCGCGTCATCTCCGGCACATGCTTGTGCTTCAGCGACAGGCCATAGGCGCGGAACGGTGTCGGGGCACCACCTTCGAACTCCGCAATCATCGCCTTGCCGCCACCGGAATAGCCGGACACCGCATTGACCGTCACGGGCCAGTCGGCTGGCACCAGCCCGGCCCGTACCAGTGGCGCGATCAGGCCAATGAAGCCGGTCGGATAGCATCCCGGATTGGACACCCGCGTCGCGCCTGCGATCCGCTCGCGCTGCCCGGGTGCCATCTCCGCAAAGCCATAGATCCAGGCCGGATCGACGCGGTAGGCCGTCGAGGCGTCGATCACCCGCACCGCCGGGTTCTCGATCATGGCCACCGCTTCTTTCGCCGCCTCGTCCGGAAGGCACAGGATTACCGCATCCGCCGCATTCAGCGCTTCGCGCCTCGCCTCGACCTCGCGCCGCCTGTCGCCGAGCAGGATCAACTGGAGATCAGCGCGCGCCTCCAGCCGTTCGCGGATCTCCAGCCCCGTGGTCCCCGCCTCGCCGTCGATGAAGATGGTAAGTGTCATGCTTGCCTGACCAGCGCGAAAACAACGAACAGGAATGCTGCAACGCCTAAGAGAGACACTGCGCCGAAGAAACTCAGTGTACTCCAGTATGATATCGGTTGGCTGCTTCGACGTGTTACGTACCTGATGCCCGCTCGAGACCGTTGATCGATCTCTCCCTTTCTGATTCCGGTCAAAAAATTCCACCCCATGAACACCGCGAGTCCGAGCGGAAACGGAGCCAAACAGATCAGATCGAAAACCTCGCGGCGAGGTATGGTGTAGTTCACGACCTCTGCCACCTGGCTCACCACCCCGTAACCTAGCGTGATTGAGAACAAGATCAGGAAGATCGACAACGCCCAGGCGTCGCTTCCTAGAGGCGGGTCGGCCAAGAGCCTCCAAGCCAACCCGAGGCAAAGAAGCAGGAGACTTGTCCCGCCCGCGATCATCAGCAGACTAAGCGACATGATCCAATCCAAAGAAAAAGGCGCTCCAGGTTGCCCCGGAGCGCCTTCGTAATCCCACTGCCGGGATCGGCAGTTAGCGCTTCGAGAACTGGAAGGACTTGCGGGCCTTGGCGCGGCCGTACTTCTTGCGCTCGACGACGCGGCTATCGCGGGTCAGGAAGCCGTGCGGCTTCAGGACCGGGCGCAGGGCCGGCTCGTAGTGGGTCAGGGCGTGCGACAGGCCGTGGCGGATCGCGCCGGCCTGGCCGGACAGGCCCGAGCCCTCGACGGTGCAGACCACGTCGAACTGGGTTTCACGGCCGGTGACGACCAGCGGCTGGGCGATCATCATGCGCAGGATTTCGCGGGCGAAATACTGCATCTGGTCCTTGCCGTTGATCGTGAACTTGCCGGTGCCGGGCTTCACCCAGACGCGGGCGATCGCGTTCTTGCGCTTGCCGGTCGAATAGGCGCGACCCTGGGCGTCCAGCTTCTGGACGTAGACGGGGTGCTCTTCGCCCACGCCGGGGGATTGCATGCTCTTCAGAGCATCAAAACCGGTGGCGGCTTCGGTGTTGGTGACGTCGGTCATGCTCAGACGCTCCGGGTGTTCTTGGGAGAGGCCGACGCGAAGTCGATCGTCTCGGGCTTCTGGGCTTCGTGATCGTGGGTCGAACCGGCGAACAGGCGCAGGTGCGTCATCTGCTTGCGAGCCAGCGGGCTCTCCTTGGGCAGCATGCGCTCGACGGCCTTTTCAAGGACACGCTCGGGGAAGCGGCCGTTCAGGACCTTTTCCGGGGTCGTCTGCTTGACGCCGCCCGGGTGACCGGTGTGGCGGTAGTAAATCTTGTCGGTGTTCTTCTTGCCAGTGAACACCACCTTGTCGACGTTGGTGACGACGACATAGTCGCCGCAATCGACGTGGGGGGTGTAGTCGCCGCGGTGCTTGCCGCGCAGACGGTTGGCGATGAACGTCGCGAGACGGCCCACGACGACGCCTTCGGCATCGATGTGGATCCACTTCTTCTCGACGTCGGCCGGCTTCAACGAAGCCGTAGTGCTCTTCAGCATGACGTGGGTTTCCCGGGAAGGCGATACGATGAGCCCCTCCCCACCAGATGGCCGGAAGAAGCGGAAGGCGCGCTTACTAGGGGATGACAGGGTTGGGGTCAATGACTGATATCACCCGAACATGCCAATATGTCATTGAATATATGAGTTTAATTTAGTAAGGTATTAAAATACCGCATATGTTTGGCAGAATGAGGCGCGTTTCTACCGGCGATCCATCATGCGGGAGATCGTGATTGCCTGCGTCATGGCGTCGTTCGTCACAGAACCATGATGATCCCGCCACCCCGGCCCTGCATAAGACGGCATCCACGGAGTCTTCTCGCATGCGCCCTGATCGTCGTCAGCTTTTCACTGGTTCTGCCGCTGCGGTCGCCTTTGCCGGTCTGGCCCGCAATGTCAAAGCCCAGGCGGCACCGGCGGGCGAGACCTATATCAACGATGTGCACGGCTACGGCCCGCTGATGGCCGACCCCGACAAGCTGCTCGATCTGCCCGAAGGCTTCACCTACGAGATCGTCTCCCAGAGCGGCGACACCATGGACGATGGCCTGTTCGTGCCGGGTCAGCCGGACGGCATGGGCTGTTTCCCTCTGGATGGGACCCGCGTCGCCCTGGTCTGCAATCACGAGCTCAAAGGCTCCAGCGCGCTTCACCGCAATCTCGGCCCCGGCGGCTTTCACCAGCAGCGCATCGGCCTGCTGGACGCGTCAAAGGGCTATGACACCTACAAGGACGGTCGCGCCCTGCCCGGCGGCACCACCACACTGATCTATGACCTCGCCACACGCCGGAAGGTCAGCCAGCATCTGTCCCTGGCCGGCACCTCGACCAACTGCTGCGGCGGCCATACCCCCTGGGGCAGCTGGCTGACCTGCGAGGAGACGACCGAAACGCCCGCCACCCGCGACGTCACCAAGCCGCACGGCTTCGTCTTCGAAGTCCCCGCCACGGCGACCGGCCTGGTCGATCCCGTGCCGCTCAAGGCCATGGGGCGGTTCGACCACGAGGCGGTTTGCATCGATCCACGCACCGGCATCGTCTACGAGACCGAGGATCAGGGCGACGGCCTCTTCTATCGCTTCATCCCCAAAACGCCCGGCAAGCTGATCGAAGGCGGTCGCCTCCAGGCCATGGCATTCAAGGACAAGCCCGGTGCCGACACCCGCAACTGGGACAGCGCCGAGTGGGCCGTGCGCGACTGGCGCGAGGTCGTCTGGATCGATATGGACGACGTCGAATCGCCGAATGACGACCTGCGTCTGCGCGGCCATGCCTCCGGGGCGGCCCTGGTCGCGCGCGGCGAAGGCATCTTCTGGGGCGACAACGAACTCTACATGACTGCCACCTCGGGCGGGCCGCTGAAGCGTGGTCAGATCATGCGCTACGTCCCCTCGTCCGACGAAGGCCAGGCGGGTGAGACCAGCCGTCCCGGTCGCATCCAGCTGTTCACCGAAAGTGCCGACCTGCGCACCATGAACATGGCCGACAACATCTGCATCGCACCCTGGGGCCATCTGATCGTCTGCGAGGACAACTATTCCAGCGACATCCGCAACCACCTGAAGGGCGTCACGCCGGACGGGCAGGTCTATGCCATCGGCCGCAATGTGTTCGCGGGGAATTCCGAGTTTGCAGGAGCCGTCTTCTCGCCCGACGGCGAGGTGCTGTTCGTGAATATCATGTACCCGGGCATCACCCTGGCGATCAGAGGACCCTGGTCCTCGGTCCGGACATGAACAGGCGCGGCTGAGATCGGCGCACCAGCCACAGATTGATCGTCACCACGGCCAGGACCAGAGCCGCCCCGGCCTGGTGCAGCGCTCCCAGCCACAACGGCACGGCATGGATCAGGGTCACGACACCCAGCGCCGCCTGCATCCACAGCACGGCTGCTACTACCATGGCGCTGACGCCCAGCCCCTCGGCCAGCCGCCAACGCCACGCCTGTACCGCATAGATCGTCCCGCCGATCAGCAGGCCGTAGGCCGCGATCCGATGGTTGAACTGCACCAGCGCCTGATCGTGCAGGAAGGTCAGCGCTCCTGCGCCCCACTCGACCGGCGGCAAGACCGACCCGTTCATCAGCGGCCAGTCGGTATAAACGAACCCCGCCTTTGCCCCCGCCACAAGCCCGCCCAGCAGGCATTGCACGAAGACGGCCCCGAGCAGCACCGCCGCCCCTCGGCTCCAGCCCACGGGCGAGCGCGAATGCTCCTCGCCGTTCCAGGCCTCCAGCCCAGTCCAGATCAGTCCCATGAAGATCAGCAGCGCCAGCCCCAGATGCGTCGCCAAGCGCTCGGGCGCGACGTCGACCCGCTCCGACAGACCACTGGACACCATCCACCAGCCGATCAGCCCCTGCAGCCCGCCCAGCGCCAGCAGCACCGCGCACCGCCCGATCAGCCGCTTGGGGATCTTCCGCAGCGCCAGAAACACGAAGAACGGTACGGCAAACACGACGCCGATGATTCGCCCCAGAAATCTGTGTGCCCACTCCCACCAGAAGATCGTCTTGAACCCGTCCAGGGTCATGTCCGGATTGATGTGCGCGTACTGAGGGATCGTCTTGTATTTCTGAAAGGCCTCGGCCCAGTCGGTTCCGTTCATAGGCGGCAAGGCCCCCATGATCGGCTTCCACTCGGTGATCGACAGACCCGATCCGGTCAGGCGCGTCACGCCGCCGACCACGACCATGGCGAACACCAGGGCTGCGCTGACGAACAGCCAGACCGCCACTGCCCGGCTCTGCCCACCTGCGCTAAAACGCTTCATTCGACGCCCGCCGTTCCGACCGTTACACTGCCCCCGGTGGCACTGGCTCACCGTCGGGATCAGCGGTATGCCCGCCCCCGGCGGCGAGTGCCAGTCGCTTTACGGCGTCTGATCGCCGCAACAGGAGACGCTGCTTGCCCTACGCCCAGATCGCCGCCGCCGTGGCCATCGCCCTTGCCCTGGCCGGTGTGGCCGACATGCTGACCGGACGCCGCGGTTTCTTCGCTACGGCTCTGGTCTCCGGCGTCGGAGCGGTCGCGGGCTGGTTTCTGGCGGTCAGGGTTTTCGGCGTGGCCACCTCACAGCAGTGGCTGTGGCTTGCATGGTCGGGCATCGCAGCGGCTCTCGCGTTAGGCACCTTCTTCCTGTTCCGGAACAAGCGCTGATGGGCCCGCGTAGCCGTCGCCTGGTCGCCAGCCTGGGCACTGTGGTCTTTCTGATCTTCTACGTCTGGGCCGTCATTGCCATCGGCGACCGCCTGCCGGAATCGCCCTGGATCGACATGGCCTTCTTCGCCATCGCCGGCATCGCCTGGGGCGTGCCCCTGTTCCCGCTGTTCAAATGGGCCGAAGGCGGCAAGCCGAAGGACTGAAACGACACTCGCCGCAAGCAGCGCGTCACGAGTGCCAAGGCCAACCCGTCCTCAAGTAGCAAGCGACCGCGTCGTGCACGATAGGACAACAAAGATGAACCGGGTCAAGGGAAGATGGTCGGAGCGACAGGATTCGAACCTGCGACCCCTTGACCCCCAGTCAAGTGCGCTACCAGGCTGCGCCACGCTCCGAGAGGGGCTCCCTATAGACGGGGTTGGCCGGACCGCAAACGGAAAAATGGCCTAACCGGCGCTTCTCATGAGAACCGCATCCAGGCGTGCCCGCGCGCCCTCAATCTCGGCCAAGGCCTGACGCAGACGAACCGTCGCTCGACCCGACGTCGAACGCGTTTCGGGCATAGCCGCAGCCATTTCGTCATCGAAACTGACCAGTCCACCGGGATCACCATAGCGGGCCAACGCCTTCAGCCCCTGCTCCTTGTGCAGACGCAACACGCCCTTGATGGTCAGGCCTTCGTCATGCAGCAGCCGTTTGACTGCCTTCAGCACCACCAGTTCCTGCGGGCGATAAAACCGTCGCCCTCCAGCCCGTTTCATCGGCGCGATGAAGGCAAATTTGGTTTCCCAGAACCGCAGCACATGCTGGGGCACACCGACCTCGTCGGCCGCTTCGGAGATGGAACGAAAGGCTTGGGGGCTTTTGGCCACGGGCGTCAGGCGCTCACGACCGCGTCGTGGACCCTGCCCTTCATGATCTGCGAGGCACGGAAGCTGATGACCCGGCGCGGATTGATCGCAGCAGGCTCGCCCGTCTTGGGGTTACGTCCCATGCGGGCACGTTTCTCGCGGACCTGAAACACACCAAATCCGGACAGCTTCACGGTCTCACCGCGCTCCAGCGATTCGATGATCAGTTCCAGCGTCCGTTCGACCATGGCGGAACACTCCAGTCGCGAGAGCCCGACCTCTTCATGGACGGCTTCGCACAGGTCTGCGCGGGTCAGGGTCTGATTGTCGGTCACGGTCCGCTCCCCTCCGAGGGTCGTTCGATCTATAAAAGGCCAAGCGTCGTCAAATGGAAAGCCGAAAACCCTATTTTACAGACGGAAGGCGCAGGCTCCCCAGGTGAGCCCGCCGCCCATGGCCTCCAGCAGCACCATGTCGCCCCGCTTGATCCGTCCGTCCTGAATGGCCGCATCCATGGCCAGCGGGATGGACGCCGCCGAAGTATTGGCATGGATCGCCACCGTCGAGATGACCTTGTTTTCGTCCAGACCCAGCCTGTCACCGACGCCCTTGATGATCCGCTGATTGGCCTGGTGCGGCACGAACCAGTCGACATCCGACACTTCGATGCTGGCCGCCTGACAGGCCGCCGTGATGGCCTCGGCGATATTGACGACGGCATGACGAAACACCTGGTTCCCAGCCATCCTAAGATGCCCGACCGTGCCCGTCGTGGCCGGTCCGCCATCGACATACAGCAGGTCCGTCTTGTTGCCGTCGCAACGCAGGGCAAACCCCAGCAGGCCCTGATCGTCCTTGGTCCCCTGCCCCTCGCGCGGCTGCATGACGAAGGCACCGGCCCCGTCGCCAAACAGGACGCAGGTCGACCGGTCGGTCCAGTCCATCAGGCGGGTCATTTCCTCGGCACCGATCACAAGGGCGCATTTGGCCAGGCCCCGCGCCACGAAGCCGTCCGCCACGCTCATCGCATAGACGAAGCCAGAACAGACCGCCTGGACATCGAACGCAATTCCTACCGGCGCGCCCAGCTTGCGCTGCACGATCGAGGCCGTGGCCGGAAAGGTCATGTCCGGCGTCGTGGTCGCCACGATGATCAGATCGACATCAGCCGCCGTCTTGCCGGCATCGGCCAAGGCCCGCCGCGCGGCCTCGGTGGCCAGGTCGCTGGTCGGCTGGTCGTCACGGGCCTTGTGACGCTGCTTGATCCCGGTGCGTTCCTGGATCCATTCGTCGGACGTGTCGACGATTTGGGCCAAGTCGGCATTGGTTACGATCTGTTCGGGCAGGAAGGACCCGACGCCGGTCACGGCGCTGCGCACTACGCTCACTGGGAAGGCTCCGTCACGGTCTCCGGCGCCGCCGCCGGCAACTCCAGGGCTGCGGGCAGCCGGTTCAGGCTGTCACGCACCTTTGTCAGATAGTCACTGCGGGCCAGATCCACCGCGATACGAATGGCATTGGCAAAGCCCTTTGCGTCAGCCCCGCCGTGGCTCTTCACAACAATGCCGTTCAGACCCAGCAGCGGTCCGCCATTGATGGAACTGGGATCGATCCGCCGTCCCATGGCCTTAAGCGCCGGCATGGCGATCGCCGCCCCGACCTTGGCCTGAAGGCTGGACGTCAGCGCCTCCTTCAACAGGGCCGAGATGAACCGCGCCACGCCCTCCGCGGTCTTGAGCGCGATATTGCCGGTAAAGCCGTCGGTCACGACCACATCGACCGTGCCCTTGGCGATGTCATCGCCCTCGACGAAGCCGTGATAGTTCAAACCCAAACCACCCTCACGCAGGACACGGCTGGCTTCCCGGACCTCCTCGTGGCCCTTCATGTCCTCGGAGCCGACGTTCAGTATGCCGACGGTTGGACGCGCTACCCCGTGCACGGCGGCATGAAAGGCCTCGCCCATGATGGCGAATTCGATCAGTTGTTCGGCGTCGCTCTCGATATTGGCCCCGACATCCAGCACGGCGGTCACGCCGCGCAGCGTGGGCCAGCTGGCGACAATCGCCGGACGTTCCAGCCCGTGGGCCGACATGCGCAGGATCAGCTTGGCAATCGCCATCAACGCCCCTGTATTGCCCGCCGAGACGACAGCATGCGCCTCACCCGTTTTGACCGCTTCAATGGCGTTCCACAGGCTCGAGCCCTTGCCCCGCCGCATGGCCTGGGCGGGCTTTTCTTCCATGCCTACGACCTTGTCAGTGTGGCGCACGACGACCAGATCGTCGCCCAGGCCGCACTTGGCCATCTCGCTCCGGATGGCGGCTTCGTCGCCATGCACCAGAAAGCAGACTCCTTCGCCGCCGTGCTGTCTGCGATAGTCCTGGATGCCGGCGATCACGACGGGCGGACCGTGGTCCCCGCCCATGCCGTCGAGCGAAATTAGTATGGAGGATGGCAAGCCGGTTCGACTCCGTCGCGCCAGGGACTCGGGCGCTTTGAGGCGGGAAGATAGACCCGCGCCGGGGGGATGCAACCGTGCAGACCCTGCGTCAACCTTCGTCGGACGGACGCAACGCTTTCAGCACCGCAAAGGGCGAGATTTCCGCCGGTTCTTCGGGCTGTACGAATTCGGCGCCCGGCTTGCGGGGGAACGGGTCCAGCTTCAGCGCCAGTTGCTCGACCGCATACTGACCCAGGTCGATCTGACCGTCCTCGATCAGGTCGGGCGCATCGTCGTCCAGGGTGACGTCGATCTCGTCACTTTCGGTTTCGACCGCCTCAGCCAGCGGAATCGAGAACCTGGCATCGATGTGGATCGGCAGCGGCTCCAGCGTCAGACCGCATGTCTGGACCGCGTCGGCCCGCACCCGGCCCGACACGCGCCAGCCCGAGTGACCACTGGGCTCCAGTTTGATGTCGGCGTCAAAAGCGTCCAGCGACGCCAGGTCCAGCGACTTTGCAATCTTCGCCCGCTCGGCTGCGTCCGGCTCCAGATGCCGCTCCAGACCCGCTCCGGCCTGATGCAACCGCACCGGCACGCTGTAGGGCAATCCGCTCTCGATCATGCCGCAATCTCCGCCCAGTCCGGGCCCTTCAATAGCGAACCAAAACCTTGTGTCGCCAGGCGTCGACGGCTGGCAATGGCATAACGCGCCAGGGCCGCACCTGTGGCCGCATCGTCGCTCTCATAGACGTTCCGCGCCAGGCCCGCCGCCAACGCCGCCTGATCGCCGTCGCGCAGAGGCGTCTCATAGGCCTGCATCCGTCCGTACATGGCCTCTCCCAGCTTGCGCATCTTCTTGCCGACGGAGGTGTCGCCCACACCCAGTTCCCGAAGCGCATGATCCAGCGCCGAGACATAGGTGTCGAACAGCGCCTGCGCCGCCTCGGCCCCGCCCTCGTCGCGATTCTGGTCATCGTCGCGCAGGCGTAGAATCAGCAGCAGGGCATGCAGAGTGTAGAGTTCGAATCGCGCATCGATCTGGTCGGCGACGCCCAGCGTCGTGTAAAAATCCGTATGGCGGGCCTGATCGACCGCCCGTTCATACAGGGTCTCACCCATTCGGACGTGGGGTCGGGTTCGGAACAGTTTTGACAGCATGATCATACGGCCCCTTTTCCGCCGCGCCGTTGAACTAAGGCGCAGGTCCGGTTAGGTCAAAGACCTTGTTTTGTCGCAGGCTCGCCCATGCTCCGCATTTCCCTGACTTTTGCCGCTCTTTCGTTCGCAGCCCTGACCGTCGCCTGTGCGCCCACGATTGGGCAGAACGGGTTTCAGGCCATCGACGCCAAGCCGACGGACATCGTGGCGGGCACGGACACACGGCAGACGGTGCTGACCCGCCTCGGCTCGCCATCGACCACCTCGACGTTCGAGAAGGACACAGTCTGGTACTACATCAGCCAGACGACCGAGAAATACACCTACAACCGCCCCCAGGTGACGCAGCGCAGCGTGACGGAGATCACTTTCAACGACGCTGGCCAAGTCGCAGAGGTTCGTACGCTCGGGCTCGACGACGGCCAGCGCCTGTCCATGAATAGCAATGAGACGCCGACGCGCGGTCGCCAGCTGACCATTCTGGAACAACTGCTGGGCAACGTCGGCCGTGGCCAACTGCCTCGCACGGACGAGGACGTCCCCGGCCAGCAGCGCCGCGACGACTAGGCCAAACTCTTCGATGCCAGAATGAAGAACGCCCCGGAGATCGCTCTCCGGGGCGTCTTTGTTTTCGCTATCGGGATGGGCTAGCCGACGTTCCCGCTCGCCAGAACTGCCAACAGCAGCAGCGCTACGATGTTCGTGATCTTGATCATCGGATTCACCGCCGGGCCGGACGTATCCTTGTAGGGATCGCCAACAGTGTCGCCTGTGACGGCGGCCTTGTGCGCTTCCGAGCCCTTGCCGTGGACGACGCCGTTCTTGTCGGTGAAGCCTTCCTCGATCACTTTCTTGGCGTTGTCCCATGCGCCGCCGCCCGAGGTCATCGAGATGGCCACGAACAGGCCGGTCACGATTACCCCCATCAGCATGGCCCCCAGCGCCGCGAACGCCGTCGCCTTGTCCGAGATGGCCAGCACTGCGACGAAAAGCACGATCGGCGACAGCACCGGCAACAGCGACGGCACGATCATCTCCTTGATCGCGGCCTTGGTCAGGATGTCGACGGCGCGCCCATACTCCGGCTTGACCTCATAGGTCATGATGCCGGGGTTCTCGCGGAACTGACGACGCACCTCGGCCACGACGGCCTCGGCGGCCCGGCCCACCGCCATCATCGACATGCCCCCGAACAGGAAGGGCAGCAGCCCCCCGAACAGCAGGCCGACGACGACATAGGGATTGGTCAGGCCGAAATCGATCGCGCCCATGCCTGCAAAGAAGGGATACAGGTCCGGATTGGCCGCGAAATAGTTCAGGTCCGACGTATAGGCCGCGAACAGCACCAGCGCGCCGAGGCCCGCCGAACCGATCGCATAGCCCTTGGTCACCGCCTTGGTCGTGTTGCCCACCGCGTCGAGAGCGTCGGTCGAATGTCGCACCTCGCTAGGCAGACCCGCCATTTCGGCGATCCCCCCGGCGTTGTCGGTGACGGGACCAAAGGCATCCAGCGCCACGATCATCCCCGCCACGCCGAGCATGGTCGTGGTGGCGATGGCGATGCCGAACAGGCCGGCCAGCTGGAAGCTGGCCACGATGCCGACGATGATCGTCAGCGCCGGCAGCGCCGTGGACTCCAGCGATACGGCAAGACCCTGGATCACATTGGTGCCGTGACCCGAAACAGAGGCATTGGCCACTGACCGCACGGGTCGGAAATTCGACCCCGTATAGTATTCCGTGATCACCACGATCGCCGCGGTGACGCCCAAGCCGACAAGCCCGGACCAGAACAGGGCCATGGCATCGAACGTGCGTCCGTCCATGGTCGTCATGGTCTCGGGGGCCAGGGTCGTGATGACCCACCACACCGCCGCGACCGACAGGACGCCGGTCACGATCAGGCCCTGATACAGCGCCCCCATGATGTTCTGGCTCTTGCCCAGACGCACGAAGAACGAACCGATGATCGAGGTCACGATGCAGATGCCGCAGATCGCCAGCGGCAACAGCATCATCGTTTCGACATAGGGCTGCTCGCGGAAGAATATGGCGGCCAGCACCATCGTCGCCACGGTCGTCACCGCATAGGTCTCGAACAGATCGGCAGCCATGCCGGCGCAGTCGCCGACGTTGTCACCGACGTTGTCCGCGATGGTCGCGGCATTCCTGGGATCGTCTTCAGGAATCCCAGCCTCGACCTTGCCCACCATGTCGCCGCCGACGTCGGCGCCCTTGGTGAAGATGCCGCCGCCCAGACGCGCGAAGATAGAAATCAGCGAGGCCCCGAAGCCCAGCGCCACCAAGCCGTCGATGACCTCCCGGCCCGTGGCCTCAAGGCCCATGCCCGCCGTCAGCACGGCATAATAGCCCGCGACACCCAGCAGAGCCCCGCCCGCCACGAACATGCCGGTGATGGCTCCGGACCTGAACGCCAGGTCCAGCCCCTTGGACAGGCTTTCCGAGGCCGCCTGTGCGGTCCGCACATTGGCTCGAACGGAAATCAGCATGCCCGCAAACCCGGCCAGACCTGACAGGACCGCGCCGATGACGAAGCCGATCGCCGCATAGACGCCGATCAGGAAATAGGCGGCGATCAGGATCACGATCCCGACCATGCCGATGGTCATATATTGCCGCCGCAGATAGGCCGATGCGCCTTCCTGGATCGCGGCGGCGATCTCGCGCATCTTGTCGTTGCCGGTACTGGCCTTCATCAGCGCAGCGGTCTGGATCAGTCCGTAGAGGACTCCCAGCGCGCCTGCGGCGATGACCAGCCACAGATAGTTATTCATGGCGTTTCCAAACCCTGAGTGCATTGAGCGCCCGGATCCTTGGCGCGGCGGGCCTTTTGGCCTCTTCCGCCTTCCGGTCCCCCCGTGCGCAACGGACGCGGAACTGCGGCCTGTGGGGATTGCGTCGGAAGACTGGCAAATGCGTCAACAGGACGCAACCACTTACGGTGAACGGCGATCAGCCGGCGCGGACACCGGTCCGGCGGCGGGGTGTCTGGGTGACGATCTCGACCCGCGTGACCTTGCCGCGCCCCGCGATGGTCGTGGCCGCCCGCATCAGACTGGCCGACATGGCGGCACCGTCGATGACGGTCCAATTGTTAGGCACCGTAAACGGCGTGCGATAGGCCGCACGCACCAGGGCGTCGCGGAAATAGGGCTCCTTGACCCGCAGGGCCTCCGCGGTCGTGCCTGCGCCCAGATGCAGCCTCAGCGACACGAAGACATAGTTGCGAATGCGTCCCTCGGTGATCACCGGCAGGCCCACGCCCGCGATGCTCAGAGGTGCAGCAGAGGTCGGGGCGTCCTCGCTGGCCATGGCACCGCCCGCCAGCAGACCGGCAGGCAGGGCAGCAGAGGCAGCGATGAGGTCACGACGGCGCATGACACCCTCTTACCCAACAGGGCTTGATATTTCGTTTGCGGCCTAGCTGTGGGTGAACCCCGGCTTGGCCAGGGTCACGGCCTGTCCTTGATAGCGCACAGTTACCCCATTACCCGCCACCACCTGACCGATTCGTGTCAGCGGGATGTGGCGACGGTCCGCCTCGCGCCGCAGGGCCTCCTCGCTGGAAGCCGGGGCGGTAAAGGCGATCTCATAGTCGTCGCCGCCGGTGACCAGTTTTTCCAGCGCCGCTTGGGTGTCGACCCTCTGTTCCATCCAAGCCTGACCCGCCAGAGACAATGGCGTCACCTCCAGATCGATCTCCAGCCCGACCCCGCTGGCCGAGGCGATATGGCCCAGGTCGGCGACCAGCCCGTCCGAGACATCGACCGAGGCGCTCGCCATATCGCGGATCGTGGATGCGAAATCGGTCTGCGGCATAGGCCGGCGATAGTGTTCAACCAGGGCGATGATCCGCTCCATCTCCAGCGACAGCTTGCCTTGCGCGGCCTGCAGACCCAGCCAGCCGTCACCGATCGCGCCGGTGACCATGACCACATCGCCGGGCTTCGCGCCCGCCCGCCCGACCGTTCGTCCTTTCGGCATCCAGCCCAGCAGGGTCAGGGAAAAGCTGGCCGGACCCTTGGTCGAAACCGTATCTCCACCCAGCAACAGGACCTCGAAGATCGCCTGATCACGTCGCAGGCCGTCGACGAAGGCCTCCCGCTCGGGCCAGCCACAGCGATCCGACCAGTGACAGGCCAGCATATAGCCGAAGGCTTCCGCCCCCTTGGCCGCCAGGTCCGACAGGTTCACCCGCAACAGCTTCTGCGCGACCGTGTCCAGAGGGTCGTCGGGCAGGAAATGAACCCCTTCGACCATCGCATCCTTGGTCAAAACCAGATCGAAACCGGGACGCGAAGGCACTACGGCCACGTCGTCCTTCAGCTCCCTGGCCCACTCGGGATGGGCCAGGGGCGCGAACAGTCGCCGGATGGTTCCGAACTCACCGGCGACGTCGACGGAGGGCATCAGCTGGCGCGAACGTCCCGCGCCACCCCGTCCAGGGCGGCGTTGACGAACTTGGCCTCGGCCTCATCGAAGAAGGCCTTGGCCAGCTCGACATATTCGTCGATCACGATCTCTCGTGGCACATCGGGGCGCGATTTCAGCTCCCACGCTCCTGCGCGCAGCAGGGCCCGCAGCGTCGAATCGAGCCGCTCCAGCCGCCAGTTCGATGCCAGCCGCGCCTTGACCGCCAGGTCGATGGCCGACTGCTCGCCGACCACGCCTCGCACGATCTGGGCGAAATAGTCCTCGTCCGCCTCGGCCAGGGGTTCGCCCTCGATGTCGGCATCGAAGCGGTGGTTCGAGAACTCGGTGATGACAGTGTCCACGCCCTCACCCGCCAGCTCCATCTGGTAGAGGGCCTGCACGGCGGCCAGACGCGCGACCGTGCGCGCACGCCGCTGGCGACTGCTCAGTTGTGGCTCGGCATTGGCCTTTTGATTCTCGGCCAATTGTTCGAGGACGGATTGAATGCTGTTGGGCTGGGTCACGATCCCAGTCCTACGCGAAGCCGCTTGCGCAGCGCAATCAGGTCCAGGGCCGCGCGGGCTGCGCCGCCGCCCTTGTCGCCCTCGCTGATGCGGGCGCGCGCCCAGGCCTGGTGTTCGTCCTCGGTGGTCAGGATGCCGTTGCCGATGATGATGCCTTTCAGGCCCAGATTGCGGATGCCCGCCGCCGACTGATCCGAGACGATCTCGAAATGATAGGTCTCGCCGCGGATCACACAGCCCAGCGCCACATAGCCGTCATAGCGCGGCGCGGTCGGATAGCGCCCGGCTTCCTCGGCCAGGGCGATCACCGTCGGCACCTCCAGCGCACCAGGCACGGAGACGACGTCGAACTCGGCCCCCTGTTCGCGCAGGGCATCCTTCGCGCCCTCCAGAAGGGCGTCGGCCAGATCGTCATAGAAGCGCGCCTCGACGATAAGGACGCGAATGGGTTCACTCAGGATTGGTCTTCTCCGTCCATTCCGCGCCAGCCGACGATGCGCAGGCCATAGCCTTCAAGCGCGGTGGGATTGGGGCGGGTCGAGCTCATCACGATCATGTCGCGCACGCCGAGATCCAGCAGGATCTGCGCGCCGACACCGTAGTTCTTCAGCGACCGATCCGCCGCCTGCGGTCGAGGCACACCCGACAGCCGCTCGGCCAGGCCGTGCAGGTCCGGATCGCGCAGGAAGACGGTCACGCCCGCTCCGTCATGGTCCGAGATCGCCTTGAGGGCCTGGGGCACATAGTCCTGTCGCGCCTCGACGTGGCCCAGAATGTCAGCAGCGAAATCGACCTGGTGCATGCGGACCAGCGTCGGCTTGCCGGGCTCGACCTTGCCCTTGACCAGGGCGATATGCTCGGCCCCCTCGATGGTGTTCCGGTACAGCATCAGGCGGAACGGCCCGCCATGGACGCTGTCGAACGGCGTGTCCATGACCCGCTCGACATAGCGTTCGGTGCGCCGGCGATAGGCGATCAGGTCCGCGATGGTGCCGATCTTCAGCCCATGCAGCTGGGCGAAGGCAACCAGATCGGGCATCCGCGCCATCGACCCGTCGTCGTTCATGACCTCGCAGATCACGCCCGCAGGCGTCAGCCCGGCCATGCGGCTGATATCGACCGCCGCCTCCGTATGGCCCGTTCGCACCAGAACACCGCCGTCCCGCGCGACCAGCGGGAACACATGACCCGGAGAGACGATATCGTCGGCCCCCTTGGTCGGATCGGAGGCCACCTGCACGGTCCGGGCGCGGTCAGCGGCGGAAATCCCCGTCGTCACGCCTTCGCGCGCTTCGATAGAAACGGTGAAGGCCGTCCCCATGCTGGTGCGATTGTCAGCGGCCATGGGCGGCAGGCGCAGCTGCCGCGCCCGGTCACTGGTGATGGCCAGACAGATCAGACCTCGCGCATGACGCGCCATGAAGTTGATCTGGTCCGGGGTCGCGAACTGGGCCGGGATGATGACATCCCCCTCGTTCTCGCGATCCTCGGCATCCACAAGGATGTAGGGGCGCCCGTTGCGGGCATCCTCCAGAATGTCCTCGATGGGACTGATCGGGCTGTCGTTCATATTGGCTGCCAATTGCATCACGCCGTCTCCTGCCACCGCGCGAGGTATCGCGCCAGCATGTCGATCTCGAGATTGACCCGATCCCCGGCTTTCAGAGTGCCCAGGGTGGTCGCATCCCAGGTATGCGGGATGATGTTCAGGCCGAAAATCGCGCCCTCGACGGCGTTGACCGTCAGGGACACCCCATCCACCGTGATCGAGCCTTTCGCCGCGATGTAGCGATGCAGCGGCGCAGGAACCTCGATCTCGATCCGGTGCGACCCGCCGTCCGGCGTCACCGAGACGACGCGACCCAGACCATCCACGTGGCCCGAGACGATATGCCCGCCCAGTTCATCGCCCAGTTTGGCAGCACGCTCCAGATTGACGCGGTGCCCCTCGGCCCAGTCGCCCAAGGTCGTCTTCGACAGAGTCTCGCCGGATACCTCGACCGCAAACCAGCCGGGACCTTTCTCAGTGACCGTCAGACAGCAGCCCGCATGGCTGATCGATGCGCCCAGATCGATGGTCGCGGTGTCCCATACGGTCTCGACCTCATAGCGACGGTCCCGGTCCGTCTGGCGAACGGAACGCACGCGGCCGATGTCTGTGATGATGCCGGTGAACATGTCAGGCGTGCCCGCTCAGACGTGGACGAAAAACAGAGTCCACTGAGTCCACCGAGTCCGCATGGAAGGTCGTCGCGCGATCCTTCTCACCAGCGCCGGTGGGCCTGCAAGGGCTAGCGAACCGCTTCATAGCGTTCCCACAAATCGTCTCCGAGAGGTTCGGCCGACAGACGACGGAACTTGGGGGCGTTGCCCAGCTTCGCAAGGGCCAGGCCGGCGATACAGGGGCGTCCCTCCGCGCCGAGGAGGATAGGCGCGCGGAACCACTCCAGTCGATCGATGCGGCCAGCGCGGATGCAGGACGCCGCCACCTGCCCTCCCCCTTCGATCAGGACGGAGGTGATATTGCGCTCGGACAGAGCGCCGATGATGGCCTCGATGATGGGTCGGCCATCGGCTGACGCGACCCGGACGACTTCGGCGCTGCCGATGGGGTGCGGCTCGGTGGCGGTCAGGATCAGGGTATTGCCGGATGCGACCTTAGCCGACGGGGGTGTGCGGAGGCGGCTGTCGAGGACCACACGAAGGGGCTGAGCGACGTCACGCCCCTCTTCCCCCAACCGCACCGTCAGTTCCGGATCGTCCGCCAGCACCGTCTCGACCCCGACCAGTATGGCCTCATGCGCCGCACGCAGCCGATGCCCCTGCGCCCGCGCCGCCTCGCCCGTGATCCAGCGGCTCTCGCCTGACGGCATGGCGATGCGACCGTCCAGCGACGTCGCCAGTTTGAGTGTGACCCTGAGGGGCATCAGCCCTTGCCTGGCTCGTCCAGCCCTTCGTCGCCCAGGAAGCGGGCGAAGTCGCCGGTGGCGCGGAAATCCTTGTAGACCGAGGCGTATCGGACATAGGCCACCTCATCGACCGACTTCAGTGCCTTCATGATGAAGTCGCCGACGGTCGAGGAATGGATTTCAGTCTCGCCCAGGCTTTCCAGCTGACGCACGATCCGCGACACCATCTGTTCGACCTGTTCCGGCTGAACCGGACGCTTGCGCAAGGCAATGCCCAGCGAGCGCTCCAGCTTGTCGCGGTCAAAGGGCGTGCGCCGCCCGTTGCGCTTCAGGATCATCAGCTCGCGCAGCTGGACCCGCTCGAAGGTTGTGAAACGCCCGTTGCACTGTGGACAGGACCGTCGGCGCCGGATGGCCGCGCCGTCATCAGACGGGCGGCTGTCCTTCACCTGGGTGTCGGCATGTCCGCAGAAGGGGCATTTCATCGCGGGCTATCCATAGATCGGGAAGCGCGCAGTCAGTTCGCGCACTTCGTCCGCCACGCGGGCCTGGACCGCCGGATCGGCCTCGTCCGTGCCCTTCATGGAATCGATCACATCCGCGATCCAGTGACCGACCTGCTGGAACTCGGCCATGCCAAAGCCGCGCGTCGTGCCCGCAGGTGTGCCCAGGCGGACGCCCGAGGTCACGGTGAAAGGAGCAGTGTCGAAGGGCACGCCATTCTTGTTGCAGGTCATCAGGGCGTGCTCCAGCGCCGCCTCAGTCGCCTTGCCCGTCACGCCCTTGGGCCGCAGATCGACCAGCATCAGGTGGGTGTCCGTCCCGCCTGAGACGATGTGCGTCCCCCGCTCGACCAGTACTGCCGCCAGGGCCCGGGCATTATCCACGACCTGTTGCGCATAGGCCTTGAACTCCGGCTTCAGGGCCTCGCCAAAAGCCACGGCCTTGGCGGCGATGACATGTTCCAAAGGGCCACCCTGCAGGCCGGGGAAGACGGCGGAGTTGATCTTCTTGCCAATCTCCATGTCGTTCGACAGCACCATGCCCCCGCGCGGACCGCGCAGGGTCTTGTGGGTCGTGGTCGTGACGATATGGGCGTGCGGCAGCGGGTCGGGATAGACGCCCCCGGCCACCAGCCCCGCATAGTGGGCCATGTCGACCATCAGATAGGCCCCGACGCTGTCGGCGATCTCGCGGAACCGCTTGAAGTCGATGGGCCGCGAATAGGCGGAGGCACCGGCGATGATCAGCTTGGGCTTCTCGCGCTCGGCCATCTCGGCGACGTTGTCATAGTCGATCAGGTGATCGTCCTGGCGCACCGTATAGGTGACGGGTCGGAACCACTTGCCCGACTGGTTGGCGGGGCTGCCGTGCGTCAGGTGTCCGCCTGCGGCCAGATCCATGCCGAGGAAGGTGTCGCCGGGCTGCAGCAGGGCCTGGAACACCGCCTGGTTGGCCTGGGCGCCCGAGTGCGGCTGGACGTTGGCGAAGGCACAACCGAACAGTTCCTTGGCCCGCGACCGCGCCAGGTCTTCGGTCACATCGACGTATTCACAGCCGCCATAGTAGCGACGCCCTGGATAGCCCTCGGCATATTTGTTTGTCAGCACCGACCCCTGCGCCTCCAGAACCGCCTGAGAGACGATGTTCTCGGACGCGATCAGCTCGATCTGCTCCTTCTGCCGCGCCAGCTCGCCCTGGATGCCGTTGAAGACATCGGGATCGGCGGCGGCGAGGGTTTTCGAGAAATAGTCGGCGTGGGTGAAGGCGGTCACTGGAATCCCCGAGGCATGAGCGGCGATCCATTTAGGCCTGACGCGGGTTCACCACAACATCTAGTGGGTCAGCGCGACGCCAAGGCCCGTTTCAGCTTGGCCAGGGCGATCCGCTCCAGCCCATGCCGCTCGGTCACGGGGCCGATAGCTGTGGCCTCGACGCCGGTCGCGACGTGCACCGCTGAGCATTTCAGATAAACCCCGTTGCGGGTCAGCTCGAGGATAACCTCGCCCAAATCGTCTTTCATCGCTGCCAGGCCGGAGGAGCTACGCGCAGGGCGTTAAGTTGATCACGCGAGGGCAGGTCCTCCGTTCGCTTGGCCATGACGAACCAGTTGAGCTCGGGATGAGGCCAGGGACAGGCGCTGATCACCAAGCCCGCCTCCTGGGCTAGCCGCACAATGCGATCAGGCATGAATGAGACGCATTCAGGATAGACCCAGTCCGTCGTTTCGACGTTCGCGCCAGTGTCTTCATATCCCAGCAGCCAGTTGGCCAAAATGATTCCCCCTGGTGCCAAGACATCAGCAAAGGCAGCAAGGGCCTTTGCTACCGGAGCTTGTCCAGTGTGTGAAAAGACGGATTGAGCGATGATGAAATCAAAAGTCTCCTCAAACACCTCGACACGGTAATCCCGATTGGCGTCAAACCTCGGCCTCTTCAGCAGTCGAATGTCGTCACCGAGCTCGTGTTTGAATCCCTCTTCAACCAGCCTCATCTCGGGTTCGATTCCGCAATAGCGATCCGGCATCAGATAAGGGATCGCCAGCCTTCCCAGGCGAAGGGACCCACAGCCGAAATCCAGCAGCCGGTGATGTTCTCGAAGGCCAAGAAGGAAAAGCAAGGCGAACTGAGAGCCCGCCGCGAGATCATAGCGAGCAGGCTGGCCGACGAACGCGCGATGGTGGGAATAGGCGGAAAGAGGCGGACGCGCGTCTGTCATTCGTCGATCTTAACGACTGACCGTGGTGCCATCCAGCGTGCTCAAGCTACCTGCGGCAGGCGCACCACATTGCAGTGGGTCCACAGGGCATCCATGGCCTTGACCAGGTCGTCCATCATCGCATCCGTGTGGTTCGGCGATGGCGTGAAGCGCAGCCGCTCGGTCCCCTTGGGCACGGTGGGATAGTTGATCGGCTGCACATAGACCCCGTACTGCTCCAGCAGCATGTCCGAGATCATCTTGCAGTGGACCGGATTGCCGACATGCACCGGCACGATATGACTGACGCTGGGCAGGACGGGGATGCCCGCCGCCGTGAACCGCGCCTTCAGCGTCGCCGCCCGCTCCTGATGCGCCTCGCGCAGAGCGCCATTGGCCTTCAGGTGGCGCACCGAGGCCAACGCGCCAGCGGTCAGGGCCGGCGGCAGCGATGTCGTGAAGATGAAGCCCGAGGCCCAGCTGCGCACAGCATCGATGATCACTGCGTCAGCAGCGATATAGCCGCCCATAACGCCGATGGCCTTGCCCAAGGTGCACTCAACGATGTCGATGCCGTCCAGAACCCCGTCCCGCTCGGCCACGCCTGCGCCGGTCGCACCGTAAAGGCCCACGGCGTGGACCTCGTCCAGATAGGTCAGGGCGTTGTATTTCTTGGCCAGGGCGATCGTCCCGGCCAGGTCAGCGATATCGCCGTCCATGGAATAGACGCTCTCGAAAGCAATCAGCTTGGGCGCATCGACCGGCGCGGCGGCCAGCAGGGCCTCGAGGTGCACAAGGTCGTTGTGCGCAAAGATGTGCCGCTCGCCGCCGCCATTGCGGATGCCCGCGATCATGGAGGCGTGGTTCAGGCTGTCGGAAAAGGTGATCAGGCCCGGCAGGATGCGCTGCAGCGTCGTCAGCGTCGCCTCATTGGCCACATAGCCGGAGGTGAACAGCAGCGCTGCCTCCTTCTGGTGCCAGCTGGCCAGCTCGGCCTCCAGATCGACGGCCGAGCGCGTGGTACCCGAGATGTTGCGCGTGCCACCGGCCCCGGCACCGACGGAATCGATCTCGGCCTGCATGGCCCCCAACACCTCGGGGTGCTGGCCCATTCCCAGATAGTCGTTGGAGCACCAGACCACGACGTCCTGTTCGGCGCCGTCCTCGCGGCGGCGGCGCGCCAGAGGGAACTGGCCACGCACGCGCTTCAGGTCGGCGAAGACGCGATAGCGCCCTTCTCCCTTGACCTGCTCTACCGAGCCCTCGAATGCCGCCTTGTAGTCGAACAACCCTATCGCCCGCATGGTCTTTTGCCGATGACCGGTATGTGCGCCTCGAGCCGATAAAAGTCTATCAACGAAGCCTGCTAAATCGTCGCAACCTTCTAATTGATAATGATTATCAGGCTGGTTTATGCGTTCAGGGCTTCGGCAATTCATCCAGCTTGCCGCGCAGCATCTGCAGGATGGCCGAAAAGTCCCGACCGCCATAACCCAGCCCATCAAACATCTGGAACAGCGCCTCGGTCTGGGCCCCCAGCGGTGTCGAGGCTCCCGACTTGGCCGCTGCATCCTGGGCCAGCTTCAGGTCCTTCAGCATCATGGCGGTGGCGAAACCGCCGTCATAGTTGCGGTTCGACGGTGCCGTCGGCACCGGGCCGGGCCAGGGATAGTAGGTGGTCGTCGACCAGCTCTGGCCCGAGGATTTGGACACGATGTCGAACATCTTGACCGGGTCCAGTCCCAGCTTTTCCGCTAGGCCGATGGCCTCGCACGTGCCCAGCATCGTGATGCCCAGGATCATGTTGTTGCAGATCTTGGCCGCCTGCCCCGCCCCGTGATCACCGGCGCGGAAGGTCGCCCGGCTCATCGGCTCCAGCGCCGCCTCGATATGAGCGAAATCGGGTTCATCGCAGCCGACCATGAAGGCCAGGGTGCCCGCGTCCGCCGCCATCGTCCCGCCCGACACCGGCGCATCTGCGAAGGCATAACCCGCCTCCTTGGCCAGTCCGGCGACCTTGCGCGCCGTGTCCACGTCGATGGTCGAACAGTCCAACAGCAGGGCTGACGTGGGGGCCGCTCCGATGATCTGTTCGGAGTAGACCTTCAGCACATGAGGCCCGGCGGGCAGCATGGTGATGACGATGTCCGCATCCTTGACCGCCTCGGCCACCGATGCGACCGGCGTGCAGCCCGCTCCCCTGGCCCGTTCCAGCGCCGCCTCCGACAGATCGAAGGCCGCGACCGCATGCCCGGCCTTGGCCTGATTGGCTGCCATGCCACCGCCCATATTGCCCAGGCCGATGAAGGCGATCTTGGAGGTTGTCATGGCGTCGTCTCCCGGTGTCTGTTTTGCCGGATGGTTAGCTGCTTGCGCGAGGTGACGCCAGCGTGACCGACGCGTTCCAAGCCAGGCCGAACCTGTTATGCAGGCGCGATGACCGACCTGCCCTCCCTGCGCGACAGCCTCGATGCCCACGGCCTGCTGGCCAAGAAGAGCTTCGGGCAGCATTTCCTGCTGGACCTTAATGTAACGCGCAAGATCGTTCGGCTGGCCGGGCCGTTTGAGGGGCGTGCCGTGATCGAGGTAGGGCCGGGTCCGGGTGGGCTGACGCGGGCGCTGCTGGAGAGTGATGCGGGTGCTGTCGTGCTGGTCGAAAAAGACCCGCGCTTCCTGCCGCTGCTCAGCGAACTGGACGATGGCACCGGACGGCTGCGGATCGTCGAGGGCGATGCGCTGAAAGTGCGCGAGGCCGATCTGGTCGAAGGCCCGACGCATCTGGTCTCCAACCTGCCCTACAATGTCGGGACACCCCTGCTGATCAAATGGCTGACCGGGCCGTGGACGCCGCATGCCTTGACCCTGATGTTCCAAAAGGAGGTCGCCGAACGGATCGTGGCCGCCCCGGGCGACGACGCCTATGGCCGTCTGGCGGTGATTTCGCAAGCGGTGGCCGAGGCGCGTCTGGTCATGCACCTGCCCGCCGCCGCCTTCACCCCGCCGCCCAAGGTCGCCTCCGCCGTGGTACATCTGATCCCCCGCCCCGATCGGCCCGATGCCCAAACGCTGAAACGCCTCGAACGCGTCACCGCCGCCGCCTTCGGCCAGCGCCGCAAGATGCTGCGCTCCAGCCTGAAGCCGTTGGGCGGCGCGGCCCTGTGCGAAGCAGCGGGGATCAGTCCGGAAGACCGGGCCGAGGTGATCGATCTGGCAGGGTTTCTACGGCTGGCGGCCTCGATCAAATAGTCGCCAGCAAAAAGGGTCGCCCCCGAGGAGCGACCCTTACATTGTCAGCCAGAAACGAGGCTTGTCGTCAGGCGCAAGACCCCGCCAGAGGGGAGGTCAGGCTCAGACGGCTTGCCGCGTGCGGCGTGAGACAATGAGACATTCGACCACCTCCTTTCAATGTTGAACAATGAAGGGAGTGTACCGATCGCTGGTCGCCCCACAAGCCCTCTAGACCGCCTCGTTCAGCAGGGCATCGCGGTAGCTCTCGACCCACAGGTTCCGAGCGCGGCAGCTGCGTTCGGCGTGGTAGATGTGGGCCAGTTCAGCGTAGCTGCGGTCAAAGTCGTCGTTGACGAAGACATAGTCGAACTGGTCGCAATGCTCGATCTCGCCCTTGGCGTTGGCGATGCGGCGCTCGATGACGTCGTCGGCGTCCTGGGAGCGGGTGACCAGGCGGCGGCGCAACTCTTCAAGGCTGGGCGGCAGGATGAAGACGCGCACGGCATCCTCGGGGCATTTCTCGGCGATGTCGCGGGCCCCCTGCCAGTCGATGTCGAACAGGACGTCGCGGCCCTCGGCCAGGGCGCGGTCGATGGGCGCGCGGGGGCTGCCGTAACGAGCGCCATGGACGTCGGCCCACTCCAGGAAGGCATCGGCGTCGATCAGGCGCTGGAACTCTGCATCGTCAACGAAATGATAGTCGCGATCCGCCACCTCGCCCGGACGGATGGCGCGGGTGGTCATGGATACCGACAACTCCAGCCCGCCGTGATCGGCCATCAGGCGACGACACAGCGAGGTCTTGCCTGCGCCCGAAGGGCTGGCGACGATCAGGAGGACACCCCGGCGGGGCGTGCGTTCATTCGACATTCGAAACCTTGGGACGGGCGACTCTGCGACTGGGCGTCGTCCTACTCCAGATGCACATCATTGGACAGGCTGAGGAGCCGTTTGCGCCGTCGGCTGCTGGGGTACGCGGATCACCTGGGCTCCGGGCGGGACCACGACACCGGGAGGCAGATCCTGAGCAGTGTCGGCAACCTCGCTGGTCACAGCCGGGGCTTCGGGCGGCAGCCCCGCCTTGCGCCGCTCGATCTCGCGCCAGCGGGCGACATTGGCCAGATGCTCCTGATAGGTGCGGGCGAAGGCGTGGCCACCCGAGCCATCGGCGACGAAGAACAGGTCCTCTGTCCGCAAGGGATTCAGCACGGCGGCGATGGAGGCCTCGCCCGGATTGGCGATGGGCGTCGGCGGCAGGCCGTCGATCCGGTAGGTGTTCCAGGGATTGGCGGCCTCCAGCTCCGACTGGCGGATGCCGCGCCCCAGGGGGCGCCCCTTGGTGATGCCGTAGATGATGGTTGGATCGCTTTCCAGCCGCATGCCCAGACGCAGACGATTGGTGAAGACTCCGGCGACACGGGGCCGCTCGGCGGCGACGGCGGTCTCCTTTTCCACGATCGAAGCCAGGATGATGGCTTCGTCCAGGGTGCGGACTACTGTTGCGGGGCTGCGCTGCGCCCACAGGCGGGCCACGGCCTCGTCATGGGCACGCTGCATGCGGGCGATGACCGAGGCCCGGGTCTCGCCGCGCGCGACCTCATAGGTCTCGGCCCAGAGGGTGCCCTCTTCCGGAATGTCCTCGATCTCCCCGACCAGCACCGGCTCCTTCATCAGGATGTCCACCGCCTGGGCCGAGGACCAGCCCTCGGGCAGGGTGACGAAGTGGCGGACGACCTTGCCGTCGACCAGCAGATTGATGACCGCATTCAGGGACGCACCGCTGGGCACCTCATACTCCCCCGCGCGCAGGCGGCGGGCGGAGCCGTTCAGGGCGACGGCGGCCTTGAACAGGTCGGTGGAGCGGATCACGCCCTCGGCCTTGAGCTGGGCCGCGATGGCGTTGACGCCGGAGCCGCTGGACAGGGTCACGATGGTGGTCTCGCCAGACCGGGCCGAGGGACCGGGCGCATACAGCACGGCCCACAGCGCGATCAGAGCCGCGATGACGAAGAAGCCGAAGGTGCCGGCGGCCGCCAGCAAGGCCGTCCTGCGCCCCGATCCCCGCTCGACCGACCGTCCGAACACCTAGTCGACCTTCCTGAAGATGACCGAGGCATTGGTGCCGCCAAAACCGAAACTGTTGGACATGGCCACATCGATCTTCATCGGCTTGCCCTTGTGCGGGACCAGGTCGATGGGTGTCTCCATCTCGGGATTGTCCAGATTGATGGTCGGCGGTGCGATCTGGTCGCGGATGGCCAGGACGCTGAAGATCGATTCGATCGCGCCCGCGGCCCCCAGCAGGTGGCCGGTCATGGACTTGGTGGAGGAGACGGCGAGATTCTTTGCATGGTCGCCAACCAGGCCCTCGATGGCTTTCAGTTCGATCCAGTCGGCCATGGTCGAGGTGCCATGGGCGTTGACATAATCGAGGTCAGACGGCTGCAGCCCGGCCCTCTTCAGCGCCGCCTTCATGGCACGCAGGCCGCCCTCGCCGTCCTCGGACGGAGCGGTGATGTGATAGGCGTCACCGCTCATGCCGTAGCCGACGACCTCGGCATAGATCTTGGCCCCGCGGGCCTTGGCGTGTTCGTATTCTTCCAGGACCATGATCCCGGCCCCCTCGCCCATGACGAAACCGGCGTGGTCCTTGTCATAGGGGCGGCTGGCCTTCTCGGGCGTGTCGTTGAAGGCGGTGCACAGCGCCTTGCAGGCCAGGAACCCCGCGATGCCGATGGGCACGATCGAACTCTCGGCCCCACCCGCGACCATGACGTCGGCGTCGTCCAGGGCGATCATCCGGGCCGCGTCGCCGATGGCGTGGGCCCCGGTGGCGCAGGCGGTCACGACGGAGTGATTCGGCCCCTTCAGACCGTGGCGGATCGAGATCTGGCCGCTGGTCAGGTTGATCAGGGCTGAAGGGATGAAGAAAGGGCTGACCCGGCGCGGGCCCTGCTCCTTCAGGATGATGGCCGTGTCGGCGATGGGGCCCAGGCCGCCGATGCCGGAGCCGACCATGACGCCGGTGCGCTCGCGGTCCTCATCCGTTTCGGGCTTCCAGGCTGCATCGGCCAGGGCCTCGTCGGCGGCGGCGATGGCATAGACGATGAAGTCATCGACCCGCTTGCGATCCTTGGGCGACATGATCTTTTCGTGATCGAAGACGCCGGGTTCGCCGGGCACACCGCCGCCGCGTCCGTCGACCGACGGAATCTCGCCCGCGATGGTGCAGCCATAGCCTTCGGTATCGAAGTTGGTGATCGGACCGATGCCCGAGCGCCCCTCCACGATGCCCTTCCAGTTATGCTCCACCCCCCAGCCCAGCGGGGTGAGAAGGCCGAGGCCGGTGACGACGACGCGACGCATGCGTGGCGACTCCTTACAGATTCCAAGCCTTGAAACAGTAATGGCCGCCGGACGCCCCCGCTAGGGGGACATCGCGGCGGCCATCGATGCCGTGCGAAAAGGTGCTGGCGATCAGCCGGCCAGCTTCTCGTCGATGAACTTCACGGCGTCGCCGACCGTCTGGATGTGTTCGGCGGCGTCGTCGGGGATTTCGATGTCGAATTGTTCTTCGAAGGCCATGACCAGTTCGACGTTGTCGAGCGAGTCAGCGCCCAGATCGTCGATGAAGCTGGCCTTTTCGGTGACCTTGTCCGGATCGGCGTCCAGGTGGTCGATGACGATCTTGCGGACGCGTTCCAGGGTGTCGGACATGGGGGTCTCTGCTTTTGGGGCCACCGAAGCGGCTGTTGTCTCAAATCCTGCCGTAAGACGGCGGGGGCGGCGGCGCAAGCCTTCAACGAGGGATCGCGCCAACCGGTCTGCGGGGTTTAGCACAGTCGGGACGGGTGGAAATACCCCTCGTCGCCCCTAGACCATCGCCATGCCACCGTTCACGTGCAGCGTCTGCCCCGTGACATAGGCGGCTTCGTCGGAGGACAGATAGACGGCGGCGGCGGCGATTTCGTCCCCGGTGCCCAGGCGGCCGGTCGGGATGTTCTTCAGGGTGGTCTCGCGCTGGGCGTCATTCAGGACATCGGTCATCGGCGAGGCGATGAAGCCCGGTGCGATACAGTTGACGGTGATGCCGCGCGAGCCGACTTCCTGAGCCAACGACTTGGAAAAGCCGATCATGCCGGCCTTGGACGCGGCATAGTTGGTCTGGCCGGGGTTGCCCGTGACGCCGACCACCGAGGTGATGCCGATGATCCGCCCCGAGCGGCGCTTCATCATCCCCTTCATGGCGGCGCGCGACAGGCGGAAATAGCTTTCCAGATTGACCTTGATGACGTCGGAGAAGTCCTCGTCCTTCATCCGCATCAGCAGGCCGTCCTTGGTGATGCCCGCGTTGGCGACCAGGATGTCGAGCGGGGTGCCGGCGACTTCCTCGGCCCGGGCGATCAGGCCGTCGACGGAGTCAGGGTCGGACAGATTGGCGGCGGCGGCGAACGCACGCTCGCCCAGATCCTTGGCCAGGTCCTGAAGCACGGCTTCACGCGTGCCGGACAGGACGACGGCGGCCCCCTGAGCGTGCAGGGCCCGGGCGATGGCCCCGCCGATGCCGCCCGTGGCGCCTGTGATGAGGGCGGTCTTGCCGGTGAGATTGAACATCATCTTTTCCTTATGTCTCAGAGCGACTTCGCGAACGCTTCCAGGTCTTCAGGCGTATTCAAGGCCATGCTTTCGGCATCCGGCGCGATGCGTTTGGCCATGCCGGTCAGGACCTTACCCGAACCGATCTCGGCGAAGCGGGTCACGTTGCCCTCGCCTGCCATCCACTCCATCGACTCGCGCCAGCGGACGCGGCCTGTGACCTGTTCGACCAGCAGGCGGCGGATGACCTCGGGGTCGGTCTCGGGGCGAGCGGTGACGTTGGCGACGACGGCGACCGACGGGGCGACGATCTTCGCATCGCCCAGCGCATCCGCCATCTCGTCAGCGGCGGGCTGCATCAAAGGACAGTGGAACGGGGCCGAGACGTTCAGGGGGATGGCGCGTGCCCCCAGCTCCTTAGCCTTTTCGATGGCGCGGTCCACGGCGGCCTTGTCGCCCGAGATGACGATGTTGCCGGCGTTGTTGTCGTTGGCGACGACACAGACCCCGACCTCCGAGCCAGCAGCGGCGGCAGCCTCGGCCAGGGCCAGGTCCGTCTTGGGCCCGATCAGCGAGGCCATAGCCCCCTGCCCCACCGGCACGGCGCGCTGCATGGCCTGACCGCGCAGTTTCAGCAGCCGGGCTGTGTCGGCCAGGGTCAGGGCCCCGGCGGCGCACAGGGCGGAATACTCACCCAGCGAATGCCCGGCGACGAAGGCGGCGCGGCTGACCTCCACGCCGAACTCGACCTTCAGCACGCGGGCGGCGGCCAGGGAGACGGCCATCAGGGCGGGCTGGGCATTCTCGGTCAGGGTGAGCTGATCCTCCGGCCCCTCGCGCATCAGAACCGACAGCTTCTGGCCCAGGGCGTCATCGATCTCCGCATAGACATCGCGAGCACTGGCGAAGGCTTCGGCGAGGCTGACACCCATGCCAACCGACTGACTGCCCTGACCGGGAAAGAGAAGCGCGAGGGTCATGGATCGATCCGTAGTCCGTTGATTCAACGCCGCACCGGTTAGGCGAAAGGTGTCGCAGCGGCAAGCCGGGCCGGAAAAGCCGCTACTGCAACAGGCCGATCAGCTCCCGCCCCGCGAGGACCGCAAACAGAACCGTCGCCCCGGCCAGCATGAGGTTGGACAGCCAGCCGCTGCGCCATTCCCTCGGCACGCGATCGCTATTCAGCAGCCACAGCAGGGTCCCGGCCAGGAATGGCATGAAGACGCTGCCCAGCACGCCATAGGCGACGATCAGGCCGAAGGGGCGGTCCATGAACAGCAGGGTGATGGGCGGGATCGTAAGCCAAAGCGCATAGCCCCGGAAGGCCCGACTGCGGTCACCGCGCACGGCCTCATCTCCTGCCCGGCCACGGACATGGGCGATGAAGTCGGCGAACATCAGGCTGACCCCCTGCCAGACGCCCAGCAGGCTGGAGAAGCTGGTCGCCCAGAAGCCGACCAGGAACAGGATGGAGATCGGTCTACCGAAGCGATCGCGAAGCACCTGATCCAGGTCCAGCAGGCCGCGCTCGCCGCCCTGAAGCGCGATACCCGCGCTGAACAGCAGTTCGGCCCCGACGATCAGCATGGCCACGACGAAGACGCCGGTGACGATATAGCCGACGCGGTTGTCCAGCCGCATGACCCGCATCCAGCCCGGCCCCTTCCAGCCCTTGGCATTCAGCCAGTAGCCATAGGCCGCCATGGTGATGGTGCCACCGACGCCGCCGATCAGGCCCAGAGTATAGAAGGCCGAACCCGGCGGCAGGCTGGGCCACAGGCCGGTGGCCAGCGCGGGCAGGTCCGGCGCGACGATAACTGCCAGGCCGATGACGGTGACGAACATGACCCCCACGCAGGCGGTCATCACCTTTTCGAACAGGCCGTAGTGACCGAACCAGACAAAGGCCAAGCCAGCCAGGCCGCTGAGAATCCCCCAGACCTTCAGGTCCAGAACCGGGAACAGGGCCGCCAGCGGCAGGGCCGTCGCGGTCATGGCCGCCGCCCCATAGACGAAGCCCCAGACGACGACATAGACGCCGAAATAGATGCCAGCCCAGTTCAGGGTGCCGCCCAGCCTACCGACCCGAAACGCGCCGCCGAGGCTGGACCAGCCGTCGAAGATCGTGCGCTCGCCCGCCAAGGTCCAGCGACCGACCGCCTCGGCCAATGCGATCTTCAGCAAAGTGCCCAGGATGGCCGCCCACAGCAGGGCATAGCCAAAGCGCGACCCGGCGATCAGGGTAGCGACCAGATCGCCCGCCCCCACTCCCGTCGCGGCCACGACGATACCGGGCCCGATCAGGGTCCAGCGGTTGCGGATCGGCGTCTCGGGCGTGCTCATCCCTCGACGCTAGTGCGCTTCGCCTGGCTAGAACAGCACCGCCGGGTTCATGATCCGCTGCGGGTCGATGGCCGCACGGATGGCCTGCATGGTGCGAATTTCCATCGGCGACTTGTAGCGGCGGGCTTCATCGGTCTTGAGACGCCCCAGCCCATGCTCGGCGGAAATAGAGCCGTCGTAGCGGGCGACGATGTCGTGGACTATCCGAGACCCCTCCTCCCACCGCGCCAGAAAGGTGGCCAGGTCGGACACGGGCGGACACAGCACATCGTAGTGCATATTGCCGTCGCCGACGTGGCCGAAGGCGCTGACCCGGGCTCCGGGGTGGAAGCGTTCGACCGCTGCCGTCGCCTCGTCGAGGAAATCAGCGATACGCGAAACGGGGACGGAGACGTCATGCTTCCAGCCACCACCCTCCGGCTTCTGGGCTGCGGACTGTTCCTCGCGCATCTTCCAGAAGGCGGCGCGCTGGGCATCGTTCTGGGCGATGGCGGCGTCGGTGATCAAGCCGGCCTCGAAGGCCGCAGTCAGCAGCCGCTCCATCCCCGCCTCGGCTCCGCCGGGCTCGCCCGACACCAGCTCGATCAGGACGTACCAGGGCGGGGTGCTGTCCAGCGGTTCACGCGTGTCGGGGATGTGCTTCAGGGCGAACTCGACGCCGATCCGCTTCATCAGCTCGAAGGCCTCGACCCCGCCCCCCGTCTCGGCCTTGGCGCGGGCCAGCAGGTCGATGGCGGCATGGGGGCTGTCCAGACCGACCACGGCGGTCGCACGGCTGCGCATGATCGGAAACAGCTTCAGCGTCGCGGCCGTGACGACGCCCAATGTGCCCTCGGCCCCGATCAGCAGCTGTTTCAGATCGTAGCCGGTGTTGTCCTTGCGCAGCCGTTTCAGGCCGTGAAAGATTTCGCCATCCGGCATGACCGCCTCGATGCCCAGGATCAGATCGCGCATGACGCCATAGCGGATGACGGCGGTCCCCCCCGCATTGGTCGAGATGACACCGCCGATGGTGGCCGTGCCTTCGGCGGCCAGACTGAGCGGGAACATCCGGTCGGCAGCTGTCGCAGCCTGTTGCGCCTCCAGCAGGGTGACCCCCGCCTCGACCGTCATGGCGTCGTCCAGTGGGGTAACATCGCGGATGGCCCGTAGCTTGCGCGTCGACAGCAACACCTCGCCGTAAGGAATCTGCCCCCCGACCAGCCCTGTGTCGCCGCCCTGAGGCACGATGGCGATGCGATGCTCGGCACAGATACGGACGGCGCGAGCGACCTCCTTCACCGAGCGCGGCGTCAGCATCAGGGGGGTATTCCCCTGCCAGCGATTGCGCCACTCAGTCAGCCAGGGCGCGATATCGGCGGGATCATCGGTCCAGCCGCCGGGGCCGAGGGCGGATTTCAGGGCGGCGAGCGCTTCGGTTGACGGGGAGGTCATGCCCTGTTGTGTCAAAGTCATGGGCGCGGCGGAAGGGCCAAGCTAGGCTAGAGGCATGACATTGTCCTTCGCCTCACCCGTTCCCGCCGTCGGCATCGTCTGCCTGCGCGGCGATGCGGTCTTGCTGATCCGACGCGGCAAACCGCCGAGGTTGGGCGAATGGAGCCTGCCCGGCGGGCGGATCGAGCCGGGAGAGCGGGCGGTCGATGCGGCCTTGCGCGAACTGAGTGAGGAGACGGGGGTCACGGCGCGGATCACAGGCCTTATGGACGTGGTGGACGGCCTCTTCGCCGATGCAGGTCTGCACTATGTACTGATCGACTATGCCGCTGAATGGGTGTCGGGCGAGCCTGTGGCAGGCGACGATGCACTGGAGGCGCGATTCGTGCCGCTGGATCAGGTCGAACCGCTGATCGATTGGTCCGAGACCAGGAGGATCATCGGGCTGGCGGCGGCGAAACGGTGAAGATTACGGCTTTGTCATCTTCGACGTGTCTGGTTTCGGTGCCGCTCGCCGAACGGTGGTGCTAGGCTGAGCGCATAAGGGGAGGCTGTTGATGCTGTATTTCGCTATTTTCCTGGTCGTACTGGCGTTTGTGCTGCTGTTCAGCGTGGTCAAGATCGTGCCGCAGGGGCGCGAGTTCACCATTGAACGTTTCGGCAAATACACGCGCACCCTCTCCCCTGGCATCAGCCTGCTAACACCCTTCGTGGAGCGGGTCGGGCGGCGCATGAATATGATGGAGCAAGTCCTTGATGTCCCTCAGCAAGAGGTGATCACCAAGGACAACGCCATGGTCAAGGTGGACGCCATCGTCTTCATCCAGGTGATGAGCGCCTCCGCGGCGGCTTACCGCGTCGAAAACCTGCACTACGCCATCACACAGCTGTGCTCGACGAACCTGCGGACCGTCGTCGGTTCAATGGATCTGGATGAGGTGCTGTTCCAGCGCGACAACATCAACTCGCGCCTGCTGACCGTCATCGATGCGGCGACCGAGCCCTGGGGCGTCAAGGTCAACCGGATCGAGATCAAGGACCTGACCCCGCCGGTCGATATCACCAATGCCATGGCCCGTCAGATGAAGGCCGAACGCGAACGCCGCGCCGTCATCACCGAGGCCGAGGGTGAGAAGCAGGCCGCCATCGCCCGCGCCGAGGGGGCAAAACAGGCCGCCATCCTGGAGGCCGAGGGCCGCCGCGAAGCCGCCTTCCGCGACGCCGAGGCTCGTGAGCGCGAGGCCGAGGCCGAGGCCAAGGCGACCGCCATGGTGTCCGAAGCTATCGCCCGCGGCGACGTCAATGCCATCAACTACTTCGTCGCCCAGAAGTATGTGGAGGCCTTTGCCGAACTGGCCCGCAATCCGACGGCCAAGACCGTCATCGTGCCTGCCGAGATGTCCGGCCTGGTCGGCACCATCGCTGGCCTGGGCGAACTGGTCGGTCTGGCCAAGGAGCAGCAGCAGAGCCGCAGCGACATCCGCACATCGGCGCCCCGCGCCACACCCCCTGCCCCGCCGCGTCCGCGCGGCTCTGTCCCGCCCACGGAGTAGGTCATGGACACCGTCGTCAACTTCTATGCCGCCAGCCCGTTCTGGATATGGCTGGCGCTGGGCGTGATCCTGCTGGCGGTCGAGGCGGCCTTCTCGACCGAATGGCTGCTGTGGCCGGCGGTATCGGCGGGCGTTGTCGCGGTTTTGACGGCGGTCGGCGTACGACTAGGCTTCGGGATCGAGGTTCTGATCTTCGCCGTACTGACCATCGCCTTCACCCTGCTGTCGCGCCGCCTGATCACCCGGGTCAATCCGACGGATTCGCCCGACATCAACAGCCGCGACAGCCGCCTGCTGGGCCAGCGGGCACAGGTCATTCAGCCCTTCGTCGACGGACGCGGCCGGGTCTTCGTCTCGGGCGCGGAATGGCCTGCGGACCTGGAGGGGACCGCTCCCGAGGTCGGCACCAGCGTGATCGTCGAGGGGGTCAATGGTCCGCGTCTGACAGTAAGAGCGACCTAAGCCTATCCGGCCCGCCTATCCTCGATCCCGCGGTTGGCCAGTTGGTCGGCGCGTTCATTGAGTTCGTGCCCGGCATGGCCCTTGACCCAGTGCCACTTGACCTCGTGCCGGGCGCGGGCGGCATCGAGGCGCTTCCACAGGTCCTCATTCTTGACCGGCTTCTTCTCGGCCGTCTTCCAGCCCCGCGCTTTCCACGGCCCGATCCATTTCGTGATGCCGTCCATGACGTAGCGGCTGTCGGTATGCAGATCGACGCGGCACGGCCGGGTCAGGGCCTCCAGGGCACTGATCGCCGCCATCAACTCCATGCGGTTGTTGGTGGTCAGCGCCTCGCCACCCCACAGCTCTTTCTCATGCCCGCTGCCGGTCTGGAGAATCGCACCCCAGCCACCGGGGCCAGGATTGCCCTTGCAAGCACCGTCGGTGTGGATGATCACGTGACTCATTCGCGCGTCCTAACAGGTTCGCTTGGCGTCGCGCCACTGAAGCGCCTATATGCGGGTCGAGATTTAGACGGGGCGCATCGTCGCCCGACCGAGGAGAGAGTTCCGTGGGTTCATTCAGCATCTGGCACTGGGCCATCGTCGCCATCGTGGTCCTCCTGCTGTTCGGCGGACGTGGCAAGCTGTCCGCCATGATGGGCGATGCCGCAAAAGGCGTGAAAGCCTTTCGCGACGGCCTGAAAGACACCGACGAAACCAAGTCGTCGGACGAGCAGCGCGCGGGTGCCCTGCCGCGCACCGAAGCCGAAAAAGAAGACCTGAAGCGATAGCCGCATCCGGCTGAGGAAATTGACGGATGGGTGGTCTGGGCCCCGGCATCGGGGGTGCTGAATACTTGGTGATCGCAGTCGTGGCCCTGCTTGTGGTGGGGCCAGAACGCTTGCCCCTGCTTCTTCGCAAGCTCGGCAAGCTGGTCGCCAAGGCGCGCGGCATGGCCAATGAGTTTCGCAACAGCTTCGAAGACATGGCCCGCCAGTCCGAGCTGGACGATCTGAGAAAAGAGGTCGAGGCGCTCAGGACCGGTGGCACCATGCATGCGCTGGGAGCCGACGCCGATGCCGCTTTCAAAGATATCCGTGCCGATCTGAACAAGCCGCTGGAGACCGCGCCAGAGCCAGCGGCAATGCTGGCGGCACCCGACGAGTGGCCCGACAGCCCGCCTGTTATGGCCCCGCTGGCCACACCGGACTCGGAGGCATCGCCGCAGCCCGTGGCCGCCAAACCGCGTGCCCGCAAGACACCTGCCAAGCCTAAAACATCCGCTGCGGCCAAACCCGCGAGTAAGACCGCATCCATCAAGGGCGCGGACGGAAAGTCCCGCGCCATCCGCGCCAAGAAGGTCGACCTGTGAGCCGCGCCGAAACCGACGAAGCCGAGATCGAGGCCTCGCGCGCTCCGCTGATGCAGCATCTGATCGAGCTGCGCGGCCGGATGATTGTCTGCGTGGTGGCCTTCATCCTGGCCTTCTTCGTCTGCTTCTATTTCGCGGCAGCCATACAGATCTGGCTGATCAAGCCGTTCCAGGCCGCCTATGCCCTCCATGCGGCCGCAGCGGCGACCGGAGGGCACGGAGCCAATCCGTTCGAGCTGATCGCCGTGACACTGGGGCTGCACCCCCTGCCCGCCACCACATCGACCGATCTGGTCCTGCAGGCCACCGGCCCGCTGGAACAGCTGTTCACCAAGATGAAGGTGGCGGGGTTCGGGGCCGTTGTGCTGGCCTTCCCGGTCCTGGCCTGGCAGCTCTACAAATTCGTGGCCCCCGGCCTGTACCGCAATGAAAAGGGGGCCTTCCTGCCCTTCCTGTTCATCGCACCCGTGCTGTTCGTGATCGGCGGGGCGCTGGTCTATTTCGTAATGCTGCCCTTCGTCATGTGGTTCTCGCTGAGCCAGCAGATCGTTACCGAGGGCATCACGGTCGAGCTGAACACCAAAATCTCCGAATACCTCAGTCTGGTGACCTCCCTGATGCTGGCCTTCGGCCTGTGCTTCCAGCTGCCGGTCGTGACGACCCTCCTTGGCATGGCGGGAATCATCAGCTCCAAGATGATGAGCGAGGGCCGCCGCTATGCCATCGTCGCCGTCGTGGTGGTCGCCGCGATCGTCACTCCGCCCGACCCCATCAGCCAGCTGATGCTGGCGACACCTCTGGTGCTGCTCTACGAGATCTCTATCTGGTGCGTTCGCCTGATCGAGATGCGGCGCAAGAAGGCGGACGAGGCCGAGGGGCTGACGGTCTAGCCAGCGTAAAGCCTCAGGACAGACGGTCGCGGAACTCGGTCCAGTCGAAGGACTTCACGACCTGAAGATCGTCAGTGTCGCTGTTCCACAGAACAATGGCCGGCAGCGGGACACCGTTAAAGGTGGTCGTCTTCACCATCGAATAGTGGGCCTGGTCCAGGAAGGCGATGCGGGTGCCGGGCTTGGGGCGTTCGACGAAGACGTAGTCTCCGATGGTGTCGCCGGCCAGGCAGGACGGACCGCCCAGACGGACGGTGACCCCCGCCTCCGGCTCACCTAGCATGGCCGGGCGGTATGGGGCCTCGATCACATCGGGCATGTGGCAGGTCGCCGACAGATCGGCGATGGCGATGGGCATGCCGTTGTCAAAGGTGTCCAGCACCTCTCCGATCAATATGCCGGCGTCCAGAGCCACGGCCTCGCCGGGTTCGAGGTAGACCTGGACCCGGTGACGATCGGCGATGTCGCGCAGGAAATCGACCAGCCGGTCGGTCTGATAATCGGCGCGGGTCACGTGATGGCCGCCGCCGAGGTTGAGCCACTTCACCCCACCCAGCAGCGGGGCCAGCTTCGGCTCCACCGCCGCCCAGATGCGGGCCAGGGGCTCGAAATCCTGTTCGCAAAGGGCGTGGATATGCAGGCCGTCGACGCCCTGCATATGCTCGGGGTTCAGTTGAGACACCGGAAAGCCCAGGCGCGAACAGGGCTGGGCCGGGTCGTATTTGGCCACCTCCCCTTCCGAATGCTCGGGGTTCAACCGCAGGCCGACCTCGAACACCTCGCCATCGGCGCGTGCGGCCGCGATCAGTCCGGCGAAGCGCGCGATCTGCTGCGGGTTGTTGAAGATTACATGGTCGGACAGGTGCAGGATCTCGGGCAAATCCTGCGCGGTATAGGCGGGCGAATAGGTGGTCAGCTCGCCCTTGTAGAACTGACGCGCCAGCCGCGCCTCCCACAAGCCGGACGCGCATACTCCGTCCAGATACTCGCCGACGACATCGGCCAGCGACCACATGGAAAAGGCCTTGAGCGCCAGCAGGACGCGGGCGTCGGCCCGGTCGCGCACATCCTTCAGCACCGCCAAATTACGCCGCACCGCCATCTCGTCGACCACGAAGGCGGGCGAGGCGACGCGGCTCAGGTCGAAGCGGGCGAAGGCTCCCGGATCACCGGCTCGGGTTTCCATGGGTCAGGCCGCGATCAGAACGACAGAGGAGCGTCCAGCTCCTCGACCGTCCAGGGCAGGCCATGCTTGTTCAGCATGTCCATGAAAGAATCGGGATCCAGTTGCTCGATATTGAAGACGCCTGCGCCCTTCCACTGGCCGGTCAGCATCAGGGCCGCGCCGATCATGGCCGGGACGCCCGTGGTATAGCTGACGGCCTGGTTGCCGGTTTCGGCATAGGCTTCCTGGTGATCGCAGATGTTCTTCACATAGAAGGTCTTCTGGACGCCGTCCTTCTCGCCCGTGGCGATGGTGCCGATGTTGGTCTTGCCCTTGGTGATGGGTCCCAGCGACGAGGGCTCGGGCAACAGGGCCTTCAGGAACTCGATCGGGATGATCTCGCGGCCCTGGAACTGCATCGGCTCGATCGAGGTCATGCCGATGTTTTCCAGCACCTCGAGGTGCTTCAGATAGCTGTCGCCGAAGGTCATCCAGAAGCGGATGCGCTTGATCTCCGGATAGAATTTGGCCAGCGATTCCAGCTCCTCATGATACATGAGGTACATATTCTTCTGACCGACGCCCTCGAAGTCGAAGGCCTGCTTGTGGCTGAGGGCCGGGCCCTCTACCCAGTGGCCGTTTTCCCAGTGCCGCGAGTTGGCAGTTACTTCGCGCAGATTGATCTCGGGGTTGAAGTTGGTCGCAAACGGCAGGCCGGTGTCGCCGCCGTTGCAGTCCAGGATGTCAAGCGTGTCGATCCGGTCCAGCAGGTGCTTCTTGGTGTATGTGGCAAACACCGACGTAACGCCGGGGTCGAAGCCCGAGCCCAGCAGGGCCATCAGACCGGCCTTCTCGAACCGCTCCTGATAGGCCCACTGCCACTTGTATTCGAACTTGGCCTCGTCGCGCGGCTCATAGTTGGCGGTGTCGAGATAGTGCACGCCGGCGGCCAGGCAGGCGTCCATGATGGCCAGGTCCTGATATGGCAGCGCCAGGTTGACGACCAGCGCAGGCTGAACCTGCCGGATCAAGGCCGTGGTCGCGGCGACGTCATCGGCATCGATGGCGGCGGTGTCGATATCGACGTTGAAGCGGGTCTTCACCGACCCGGCGATGGCGTCGCATTTGGACTTGGTCCGGCTGGCCAGGGTGATGTGCGAGAAAATGTCGGTATTCATCGCCATCTTGTGGACCGCGACGGAACTGACACCGCCTGCTCCGATAACCAGCACCTTGCTCATTCAAGCACTCCTGAAGCTCAACACACCGAGGCCGGGACCCGTACCCGGCAAGAGGGGGCGGCTCTTATCATGCGCCGCGCCGCTTCGCTAACCTGTTGCCCCAGGAATGTGACGCCCTGACCCGCGACAGGTCGTCCACGCACGAAAAACCCCGGATGGGGTCCATCCGGGGTTTCCCTCGTCAAGCTGATTAGCCGATCAGCAGCTGTAGTACATGTCGAACTCGACCGGATGCGGATGCAGTTGCAGACGCATCACCTCTTCCATCTTCAGATCGATATAGCTGTCGATGAAGTCGTCATCCATGACGCCGCCCTTCTTGAGGAAGGCGCGGTCCTTGTCGAGGCTCTCGAGGGCCTCACGCAGCGAGCCGCAAACCTCGGGGATGTTGCCGCGTTCTTCGGGCGGCAGGTCGTAAAGGTTCTTGTCGGCCGGCGCGCCCGGATCGATGCGGTTCTCGATCCCGTCCAGACCCGCCATCAGCAGGGCCACGAACGTCAGATAGGGGTTGCCCATCGGATCGGGGAAGCGGGCTTCGATACGCTTGGCCTTGGGCGAGTTGACCCACGGAATACGGATCGAGGCCGAACGGTTGCGGGCAGAATAGGCCAGCTTCACCGGGGCTTCATAGCCGGGGACAAGGCGCTTGTAGGAGTTGGTCGTCGAGTTGGCGAAGGCGTTGATGGCCTTGGCGTGTTTGATGATGCCGCCAATGTACCACAGACACATGTCCGACAGGCCGGCGTATTTGTCGCCCGCGAACAGCGGCTTGCCGTCTTTCCAGATCGACTGGTGGACGTGCATGCCCGAACCGTTGTCGCCGAAGGTCGGCTTGGCCATGAAGGTCGCCGACTTGCCATAGGCGGCGGCGACGTTGTGGATCACGTACTTATACAGCTGCAGCCGGTCGGCCATGGTCAGCAGGTCGCTGAACTTCAGGCCCAGTTCGTGCTGGGCCGGAGCCACCTCATGGTGGTGCTTCTCGGGCTGCATGCCCAGGTCGCGCATCACGCCCAGCATCTCGCCGCGCAGGTCCTGGGCGCTGTCGACCGGGTTGACGGGGAAGTAGCCGCCCTTGGGCCCAGGGCGATGGCCCATATTGCCCTCGGAATACTCGGCCCCGGTATTGGCCGGCAGTTCGATGGAATCGTAGGTGTAGCCGGTGTCGTGCGGCTGGGTGCTCCAGCGCACGTCGTCGAAGATGAAGAACTCGGCTTCCGGTCCGAAGAAGACGGTATCGCCCACGCCTGCGGACTGGACATAGGCCAGGGCCTTCTTGGCCATCGAGCGGCTGTCGCGATTGTAGGGCTCGCCCGTGTCGGGGTTCAGAACGTCGCAGAACAGGAACAGCGTCTTCTGCTGATAGAATGGGTCAATCCACGAGGACGTGAGGTCGGGCTTGAGCAGCATGTCGCTCTCGTTGATCGCCTTCCAGCCCGCGATGGACGAGCCGTCGAACATGGTCCCCTCTTCCAGGAACTCCTCATCGACCAGGTCGATGTCGAAGGTGACGTGCTGCATCCTCCCCTTGGTGTCGGTAAAGCGGAGGTCGACGTATTCGACGTCGCCGTCCTTGATCTCTTTGAGGATCTTGGCTGCCGCGCTCATTTTGAAGGTCCTTCAGTCTTGTCGGGGAGGAAGACGACCTCGCCCGAGAGCGCGGCCGGGTGGATTGGTGTCGGTCAGACGGCCTGTGCGCCCGTCTCTCCGGTGCGGATGCGGATGACGTCCAGTACGTCGGACACGAAGATCTTGCCGTCGCCGATCTTGCCGGTGCGGGCCGCCGTCTGGATGGCATCCACGACCGAGGCGACCATGTCGTCGGAGACCACGACCTCAATCTTGATCTTGGGCAGGAAGTCGATGACGTATTCGGCCCCGCGATAGAGTTCTGAATGGCCTTTCTGGCGGCCATATCCCTTGGCCTCCAGAACGGTCATGCCTTGCACGCCGGCGTCCTGGAGCGCTTCCTTCACGTCGTCCAGCTTGAACGGCTTGATGACGGCTTCGATCTTCTTCATGGCGACCCCGGTGCGGGCTTGGAATGGCTATCCGCTCGGGGTCTAAAGGGACATTGCATTGCACAATTACGCAAGGGTATTTTCGCACATGTCGTCATCCGTGAACGGAGAAGGTGCGTGAAGCCCTCCCCACCCCTGTCCGACTGGCGGCTCGAACTGCCTTGGCCGGGGCCGGATACGCATAAACATCAGCGCGGACGGCTGGGCGTCGTGTCGGGCCGGGCGCACCAGACGGGGGCAGCTCGGCTGGCGGCACGCGCCGGATTGCGGATCGGTGCAGGCGTGGTGCGCATCCTCTGCCCGCCGGATGCCACGACTGTGATTGCTCAGGCCATTGAGGCTGTCATGCTGACCCCGTTCGGCTCGGTCGAGGCGCTGATCGAGGCGGTGGAGGGCATGGACGCCGTGGTGATTGGGCCGGCCGCCGGAATCACAGATGCTACACGGGCCAATGTACGGGCCCTGGCGGCGACGGGCGCGGCCCTGATCGTGGACGCCGACGCCCTGACCGTTTTCGAGGGCTGGCCGCAGGACCTATTCGAGGTTCTTGACCGCGACGACGTCCTGACCCCGCACGAGGGCGAATTCAAACGCCTGTTCCCAGACTTACTGGCCAAGGGGCGCGAGGCAGCGGCGAGAGAGGCGGCGAAACGGGTCGGCTGCATCGTTTTGTTGAAGGGAGCCCAGACGCTGGTCGCGGCTCCAGATGGGCGGCTGGCGGTCAACGACAACGGCACGCCCTGGTTGGCCACCGCGGGCAGCGGCGATGTCCTGGCCGGAATGATCGGCGGTCTGATGGCCCAGCGGATGGACAGTTTCGATGCGGCTCGCGCCGCTGCCTGGATGCATGCCGAGGCGGCGTGCAGCTTCGGACCGGGGCTGATCGCCGAGGATCTGCCGGAACGACTGCCGGGGGTGCTGAGCGCCCTCTACGATAGACGCCCCGAAAGCCTGTGACCGCGCGCCCGGTTCAATTCGTCACCAAAGCCGCCTATCTGCACGCCTTCGCTGTCGGAGTGCCGCCTTGCTGATCGTCCTGTCCCCGGCCAAGCGGCTGGATTTTACCGAAGTCGCCGATGCCCCCGCCTCCACGCGACGGTTCACGGAGGAGACGGCGTCACTGGCCGTCACGACCAAGCGGCTGACGCGGCCAGACCTGCGGCGGCTGATGTCGATCTCTGACAAGCTGGCCGATCTGAACCGCGAGCGGTTCCAGGCCTTCGATCCCGCATCGGAAGACGGCATCCAGGCGGCTTTTGCCTTTGCGGGTGACGTCTACGAGGGACTGAGCGCGCGCGAACTGGACACCAAGGCTTTGACCTGGGCGCAGGATCATCTGCGCATCCTGTCGGGATTCTATGGCCTGCTGCGGCCCCTGGACCGTATTCAGCCCTATCGGCTGGAAATGGGAACACGGTTGAAGACCCGGCGCGGGTCCAGCCTCTATGACTTCTGGGGCGACCGGATTTCGAAACAGCTGAACGCCGACGCCGAGGGTCAGGCCGATCCCACCCTGATCAATCTGGCCAGTCAGGAATATTTTGGGGCGGTCGATGCCAAGGCGCTGAAGCTGCCGGTCGTGACCCCGCACTTCAAGGAGCAGAAGGACGGCGAGGCGCGCATCATCTCCTTCTTCGCCAAGAAGGCGCGCGGCTCCATGGCTCGCTTCGCCATCGATGAGCGCATCGACAAGGCCGAGGATCTGAAGGCGTTCGACCGCGATGGCTATCGCTTTGACAAGTCCGCATCCACCGACATGGACTGGATATTCACCAGGTCGGGAAATTCTTGATTCCTTGTGTCGCCTTCGCAAACGCGAACGGCTAGGTTGACCCCGGATTTCAGTTTGCGAGACGACCATGGTTCAGCAGCCCGCGCGTAACGACAATGCCACGTCCGATCAGCGCCTGCGTGACATCGGTGATCTGGGCGGCCAGGTCGCCGTGATCTCCGGTTCGACCTCGGGCATCGGTCTGGCCATCGCCAGGGCGGTGGCGCAGCGCGGCGGCAATGTCGTCCTGAACGGCCTGGGCGATGCGGATCAGATCGAGCGGACGCGGGCGGGTCTGGAGGCCGAGACGGGCGCGCGCGTTCTCTACCATCCCGCCGACATGACCCACGGCGATCAGGTCGCCGACATGGTCGCCTTTGCCAAAGCGCAGTTGGGCCGCGTCGATATCCTGGTCAACAATGCCGGTATCCAGCACGTCGAGGCGGTCGAGGCCTTTCCCACTGACAAGTGGGAACAGATCATCGCCATCAACCTGTCCTCGGCCTTCTATGCGACGCGTGCCGCTATTCCGATCATGAAGGCTCAAGGGCGCGGGCGGATCGTCAATATCGCCAGCGCCCACGGCCTGGTCGCCAGCCCGTTCAAGTCGGCCTATGTCGCTGCCAAGCATGGCGTCATCGGCTTCACCAAGACCGTTGCTCTGGAACTGGCCCAGGACAACATCACCTGCAACGCCGTCTGCCCCGGCTTCGTCCACACGCCTATCGTGGACAAGCAGATCGACGACCAGGCCCGCACTCGCAACATGTCAAAGGAAGACGTTCTGAAGAACGTCATCCTGGGCTCCCAGCCGACCAAACAGTTCGTTACGACCGATCAGCTCGTGGGCATGTTCCTGTATCTGGTCAGCGACCTGGGGGCCTCGGCCAACGGGGCCAGCTTCTCGATCGACGGCGGCTGGACCGCGCAGTAGCCACAGAGGAAGGGGCCGAGACGATGCCGAAGACGTCCGCCCCGAAACGCCGTCCCATCAGCCTGGCCCTGCAAGGGGGCGGATCGCACGGCGCGTTCCAGTGGGGCGTGCTCGACCGCCTGCTGGAAGATGACCGGCTGGACATCCGGGCCGTCACCGCCGCTTCGGCCGGTGCGATGAATGCGGCGGCCCTGATTACCGGACTGGCGAAAGGCGGGGCCGAGGGCGCACGGGCCCAACTGGACCTGTTGTGGCGCGAAGTGAACCAGGCGGGAGGACGCAATGTCTTCGGGGCCTCGGCCGGTGGTGCCCCATCCTGGCTCAAGGAGAGCGCGGCCTGGCGGGCCGGCGAAAGCCTGGCCCTGACCATGAGCCCGTATCAGTTCAATCCTTTTAACCTGAACCCGCTGAAACGGGTCATCGAGACGGTCATGGATTTCGAGGCCGTTCGGGCCTCGGACATCGCGCTCTTCGTATCGACCACGGCGGTCCGGCAAGGACGCTCGCGCGTGTTCAAAACGCCGGAAATGACGTCCGACGTCCTGCTGGCCTCCGGCTGTCTGCCGCATCTGTTTCAGGCTGTGGAGATCGAGGGCGAGCCCTATTGGGACGGCGGTTATCTGGCCAATCCGGCGCTGTGGCCGCTCTTCTATGCGGATACGCCGGACGACATCCTGATGTTGAACCTCAACCCGTTCGCCCGCGACGAGATGCCCCGCGCCGCCGACGAGATCGCCGACCGTCTGAACGAGATCGTCTTCAACGCCCCGCTGGTCGCCGAACTGCGCGCCGTGGCCTTCGTGCAGGAGCTGATCGAGGCGGGCACGCTGAAACAGGTCGGCAAGGACCGCTACCGTCGGCTGCTGATGCATGCGGTCGAGCCGGGCCCGTGGCTGGGCAGCCTGTCCCTCTCCAGCAAGTTCGACACCGAATGGCGCTTTCTGAACGACCTGAAGGCCCGCGGGCGAGAGGCGGGCGAGCAGTGGCTGGAAAGCTGTTTCGAGGCCGTGGGCGAGCGGTCGAGCGTGGATATCAAGGCACGGTTTTTATGAGCTCACGATTTCACCTCGCCTGCGGCAAACCTCGCGGCTAGTCATAGTCGATAGCTTGGTGAGTACCCGGATGACGATGCAGAATGAAAAGCGCGCAATCTGGCTTGGTAGCCTGGGCATGTTGATCGCCGCTAGCGGACCATTCACGAGGCTTTTGCCCGCCGCGATCGGACCATTTGGATCGTTGTGGATGTTCTGGCTTCTGATACTCGCAGGTCTGGGACTCGCCTGGTGGTCAGGCTTCTTCGCGATGCTGAGTTGGATCAAGGCACGTCGCGCGGAAAGCTCACCTGCCCAGTCTGCAGAGATATCGCGTTTCGACAGAAAAATGTATCCGTTACTCGGAGTTGCGCTGATCGGTATTGCTATCAGCGTGGGAAGCCTCTGGCTTAGTTCCAGCCTAGCCTGGATTTCGGTGGCTACCGGCTATGTGATGCTGCTGGCTGGCGCATTGGGTGGGACATTGGCCCGTAGCCACGAACTCGAAATGCTTAGAAGACATTTCACCGAGAGATTCTGAACCCTACCCTACAAACCCTGCCGCCCGCCTAAGCCGATCATTGATCGCTTCGCCCAATCCATCGTTCGGGATGTGAGACACAGCGATTCCTGCGGGCCTCTCGCGGTCGGCTTCGCGTAGCAGACGGAACAGTTTGGCAGCAGCTTCTCGCACATCGCCTGACGGGCTCAGGCTCCAGCGGGGGTCGCCCACGCCGGGACCGAAGCCGAGCAGGATTTCGCCGTGTTGCCGCTCCCTCGCCTCGATTCGGACGGGGGCGTCGGGAGCGTAGTGCAGGGTCAGGCGACCGGGGGACCGGTGCCCCTCCCCTGCCGTGTCCAGCGGGCCGATCAGCGCTTCGATCTCCTGACGCGTCACGGCTCCGGGGCGCAGCAGGGCCACGCGGCCGTTCAGCACCGAAACCACCGTGCTTTCGACCCCGACGGCACACGGCCCGCCGTCGATGGCGGCGGCGGCGGATGACCCCGTCTCTTCCACCGCATCGGCAAAGGTCGTCGGGCTGGGGCGACCGGATCGATTGGCAGACGGCGCGACGACGGCCCCGCCAAAGGCCGAGATGACGGCACGGGCGCGCGCATGGCCGGGCACGCGCACGGCGATGCTTTCCAGACCGGCACGGGCCAGGTCGCAGACCGCACGGGTGTCCCTGACCGGAGCCACCAGGGTCAGGGGTCCGGGCCAGAAGGCCTCCGCCAGGCGACGAGCGCGGTCGTCGAAGACGGCCAGGGCTTCGGCCTGCATGGCGTCGGCGACATGGGCGATCAGGGGGTTGAAGCGCGGGCGGCCCTTGGCCTCGAAGATCGAGGCGACGGCGGCGGCGTTGGAGGCATCGGCGGCCAGGCCATAGACGGTCTCTGTCGGCAGGATAACCAGTCGACCCGCGCGCAGGGCGTCAGCCGCTTGCGCGTCCGAGGCCGACGTCAGGCTGGACGCGCCTGAAGCTGCACCCGCACGGTCACCCGCCTGTCCACCAGCCTGTTCCACGGCCCCGTCGTCCCTATGCCGAACTGTGTGCGGTCCACTACGAACGCGCCGGTCAGATGCGCCCGACCGTCGGTCAGACGCAAGTCCACCGGAAAGGCCAGCGGTCGCGTCACGCCCTTGATCGTCACATCGGCCCGCGCCGTATAGCGATCCCCGCCCAGCGGCTCCAGCGACTTCAGGGCGAAACGAATGGTGGGATATTGAGCCGCATCCAGGAAGCCCGGCCCCTTGGCTCGCGCCGTCACGGCTGACGGCTGCATGCGCAGCGATCCTGTCTGGACCGTTACAGTGGCGCGACTGGCCGTGGCATTCTCCGGATCGAAGACGATGTTTCCGGACCATTGCTCGAACCGGCCCGAATGGGTGCCGCCAAAGGCCCGCACGGACATTTCGATTCGTGAGGCGTCTCGCTCTACCGCCCAGTCAGTGCTGCTCCGCGCGCCCGTGGTCAGGCCCAGAATGACGAATGACAGAGCGAGGGCGCGGATCATGGGCGGCGCGGGATCAGCGGGATCATCCGGTGCAGGACATTGTCCCGGTCGATGAAGTGATGCTTCAGCGCGCCCAGCACATGCAGGGCGATCAGGACGTACAGCCCCTTCACCACCAGGCCGTGGATGTCCATCAGCAGGCCCGCCGTCTCGCGTCCGCCGCTGATGGGCAACAGGGGCCAGTTGAACAGCCCGAACCAGGCGATGTCGCGCCCCGTGGCCGAGGACGCCGCCCATCCCGTCAGCGGGATGACGATCAGCACGACATAGAACAGAACATGCGTCACCCGGGCCACCAGCCTCTGCCAGACCGGCACGCGCGACGGCAGGGCGATGGCGGGATTGGCAACTCGCCAGGCGATCCGGCCCAAGGTAAGGATCAGTATGCTGAGCCCCACCGACTTGTGCAGGCTTATGAAGGTCCGCGTACCCTCCGACGCCTCATGCGCCGTGATCAGCAGGACCTGAGTCAGGACCAGGGCCGCGATCAGCCAGTGCAGGATCAGCGAGACGATCGAATAGCGGTTGCGAGGTTCGGCCACGGAAACTCCTGATCGTGTGAACGCACCTTGGCGCAGGTCGCGCCTGTGGCCAAGCGCCCGCTTGCAAGTCGGGACGCGATCACGGCAAAAGTGGGTATCGATCTGCAACCGAGTGCCCGCCCATGACCTATCGCGCCCCGATCCGCGACCTGATGTTCACCCTGACCGAGGTCGCCGGCATCAACGATGTCGCCGCCACCGGGGCGTTTCCCGACTATGACGCCGAGCTGATGGGCGCTGTGCTGGAGGCGGCAGGCCAGTTCTCTGAGGGCGTGCTCGCCCCCCTGAACAAGATCGGGGACCAGAAGGGCTCGCTCTATGCCAACGGCACGGTGACGGCCGCGCCCGGTTTCGCCGATGCCTATCGCCAGTTTGCCGAAGGCGGCTGGACCGGCCTGACCGCCTCGGTCGAAGCCGGGGGGCAGGCCCTGCCCAAGGCGCTGGAGTTGGCGGCCTATGAGACGGTGCACAGCGCCAACATGGCCTTCGGCCTGTGCCCCATGCTCTCGCTGGCCGCGATCGAGGCGCTGGAGGCCCAAGGCACCGAAGAGCAAAAGCAGGTCTATCTGCCCCGGCTGGTCAGCGGCGAATGGACCGGGGCCATGGTCCTGACCGAGCCGCATGCGGGTTCGGACCTGGGATCGCTGACGGCCACGGCAACCCCAAACGGCGACGGCACCTATGCCCTGAACGGCCAGAAGATCTTCATCACCTGGGGCGACCACGACGCCACCGACAACATCGTCCACATGGTCCTGGCCCGCCTGCCCGATGCGCCGGCCGGGCCCAAGGGCATCAGCCTGTTCCTGGCCTCCAAATTCCATGTGAAGGACGACGGCACCCTGGGCGACCGCAACGCCTTCCGCCCCGTGGGCGTCGAGCACAAGCTGGGCATCCACGCCTCCCCCACCTGCGTCATGAGCTATGAGGGCGCGACCGCGACCCTGGTCGGCGAGCCCAATCAGGGCCTGTCGCACATGTTCGTCATGATGAACGCCGCGCGCCTGGCCGTGGGCGTCGAGGGCGTCGGCATCGCGGAAATGGCCTATCAGCATGCCCTGGCCTATGCGCTTGACCGCAAGCAGGGCCGCTCGGTCTGGACCGGCCAGGCCAACGCCCCGATCATCGATCACCCGGACGTGCGCCGGACCCTGTCGGTCATGAAGGCCAGGATCGCCGCCGCCCGCGCCATCTGCCTGGCCACCGGCGTCGCCGCCGATTTGGCCAAACATGCGGCCACCGAAGAAGATCGTCGCCGCTGGAAGGGTCGCGAGGACCTGTTTACCCCCATCGCCAAGGCCTGGTCGACCGACATCGGCTGCGAGGTCGCGTCACAGGGCGTGCAGATCCACGGCGGCATGGGCTTCATCGAGGAGACCGGCGCGGCCCAATACTATCGCGATGCCCGCATCGCCCCGATCTACGAAGGCACCAACGGCATCCAGGCCATGGACCTGGTGGGTCGCAAGCTGTCGATGGATGGCGGTCAGGCGGCCAAGGACCTGATCGCCGAGTTCAAGGCCACCCTGCTTGACCTGATGCGGCTGTATTCCGGCAAGCCTATCGAACGGTTCGCCAATGCCGTCGATGCGGTACAGGATGCCACCCTCTGGATTCTGGACCGCAAGGCTGCGGAAGATGGAGCGGCCGACGTTCTGGCCGCCGCCGATGGCTATCTGAAGCTGCTAGGCGACGTCACCGGCGGCTGGATGCTGGCCAAGGGGGCCCTTGCCGCCAAGGCTCGTCTGGACGCAGGTGGTGGCGACACAGCCTGGCTGGAAGGCAAGATCGCCCTTTACGAGGTCTATGCCGCCAACGTCCTGGGCCACGCCTCCAGCCGCCTGGCCATGATCGGTCAGGGCGGGGCGCTGCTGGAGCGGATGTCGGCCGAGGTGCTGGCGGGCTGAGGCGCATCCAGCAGCGCCACGGCCTCTCGGATATAGGCCGCATGGATGACGAAGCCGATGCCGGTGCTTTCGCCCCGCACCCGCATCTCCTGCGCCAGGATGCCCGCGATGTAAGGATGATCCGGCATGGCGGCGGCCGACGCCCGCCGCGCTGATGGCACCCAGAACACCGGACCTCCGGAGTTGCCGGGGAAGACTGCGAAATCGAGCAAAAAGCTGGGGAAGGCCTCTATCGGCGTCAGCGGCCAGGACGCGATCCGACCTGTCTTCAGGATCGCAAACCCCGCCGTATTGGCTGAATAGCCGTGCGGATAGCCCAGGGTCAGCATCTCGTCTCCCGGCCCGACTTGCCACCGGTCGAAAGCGTCCCGGTCGGCCAGCCAGTCCAGCGGAAGGGCCGCGCGGGCGAATGCGGGTGGGGCCGAGACCTCCATCACGGCGATGTCGCGCTCGGGATGCCGCGTCCAGACCGCCTGCCCTTCCTCCGAGCGGATACGCACCGGCTCGGGCGCAAACCGCCAGCGCCCCTCAGGCATTTGCACCCGCCAACCGATCCGGGCCTCGGGCTTCGCCATCCCGTCCAGCACATGGGCGGCGGTGACCAGGACGGTGCGTGGCTGACCGTCCGGACGCGGCGCATCGATCAGAAAGCCCGTACCCACACGGCACGTCCCGTCATCGTTCGGCTGGTCGATCTGGACCGTCGCATTGATCAACCCGACTGTCAGGTCCCACGTGGGGGCAGAGACATCCTGAGGGGGCGGCAGCAGGTCGAACATGGCGCAATCCCATAATGGGCGTTTGTTCATTTGACGGCGGAGCGCCGCCGCGCACAAGGTGCGGCCCTCAACGACAGGGGCTGATCATGAACCGCCGCGACCTTCTCGCCACCTCCGCCGCCGTGCTGGCCGCGACCGCCCTGCCCTCTGCCACTCTTGCCCGCCCGTCTGGAGCCCCGATGCCGCAAGCCCGCCCCGTCCCGCCGGTCGCCCGCAAGGTCCCCGTAACGATCGAACAACTGGGCCGCACCCGGACCGACGACTATCAATGGATGAAGGACGACAACTGGCAGGCGGTGCTGCGCGATCCGACCCTGATCAAGGCCGACGTCAAGGAACACCTGACGGCCGAGAACGCCTATCGCGAGGCTATGCTGGCCTCCACCCTGCCGCTGCAGGCGACGATGTTCGAGGAGATGAAGGGCCGGATCAAGCAGGACGACAGCTCCGTTCCCGCCGCCGACGGGCCATGGGAATATTATGTCGAGTACAAGACCGGCGATCAGCATCCCCGCTACATGCGGGTCGAGCGCCAGGGGACCTTCATGGTCGACGGCCAGCCAGTGACGAAGAATTTCGTGGTCGCTCCGACGCCGCAACTGCTGCTGGACGCCAATGAACTGGCGAAGGGCAAGGCCTATTCGGAGGTCTCCGCCGCCGACCACAGCCCCGACCACAGCCTGTTCGCCTATGCCGAGGACGCGCAAGGGTCCGAGGTGCATCAGATCTATATGAAGGACCTGGCCACCGGTGAGGTCCTGCCCGATCCGATCGGTTCGGCTGGCGGCAACTTCGCCTTCTCACCCGACAGCCAGTGGATCTTCTGGACCAACCGCGACGACAACGGCCGCCCGGACAAGATCTTCCGCCGCCCCGCGCGCGGTGGCGAGACGACCCTGGTCTATGAAGAGACCGACGAGGGCATGTTCCAGGGCGTGGGCGTGACCGCCGACCACCAGTTCATCGTCATCTCCATCGCCAATCAGGAAACCTCGGAAGCGCGGATCATTCCCGCCGCGACCCCGACGGCCGAGCCCGTCGTGCTGGAACCCCGCCATGTCGGCCGCCTGTACGACGCAGACCACTGGGACGACCGCTGGGTCATCCGCACCAATGCCGACGACAGTGTGGACTTCAAGATCGTCGAGGCCCCGACTGACACCCCGGCCAAGGCCAACTGGACCGACCTGGTCCCGCATACGCCCGGCCGCTTCATCGAGGGCGTATCCCTGGTGAAGGATTTCATCGGTCGCCAGGAGCGGGCCGACGCCAATACGAAGATCGTCATCCGCGACCGCGCGGGTGCCGAGCATGAGATCGCGGTGGACGAGCCCGCCTTCTCCCTGTCGCTGGCCGGAGCGTCGGAGTTCGACACCACCACCATGCGCTACGGCTACAACTCGCCGTCCACCCCGACCTCGACCTATGACTACGACCTGGCGACGCGCGAGCGGACCTTGCGCAAGGTGCAGGAGGTGCCATCGGGGCATAATCCGGAGGACTATGTCGTCGAGCGGCTGAACGCGCCCGCCAGCGACGGCGAGCTGGTGCCCGTCACCATCCTGAGGCGCAAGTCCACGCCGGTGGATGGCTCGGCTCCGCTGCTGCTGTACGGCTATGGCTCCTACGGCATTCCGATGGCGGCCAGCTTCTCCACCTCGCGGCTGTCGTTGGTGGATCGCGGCTGGATCTATGCGATCGCCCATATCCGGGGCGGGTCGGACAAGGGCTGGAACTGGTTCCTGTCGGCCCGCAAGATGACCAAGAAGAACACCTTCACCGACTTCATCGCCGCTGCCGAACACCTGATCCAGCGCCGCTATGCCACCGCCGGGAACATCGTGGCCCAGGGTGGCTCGGCCGGTGGCCTGCTGATGGGGGCGGTCAACAACATGCGGCCCGACCTGTGGGCCGGGGTGATCGGTCAGGTGCCCTTCGTGGACGTGATCAACACCATGAGCGACACCAGCCTGCCGCTGACGCCGCCGGAGTGGCCGGAGTGGGGCAATCCGATCGAGGACGCCGCCGCCTACGATTACATGATGAGCTACAGCCCCTACGACCAGGTCGAGCCCAAGGCCTATCCAGCCGTGCTGGCCACCGGCGGCCTGTCCGACCCGCGCGTCACCTACTGGGAGCCGGAAAAATGGGTGGCCAAGCTGCGCCCGGCGACCACCTCGGGCAAGCCGATCCTGCTGAAGATCAACATGGAGGCCGGGCACGGCGGGGCCTCGGGCCGCTTCGATTTCCTGAAGGAAGTCGCCCACGACTACGCCTTCGCCATCTGGGCCATCGACAAGGGGTGGGAGATGGCCTGAACGTCCTGACCTTACCGGGTCCCGCTATGAAGCGTGCGGGCCCGGCGAGGATGGCTGGGGAACAAGGACTCGAACCTTGAACGACGGTACCAAAAACCGCTGTGTTACCATTACACCATTCCCCAGCAGGTCCGGCATTTCCGGGGCCGAAGCGCCGGAAGGCGTGCGAGATACGACAAGGGACGGCGGGATGCAAGAACCGGGTTCGAGACTATTTTCAAAGCCGTCGTTTCGCCGCTTGCGAGGCCTCGGCCCCGCCGTTATACACCGCGTCCTTAAGTCGGAGTGTGGCTCAGCCTGGTAGAGCACTGCCTTCGGGAGGCAGGGGTCGGAGGTTCGAATCCTCTCACTCCGACCATTTTTGTGGCGCTAACGCTTGCCCCTCGGGGGCTCGCTGCTTGAGCGCAGGAATAACCCCCTCTTCTTTTCAGTCCCTTGCCTCGGCCGCGACCGCATTCAGATGCGCGCCGACGGCTTCGATCGTGCGCTCGCCCAGAGCCTTGCGGCACGACAGCAATTCGGGCGAGCCCGCGTCGTAGTCGGCCATCAGGCGATCGACGAAGGCACCCGAGCGGACCTCGGTCAGAACGTGGTCCATGGCGGTTCGTGACGGTTCGCCGATGATTCGCGGCCCGGTCAGATAGGCCCCGTATTCCGCCGTATTGGAGATACGGGCGAAGGCGCCGGCGATTCCGCGCTCGTACATCAGGTCGGTCACCAGTTTCAGTTCGTAGAAGGTCTCGAACCAGGCAACCTCGGGCGGGTAGCCGGCCTCGACCAGCTTCATGAAGGCCGCGTCGACCAGTTCGGCGGTCCCGCCGCACAGGACGACCTGCTCGCCGAACAGATCGCTCTCGCATTCGGCGGCGAAGGTTGTCTCCAGTATGCCCTTGCGGCCACAGCCCAGCGCCGCCGCATAGGACAGGCCCAGGGCATGAGCTCCGCCGCTGAAATCCTGCTGCACGCCGAACAGGCAGAAGACCCCCTGCCCTTCCTCGTACAGATCGCGGATGCGCGGTCCGATGCCCTTCGGCGAGGCCAGGATGACGTCCAGATCGGCGCGAGGTCGGACTAGGCCGAACCGTACCGACAGGCCGTGGGCAAAGATCAGCGCGGCACCGCGCCCGATGTTCGACTCGATCTCGTCAGCCCAGAGATCGCGATGCGCCTCGTCGGAGACCATGACAGCGACGACATCGGCCCCTGCCGTGGCCTCGCCTGCCGTCAGGACGGCGAAGCCGTCGGCTTCGGCCTTTGCGCGTGTGGCCGAGGTCGCCTTCAGCCCGATGACGATGTCGGTGACGCCCGAATCGCGAAGGTTCAGTGCATGCGTCCGGCCCTGGCTGCCATAGCCGATGATGGCGACGCGCTTGCCGCGAATGATCGACAGGTCGCAGTCGCGGTCGTGGAATACGGGCAAAGGAGCCGCTAGGGTCTGGGTCATGAGCACACAGATAGCGATTTCGGACGTCGTCGGCTTCTGGAAAGAAGCCGGTCCCCAAAAGTGGTTCGCCAGGGATGACGCCTTCGACGCGGAGTTTCGTAGGCGTTTCCATGACGCCCATGTCGCGGCGGCGCGGCGCGAGCTGGATCACTGGATGGACACGCCGGACGGGGCGCTGGCCTTGATGATCCTGCTGGATCAGTTCCCCCGGAACAGCTTTCGCGGCACTGCGCACCAGTTCGCCACCGATCCCCTGGCCCTGATGTTCGCCAATCAGGCCGTTGCGCGCGGCCATCACCTGGCGTTCGAGCCGGAGCTGAAGAACTTCGTCATCCTGCCTTTCGAACACTCGGAGCGGCTGGAGGATCAGGACCGGTATCTGGCCCTGGCCGACGGCGACGAAGAATTGGTAAAGTGGGGCAAGGTCCACCGCGACATCATCGTGCGCTTCGGCCGCTTCCCGCACCGGAATGCGGTGCTGGGTCGGGAGACGACGCCGCAGGAGCAGGCATTTCTCGATGAGGGCGGTTTCGGGGGGTGATTCGGGCTTTGATCGCCTCGCGAGAAAAGTAGTCGAGCCTTTTGAACTGTCACGAATCCTGGATTAGACGAACGCCGGTCCATCGGGCCTTTCAGCGATTCAGGGGGATATACCAATGACGTCCACTCTCGTACGCCACGCCGCCCGCGGCCTGGCCCTTTTGTCCTGCGCCGTGGTCTTGTCCGGCTGTTTGACAATGAATTCCTATGTCGATCCGGCACTGCCGCTCGTCGCCAAGGCCGACATCGTCGCGCCAAGGACCCCACGCCCGGTTCAGGTCGCGGTCGAATTCCGCAGTAAGGGCAGCGCCAACGCTGCCGCGACGGCCGAAGTGCAGCCGCGCGTTGTCGCCGTTGCCGCCGAGTCAGGCCTGTTCACTTCAGTGACGCGCGAAGCCGTAGGTGCCGATGCTGGCCTGCTGACGGTCGTGATCGACAACGTCGCAGTCGACGGTGATAACGCAGAGGCCAAGGGCTTTGGCACCGGCCTGACATTCGGGGCGGTCGGCAGCATGGTCACCGACGGCTATGTTGCCACCATGACCTACAGCCGGTCCGGCAGGACGACATCGGTCGACGTGCGACATGCGATCCACACGACAATCGGCAACAAGGCTGGTCCGGTCGGCCTGACCGCGGTGACGCCGGTGGAAGGCGTCCATCAGGTGATCGATCAGATCGTCTGGAACGGCCTCGACCAACTCGCCGACAGGCGGGCGTTCGAATGATACGCAGCGCCATCCGCAGCGCAGTCCTGACGGTAGCATTCGCGCTGGCGGCATGTGTGCATCCTCCTGCACCGGCTTATCAGGCTGGCGTGGCCAATTTGAATGCATTACGCATGGGCACGGCACCGATCGGCGTGGACGACGTCAATGCCGCAATCGGTGTCAATGACAGCCGGTTGGGCATACGCGGTAGCTCCATAACTGGTTCCGGCAGCGACGGAGCCTTCAGTACTTACCTGCAACAGGCGCTGGAAACCGAGTTGCGCAACGCCGGACGGCTCGACGCCGCCGCCGGATTGCGCCTGTCGGGCACGCTGACGGAGAATAGTCTGGACGCCAACGGCTCCAGCATCGGTCGCGCGTCAGTCGGTGCGCGCTTCGTGCTGACCCGCGGCGGTCGCGTGGTCTACGACAAAGTACACAGCGTCGATCATGAATGGGGTTCGTCGTTCATTGGCGCGACCGCAATTCCCGCGGCGATGCAGGGCTATGTCGCGACAGTGCAAAAGCTGATCGGCCAACTGTTTGCCGATCCAGCCTTCGTCGAATCGAGTCGCTAAAAACGGACGGGCGGGGGTCCGCCCCCGTCCGCTCCTCAAATAAAAATCGCCAGCTTTCCAAGAGAAAATACCGTGTCCACAGCCTGCAAAGGTCGAAACGGCGGATGTCGTTGGACGAACGACTGATTCGGCGACACTGTACTTCCATGAACGCCGCCGTCGCCCTTGCTGATATCCAAGCCCGTACCGGAGCGGCCCCCGCCGATCATCCGGAGTGGCAGTATCTGAATCTGCTGCGCGACATCCTGGACAATGGGGCGCGGCGTGACGACCGGACGGGCACGGGGACGCTGGGCGTATTCGGGCGCCAGATGCGGTTCGACCTATCCAAAGGCTTTCCGCTGCTGACCACCAAGAAGCTGCATCTGCGCTCCATCATCGTGGAGTTGCTGTGGTTTCTGCGCGGCGAGACCAATATCGGCTGGCTGAAGGACAACGGCGTCCGCATCTGGGACGAATGGGCGGATGCGCAGGGCGAGCTGGGCCCCGTTTATGGCAAGCAGTGGCGGTCCTGGACTGCGCCGGACGGCCGGGTGATCGACCAGATCGAAAAGCTGGTCCACGGGCTGAAGACCAATCCAAACAGCCGGCGCCACATCGTCACCGCCTGGAACCCGGCGGACGTGGACGACATGGCCCTGCCGCCCTGCCACTGCCTGTTCCAGTTCTTCGTCGCCGACGGGAAGCTGAGCTGCCAGCTGTATCAGCGCAGCGCCGACGTCTTCCTGGGCGTGCCGTTCAACATCGCCTCCTATGCGCTTCTGACCATGATGATCGCCCAGGTCGTGGGGCTGGAGCCGGGCGAGTTCGTCCACACCTTCGGGGACGCCCACCTGTATCTGAACCACGTCGAACAGGCCGAGACCCAGCTGAGCCGTGAACCTCTGGCCCTGCCGACCATGACCATTGCGCCGAAAACGGACCTGTTCGCCTATGCGCTGGAGGACTTCGTGCTCAGCGACTATGCCCCCTGGCCGCACATCAAGGCGCCGATCGCGGTCTGATGGCTGTTGACCTCAAGGCCTTGCAGGATGACGTCCTACGCATCTCCGACATCTATGCCGCCGAGCACGGGATCGACCGGTCCGGCGACTGGGCGCTGTTGAAGCTGCAGGAGGAGCTGGGCGAGCTGACGGCTGAACATCTGCGCGTCAGCGGGCGGGCGCGGGGTCAGGCGGATGCGCAGGCGCAGGGCGACGAGGCGGCTGATGTTCTGGGAATGTTGCTGATCTATTGCGACGGGGCGGGCATCGACCTCGAACAGGCCATGCAGCGGAAATGGCTGCACTGGCTGGAGGAGAAGACGTGACGGTCCGACAAGCCATTGCCGCCGTCACTGCCGCCCTTGGGCTCTCAATGGGCAGCGCACCCGTCAGCGCGCAGAACGTAAGAGCCGAAGTGATCACCGTGACGCCGCCGACCGGTTGGGTGCTTAGCGTTTGGCAGGGCGGGACCATTGAGGTCGGAGAGTTTACCCCGTCTGGTCAGACGGGCGCGGCGTTCGTCGATTTGCTGGGATATAGCGCTCTTCCCCTCACCGATGATTCGCCCGGGACCATAGAGGACTTGCGGGTCTTCGAGACCGAGTATGCCCCCAAGGAGTGCGAAGTTTCTGCGATGCAGGAACGTCAGGCCTCCGCAGGCTGGTTCGGGTTGGCTCGCGTCTGTATCGGACGACGCGACCTCCCAAGCGATCTTGCGGAGATGGAGTTTGCCGTCACTACGACGACCGAGCAGGCGGTGTATCGGGTCTGGCGCACCCGCCGAGTGCCATTTGCTCAGCTCGCCATCGAAGCTGGCGTTCCGGGCCTCTCGCCCGAAGACCTAGACGAAACCAAGTTCACTGTGATGGTCAACGCATTGGCCCCTCGCCTTGAGACTGATCTGGCGCAGCGCGAGGTCTGTGATTTGTCCCGCCCGGCGGAATGCGCCGCCTTCCCGAGGAGCCTCCCACCCGAGGCTGAATATCGCTTTGACGGCAAAACGTACGTCATAGGAGCTTGGGCCCCTGGCGAGAACCGGATCACGCGCGAGCGATTCCTCGAATTCTTCCGGGCGACCGACGACGGCACGCCCAGTCAGGTGATCGCACTTCTCGGCGCGGGCGACTTTGACTGGAACGACGCTGACGCTGTCGAGCGACTCCTGACCATGTTTGCATACGGCCGGGCTGCCGACGGCGCGGTGCTGGGAGTAACCGATCCCGAATCGCTACTCTCTCCGACCGAACGCGGCCATATCCGGGCCGTCGTAATCCAATCGCTCCGACGTCTGATAAGAGCCGAAACTTTGCCGTCCGGCATCATCATCGCCCTACCTGCCGAGTAAACGTCATGCCCCTTGCCCGTATCGCCCTGGTCGTCGCGCGGGGCCGCAATGGCGTGATCGGCCGCGACGGCGACCTGCCCTGGCGGTTGCGCAGCGATCTGCAGCGGTTCAAGGCCATCACCATGGGCAAGCCGTGCATCATGGGCCGCAAGACCTGGGAGAGCCTGCCGCTGAAGCCCCTGCCCGGGCGGTTGAACATCGTGCTGACGCGCGACGAGGCCTACGGCACCGATCAGTCGCCCAAGGGAGCACTGGTCTGCACCAGCCTGGACGAAGCGATCGAGATCGCGCGCGAACAAGCCGAGGATGACGGCGTGGACGAGATCTGCGTGATCGGCGGCACGGCCCTGTTTGAGGCCACCCTGCCCCGCGCCAAACGGCTGTACATCACCGAGGTCGATGCCTCGCCGGAGGGGGATGCGGTGTTTCCGGATTTCGATGCCGCAGCCTTCACGGAGACGTCGTCCGAGGCGCATGGTGCGGGCGAAAAGGACGACTACGACTTTATTTTCCGCGTTCTGGACCGGGCCTGACCCACAAGGAGAACCGCCATGCTGATCGTGACCACAAATGACGTGCCGGGCCACCGGATCGTGCGAACCTTGGGTCTGGCGCGAGGGATCACCGTCCGGTCACGCAATCTGGTGGCCGATGCCATCGGCGGCATCCAGTCCATGCTGGGCGGACGGGTCGAGGCCTATGTAAAACTGGCCGAGGCGTCGCGGGCCGAGGCCTATGCGCATCTGGTTGAGCAGGCGCAATCCATGGGGGCCAATGCCGTGGTGGCGATGCGCTATGAGTCCAACGAGATCATGGAAGGCGTGACCGAGGTGCTGGCTTACGGCACCGCCGTGGTGGTCGAGCCACTCTGAGGCGCTGTTTTCGACTGAACGTCCGGCATAGCATCCGTGCCGCACAGACGATCCCAGAAGCGCAGGTGAAGACCGAAGTTGGTCTTCATATGGGTGTGGTGCCGCCCATGATGAGTAGCCGTGATCAGATGTCGCCCCAGCGGCGAACGCACCCAGCGATCCGGCCACATCTCCCAGCCACAGTGGTTCATCACGGCGGTCACGGTCATCACCGTCAGCAGCAGGGCCACGACCCACAGGTTGACCGGGATCAGGAACACCATCAGCGGCAGAACCCAGGCGGTCAGGACCGCCTCGATCGGATCGAAGGCGAAGCTCGCGAAGGGGCTAGGCTCACGCGAGCGATGGTGCCCGGCATGGGCTATGGCGAACAGCTTCGGATGATGCAGCAGCCGGTGCGTCCAGTAATAGTGGGTGTCCTGCACGATCAGCAGCAGCAGGAAACTGACCGGCAGCCACCACAGGCCGTATTGCATCGGATCCAGATACATCCGCGTCCCGCCCGCCTTGAACGCCTCCAGCGCGATGGCCGCAGGCAAGGCAAAGATGGGGGTGGCGATCAGGGAGTAGCGGATTTCCTGAAGCATCAGACGGCGCGACGGACGCTCGCGGTTCAGCTGTCGCCCCAGGCCCCGCGCCCTGCCCCACTGCATCCACCACACCCCGCCCGCGATCAGCAGATAGCGCAGCCCGATGATCAGGCTGAGCCAGGCGGTGGTGATCAGAACGGCGAGGAACAAGGAAGGTTCTAGGTTCTAGGGGTCAGGTTTCAGGGAGGCTTGACGTCATCGACCTCGCCCGAACACTACCCTAGAACCTAACCCCTGAAACCTAGAACCTAGGTGAGCGTCGCCATCGCCGAGCGATCGAACGCCATCAGCTCGTCGTTACGACCCTCGCGGACCTTCTCGACCCAGCGCGGATCGGCCAGCAGGGCGCGGCCGACGGCGATCAGGTCGAACTCGTCGCGCTCCATCCGCTCGATCAGGCCGTCCAGCGAAGCCGGGTTCGAGCCCGCTCCGCCGAAGGCCGCGATGAACTCGCCATCCAGGCCAACGGAGCCGACCGAGATGGTCGGCTTCTTGGTGATGACCTTGGCCCAGCCAGCGAAGTTGAGGTCAGACCCCTCGAACTCCGGCTCCCAGAAGCGGCGCTGCGAGCAGTGGAAGACGTCGACGCCCGCGTCGGACAGGGGCAGCAGCCATTCGGCCATCTCGTCAGGACTCTGGGCGATCCTGGCGTCGTAGTCCTGCTGCTTCCACTGCGACAGGCGGATGATCAGGGGGATGTCAGGACCCAGACCCTCGCGCACGGCCTTGACGACCTCGACGCCGAAGCGGGCACGCTCCGCGATTGTCGGGCCGCCCCAGCGATCGCCCCGCGCATTCAGACCGGCCCAGTAGAACTGATCGATCAGATAGCCGTGCGCGGAATGGATTTCAGCGGCGTCGAAGCCCAGATCGCGGGCCGCACGGGCCGACCGACCGAAGGCGGCGATGGTGTCGGCGATGTCCTCTTCGGTCATGGCCTCATACTTCTGCTTGCCCGGGGCAACGAGACCGGAGGGGCTGTCGACCTGACCCAGCGGCTGCCAGTCCGCACCTTGGCCCCGAGCCGCGCCGACATGCCAGATCTGGGGCGCGATCAGGCCACCCGCGGCGTGAACCTCCTCGACCACATTCTTCCATTCCGGCAGAGCCTCGCCGTGAAACACCGGGACGGCGGCATCGTTACGGGCGGCAGGCCGTTCGACCACCGTGCCCTCGGTGATGATCAGGCCCACGCCGCCTTCGGCCCGCCTACGATAATAGGCGGCGACGTCGCTGGTCGGGATACCGCCCGGCGAGAAGGACCGGGTCATCGGGGCCATGACGATGCGGTTCGGCAAGGTCAGGTTCTTGACGGTAAACGGACGGAACAGGGTCTCGACGGACATCGCGGTCTCTTTGACAATCATCCCGGAGGAGCGGGACTGGAACCGCCAAGGTGGCGATTGAGGTTGCGTTTGAAAACCCTGTCGGTCGAAAATTATCCGCTATGAGCGCTTGATGGCGATGGCGGACAGGTCCGTCGAGGGATCGACCACCCTGCCCTCGGCCTTGCGCTCCGAATAGCGGTCAACAAGCACGCCAGCATGCGGCCTGGTCAGGACGGTAAACCGGACCAGTTCCTCCATCACATCGACGATGCGATCATAATAGGCCGAGGGCTTCATCCGACCGTCGTCGTCGAACTCCTGCCAGGCCTTGGCGACGCTGGACTGGTTCGGAATGGTGATCATCCGCATCCAGCGGCCCAACAGGCGCAGGGTGTTAACGGCGTTGAAGCTCTGCGAGCCACCCGAGACCTGCATCACCGCCAGGGTGCGCCCCTGGGTCGGCCGCATGCCACCCATGTTCAGCGGCAGGTGGTCGATCTGCAGCTTCATGATGCCGGAGACCTGGCCGTGCCGTTCCGGGCTGCACCAGACCATGCCCTCGGACCACATGGCGTGTTCCCGCAGCTCATGAACCGCCGGATGGTCGTCGCCCGCGACCTGATCGGTCAGGGGCAGGTCGGACGGATCGAAGATCCGGACCTCACAACCCATCAGACGCAGAAGACGGGCCGCCTCCTCGACACACAGGCGGGAAAACGACCGCTCGCGCAGGGAGCCGTACAGCAGCAGGATGCGCGGCGGCGAGGCATCCGGGCCGAGACCGTGACCGGGCTGGCGGTTCAGGAAGCCTGGATCCAGGGCGGGCAGATGGTCCGGATCGGGCAGATGACGCAGCCGGCTCATCCGCAGACCTCCTTTTTCGGGGCCGTGTCGGGGAAGTAGCGGCGACCCAGCCAGAGGGCGACGGAGACCAGCAGGATCAGCACCGGCACCTCGACCAGCGGCCCGATGACGGCGGCAAAGGCGACCGGCGAAGCCAGGCCGAAGGCGGCGATAGCGACGGCAATGGCCAGTTCGAAATTGTTGGACGCCGCCGTGAACGCCAGGGCCGTGGTGCGCGGATAATCGGTCTGGATCAGCCGCCCCATCAGAAAGCTGGCCACAAACATGACCAGAAAATAGATCGTCAGCGGAATGGCGATGCGCAGGGCATCCAGCGGCAGGGCGACCACTTCTCCACCCTTCAGACTGAACATGGCCGTGATGGTGAACAGCAGGGCGATCAGGGTCACCGGTCCGATGCGGGGCAGGAACCGGCTCTCGTACCAGTCGCCCCCCTTGCGGGCGATCAGCACGCGACGGGTCAGAAAGCCACCCAGGAATGGCAGACCCAGATAGATCAGGACCGCGATGGCGATCGTCCAGAAACCGACGTCCACCACGCTGCCCTCCAGCCCGAACAGCGGCGGCAGGACGGTCAGGAACAGCCAGGCATAGACGCTGAAGAAGGCAATCTGGAAGATCGAGTTGAAGGCCACCAGACCAGCCACATACTGATTGTCGCCACGCGCCAGCTGGTTCCAGACCAGGACCATGGCGATGCAGCGGGCCAGGCCGATCAGAATTACCCCGGTCATGTATTCCGGCTGGTCACGCAGAAAGATCACGGCCAGGGCGAACATCAGAACCGGGCCCAGAACCCAGTTTTGGAAGAGCGAGAGGGCCAGCACCCGTTTGTCGGCAAAGACCCGCGGCAGTTCCTCGTATTTCACCCGCGCGAGTGGCGGATACATCATCAGGATCAGGCCGATGGCAATGGGGATGTTGGTCGAGCCGACCGACAGGCTGTCGATCCAGCCCGGCAGGCCGGGCACCACCGTTCCTAAAAGAACGCCCAGCCCCATGGCCACGAAAATCCACAGCGTCAGCCAACGATCCAGAAACGACAGTCGGGCTGGCTTGGCGACGGCAACCTCGGTCATCCGCGAACCCGGCGTCCATCACAATCGACGACGACCTCGCCATCCTCCTTGGTGAAGGGCTTGAGCCCCTCAGCCGGGAGTAGATCCAGCACCACTTCCGACGGGCGGCACAGCTTTACCCCCAGCGGCGAAACCACCAGCGGCCGGTTCATCAGGATCGGATTCGCCTCGACGGCATCAAGCAACTGGTCGTCGGTGAGGGACGGCTCGTCCAGACCGAGCTCCGCATAGGGCGTGCCCTTCTCACGCAGGAGATCACGGACACTGCCGCCCATGCGCTGGACCAGCGACGCGACCAGGGCCCGGCTGGGCGGGGTCTTCAGGTATTCAATGACATGCGGCTCGATCCCGACGTGCCGGATCAGTGCCAGGGTGTTGCGCGACGTCCCGCAGGCAGGGTTGTGATAGATGACGACGTCCATGGGGCCTCAGGCGCAGCAGGGGGCCAGTTCGGCCATCAGGGGTTGGCACAGTTCCGACCGGCCCTCGCAGCAGTCCTTGACCAGGAACAGCACCAGATCGCTGAGTTGGCTCAGATCGGCGCGATAGACGATCGAACGGCTGTGACGCGTGGCCGTGACCAGACCGGCGCGAGACAGCACGCCGAGATGGGCCGACAAGGTATTAGCCGGGACCGCCAGACGATCCGCAATCTCGCCCGCCGCCAGACCCTCGGGCTCATGGCGCACCAGCAGGCGAAAAGTCTCGAGACGTGTCGATTGGCTGAGTGCCGCAAAACCAAGCAGGGCGGATTCGGTTTCCATAGTTCCATGATAGTGGAATTATGGATCGCTGCAAGACGAGATGGCCGTCAGTTCAGCGCTAGAGCCTCCCGGACGGCATCGGCGAAGGCCATAAACCGCAGGGCGACGTCGCCGTCCGGAGCGCTGACCACGACAGGTCGGCCCGCATCGCCACCCTCGCGTAAGCTGGCGTCCAGCGGCAGGTCGCCAAGGTAGGGGACGTCCAGACGACCCGCTTCGGCCTTCGCCCCTCCCCGCCCGAAGACGTCCCCGCTCATGTTCTCGATCAGGCCCAGAGTCGGCACCCCGACCTTCTGGAACAGCGCATGCGCCCGGCGGGCGTCGGCCAGGGCAACTTCCTGGGGTGTGGAAACGATGACGGCCCCGTCCAGCGGCGTCTTCTGGATCAGCGTCAGTTGCACGTCGCCAGTGCCGGGCGGCAGGTCGACGACCAGAACGTCCAGCGGCTTCTCGGCGGTGCCCCAGCGGGTCTGGGTCAGCATCTGGGTCAGGGCCTGGGCCGCCATAGGCCCGCGCCAGACCATGGCGTCCCCGGCCCCGGTCAGAAGACCGACGGACATTGCCTTCAGCCCGAACGCCTCATGCGGCTGCATCATGCCATCGTGGTACTCCGGCTTGCCGGAGATCCCCAGCATGGTCGGCAGCGACGGGCCGTATACGTCTGCATCCAGCAGGCCCACGCGCAAGCCCAGCGCCGACAGGGCCACCGCCAGATTGACCGCGACCGTGGACTTGCCCACGCCGCCCTTGCCGCTGGCGACGGCCAGGACGCGGCGGACATGAGCGGGCCGGTCGGTCGGGACGGGAGCCCTGGCGCGAGTCTGGTCCACCGCCTGGGGCGACAGGGAGGCGGTGCGCACCGGCTTGGTCGCGGGTGCCGTCTCGGCGGTCAGGATGACGGAGACACGGGCCATGCCGGGCAAGGCCTTCAGCGCAGCCTCGGCGGCGTCGCGGATCGGGGCGTACAGGGCGGTGTCGCCAGCCGGCACCTCCATCACGAAGCCCGCGCGATCGTCGGCGACGGTCAGCCCCTGCGCCAGTCCAGCCGCGACCAGCCCCTGCCCGGTCTTCGGGTCTAGGATGCCATCAAGGGTGGCGATGACGGTGTCGCGGTCGGGCAATGGCGCGGCCTCTGGAAAGAGCTTCGGGGTTGCGGGGCGTGTGCGGGCCTTCTATCGCCGAAAGCCCCCTCTCCGCGAGCGCCGATTTGTCCCGACCGCCCCTGATCGAACTGATCGCCGGACCGACCGCGTCCGGCAAGTCGGCCTTGGCCATGGCGCGGGCGCGCGAGATCGGGGCCGTCATCCTCAATGCCGACAGCCAGCAACTGTACGCCGATCTGCGCATCCTGACCGCCCGCCCCTTGGTCGAGGATGAAGCCGAGATCGAACATCGACTGTACGGCGTCGCCGATGCGGCGGACGCCTGGTCCGTCGGCCGCTGGAGCCGCGCTGTCATGCCGATCATGGCCGAACTGGCCGAGGCGGGGCGTCCGGTGCTTCTGGTCGGGGGGACGGGGCTGTATTTCGCCGCCTTAACGAAGGGGTTGGCGGATATTCCCGATGTGCCTGTCGAGGTCCGCGATACCGCCGAGCAGGCGTTCGATGCCGAGGGCGAGGCCGCATTCCGCAGTCGGCTGTCGACCTTGGACCCGCAAGCGGCACAGCGGATCGAGACGGGCGACCGTCAACGCCTGATCCGGGCCATGTCCGTAGCCGAGCACACCGGCCGCGCCCTAAGCAAATGGTCCGCCGACACGACGCCTCTGCTCGCCCCGGGATCATGGACCGGCATGGTGGTCGAACCAGACCGGTCAGCGCTCTATGCCCGGTGCGATCGTCGCGTGGAGAGCATGATCCAACACGGGGCGCTGGACGAGGTCCAGGCTCTGCTATGGCGTAACCTCGCCCCCACCCTGCCCGCCATGAAGGCGGTGGGTGTCCGAGAACTTTCGGCGCATCTGAGCGACTCGGTCAGCCTGGATGACGCCATCGCGGCCACACAGCAGGCCACACGCAACTATGCCAAGCGCCAACTGACCTGGTTCCGGAACCAGACGGCAGATTGGGCACGTGCGACCTGATCGGTGAACCACCGCGCCGGCCGGCCGTTGTTGGGTCATGGACCCGCATGACATTCAGGACCGGGGTCTTTTCCCCGAAGACCCCGCCGATCCGGCATCAGCTCTCACGCCTGATGCTAGCCTGTGTCCCGAATGCGAGGGACGCGGTACTCTGACGTCAGGTGATACCTGTCCCGTTTGCGAAGGAAGTGGCAAGGCTACAGGCCGCACAGGCGGCGGCTGACGCGAGACTCGCGTTGCCCCTTTGAACCGGGCCACGGATGCCCTATATTGATCGAGCCGGGGCTTGCTCCGGATATGGCGATAAACGCGCTTGTAATAAGCGGACCGGACCCGGGTGCGATTCCCGGCGGCTCCACCATTTTCTCCCGCGTATCGGCGGAAGGTATGGGGCCGACTAGCATCGACGGACGTGTAAAGAAGACTGCTTTCGCTCGTCCTGGCCCACCGTATCGGGCCATTTTCTAACTGCGAACGATAACTTCGCTGGGGAATACGCTGTCGCCGCGTAATGCGGTTCCGGTAATTCCAACTTAAGTCCTGGGGGTTCAGATCCTCAGGCGGGGCCTGTCAGGGAGCCTGCCAACAGAATCCCTGGCACTATTTCCTTCGTCGCCATCTTTCGCCCGTCGCGCGGCCCCGCTACACCTCGCGCGAACACGAGAGCGATCCATGGCCGAAGAGACGCCCCCCGTCGACGAAATGCATTACGACGCCCTGGCGCAGGATGCCCTGCGTGGGGTGATCCGGCTTGCGCTGGAACGGGCCGCCATGCCCGAGGGGATCCCCGGCGCGCACCACTTCTACATCACCTTCAAGACCCGCGCGGCAGGCGTCAGCGTGCCGCCTGACGTTCTGGCCAAATACCCCGAAGAAATGACCGTTGTGCTCCAGCATCAGTACTGGGACCTGACGGTCGAGCCGACCCGGTTCTCGGTCATGCTCAAGTTCGGCGGCATGCCCAAGGTCCTGTCCATGCCCTATACGGCCGTGACACGGTTCTACGACCCCTCCGTCCAGTTCCTGCTTCAGTTCGAGGAGCCGGTTACGGTGGACGAGATCGTACAGGAGATCGAGGCCGCCGAGCCCGCCAAATCTCCCGCGCCAAGCGACGACGACGGCCCCAAGGTCGTTTCACTGGACCAGTTCCGCAAGAAATAGTCGTCCCGACTTCGCGCCGCTCGCCGTCCTGTTCGCATTTGACAAAACCCGTCATTCGCAGCAAGAACATATCAGGAACTTGCGGGAGGGTTTCATGCTGACCGGCGGCTGCCATTGCGGCGCAATCCGATACGAAACGGCTGATCAGGCCGTCCACCACACCCTGTGCCATTGCACCGATTGTCGCAAATGCGCGGGTGCCCCGGCGGTGGCCTGGGCGCTGGCCCCTGCCGATCAGGTCATCATCACGGGTGAACCGGTCTGGTACGCCTCGTCCACCGACGGGCGACGCGGCTTCTGCGGGCGATGCGGGACGGGCCTGTTCTATACGAACGAGGCCATCTTTCCGGGCCAGATTGACGTGCAGAGCGCCACGCTGGACGACCCCGAGGCGATCCCTTTGCAAGCGCAGATCCAGACGGCGGAGGCCATAGGCTGGATGTCTGACCTGCACCGCCTGCCCGCCTTCGAGCGCTATCCCGCTGACTGACCGGCGTCTCTGCGCGGGAATGACCGGATCGTGATCCGTTCCCGCTCGCCCTGGCGGCGCTCGACCAGCAGGCGCGCCACCTGGCTGTCGTCGTGGAACAGATAGCCCTTGATGGCGTCCAGCAGGGCCTTGGCCAGATTGTCCAGGTCCATCCACGGCGGATCGCCGATGTGTTCCATCAGGATTTCGACCGTGTAGTCGCCATAGGACGGCCGCGACGACCACTCCTTGCGCATGAACTCATAGACCAGCGGCTTGTAGTATTTGGCCTGGGTCGTCAGGCCCTCGATGGTGATCTCGACGACGTCGCCGACCTCACGGGCGCGAACCTTGCCGGTGCCGATCCAGCCGGCGGTCATGCCATGGCCTCTGGTCGCATGATGGCCGCTCCGTCCTTGCCCCTTCGCGCCTCCGTGCTACACCGCCGCGCATTCCTCCGCCACGTCTGAGAGAGCCGTTCGCGCCATGACTGATTACCGCACCGAGACCGATACCTTTGGCCCGATCGAGGTCGCCTCGGATCGCTATTGGGGCGCTCAGGCGCAGCGCAGCCTCGGCAACTTCAAGATCGGCTGGGAAAAACAGCCTCTGCCGATCGTGCGCGCGCTGGGCATCGTTAAGCGGGCGGCAGCCGAGACCAACATGGCCCTGGGCCGGCTTGATCCGGCCATCGGCAACGCCATCGTCCGCGCCGCCGACGAGGTCATCGAGGGCAAGCTGGACGACCACTTCCCGCTGGTGGTCTGGCAGACGGGCTCGGGCACCCAGTCGAACATGAATGCCAATGAGGTGATCTCGAACCGGGCGATCGAGATGCTGGGTGGCGAGATGGGATCGAAGAAGCCGGTCCACCCCAACGACCACGTCAACATGAGCCAGTCGTCCAACGACACCTATCCCACGGCCATGCACGTCGCCTGCGCAGAGGAGGTCGTCCACCGTCTGCTGCCGGCCCTTCAGACCCTGCACAACGCCCTGAACGACAAGGCGCAGGCCTGGAAGGACATCATCAAGATCGGCCGCACGCACACCCAGGACGCCACGCCCCTGACGCTGGGCCAGGAGTTCTCCGGTTATGTTCAGCAGGTCGCCAAGGGCATCGAGCGGATCGAGAGCACCCTGCCCGACCTGATGCAACTGGCCCAGGGCGGCACCGCGGTCGGCACCGGACTGAACGCGCCAGTCGGGTTCGCCGAAGGGGTTGCGGACAAGATCGCCCAGATCACCGGCCTCAAATTTACCACGGCTCCCAACAAGTTCGAGGCGCTCGCCGCCCACGACGCGATGGTCATGAGCCACGGCGCGATCAACACGGTCGCTGCCTCGCTGTTCAAGATCGCCAACGACATCCGCTTTCTGGGCTCCGGCCCCCGCTCGGGCTTGGGTGAGTTGGCCCTGCCCGAGAACGAGCCAGGGTCGTCGATCATGCCGGGCAAGGTCAATCCGACCCAGTGCGAGGCCCTGACCCAGGTCTGCGTCCAGGTGTTCGGCAACCACGCGGCGATCACCTTCGCGGGCTCGCAGGGCCATTTCGAGCTGAACGTCTTCAACCCGGTTATGGCGTACAACTTCCTGCAGTCGGTGCGGCTGATGGCCGACGCGGCGGTCAGCTTCACCGAGAACTGCGTCGTCGGCATCGAGCCCCGGATCGACAACATCGAGCGCGGCCTCAACAACTCGCTGATGCTGGTCACCGCCCTGAACGGCAAGCTAGGCTACGACGCCTGCGCCAAGATCGCCAAGACCGCGCACAAGAACGGCACGACCCTGCGCGAAGAGGCCGTCGGCGGCGGCTATCTGACCGACGCCGAGTTCGACGAGGCCGTGCGCCCCGAGAAGATGATCTCGCCGGGTTGAGGCCGCCACCACGGGGACATCATCATGTCGGCCTGGTCCACAGGCCGGCATCTTGATTCAAGGCTTGTCGCGGATCGTGCGTCCGATCGGGGCCAGTGCCAGCTTGGCCAGTTCCAGATCCTTCAACGCGAACGGGATGCCGATGATGGTGATCGCCTCGGCCACCGCGATCAGCACATGGGCCAAGGCGATGTACCAGCCCGCGAACACGAACCAGATGACATTTAGGCCGATGCCGAAACAGCCGGCACCCAAGGCCGTCGCGTCCGGTTCGCGCCACACTACTTCACGCCCGAACGGCCAGAAGGAATAGCTGGCGATCCGCCAGGCGGCGAAAGTCCACGGCAGGCCGACGATGGTCAGGGCCAGCACTGCGCCGCCAAAGAGCCACAGGAGGCCTGCGGCCCAGCCGCCCAAGATGAACCACAGGACATTCAGGATCAGACGGATCAACTTGGTTGGTCTCCCTGCACCCGGACGGTGCCTTTCTCAAATAGGCAAAGGCCCCGCCGATATCAGCGGGGCCTTCGTGAATTCGCGGTAAGCCTGCGGCCTAGTGGGGCTTTTCAGTCCAGCGCGACTTGGCCTCGTCCTTGGTCAGGTTCAGGTGGACATGCTCGTCCACGCGCTCGACCCAGCTGACCGGGATCATGTGGTGTTTGAAGCCACCGGCCAGGTCCAGCTTAGCCAGTTCGATCTGGTCGCCCAGCACGTGATCCACACGACCGACGTGTTCGCCGTCCGAACCAACGACTTCGAGGTGTTCCTTGATCAGGGTGGGGTCTACCATGGGGAGGTCTCCTGTTGCGGTGTCCCTCAAAAATGCATGCCGCACGGGACGGTTTCGTATGGCAGAGGTCGGCATGGGCGAGATCATCAACCTGAACCGGGCGCGCAAGATGCGGGCCAAGGCGGCGCAGGCCGAGACTGCCTCGGTCAACCGCTCGGCCTTCGGGCAGACCAAGGCCGAGCGGCAAAAAGCCCAGGCGGAGAAGGATCGCATCCAGGCCGTTCTGGATGGCGCGAAACGCGAGGACTAGGCGGCAGACACCTTGGGCGCGCGGATCAACAGAACCTGACCGCCCAGGACCAGCACCAGCCCAACCAGCGCAGGCCAGCCGAAGCGGGCATCCTCGAACAGCACGGACACCAGCATGGCGATCGGCGGCGTCAGGGCCGAGATATAGCTGGCCAGGGCATAGCCGCGGGCGCGCGCGATGGTGAAATACAGGCCGAACGCAATCACCGAGCCGAACACCGATAGATACAGCAGCGAACCGATGTAGCTGAGCGACGGCTCTATCGACCATTCGACGCCCGTGGCCAGGCCGTACAGCGCCAGCACCCCAGTCCCGTAGGCCATCGCCCAAGCGGTGGACGGGATAACGGCCGCCCCCGCCGCCTGACCCCTGAACGCGAACAGATTGCCGAAGGCCGAGGCCGCAACCGCCAGCAGCGCGAAGCCGACGCCGGTCGCGGCCCCCTGCCCCAGCCCGGCCCCCAAGATCTCGGATCCCGACAGCACGCCGACGCCGACCACGCCCAGCAAGGCCCCACCCCACGACGCCAGTGCCGCGCGCTGCCCGGCGGCTATGCGGAACAGGATCAGGTTGATGAAGGCCAGCGACGCAAAGATCACCGCCACGATGGCCGACGCGATCAGCCCCTCGGCCGCATAGGTGAAGCTGTAGCTGATGGAGAAGGCAAACACGCCCTGGGCAGCGACCGCCAGGTGCTGGGCGCGGGTCAGTCGCAGCGGCTGGCGAAAGATCAGACAGCCCAGGAACAGCAGGATCGCCGCCAGGCCGAACCGCCAGACGATTGAGGCCAGGGGCGCGACCGTGCCCAGCTGCAGCGTGATCGCATACCAGGTCGTCCCCCAGATCAGGGCGCAGATGCCTACGCCGCCGATCGCCAGCACGGCGGGCGACAGGATGCGGCGGGTGACGGCTGCGGAAGACGGTTCAGGGCTTTGCACCGGGCCCGATTGAACGGTTGCCGGTCAGGACGCAAGCGGGTTCGACATGCCCTGCCACAAGTCGGACTTATGGCCGCCGGAAGTCGCGATCAGGCCCCCAGCTTCAAGCTCCCCCGCACCTCGGCAGGCACGGCGTGATACACGCTGGCGGGCCGGATGTTCAGACGTGCGCGTGCGACCTCCAGCGGCTGGGCGAACAGCGCCTCGTAATCGAGGCCCGGCAGCCAGTTCGCCGCCTTGCCGTTGCGATAGGCCTGCCAGACCGCGCGGCGGGCGGGCACCGACTTCACCTCGCGCTGGATTTCCCGCGCCGCGCCCCAGCCGATGAAGGCAAAGCCCAGATTTCGCGTCTGGGCATAGGAGAACGCGACCACACAGGCCTCGCCCAGTGCATCAGTCTCATAGCCGGTCAGCACGTGCCAGATATCGTGCACGTCACGAATGCGGCGCGAATACCAGACGACGGGATGCTGGGCATCGATCTGGGGCCCGATCTTGCGAGCCTCGTCGGCCAGACCTTCAGCGGTAAAGCCGCGTTCTTCGCGGAAGGCACGATAGCTGGCTCCGACCGTACCGAGCTCGAACCGGGCCAGCCAGACCGGGTCGTCCAGCTTGTGCGCCAGTTCCTCGGCCAGATACGCCTGCCGCCCGCCCTCCTGGGTCTTGAGCATGTGGTTGTAGCCGCGTGCCAGGGACCGGCCGGACAGGGCGCGCATGATCTCGAACACCTGAGCGGTGTCCTCCTTGTCGGCCACCAGCTTGCGGAAGGCGCGCAAGGCCGTCAGCGGCTCGATCCGCTGAGGCTGGAGGCGCGTATAGGTGTCGAAGTCGGCGGTCGCGGTCATGGGCGGTCCTGTGACGAAGCACAGGCACCCTAGCGCGAAAACCCCAAGGGGTGAACGCTGATCATATGATGACGGTGGGGCCAGTCGGCGCGATCTGCTACACTCATGCCAGCCACAAGGAGACCGAGATGCGCCACATCCTGACCGCCCTGCCCCTGGCCGTCGTGCTGGCAGGCTGTTCGACTATGCCGGAGGCCGGAGCCAATGCCGGGATCGGCATGGTTCCAATCGCCGTCTCAGTCACCTATCGCGAGCGGATCCTGCTGCCGCCGGGCCATCGTCTGAGTGTGCGTCTGGAAGACGTCAGCCTGGCCGATGCCCCTTCGCGGATGATGGCAGAGGCGGCGCAAGACCTCGGTGGCCGCGGCCCGCCTTATGCCGTCACCTTGTCCGTGCAGGAGGCAGACATCGACCCGCGCCACACCTATGCGGTGCGCGCTGAAATCCGAGATCCCGCGGGAGCCCTGAGGTTCACGACCGACACGCGCCACGCCGTCCTGACCCAGGGTGCCGCGTCCCGCGCTGACATCGTTCTGGTCGGGGTCAGGTGAGGCCTGGATAGTGAGCGGATTGACCAAGCGGTCGGTGTCCCTGTCCGGACACGCCACCTCCGTCGCGCTGGAGCCGGCCTTCTGGACCGTGCTCGACGAAATCGCCAAGGCTCTGGGCCTGTCGCACGCCGGCCTGATGAAACGGATCGATGAGACGCGGGGGCGAACCCCACTGGCCTCGGCCTGTCGCCTGCTGGCCCTAGCCTGGGCCAGCGGTGACCGATCGTTCCACTGACGCGAAACGACCGGACGTAGTCGCTTAGTTAGACGGTGCCGGGTTCGGCTGAGGCACCGAGGGCGGTTCAATGTTCGGCAGTTCCGGCATCTCCGGAGCCGCCGGAAGCTCCGGCAGGTTCACGTCGACGTCGACATTGGTGTCCTCGGCCTGACCGCCGAAGCCGCCGTTCGAATAGACGATGAAGCCGATGACCAGAGCCGCGACGACCAGTCCGCCGACGATGAAGGCCAGCACGCCGCCGCCGCCACTGCGACGCTCGGGTGCCGGGGCCGTATTCACGGTGGTGTGGTGGACCACTTCGGGCCGGTCCTGCGGATCGATCGGACGATTAGGATCAGTCATGGCTCAGTTCCCGGGTGTTGCGGGTGCCGAAACTTCCGGCAGGTTCACGTCGACATTGACGTCCTTGGTCTCGCCGCCCATGCCGCCGCCCCGTCCGAAGACGAACCAGGCGACGATCGCCACGACGACCAGAAGCCCCCCAACGATGAAGGCCAGACCAGCGTTGCCGCCGCCACTCGTATTCTCGGCCATGTGTAGTGTCCCTTCCCTTTTGCAGATGCTGCCGAAACGACGGTCAGGCTTGGCGGTTCCGGATGCGGATGAAACACCGGCGCTGACATGTGGCCTCGTGCCCCTTATGTTCCCCTGATGAGTCTCCCCGATATCCCTGCCCCACGCATCTCAGACCTGGCCCGTTCGCGAGGGCCGGGCGGCGTCGAGGCACCCGCCGTCGATTATCTGAAGGGTCTGAACCCCGAACAGCGTGACGCCGTGCTGACCGTCGACGGACCCGTTCTGGTGCTGGCCGGCGCGGGTACCGGCAAGACGCGGGTGCTGACGACGCGCCTGGCGCACATCCTTGCGACCGGCCGGGCGCGGCCGTGGGAGCTACTGGTCGTCACCTTCACCAACAAGGCGGCGCGCGAGATGCGCGAGCGGATCACCCACCTGATCGGCCCGTCGTCGGAGGGTCTGCGCTGGCTCGGCACCTTCCACAGCGTGGCGGCCCAAATTCTGAGGCGGCATGCCGAACTGGTCGGACTGAAATCCAGCTTCACCATCCTGGACACCGACGATCAGGAGCGGGTCTGCAAACAGGTGCTGGAGGCCGAAGGGCTGGACACCAAACGCTGGACGCCCAAGTCCCTGTCCGGCCTGATCGACCACTGGAAGAACCGCGGCTGGACGCCCGACAAACTGCCGCCGTCAGAGGATTTCGCCAACGGCAAGGGTCAGGCGCTGTATGCCGCCTATCAGGCCCGTCTGGTCAGTCTGAACGCCTGCGATTTCGGCGACCTGTTGCTTCACAACCTGACGATCCTGTCCAAACACGCGGATATCGCTGAGGAATATCGTCGTCGGTTCCGCTACATCCTGGTCGACGAATATCAGGACACCAATGTCGCCCAGTATCTGTGGCTGAGGCTCCTCACCTCCTCCACCGGCAACGTCTGCTGCGTCGGCGACGACGACCAGTCCATCTATGGCTGGCGCGGGGCCGAGGTGGACAACATCCTGCGCTTCGAGCGCGACTTTCCCGGAGCCAAGGTCGTAAGACTGGAGCGTAACTATCGCTCGACCAAGCATATTCTGGGCGCGGCCTCGGGCCTGATCGCGGGCAACCGCGATCGTCTGGGCAAGACCCTGTGGACCGAGGACGAGGGCGGCGACAAGGTGCGCGTGCGCGGCGTCTGGGACGGCGAGGCCGAGGCCCGATTGATCGCCGACGAGATCGAGACGGCCCGGCGCGCGGGAGTGGCCTACAAGGACATGGCGGTCCTGGTACGCGCCTCCTTCCAGATGCGGGCCTTCGAGGAACGGTTCGTCCTGCTGGCCGTGCCCTATCAGGTGATCGGCGGACCGCGCTTCTTCGAACGGGCCGAAATCCGCGACGCCCACGCCTATCTGCGGCTGATCGTCAGCGAAGACGACGACCTGGCCTTCGAGCGGATTGTCAATGTGCCCAAGCGCGGCATCGGCGACACCAGTGTGCAGAAGATCCTGCAGATCGCCCGCCTGTCCGGCGTCTCGGCCATGGCGGCAGTGCGCGATCTGATCGGATCGGACGAGCTTCAGGCGCGGACGCGGACGGCGCTCAGCAACTTCATACGCGACATCGACCGCTGGCGCGGCTTCGCCCAGACCCTGCCCCACTGGGAGCTGACGGAAACCCTATTGGAGGAGAGCGGCTATACCGACATGCAGAAGGCCGATCGCGCGACCGGGCAGACGCGGCTGGATAACCTCAAGGAACTGACGCAGTCGATGCAGCAGTTCGAGACGCTGCAAGCCTATCTGGAGCATGTCTCGCTGGTCATGGATCTGGATCGCGGCGATGCCGATGCGGACGGCTCCGGGTCGGTGCAGATCATGACCCTGCACGGAGCCAAGGGGTTGGAGTTCCCGCTGGTCTTCCTGCCGGGCTGGGAGGAAGGCGTCTTCCCCAGCCAGCGCAGCATCGATGAAAAAGGGGAAAAGGGTTTGGAGGAGGAACGCCGCCTCGCCTACGTCGGCGTCACCCGGGCAAAGTCGGACGCGCGCATTTCCTTCGCGGCGAACCGGCTGGTCTACGGCCGCTGGACCTCGCAACTGCCCAGCCGCTTCGTCGACGAACTGCCCATCGACCACGTCGAGGCCGAGAGCGACACCGGCTATTATGGCACCATGCCCGGCATGAAGGACGCCAAGTCCCGCTGGGACGAGATGCCCAGTTTCGGCAGCGGCTATTCCTCCCCTGGCTGGAAGCGCGCCCAGTCTTTCACTGCCGCTCAGACTCCGGCCGCCCGCCCTGCCCGCCACACCGTCATTGAGGGCGAAGGCCGCCTTGTCGCCACCGCCGACCCCAAGGCCGCCTCCGGCTGGACCCGCGGCCAGCGCGTCTTCCACCAGAAATTCGGCTACGGCTCCGTCCGCGCCATCGAAGGCAACAAACTGGTCGTGGCGTTTGAAAAGGCCGGGGAGAAGAAGGTAATCGATACGTTTGTGGAGAAAGCCTGATCAGGCGGACGCGCGAAGTCCCTGCAATAGGCTCGGGTTTCTTCTGAGATATTTGACCGCTTGCCGCCGCAATCCCTCGATTTCCGGCTTCAGATAATGCGCTACCTCACCGTCGCCGCCGCGCAGTTCGCAAAAAACAGCCAACGCAAAGGCCCAGCTTCGCGGTGAGAGATAGCCCGAAGATCGGCTGCGCCAGCCCTGGCCGAATGCGTCGCCATGTTGCTCAAAGCTGAAGCAGGAGTTGGCACCGAAAACGCCAAAGCCCACGAAGGCCACCGTCAGGTCGGTCATGAGCTCGTGGGTTTCGTCCTCAACAAGATCAGCTTCCGAGGCCAGCAGATAGTGCGCCAGTTCGTGGGCGAATGTCGCCACCAGCCCGGTGGGGTCGTCCAAGAGCTCTGGTGCATAGGAGATAACGACATTGCCGCCCGGTTCGATTCGAAATGTACCGTTTGGTGTCTCATCGCCACCAAGGTGAACGAACTCGGAAACTTGCTGACCCGACCTTCGACGTCCTTGAGGCTCGAGACTGCAGGGCCAGTCCGAAAGCCCCATGATACCCTTCACACACTCAAAGATATGTTCGGCCTTCGCATGACCGGTAGCTTCTGTAGGCGGGAAGTATTGCCTGGTCGGGAGCACAAGCGGCGTATCAGCGATCGCGACATTGTCGACATAGCGTTCAATCAGCATTGCCCACACGTCGAGGTGCCACGCCTCGATGTCCGGATCCAGAAAGCTGCGAGCGCCGAACAAGGCAGAAAGCATTAGTTGTCTCTCTGAAACCGGAGGTCGGACCCTCACCAACCGTTCGTTAAGGCCGTTCAACGACCCTGCATCGGTGCGCTTGTCTCGTCCAGATCACAGTTTGATCGAACCCGCCCCCGCCTGGTGGGAGTATCTGACGTGCGGGCTGATCATCGCCATGCTGACCGGTGCCCTGATCGGTCCCGTTTTCGCACCCCTGCAGGAAGAGACGCCGGTGCTGCGGCTGGTCTGGTTGCCCGCCTATGCGGCGATCGCCGTGCTGGCGGTGGCGCGGCTGGATCGGGTTTGGCGGGCCTGGCCGGCGGCAATCCTGGTCGGTGCGATCGTGGGGCTGTGCTTCGCTTCCAAATACTGGTCGATCGACTATCACACGACCGACCGGAGGGTGATCGCCCTGGCCATCAGCGGAGTTTTCGCCCTGTATCTGGGCTCCGCGTTCCGGGGGCCGCACCTGCCGCGCCTGCTGATGTACACGACGCTGGTCATGGCGGCGGGCAGTCTGGTGATGATCTTCGCCTTCCCCGCCATCGGCGTGCACCAGCTTGAGAATGCCGGCCTGTGGCGCGGCCTCTGGTACGAGAAGAACCAGATGGGAGCGGTGATGGTCATCGGGGCCACGGCCTCGGCCGCTTGTCTGGCCTCGCCCGATCCGCGCAAGCTGTTGCCACTGGCCGCCTTGATCCTGTCCTCAGCCTTGGTATTGGCGACCCAGTCCAAGACCTCGCTACTGTGCCTGGTGGTCGGGGTTGGTTTGGTCGGGGGGTTCTGGGCCATGCGCAAGGGCGGCCCTGCGTTTGCGGTCTTCGCCGTCTGGATAGCCGTCGTACTGAGCGGCCTGGGCTTGTGGATCTGGGACACCCACTCCGTCGAGGTGCTGGAGGCGTTGGGCAAGGACCCGTCCCTGACCGGGCGCACCGACATCTGGGCCAGCCTGATGCGCCGCGTCGCCGAGCGACCGATGACCGGCTACGGTTACGGGGCCTTCTGGGGCCGGATCGGCGAATCGCCGCCCGCCGACTGGGTGCGTCAGGAGACCGGCTGGCTGGTGCCCTCGGCGCACAACGGCTGGATCGATCTGCTGGTCCAGCTGGGCTGGCCCGGGGCTATTCTCGTCGGCTTCTGCCTGGCGCTGACGACCGTCATTCTGATTTTCCGCTCTGGTGCCTCTGGCATGCGCGAGGGCTGGTGGGGCTTGGGCTTCATGGTCGCCTTCGTCGTACTGAGCCTTTCGGAAAGCATCCTTGTGACCCACCAAAACCTGCCCTGGGTGCTGTTCATGGCGGTGATGACGCGCGCGATGCTGCCGTCGTCCACAGGTGCGACCGTGCCGCTTGCCGTAAAGCGTCGCCGGGCCTACCAGACCCGTCCCCGAATCGCCGCACAGTATGCAGATGGGCCAGTCCAGCAACCTTCCTTCCCTGTTTGACGACATCCCCGAGCCGAAAGGCCCGGCGACGCCACCTGCCCCGACGCCGGAACCCGCCCTGACGCCCCAGGCCGCCGCGCCGCGTCCGGAACCGGTGCCTGCCGCTGCACCCAAGCAAGAACCCTCGGCCCCGCCCGTGCCCGGCAGCTATTCCGCCAGCTCTATCGAAGTGCTCGAGGGGCTGGAGCCGGTCCGCAAACGCCCCGGCATGTATATCGGCGGCACAGACGAGCGTGCCCTGCACCACCTGTTCGCCGAGGTCTTGGACAACGCCATGGACGAGGCCGTGGCCCGCCATGCCAAGCTGATCACCGTTGATCTCGACGCAGACGGCGTCCTTTCCGTCCGCGATGACGGACGTGGCATTCCGGTCGATCCGCACCCGAAACACCCCGGCAAGTCGGCGCTGGAAGTCGTGATGACCGTGCTGCACTCGGGCGGCAAATTCTCGGGCAAGGCCTATGAGACCTCCGGCGGCCTGCACGGCGTCGGCGTCTCGGTCGTCAACGCCCTGAGCGACCGGCTGGACGTCACCGTCTGGCGCGACGGTTCTGAGTGGAAGCAGTCGTTCAGCCGCGGCCTGCCACAAGGGCCGATCCAGCAGATCGGGCCATCCAAGAAGCGCGGCACCCTGATCCGCTTCCACCCGGACGAAGAAATCTTCGGCGTCGGCGCGGCCTTCAAGCCTGCGCGCCTGTTCCGCATGACCCGGTCCAAGGCCTATCTGTTCCGGGGCGTCGAGATCAAATGGACCTGCGCGCCGGAGCGAATCACGGACGCCACGCCCGCCGAGGCCACACTGCACTTCCCCGGCGGTCTGGCCGACGCCCTGGCCGAGCGGATCGGCGAGCTGGAAACCGTCACTCCCGCCTTTGCCGGACGGGTCGAGCGCAAAGGCGAGACCGGGGCCATCGAATGGGCCGTGACCTGGTCGCCCATCGGCTTCGGAGAGGCCGACGGCTTCGTCCAGTCCTATTGCAACACCGTCTCCACGCCCGACGGCGGCACCCACGAAGCGGGTTTCCGCGCCGCGCTGGTCAAGGGGCTGAAGGCTTACGGCGAACTGACCAACGAGAAGCGCGCGGTTCAGATCACGGCCGAGGACGTCATCGCCAATGCCGGGGCGCTGATCAGCGTCTTCATCCGCAATCCTGAATTCCAGGGCCAGACCAAGGACCGTCTGTCCTCGCCCGAGGGCCAGCGGCTGGTCGAACAGTTGCTGCGCGATCCGCTGGATCACTGGCTGACCGAGAGCCCCAAACAGGCCAACCTGCTGCTGGGCTTTGTCATCGACCGGGCGGAAGACCGCCTGCGCCGTCGCAAGGACAAGGAGGTCCAGCGCGCCCAGGCCACGCGCAAGCTGCGCCTGCCCGGCAAGCTGTCGGATTGTTCTCGCCAGTCGGCCAACGGCACCGAGCTGTTCATCGTCGAGGGCGATTCGGCCGGGGGCTCGGCCAAACAGGCGCGGGACCGCACCACCCAGGCCATTCTGCCGCTGCGCGGCAAGATCCTGAACGTCGCCTCGGCGACGGCGGACAAGCTGCGGGCCAATATCGAACTGTCGGACCTGGCGCTGGCGCTGGGCGTCCAGCCGGGCAACCGCTTCAACATCGACGACCTGCGCTATGAGCGGATCGTCATCATGACCGACGCCGACGTGGACGGGGCCCATATCGCGGCGCTGCTGATCACCTTCTTCTATCGCTCGATGCCCGAGGCCGTGCGGCAGGGCCGCGTCTATATGGCACTGCCGCCGCTGTACCGGATTCAGGCCGGTCCGTTGTCGGAATACGCGCGCGACGACGCCCATCGCGACGAACTTCTCGCCACTGTCTTCAAGGGCAAGAAGACCGAGATCGGCCGCTTCAAGGGCCTAGGCGAGATGATGGCTTCCCAGCTCAAGGAAACCACCATGGATCCGAAGAAGCGCACCCTGGCCCGCGTCACCCTGCCTGCGTCCGAAGACGAGATCGAGGATCTGGTCGAGCGCCTGATGGGCAAGAAGGCCGACGCCCGCTACCAGTTCATTCAGGAAAACGCGAAGTTCGCGGTGGCCGATCTAGACGTCTAGATCAGCATTCTGACCGAGCGCCATAGCGGCCTGTCACGCCAAAGACGCTCTCGCCCTGAAGCTTCAAAGTCAGCAAGCGATCATATTCGCAGTCCGGCATGTCGGGCGTGTTCTGGCCCAGAGCGCGAGCGATCATTGGGACTGTGTTACTGTGACCGACGATCAGGATGGTAGAAGTCTCGGGCGCAGCCCTGACGCGGGCGACCAAGTCCGCGACATGAGCTTCTGTGCTGGTATCCAAAGCTATGGCCACGGGTTCGATACCATAGGCCTCAGCCGTAGCAGCCGCCGTGAGACGGGTACGCTGTAGCGAGCTGGTCAGGATCAGATCGATCGAAGACGCCCCCAATCGGTCAGCCAGGGCCTGTGCCCTCGCCTCTCCCTCCCCAGACAGAACAGGATCGGCGCTTTGGTCGGCCTTCTCGGCATGCCGGACCAGAATCACGGTCTGGGCCACGACAGGGGTGCCCAAGGCGAACGCGAGAAAGATGGAGGTCAGAATAGCGACGATGCGGGTCATGCCTCGACCGTGTCACGGACCGTAGTCCGGCGAAAGGCGTCCGCCCCGCTGACTTCAGCATAGACGTCGCTCAAATCCTCGAACACGCGATTCCAGGAGAAGCGCTCGACCATGCGGGCGCGGGCCGAATCGCCAATGGCCTCGATATCGCGCTCGAACAGCGCCTCGATCGCGGCGGCATAGACTGCGGGATCGGCACTGGCGGCCAGTTGTCCGACACTGTCGTCAACAGTCTCCGCCACACCGCCGGAGTTTACGCCCACGACGGGCCGACCGCAGGCCATGGCCTCGAGAACGATCAGGCCGAACGGCTCCTTGTCGTTGGCGTGCACAAAGGCATCGCAGGAGGCGATGATCTTGGCCACGGCTTTCGGGTTGGCTTCGTAGGGAAGCGAAATCACCCGCTCTTCGGCCGGCATCCCTGCACCAGCCCCGACCAGCACCAGATGATAGGGCTCGCCAAGCCGCTGCACAGCTTCAATGAGGACATCGATGTTTTTCTCTCGCGCCGGCCTGCCAGCGAAGCACAGCAGTCTGGCCGAGGATGGCAGACCCAGTTTGGTCAGCAGCCACTCGCGGTCACGACGGTCGGGCCGAAAGGTGTCGATTTCCACACCTAATGGCCGGATCACGATATTTCCAACACCTGCCTCTTCCAGTCGCCGCGCGATGTAGCGACTGGGCGACACGACCTTGTCGAACTGGCCGAATAGACGCGCCCAGCGTTTCTCAACCGGTTTCTTGGCCCATTCTCCAAAATGAAGCGCGGCCAAACCAGCGGGATCGGAGTGGCAAAAGCCGATTACGGGGCAACCCGCCCTTTGCCCAGCCTCCAGCGCCCCCTGCCCTGGCGTATAGGGATCGCCAGCCTCGATCACGGTCGGATGCAGGGCTGCTACCCATGCCCCCCAACGACGCACAGAGGTGGGCCATCGGTAGCCGTCACCAAACGGGAGCTTTGTAGCATGCAACTGCACCACGCCATCGTCACCGGCCCGGTGATGCGCGCCCGGCACGACCAGCGAGTGAGCCACGCCGGGCCGATTGGTTTCAAGCCAGCTCTTCTTGGACTGGAGATAGCGCTTAACCCCTCCGGATTTCGGCGCGTACAGCATAGTGGTATCAACCAGGCGGGGACGCTCATCCTCTGCCGCCGCCTTCAAGGCCGCCAGCGTATTTGAAACTTCTTCATCCCATCCTGGTATCAGGCGCAGTTCGCCTTCTTCGACCTCCAGTCCCGCCAGGCTCATCAACTCCGCTTCCTGCGGACTGATAGCGCCACTGCGGCGAGCCCGTTTCTGGATACGGCGGGCCTTGCGAACCCGGGACATGTGAGACTTCACCATACCCGGGCCGTAGCGCCGCCCGCAGGCAATCTCAAGCGTCATCCGCTATCTGACAAATCCACGTGCTGAGACCTCGAGGTCACACCAAGGCTCATGGTCAGCCAACGAAGGCCCGACAACCGGTAATTCGGGCCGTCCATCGCTCCGGCCACGCTCGTCCCCGGACATTTCCATCCGCCTTCGGCCTTGCATTCGCCTCAAATTCGAGAAACTTGAGGCATGCTGAACCGGTCCCTGATAGAGGATTGTCGGCGTCTCTGCGTGTCTCGTCCACGGGGTTTTCTTCGAATGCGTATTCTACTTGCGACCGCAGTTGCGATCGCTCCCTTGATGGCCGCAACCGGTGCAATGGCCGAAGTCGTGATCTCGACGACGAGGACTACGCCCATCACGACAGGCAACGCCACTGGCAGTGGTCCTGACAACGTAAGAATTACAACGGGCGGGCTGATTAGCGTCTCGAGCGGTACCGCCGTGACCGTCGACTCGAACAATACATTTGGCATCGGCGGAAACGGTGCCATCAACATGCTCAATGCTTCTGATGGTGCGACCGCTGTTTTGGTCAATCCGGGTGTGACAACAACTCTGATATTCGATGGCGGCATTTCCATAACGGATTCGATCGCAGAATATCCTGACACGGATAATGACGGTGATCTGGACGGGCCCTGGGCCACTGGTTCCGGGCGATATGGCATCAGACTCGCCGCCGGCGCTCCGGTCACCGGGGACATCGACATCATCGCTGGCACCGGCATCATCAATGTCGAGGGCAACAACTCGTTTGCTGTCTCCATTGAGTCCGGACTAATCGGAAACTTCGAGAGCTTGGGCACACTTCGGGTCGTGGGGGACAATTCGGTCGCCCTACAGACTACCGGTGATGTCACAGGCAACGTTACCCTGCTGGGCCAGGTCATAGCCAGGGGCGAGAACTCTTCAGCCGTATCGACGCAGGGCGACATCAGCGGGAGGCTTACGCTCCAAGGCGAAATCAGCGCGAGCGGGTATCGCTACACATCGCGTGGAAACGACGATTTTGAATCCAAGCTAGATCCTGACGATAAGTTGCAGGGCGGACCCGCGGTAGTGATTGCCGGCAATGTTGCAGGTGGCGTCGTGGTGGATCGCCCCCCGACAACCAGCACAACAAATACTGACGTTGATGGTGATGGAATTCCCGATGCCACTGAAGGCACGGGTGTGATTAACAGCTTCGGCCAGGCACCAGCTGTCCTGGTAAGTTCTTCTAGCCAATCGATTACGCTGGGTAACATCGGCACCGGAGATAACGCCTACGGTTTCATAAATCGCGGCACGATCAACGCGCAGGGCGTTTATGATCTTATTGACGCCAACGGCCTCGTTTTCGGCGGGGTGGCAGGTCAAACAGTGGATCTGACCGGTGGTTTTCTGAACCAGGGCACGGTCGCCACGCTCGCAAACGATGCTGATGCTACTGCGGTGCGCTTCGGTGCAGGAAGCATTGCTCCAGCCGTATCGAATTCCGGCGCGATCACCGCGGGCGTAGCAAGCGACGTGGCGGCCACTGCGACCGCAGTTCAGATCGACGCAGGTGCCGTCGTTCAAAGCCTGACAAACAGTGGCAGCATCCTTGCCAGCACCGGCGGCGGCGTCGCCGATGTCGTCGGCATTAATGACCAAAGCGGCACGCTCACATCGATTACAAACCTCCGTTCGATTCAGGCTGCGATAGGGCCGAACGAAGCGGGTGATCCGATCACCGGTTCAAGCACGGCAATCGACGTGAGCTCCAACACCACGGGCGTGACCATAACGCAACGCGGCGTTGTCGGTACCCCGACCGCGACCAGCCCGGACTCGGACGGTGACGGCGTCCTCGACTCCGAGGAACCAGTAATTTTCGGGGCCATCAGGCTGGGTACCGGAGCTGACACCGTCAGCATCGAAAATGGCTTGGTGGAAGGTGATATTTCCTTTGGAGATGGCGCTGACAATCTGGCGATCAGCGGCGACAGCGTTGTTCGCAGCGAGATTACCGACACAGACGGCGCTCTGAGCATCAACATCGCCAATGGAACGCTGGATTCGCTAAGAACGACGGCGCTCAATCTCACGACACTGGATATTGGGGCCGACGGTAGGTTGCTGATTAGCCTGGACCCGGAGAATAGCACCGGAGGCACTTTCGTTGTGTCTGGCGCAGCCACCTTGGCAACAGGTGCTGAACTGGGTGTGCGCTTCAACTCTCTTTTGACAGCTCCACGTCGCTTCGATCTGATCGACGCCGGGACACTGAACCTTGGAGATGTCGATCTGAGCACGATCGGCGACAACTCACCGTATTTGTACGTGGTCGAGGCAGGAACAGACCAGGCAAATGGAATAGTGTTTGCCGACGTGCGTCAGCGCACAACTGCCGAAGCTGGAATGATCGGTGCCGAAAGCGGCATCTATGATGCTTTCTACAGCGCTTTAAGCCGTGATGAAGATGTCAGGAACGCCTTCCTGACGCAGACGGGCCGCGACAACTTCTTCAATCTGTATGAGCAGTTGCTGCCGGAACATTCCGGAGGCCCACTCCTGTCGCTGGCATCGGGCGTAGACGCCGTCACCCGCGCCCTGACGGGACGCAATGCCTCCGCCGCCCCAGGCGAAACCAGCGCCTGGGTTCAAGAGATCAATTTCTACGCCGACAAGGATCGCACCGACACATATGGTTTCCGCTCAGAGGGCTTTGGCGTCGCGGGTGGCGTCGAACGCGGGACGGGTCTGGGCGCTGTTGGTTTGTCAGTTGCCTTCACCTCATCCGATCTAGAAGACCCCGAGGCCGAGGCCGAAGAAGTCCTGTCTGCCAACCTCTTGGAGTTGGGCCTCTACTGGCGTGCACAGGGCCAGTATTGGACGACTTGGGCTCGAGCGGCAGCCGGCTATGCTTCGTTCGAATCGGAGCGCCGTCTGGTCGGCGCAGGTCTGAACCTGCGTAATGAGGCCAGCTGGAACGGCGTGACACTCGCCGCTGCCGGTGGCGCTTCGTATGAGCGCAACTTTGGCCGGTTCAGCTTCCGTCCTGAGGTTTATGCCGAGTATTTCTCGCTGAGCGAGGATGGTTATACCGAAGAAGGCGGCGGCGACGGGTTCGATCTGGAGATCGACGACCGCGAAGGCCACCTTTTCTCGGCGACCGCTGCCATCAACATCGGAATGGGTATGGGCGAAAACAGCTGGTTGCGACCAGAGGTTCGTCTCGGCTGGCGTCAGAATATCTCGGTGGATCCGGGCGACACTATCGGTCGGTTCACCTCTGGCGGGCCCGACTTCCGACTGGATCCGGCCACCGTCGAAGGCGGTGGACCAATCCTGGGCTTCCGCATGAATGTGGGTAACGAACTGGGCATGCTGTCGATCAGCGCCGACGCCGAGCTTATAGAAGACTACGTCCGCTACATGCTGTTCCTGCGGGCCAGCTTCCGCTTCTAGACCTGCTAAAATAACGCCCGCCAGCAGCCGCTGGCGGGCGTTTCTGCGGCTGATGCTAGTCAGGCTGCGAAGCGTCCGCCTTCAATCGCATAGGCTTGGTTGCCTCGCGTGATGACGTCATCACTCGGCAATATGGCGTCTATAGCAATGGTTTCTGCCCCTTGGAGCCGCTCATAGACCGGACCGAAATCCTGAAGTGTCACAGCTTTCAGCGCATCGATGCTGTCGATAACGAAATAGACCTGCTGGAAATCGTCGATCCGATAAAGGGTCTTCATCACCCGCTCCAGATCGAAGCCGATCCGATTAGGCGAGGCATCCTCGACCGCGAACACACTCTCTGTCGCTGAAGAGACGATGCCGGCCCCATAGATTCGGAGCTGGCCTTCCTCTCGCATCAAGCCAAACTCGACAGTGTACCAGTAAAGGCGTGCCAAGTTGGGCAGCATGCCCAGTGAGGCCGCGCGTTGGCCGCCTTTCCCATAGGCCTCCATATAATCGGCGAAATCGGGGTCCGTCAGCATCGGAACATGGCCGAAAACGTCGTGGAAGATGTCCGGCTCCTGCAAATAATCCAGCTGATCGGGTGTGCGGATGAACTGGCCCGAAGGGAAACGACGGTTGGCCAGGTGGTCGAAAAAAACGTCATCAGGCACGAGACCGGGCACACAGACTACCGTCCAGCCCGTCAATGCCTGCAGCTTGGGATTCATGACCGCGAAGTCGGGAATGCCGCCCGTATTGAGATCCAGCGCGTTCAGCCCCTTCATGAAGACTTCGGCCGCCCTGCCCGGCAGGATTTTCATCTGCCGGGCATAAAGGGTGTCCCAGGTCTGGTGCTCGACCGGCGTGTAGGCAGACCAGTCCTGGGGGATCGTCCAGTCGGCGGCCGCGCCCTCTGGCGGCGTTTCAAAGACATGGGCAAAATCGGACATCGACGGGCTCCTCGCACACTCGGCCTTCAGGGCTCTATCAGTGCAATCTAGGCTCGCCGCAGAACCTAGCCAATGGGCCATCAGTGAAGAGCGTGATCGACCGGTGTGAAGCGCCCTTCGGGATGCACAGTGAAAAGTCGATCAGCGTCATCGGGATGGAGGACGCCCTGGTTGGAGTCGGGGATGAGATCATCCTCGCGAGTATAGGCCGTGAACCCGCCATCGGGGCCTACCGCCAGGATACGATAGAAGGGCTGGCCTGCCTCAGCCACCCGATCGTCGAAGGACGGGTCGATATCGATCACAACCCCGCGAAAGCTGGCGTCGCGGCGCTGAACAACATCGCCGAGGCTGAATCTGGCTGTGGTCTGGCGCTCCATGAGGACAGCTTTGCCATAGCGGTTCTGAGCGCTGCCCGGCCTCGCCGTTCATTTTCATGACAGGATCGCTTGGCGCGGAGCATACGCGCGGCCTAGAGTGATGCTGACGGGCACCGCAATGGACCGCCCACCTTGAAAGATTCGGCCATGCCGGAGACCGACGACGCGCGGAAGCGTGACGAGCGGTCCCAGTCCGGTCGCTCCAGCGGATCGCGCGCCCGGGATGGCGACGACGCTCGAGGAGCGCGGGCAATGGGTCGTGAAGCACCTCTGTATGGGGCGCTGGACCTGGGGACCAACAACTGCCGGCTGCTGATTGCGCGGCCAAGCCGCGAAGGCTTTCGCGTGGTCGACAGCTTCAGCCGGATCGTGCGCCTGGGCGAGGGCCTGGGTCGTACAGGGCGCCTGGATGAGGCCGCGATGGATCGGGCCTACGATGCACTGGACCTCTGTGCCGAAAGAGTGGTCCGCAAGGACATAGACCCCAGCCGTTTGATGGCTGTCGCCACCCAGGCCTGCCGTCAGGCCGAGAATGGCGCAGCCTTCATAGAGCGCGTCCGGCTGGGGACAGGACTGAAGCTGCGCATTATCGATCCGGTTGAGGAGGCGCGGCTGGCCGTTGAAGGCTGCCTCAACCTGTTCGACCCTACGGCCGAGGCCATTCTGGTCGTCGATGTCGGAGGGGGGTCGACGGAGCTGAGTTGGCTCAAGAAGACCGGGTCGAGGTTTGAGCTGCTGGGCTGGATGTCGGCCCCTGTCGGCGTGGTCACCTTGGCGGAACGGCATCCGGAGCCAGCGGCATCGCCAACTCGAGCGCTGGACGACTGGTACGAAGCCATGGTCGCCGATATGGGACAAGCCATCGCCTCCGCCCCGGTGGATCCGTCCTTGCGCGAGCTTTTTGCCAGTGGCCGCGCGCATCTGGTGGGCACTTCGGGGGCCATTACCAGTCTGGCGGGCATACATCTGGGCTTGAAGCGGTACCAGCGGAGCCTCGTCGACGGGCTCTGGATGACGCGGGCCGACTGCGAGAAGGCTGCGCAGATGTTGAAGGATCTGGGTCCGGAGGGCCGCGCGGCCGAGGCCTGCATCGGGCCGGATCGGGCCGATCTGGTTCTGGCCGGAGCAGCCATCATGGAGGCGATCCAGCGGGCCTGGCCGTCGGAGCGGGTCCGGGTCGCCGACCGCGGCCTGCGCGAGGGTTTGCTGTTGCAGCGGATGCGCGAGGATCACCGCCCGGCCCGCAGACGCCGGCGGCGCAAACGCTCAGGTCAGGCGGCTGGCCCGGCGACCTGAACCGGCAGAGTGATGTCGCAGACCGAGAAGTCTGCACCGCGTGACGTTCTCGTCTCTGCCACCAAGGCCTGAAAGCGTGGCGAGGCGGTGTCCAGCACCCGAACCGAAGGCCGTTCCACCTCTGGCAGGTCGGAGGCTATGCGGACGCGGGTCATCCGATCAGGTTCCGAGCCGACCATGCCGTTGTCGCCATCGCCGACCTTGATCGCGCGGACCACATCCAGACCCGACACCGTCATGCCCCAGACGGAATAGCGCTTGTCCAGAGCCGGATAGGACTGGCGCATCAGGAAGAACTGACTGTTGGCCGTGTCATTGCCCTCGTCGCGGGCCATGCCTGCCACGCCGGGGCAGTAAAGGCCCCAGCCATGCACCTTGGCATCGCCGGTCAGGGCAAATGCGGAATCAGGCTGGGTCTGGACCGGCAAAGAGCCCAGAAAGCCCACCAACGCTCCGGAGGGGGCCGCCACGGGCGTGAAGGGCATAGAGGGGTCGCGGCGGAAAGTGAACTCGCCTTTCAAATCCGGATATGGGCTCTGGCCTTCGCCATTTCCGAGCGGGTCACCCGTCTGGGCCATGAACCAGTCGATGACCCGATGCCAGGCCAGATTGTCATAGAAGCCGTTGCGCGACAGCAGGCGGATGCGCTCGACATGCAGCGGCGCAACCTGAGGCATCAGTTCAACCAGGACCCGGCCCTTGGTGGTGTCGATGACCAGCAGGTTCTCGGCCGCGACCGAGCGCCATTCGGGCGCAACCATCGTCGTTTCAAGCGTCGGCGTGGGCGGTGGGGGTGGTGGACCGCCGACGTCCTGGGCCGCTACAGACTGCGCTAGGGCCAACGTCCCGGCGGCGATCAGTCCTGAAAGATTACGCATGGTGTCCCCTCCCCTTCGTATTGCGCTTAGCCGCTGACCATTTCCGCAGGCGGCAGGGCGTCACAGATTGTGAATCGGGTCCCCCGCGCGGCGCGGCGTTCGGCCAGCACCGCCACATAGGCGGGATTGGCCACGTCCATGACGCGAACAGACGGACGCTCTGCCTCCGGCATGGCGGCAGCGGTACGAACGCGCGTCATCACGTCGGGGTCGGTGACGCGGCCATTTGCAGCTTCTGGCCCCACTTTCAAAGCAGCCACGACCTCTTGCCCCACAAGGACACGCCCGAACGGGGTGTAGGTACCGTTCAGATTGGCGCTTTCGGCCAGGGTCAGGAAGAACTGGCTATTGGCACTGTTCGGGTCGGTGTTGCGTGCCATGCCGGCAATGCCGGTGCAGAACAAACCAAAGGCGTCGGTGCGGCCGTCAGCGTTGAACATCATCTGGGCATCCGGCTGGGTCTGAAGCGGCATAAAACCCATGATGCCGCGCGTCCCCGCCCCGCTTTCCGCTACGGTGGCGAACCTTGCGTCGCGCCCTCGCCGGAACTGAAACTCGCCAGGCACGTCAGGCAAGTCGCTGCTGCCCGCGCCGGTGCCCAAGGGATCGCCGGTCTGGGCCATGAAGCCCGCCATGACACGGTGCCACGCCAGACCGTCGTAGAAGCCACGATCAGCCAGCGTGCGGATACGCTCGACGGATTGCGGAGCCAGACGCGGGTCCAGCCCGACCAGGATGCGACCCTTGTTGGTGTCGATGACCAGCAAATTCTCTGGCGCGACGGTCCAGGATGCGTCGGCAGGTATCGGCGTCGCAGCGATCGCCGGGGCCGGTGTTGCTGCGGTCTGTGACACGCTCTGGGCCACCGCCGATCCGGCCGTCAGGGCCGCGACGCACAAGCCCAAGACCAGATGGCAGTTCACACTCATAAAGTCTCTCATACTCGGTTCATGACCTTGGCCCGGACGGCCTCGGCGACCGTGGGGCTGACGAAACTGTCGATCGCGCCGTCCAGACGGGCGATTTCCTTGACCAGGCGCGAGGCGATGGCCTGGTGCCGAGGATCAGCCATCAGGAAGACGGTTTCGATGTCGGCATTGAGGCGCTGGTTCATCGCCGTCATCTGGAACTCGTATTCGAAGTCCGCCACGGCCCGCAGGCCACGCACGATGATGCTGGCGTTCAGTTCTTCGGCGAAATGCATCAGCAGGCTAGAGAAAGGGCGTACCTCGATCCGGTCGCCGAACTGGGCGACCTCACGCCGGACCATCTCGACCCTCTCTGAGGTCGTGAACAGCGGGCCCTTGTCGTCGTTCTGGGCAACGCCGATGACCAGCTTATCGACCAGTTTCACGGCCCGGCCGATGATGTCCATATGGCCGTTGGTGACCGGATCGAAGGTGCCCGGATACAGTCCGATGTGCATGGCGTTCCCCCTGCCTTTCCTGAGGTTTAGCAGGTGCGACAGTTCTGGCCTAGATCGTCTGATGCGGCTGTGACGACCAAGCATTCTTCAGTCGGACGATCAGATCGGGCCGCACTTGAAAGACGTGGTCATCGATGGCTGTGACCGATGCGGCCTGTGTGGCGCTGTTGCAGATAAAGGCCGCTTCGAAATGGGAAAGGTCTGCGGCAGTGACGAGCTGAGTCGTCTGGCTGATATCCTGCGCTTGCAAGCCCCTATAAAGCAGTGCCTGGGTCACGCCGGCCAACATGGGTGCGTCAGGCCAGACGACGGTGTCGCCGGACAGGAAGCCGATATTCCAGAGAGAGCCTTCGGAAATCCGACCGTCACGATCCGTGAACAGGGCATCGTCGAAACCGGCAGCTCTGGCCGCGCGACGCGTGCGCAGCAGGCCGAAGGTGGCGACGTGCTTCAGGTGCGGAGCATCGCGCTCATAGGTCTGGAGTTGCAGCCGCGTGGTGTCGGCCAGCGGTGAAGGCGGGTCGAAGACACCGATCATAACACGCGGGTCACCCTGGGCCGTCGGATCCCGATTTGAGATGGCGTTCGAGAACAGGCTGATGCGTAGCCAGGCATTCTGGCGCATGCCGAGGGCCGAGCACATCAGGGCGCGGAGGTGATCCATCCCGACGGTCTGGCCGAAGAGCTCGACGGCAGAGGCCTCCAGCCGGGCCAGGTGCAAATCCAGACCACGCACGCCGCCGTCCTCGACCCGGAACGAGGTGTAGGCCCCGTAGTTGACCAACGCCTGATGGGCCAGGTCTTCGAACGTAGCGGGGGCACCGTCGATGAAGAGGTTGGTCGTCACTTTATTCCTCCTCCGACGGGGGAGGAATTAGGCCTCGGCGTCACCGCTGTTCTCGACCGCACCTTCATCATCCCCGCCACTGTCCGGAAGGCGCTCGACCGAGACGACCTTCTCGCCCTGTGCGGTTTTGAAGATGGTGACACCCTGGCTGGAGCGGCCGACGATGCGGACCTGGGCCATGGGTGTGCGGATCATCTGACCACCGGAGGTGACCAGCAGCAGGTCATCGCCTTCCTGAACCGGGAAGGCGGCGGCCAGGCGTGTGCCTGCGCGTCCGCCCAGGCCGTGGGCGGTCAGCCCCTGCCCGCCACGACCCGTGCGGCGGTATTCATAGGCCGAAGAGCGCTTGCCGAAGCCGGTTTCGGTCACAGTCAGAATGAACTGTTCGGCGGCCCCCAGTTCGGCGATACGCTCGACCGACAGGGCTGCCTCGCCGGCACCTTCCGCCTCGTCGTCGCCTTCGACGACCGCCGTGTCATCCTCGCCGTCGGTGGCGCGGCGCATGGCGTTCGCGTGTTTGACATAGGCCGTGCGCTCTTCAGGCGTGGCATCGACGCGGCCGAGAACAGCCATGGAGATGACCTCGTCGCCCTCCTGCAGGCGAACGCCGCGCACACCGGTCGAATCGCGGCCCTTGAAGACCCGCACATCGTCCGCCTTGAAGCGGATGGCACGGCCCAGGGCGGTGGTCAGCATGACGTCGTCGTCGGCGGTGCACAGGGCCACGCCAACCATGCGGTCGCCGTCTTCCAGCTTCATGGCGATCTTGCCGGCCCGGTTGACGGTGGCGAAATCCGACAGCTTGTTGCGGCGCACGTCGCCGGAGCGAGTGGCGAACATGATGTCGTAGTTATCCCAGTCATGCTCGTCTTCGGGCAGAGGCAGGACATTCATAATGCTGTCGCCCGGCTCGATGGGCAGCAGGTTGACGAAGGCCTTGCCGCGCGAGGTCGGATTGCCCAGCGGCAGGCGCCAGGTCTTGAGCTTGTAGGCCTTGCCGTTGGTGGCGAAGAACAGCACCGGCGTGTGGGTCGAGGCGGAGAAGACGCCGGTGATGGCGTCCTCGTCCTTCATCGTCATGCCGGACTTGCCCTTGCCCCCGCGATGCTGGGTCCGATAGGCGTTCAGGGCGACGCGCTTGACGTAGCCGCCGTGGGTGACGGTGACGACCATGTCCTCGCGCGGGATCAGGTCCTCGTCTTCCAGCTCGAAGTCGCCGTCGCCGATCATCGTCCGACGCGGCACGGCGAACTCGGACTTCACCAGCAGCAGGTCCTCGCGGATAATGGCCAGCACATTGGCGCGGTCCGACAGGATGGTCAGGTGACCCTGGATGGTGTCGGCCAGTCCCCTCGCCTCGCCGAAGATGTCATCGCGGCCCAGGCCGGTCAGGCGGCTGAGGGTCAGGCCCAGGATGGCGCGGGCCTGTTCGTCGGTCAGGTTCAGCTTGTCGCCGTCGATCAGCATCGAGCGCGGGTCGGCGATCAGTTCGATCAGGGCGATCATGTCGCCGACCGGCCAGGATTTGGCCTGCAAACGCTCGCGGGCCTCGGCCGGATCGGCGGAGGAGCGGATGATGTGGATGACCTCGTCGATATTGGCGACGGCGACGGCCAGGCCGACCAGGACGTGGCCGCGGTCGCGGGCCTTGGCCAGCTCAAACTTGACCCGGCGGATGACCACCTCTTCCCGGAAGTCCAGGAAGACGTCCAGCATCTTGCGCAGGCCCATCTGCTCGGGCCGTCCGTGGTTCAGCGCCAGCATGTTGACGCCGAACGACGACTGCATGGAGGTGAAGCGCCAAAGCTGGTTCAGGACCACATCGCCCGAGGCGTCACGCTTAAGCTCGATGACCATGCGCATGCCGTCGCGGTCGGATTCGTCGCGGACGTCGCTGATGCCCTCGATCCGCTTTTCGCGGACCATTTCGACGATGCGTTCGATCAGGGTCTGTTTGTTGACCTGGAACGGCAGTTCGGTGACCACGATGGCCTCGCGGTCCTTGCGGATGGTCTCGATGGAGGCCTTGCCCCGCACGATGACGGAGCCGCGGCCCTCGCGCAGGGCGTTGCGGGGGGCTGTGCGGCCCATGATCTCGCCGCCGGTGGGGAAGTCGGGGCCGGGCACGATGTCCAGCAGCGCCTCTTCACCCAGGTTCGGATCGTCCAGCAGGGCGACACAGGCGTCGATGATCTCGCCCAGATTATGCGGCGGGATATTGGTCGCCATGCCGACGGCGATGCCGCCCGCGCCGTTGACCAGCAGGTTCGGAATCCGGGCCGGCAGGACGACGGGCTCCAGTTCCTTTTCATCGTAGTTGGGCTGGAAATCGACGGTGTCCTTGTCGATGTCTGTCAGCAGGGCCGCCGCCGCCGGGGCCATCCGGGCCTCGGTGTAACGCATGGAAGCCGGCATATCGCCGTCGACCGAGCCGAAGTTGCCCTGGCCATCGACCAGCATCAGACCCATGGAGAAGGGCTGGGCCATGCGGACCAGGGCCATATAGACCGAGGCGTCGCCGTGCGGGTGGAACCGACCCAGCACATCACCGACCACACGCGCGCATTTCGAATAGGCGCGGTCCGGAGACATCTTCAGATCGTGCATCGAATACAGGATGCGGCGATGCACGGGCTTCAGCCCGTCGCGCGCATCCGGAAGGGCCCGGGACACGATCACGCTCATGGCATAATCGAGGTAGGAGCGCCTCAGCTCGTCCTCGATCGTGATGGTCGAAATGTCACTGCCGCCCGATGGGGGTGCGGCATTGGTATAGGTGTCGTCGGTCAAGGAAATCGGGCTTTAAATGGCCGGAATCGGAACGTGATCCGCTACCGCGTTTTCTAGCAGTCTGGCCCGCGCAAGGCAAAGTCGCCGCGACCGGGCATTCGTTCAATGCACAAGGATTTTTCGCCATGCGCCTGCCCCTGATCGCCGCCGGACTGATGAGCCTTCCCATGATCGCCTGTGCCCAATCGCAAGATATGGCCCAGCATGCCGGTCACGGGATGAACCACGGCACGACGCGGGCGACCGTGGGCGCGACGGCTCAGGCTCCGCTGATGAATGCCCAAGGTGCTTCGGCGGGCAGCGCCACCTTCCGCCAAGGCCCTACCGGCGTGCTGATCCGGGTCGAGGCCAGCGGCCTGACGCCCGGCTGGCACGGGCTGCACCTGCATGCAGTGGGTCAGTGCGAGGGCCCGGGCTTCCAGTCCGCCGGGGGCCACGTCCAGCACAGCGCCGAGGCCAAGCCGCATGGCCTGCTGAACCAGGACGGCGATGACGCGGGCGATCTGCCCAATCTGTATGTCGGGGCTGACGGACGCGGCATGGCCGAAGTCTTCACCACGACGGCAGCTCTGGTCGAAGGCGGACCGGGCCAACACCTGCTCGACGCCGACGGCTCCAGCATCATGATCCACGCCCAGGCCGACGACTATGTCAGCCAGCCCATCGGCGGATCGGGTGCGCGCGTCGCCTGCGGTATCGTCAGCGGCGGCTAGGAACTCGCTCAGACCGTCCCGTCACTCGCTGACGGGACGGGTCAGGTCGAACTCCACGCGGAAGTGACGGTTGGCCCGGCGCAACTCATAGGCGTAGATTCGCCCCGGATGGACCTCGACCGCCCAGACATTGGTGGTCGATACGGCTGCATTGCCCGCGTTGAACAGTTCGACCGAGAAATCATCGACAGGAAATTCCTGACGATTGGCTGTCCCCGCACTGGTCGTGTCGCCGCCATACCAGTGCAGGCCGTCCGGGTTGCCCTGAGGGTCGCGGTGATCATGCTTCAGCGTCAGGCCACCCTCTTCGTTCTGGCTGACGACCCAGGTGCGGGAGCGGTCTTCGCCGACCCAGAAAGGAATACGGACTTCCTCGGCGGAACAGTCGCGCACGTGCATCAACAGGCGTTGGCTGGTGAAATCGGCATCAGCCGCATCGGTCGTGACCACTCTGCCGACGAATCGCTGGCCACACAGGCCATTGAGATTGGCCATGAAGGCGCTCTGCTGAGGCGCGGGCATCGGCGTCGTGGCGCAGGCAGACAGGGCCATCAGCGCGGCAGTGGCAAGGATGATCTGTTTCATGTGAGGCAGCCTAATCGGAAGGTCTCAATCCGCCTAATCGAGTCAAGTTCAAGATGCTGCGCAAACCGCGTTGACTTCCGGGCGTCCCTGAGTATGTTCCGCGCCTCATATTTTAGCGGCTTTCGCCGTCGCAGAGGTAATTCCGATGGCTAAGCCAGCTTCGATCAAGATCCGCCTGAACTCGACCGCCGACACCGGCTTCTTCTATGTCACCAAGAAGAATGCCCGCACCATGACCGAGAAAATGGTCGTCAAGAAGTACGATCCGGTCGTTCGCAAGCACGTCGATTTCAAGGAAGGCAAGATCAAGTAAGGACTTGATCGCACCGATCTTTTGAGGCGCCCGGTCGAAAGGCCGGGCGTTTTTCTTTGGGCGGGACATTGCCGCAGCGTGCTAGGGTGCCGTCATGAGCGACGCTGATAATGACCCGACAGTGGCTGCCAATGAGCCTGCGGGGGAAACCCCGATCCAGAAGGCGCTGCGTCTGAAAAAGGCGACGATCGACGCACGTCCGACACCGCCCAAGGGTGGCAAGTTTCAGCGTGAGCAAGCTGCGCGCATCGCCTCGGGCAAATCCAAGCCTTGGATGAGCCGCTAGGCAGCCCGCGCGATGACCTGATCGCGACCTTTAGCCTTGGCTTCGTAGACGCCTTCGTCGGCACGTTTCAGAAGAGCGTCCGGCGTGTCGCCGATACCACCACTGGCAGAGACGCCGATTGAGACAGTAACGGTCAGCGACTCGGCTCCCCCCATTATCGGAAAGGGTTGAGCCGCCACGTCGCGTCGGATGCGATCAGCGACGCGGGTCGCGGCTTCCAGCGACGCACCGGGCATGATGACGACGAACTCCTCGCCACCCATCCGACACGGCAGATCGATGGCGCGAACATTGGTCGCCAGCCTGACAGCAAACTCCTGGAGCACTTCGTCGCCCGCGTCGTGACCAAAACTGTCGTTGACGACCTTGAAGTGGTCGATGTCCATCATCAAAACAGCGAAGCCTTCACCTCCCTGCGCCGACCGGATCATCATGGTGTCCAGCTGGCCTGCCATGTAACGGCGGTTGTGCAGGCCGGTCAGGGCGTCGGTGACAGCCATTTCCAGGCTATAGTCCAGCTTTTCCTTCAGAAAGTCCGTATAGCGTTTGCGCCGCACCTGGGTGCGGGTGCGGGCCGACAGTTCCTCAGGGTCCACAGGCTTGGGCAGAATGTCATTAACACCAAGCTCCAGCGCCTTAAGCAGGCGCGGCCGGTCGGCGGGATCGACGACGGCCAGGACTGGCACCCGCCGCGACGCCTCGGTCGAGCGCACCTGCGCCACGAAACGCAGGCCGTCGAACTCTGCAGACGAGACATTGACGATCATCAGATCGATGGGACCGCGTGCCGCGATCAGGGCAGCGGCCGTGTCAGGCTCAACTACCGGGCGATGTTCCTGCGACAACTGTTCGACCATACGCTCGGCCTGAACGGTGCTGTCGTCGACAATCAGGATGCGCCCGCCTGAACCTCTGAGACGCCCGGCCCCGCCGGTGTCGACACCCATCCGCCGCCCGCTCTCCTCACGCTCGCGCAGTTCGTCCATTACAGACTTGAGGCGGACGAGGGATTTCACCCGGGCAAACAGGATGACGTCGTCGATCGGCTTGGTAACAAAGTCGTCGGCCCCGGCCTCCAGACCCTTGATCTTGTCTTCGCGCCCATCCAGCGCAGTGACCAGAACGACCGGGATGTGCCGGGTGACGGGATCGGCCTTCAGACGTCGGCAGGTCTCGAACCCGTCCATGCCAGGCATCATCACGTCCAGCAGGATGATGTCAGGGCGCTCCTCGCCCGCAATCTGAAGGGCTGTCGCGCCATCCATGGCGGTCAGCACCTCATAGTATTCCAGCGTCAGCTTGGCCTCGAGAAGCCTGACGTTGGTCTCCAGATCATCGACGACGAGGATTCGTGCAGTCATCGCCCTTAGCCCAGATGTTTTCGGACGACGTCAAGGAAATGCATCACCGAGATCGGCTTCGAGATATAGGCCTCGCAGCCGCCCTGACGGATTCGCTCCTCGTCGCCCTTCATGGCGAAGGCGGTGACGGCGATGACGGGGATGTGGCTCAGTTCCTCGTCGTCCTTGAGCCATTTGGTGACTTCAAGGCCACTGATCTCGGGCAGCTGGATGTCCATCAGGATCAGGTCGGGGCGATGTTCACGCGCAAGCGCAAGCGCCTGCAGGCCTTCGCGGGTCTGCAGCGTCTGATAGCCCTGCGAGTCGAGGAGATCATGAAAGAGCTTCATGTTCAGCTCGTTATCCTCGACAATGAGGACGGTCTTGGACATCGGCACCCGGTCTTTCGCCCCGGGTTCGCAAACTTTGCGGCCCGGGCTTTTTTCACGCGTCTACGGATGCACTATGCCTTGCCGGGTCTTAAGTTGGGGTGAAGCCACGCCAACCCTGTTTTGCGAAAGGAGGCACGTCGCGCATGAAGTCCCTCTGCCGCGACTGCCTGTGGAGTTCCGCCGAGATTGTCACGCGGTGCGAGGCCTGCCTGTCACGTCGGCTGATTGCGCATGAGGAACTGGACCAGCTGACCATCGCGCATCTGGACTGTGATGCCTTCTATGCCTCGGTGGAAAAGCGAGATCGGCCCGAACTGCGCGACAAACCGGTCATCGTCGGAGGCGGCAAGCGAGGCGTCGTCTCCACCGCCTGCTATGTTGCACGCCAGTATGGCGTCGGTAGTGCCATGCCGATGTTCAAGGCCTTGAAGGCCTGTCCCGAGGCGGTGGTCATCAAACCTGACTTTCGCAAATATGTGCACGAGAGCGAGCGCATTCTGGGAACACTGGCCCGTCTGACACCCCTGATTCAAACGCTGTCGCTGGACGAGGCCTGGGTCGATCTGTCGGGGACGGAGCGGCTGAACGGTGGACCGCCTGTATGGCAGCTGGTGCGGGCACAGAACGAGATCGAGCGAGAGACCGGCCTGACCGTCTCCATCGGCCTGGCCCCAAACCGTTTCTTGGCGAAGATCGCGTCCGAGTTGGACAAGCCGCGCGGGCTTTCGGTGATCGGGTCGGACGCCCAGGCCCTGCTGGCCCCCAAGTCGGTGAAAGTCCTGCCGGGCGTGGGGCCGGTGTTCCTGAAGACCCTGCAGAGCGACGGCTATGCCACTGTCGGGGATCTGGCCGCCGCCGATCCGCGCGATCTGATCAAACGCTATGGTGAGACGGGTTTTCGTCTTCACGAACTGTCCCATGGCCGCGATGCGCGTACGGTCAATCCTGAACGCGACCGCAAGGGGATGAGTACGGAAACGACCTTCAACGAGGACCTGACCAGCGCCGCCGATCTGGAGGCCGAGCTATGGCCGCTGTGCGAAAAACTGGCGTCCAAAGCGCGGCGCGACGGCGTGGCCAGCCGGGTGATCGTGCTGAAGCTGCGGCGGACGGATTTCAAGATCGTGACGCGGCGCATCAGCCTGCCCGAACCCGTTCAGACCGCGCGGGCGCTGTTCGCCGCGGCGCGTGAGCTGATGGCACCTGAACTCGGTCGCCCCTATCGCCTGATCGGCATCGGCATGGCGGAGGTCGTGGATTCGGTCGATACGCCAGCGCTGTTTGAAACCACCGAGACACGGACGCTGAGAACCGAGACCGCCATCGACGCCCTGCGCGCCAAATTCGGCCAAGGGGCCGTGATCGCGGGACGCGCCCTTCCCGGCAAGACGCCCGCAGGCTAAACCGCCCGCATAGTCCCTCAGGAGCCCTGTCCCATGACCGTCGCCGCCCGCCTGGCCGAACTGAACATCACCCTCCCCGAGCCCGCCAAGGCCGTGGCCAACTATGTCGGCTGGGTCCGCACGGGCAATCTGGTTCACATCTCCGGCCAGCTGTCGAACGATGCCTCGGGCGGCATCAAGGGCACGGTCGGAGACGACGTCACGCAGGAACAGGCGCTGGCCGCCGCCCGCCTGTGCGGCATCAATTTGCTGGCGCAACTCAGCGACGCCCTGGACGGCGATCTGGAGCGGGTCGTGCGGGTCGTGAAACTGGGCGGCTTCGTTCAGGCGGCCGGCGACTTCACCGCCATTCCCGCCGTGATCAACGGCTGTTCGGACCTGATGGTCGAAGTGTTCGGCGACAAGGGTCGCCACGCCCGTGCCGCTGTCGGCGTCTATCGCCTGCCCCTCGGCTTCGCCGTCGAGGTCGATGCCGTCATCGAGGTGCAGTGACCTTCCACATCACGGTTCACGATCGGGTCGCGGACATCGGCAAGGCCGAGTGGGACGGCTGTGCCGGGCCCAGCGGCGACCCCTTCCTGTCCTTCGATTTTCTAGACGCCTGCGAGGCCTCGGGCAGCGCCGTGCCGCGTCAGGGCTGGGCCGGACGACACCTGTGTCTGCGCGACGACCAGCGCCGGGTGACCGGTGTCATGCCGCTCTGGCTCAAGGGCCACAGCCAGGGCGAATACGTCTTCGACCACAGCTGGGCCGACGCCTATGAGCGGGCGGGCGGCCAGTATTACCCCAAGCTTCTGGGAGCCGTGCCCTTCACGCCGGTGACCGGGCCACGCTTCCTGGCCCACCCGTTTGCCGACGAGGCCACGGTGCGCCTTGCCCTCCTCCAGGGCGCGACGGCTCTGGTCGAGCGGCTGGGCGTGTCATCATTGCATGTGAACTTCCCCACACAGGCTGACTGGCGGGCCATGGGCGAGGCCGGTCTGCTGCTGCGTGAGGATATGCAATATGTCTGGCGCAACGACGGCTACGGCACGTTCGACGACTTTCTGGCGGCCCTGGCGTCCAACCGGCGCAAGACCATCCGGCGCGAGCGGCGCGACGCCCAGGCGGGCCTGGACATCCGTGTGCTGACCGGGCGGGATATCGAGCCTGCGCACTGGGACGCCTTCTTCGCCTTCTACATGGACACGGGCGAGCGGAAGTGGGGGCGACCCTATCTGACGCGGGATTTCTTTGACCGGATCGGCGCAACCATGGCCGACCGCATCGCCCTGATCATGGCGTTCCGGGACGAGGTGCCGATCGCCGGAGCGCTGAACTTCATCGGTGACGAGGCCCTGTACGGGCGGCAATGGGGCGCGCTGGAAGAGGTGCCCTTCCTGCATTTCGAGCTCTGCTACTATCAGGCCATAGAGTTCGCCATCGCGCGAGGCCTGTCACGGGTCGAGGCAGGGGCGCAAGGCGAGCACAAAATCGCGCGTGGCTACCTGCCCTCCCCCGTTTATTCGGCCCACTGGATCGCCGATCCGGCCCTGCGGGAGCCAGTCGCCCGCTATCTGGACGGCGAGCGCCCGGCCGTGGAGGCCGAGATCGCTGTGATGGCGCAGGAACTGTCGCCGTTCCGAAAGAGCTGAATGTCAGTTGCTGCGGCGGCGGTCGTCACCGCCGATGAACCAGCCCGCGATCCAGCTGACGACGCCCGTGACGATGGCGGCACCAATGCCAGCCCATAGCCCATCGACGACGAACCCCTCCAGGAACATGGCGACCAGACCGATCATGGCCGCGTTCACCACCAACAGGAAAAGGCCGAAGGTGATGACGGTCAGAGGAAACGTCAGGATGGTCAGGATCGGCCGCACCACGGCGTTGGCGATGCCCAGCAGCAGGGCCGCGATCAGCAGCGTCGTCGTCGATGCGACCGCTACGCCCGGCACGATCTGGGCCGCCAGCCACAGGGCGAGGGCCGTGACGGCGAACTGGATGATGAAACGCAGCATGGGAAAGTCTCCGGTCAGAACCTTGACCATAACGCGAACGGCTTGATCCGGCTCCCCTCTTTCGCAACGATGGGATCAGGAGATTTCGATGACACTTCACGCGCCCTACGACCCCGACAACATCTTCGCCAGGATTCTGCGCGGAGAGATACCGGCGGTGAAGGTGTGGGAGGACGATCACGTCCTGGTCTTCATGGACGTGTTCCCTCAGTCTGAGGGTCATGTGCTGGTCATAGCCAAGACCTCAACGGCCCGTAACCTGCTGGAGATCGAGCCGGAGGTGCTTAATCGCGTTGTGGCAGCCACCCAGCGCACGGCGCGGGCGTTGGAAAAGGCGCTAAAGCCCGAGGGCTTTCAGATCATGCAGTTGAATGGGGAGGCGGGCGGCCAGACGGTCTTCCACCTGCATTTCCACGTCATCCCGCGCTGGTCCGACCGCCCGATGAAAGGTCATGGCCATGCACCAATGGCCGAGCCCGCAGTTCTCAGGGGTTTGGCAGAGCGGATCGCTGCGGAACTGGAGCCTGCGGGGTGAGTCGGATCACAGGGCCGGGTTTCGGAGAGCCCGCGCCTGGCTTTGCCACGCCGGGGGTCACCAATCCGCGCTATGTCTTCGACACGGCGGCGGGAAGATACCTGCTTCTGGCCATCGTCCATGCCGGGCCGGGTGTCGAGACGGCTGTGCGTACCCTCGAGCAGCGGCGAAAGACGTTCGACGACCTCCACGCCAGCGCCTTCGTGCTGATCGTCGGCGACGACGCGCAGCGGCAGACCCGCCAGGATGGCTTGCCGGGCCTGCGCTTCCTGTTCGATACCGACGGCGCAATCGCGGCGCGTTACGGTGCCGCCGATACAGATCGCTGGTTTTTGATCGATCCCGCTCTTCATGTGCTGGCCGCCGGGCCTGCAGATCAGGCCAGTCGGATGATAGAGCGGTTGACTCAGTTGCCGCCGCCTGGCCGACACTCCGGCGCGGCCGGCGCAGCTCCCGTCCTGCTGACGCCGCGCATCTTTGAACCCGCCTTTTGCGAGGCGCTGATCGGCCTCTACCGCGAAAAGGGTGGCGAGGCGTCAGGGTTCATGCGGGAGATCGATGGCGTGACCACCCTGATGATGGATGAAAATCACAAGCGCCGTACGGATGTGATGGTGGATGACGCTCAAGTGCAGAAACAGATCATGGCCCGGCTGAGACAGCGTCTGGTCCCGCAGATCACCAAGGCCTTCAACTTTCAGCCCACCCGCATCGAACGCTATCTGGTGGCGCGCTACGATGCCGAGACCGGCGGCTTTTTCCGCCCGCATCGCGACAATACCACGAAGGGTACTGCGCACCGTCGCTTCGCGGTCTCGATCAACCTGAACGCCGAGTACGATGGCGGCGATCTGCGCTTTCCTGAGTTTGGAGACCGAACTTATCGACCACCGCCTGGCGGAGCCTGCGTCTTCTCATGCTCTATGCTGCACGAGGCGACCCCGGTGACACGAGGCGAGCGATTCGCCTTCCTGCCTTTTCTGTATGACGAAGCGGCGGCAGCGATCCGCGAGGCCAACCTGAAATATCTAGACCCGGCGCTTTCGGCCTGAACCTCAGGTATCGCGGAACTGCAGTTTTGCCAGTCTGGCGTAAAGCCCGCCCTGCGCGATCAGGTCCGCATGGCTGCCCTCTTCCACCACGCGGCCGTTTTCCATGACAGCGATCCGGTCGGCCCGAAGAACCGTAGCCAGACGGTGGGCAATGACGATGGTGGTGCGGGCTTCCATGGCTTGATCCAGAGCTACCTGGACCAGTTGCTCGCTCTCGGCATCCAGGGCCGATGTCGCCTCATCCAGCAGCAGTATCGGGGCGTCACGGACGAGGGCACGCGCGATGGCCATGCGCTGGCGCTGGCCGCCCGACAGGCTCTTGCCGCGTTCGCCCAGCGGCGTGTCGAAGCCTTCTGGCAGAGCCTCCACGAATGTCAGTGCCTGGGCTTCACGGGCGGCAGAGACGACGTCATCCGATGTCGCAGTTTCACGCCCGAAGCGGATGTTTTCATTGGCAGAGCCGGAGAACAAAGGTGCCTCCTGCGACACCCAGGCGAAGCGGCTGCGCACAGCCACAGGATCGGCATCACGGACATCGACACCATCGACGCTGACCACACCGGATTGGGGATCATAAAAGCGAAGCAGGAGCCGGAACACGGTGCTCTTGCCCGCCCCCGACGGTCCTACCAACGCGACCGTTTCGCCGGCCCGGACATTTAGCGTGAAACCGCGCAGGGCGGGCAAATCGGGGCGTCCGGGGTAGCTGAAGCCGACATCTGTCATCGACACCTCGCCGATAGCCGGGCTCGGCAGCACTTTCGGAACGGCCGGTGCCTCGATAGCGGCTTGAGCACGCATGAGTTCGTCGATCCGCTCCATGGCTCCGGCGGCCTTCTGGACATCACCCCAGCTCTCGCCCAGTGCGCCGACCGCCGCCGCCGTGAAGACCGACAGCAGAACGAACTGTAGCAGCGCGCCTGTGCTCATCCGGCCTGCGATCACGTCCTGGGCCCCCAACCAGAGGACCAGGGTCACGCCGCCAAACATCACGATGATGATCAGGGCTGTCATCAAGGCGCGTGCCCGCATGCGGACAAGGGAGACGCCGAATGCGTCCTCCACCGCCTGGCCGAAGCGGGAGATCGACGAGGCTTCGCGGCCAAAGGCCTGGACGGTCTCGATGGCATCGACGCTTTCGCCGGCAAAGCCCACGGCATTGGCAAACCGGTCCTGGGACTGGACCGTCAGCTTGCGAACCCGTCGGCCGAACACGAACAGCGGCACGATCAACAGCGGCACGATCAGCAGGACGAAGCCTGTCAGCTTGGGGCTGACGATGAACAGCAGCACGGTCCCGCCGACCAGCGTCAGCGCATTGCGCAGCGCGTAGGAGACCGAGGTCGTCATCAGGGTTTCGATGAGGGCGATATCGGTGGTCAGGCGCGACAGCACCTCGCCGGTCCGAATCTTCGCATAGAAGGACGGGTCCAACGTCAGGATGCGCTCGAACAGGCCCTTGCGCAGGTCCGCAATGACCCGCTCTCCCGTCTTGGTGACGTAGAAATAACGGGCCGCCGTAGCCAGACCGAGCAAAAACGCATTTGCCCCGAGGACGAGAAACCAGAAATTGAGCTGGGAACCGCCGTCCCGGAAGCCATTGTCGATGGCCCCGCGCGCGGTCGCCGTCAGCCCCAGGGACGCCGCCGTGGAAACCAGCAGCCACAGGCTGGCGACGACCAGATGCCCCTTGTGTCGCATGGCATAGGGCAGCAGCCGCAAGAGAGGCCGCACATTGCGAGACCGGGCCCGTCGCCCCGCCGCCTCGGTGATCTGTTCGCTGAGTTGCGCCCCCGCCCCGGGACGCGCCCGAAGGTCAGCGGTGTCGGTCGGAGCGGCAAAGGTTTCGGTCATTGTGCGCGCCTCTTGCCCCGGAACGCCCCCCGGTGTAAACGCCGCCGCTCATTCCCGCCGGGTTCTGTTGTCACAGGCACGGCGGGTTTCTCATTTTCGCGCATCGACGGTCGGCATCGTCACCGCGCCAGAGACAACGGACGACGACCATGAAGGCCGATACCCACCCCGACTACCATTTCATCACCGTCACCATGACGGATGGTACGACCTATCAGACGCGCTCGACCTATCAGAAGGAAGGCGCTGTCCTGAACCTGGATATCGATCCGCTGACGCACCCGGCCTGGACGGGCGGAAACCAGCAGATGCTGGACCGTGGTGGCCGCGTGTCGCGCTTCAACAACAAGTTCGCCGGCTTCATCAAGAAGTAGGCCCTACCTGCCGGTGTGTGCGCCAAAGCCACACCCTGAGGTTTGCAGATCACGAAGGCGTTGGGCCCCGGCCCAGCGCCTTTCTGTTTGGCCGGAACGCCAGTAATATGATCGCGTTGACCGTCGAGTGGCGCGGACGCTGTGTCCGCATCGACGGCCGAAAGATGCGACTGAGATGAACCGACGGCAACTGGGTCTGGGCGCGGCCGTGACAGCCATGGCATCGGCGACGGGACTGGCCGCACAGGCACAGACCCGCGATCCGGCCACGGTCGCCTTCTACAATGGCTTCAACGATCAACTGGCGCGGCTGCCCGCGGCCATCCAGCCTGACGTGCGTGCCTTCTATGAATTGAACGGCTGGCGTCCCGTCTGGACGGCGGATCGTCTGCGTGGACTTCAGGCCGCCTCGCTGCGGGCCGAGCGCCATGGTTTGTCGCCTATCGACTATTTCGACTTCGACGCCCTGGCCGCCGACCGCAGCGCAGCCGAGATTCGCACGACCGCCGCAGCCTTGACCTATGGCCGCGTGCTGGCGGAAGGCCGCGTCCGTCCCGAAGACGTCGAAGATCTATGGGAGATGCAGAAGAATCGCGTCGACCTGTCCACCGGGCTGAATGACGCCCTGGCCCAGAACCGCTTGCTGGACTGGTTCGAAGGCCTGGCCCCGACGGACATCGGCTACACCAATCTGTCAGCAGGTTACGTCCGCTATCGCCGCCTGAGCGCGTCGGGCGGCTGGCCCACCTTCCGTCAGGGCGGCACGATCGAGCCAGGCACCAGCGATGCCCGCATCCAGCCACTGATCAAGCGTCTGGTGGCCGAAGGCGACCTGAGCGAGGAGGCCGGGGCGCGTCTGGCGTCGGCGGGCAATGTCTACAGTTCCGAGATTGAGGCCGGCGTGCGCAGCTTCCAGACGCGGCATGGTCTGGGCGCAGACGGCCGCATCGGTGCGGGTACGCAACGCTCGTTGGGGGCCTCGGTTGAAGATCGCGCCCGCCAGATCGCCTTGAACCTGGAACGTCGCCGCTGGCTGAAGCGCGACGTCAATCCCGAGCGGATCGAGGTCAATACGGCCGCCGCCATCATGGTCTACTGGAAGGACGGGCGCCCCGTTCACTCCAACCGGGTCGTGGTTGGTAGCCCGGAGAACGAAACACCCAGCCTCGAGAAGCCCTTCGCATCCGTCGTGGCCAATCCGCCCTGGTATGTGCCCGCAGGTATTGCCCGACGCGAAATCCTGCCGCGCGGCCCCGGCTATCTGGCCAGCCAGAACATGTATGTGACGCCCCAGGGCAATGTCATCCAGCGCGCGGGGCCGACGGCGGCCCTGGGCTATGTGAAGTTCGAACTGCGCGACAGCTACGCCATCTTCCTGCACGACACGCCCACCAAGGCGGCCTTCAACCTGTCTATGCGCCAGCGATCGCATGGTTGCGTTCGGGTTCAGGGCGCGGTCGAGTTCGCCCGTATCCTGCTGGCACCCGACCCTGCCCTGCTGAGCGAGTTCGACACCGCCCAGGACACACGCGAGACCAAGCGCATCCAGACCGGCCGCGAAATCGGGGTTCGTCTCCTGTACTGGACAGCCTTCGTCGATGGTCAGGGTCGGGTCGCGTTCCGCGAGGACGTCTACAGCCGCGATGCCAAGCTTGCTGAAGCGCTCGGCATCGCCGTCAGCCTGCCGCGCGTGGTGGCCGATGGCCGGACCGACGCCAACGACGTCGGGCCTTAGGGCCTGGCACCAAACGCGGCCGTCAGGCGGTCCATCTGGCTCTGCACAGGATTGGCTGGCGCTTCGTCGGGTGCGTCCCTGTACATACGGCGGTCCAGATGCAGAACCCGATCATATAGCCTTTCAGCCTGAACCAGGTATTCGATCAGGGCGATGGGTAGTTCGGGATCGCTAGGTTCGGCTGACGACTTGCGGTCGGCCAGACGGTAGCGGGCATCGCACGCGGCAAGCGCACTCATGTCTCCCTCACGCACAGCCCGCTGCACCAGCAACCAAGATGCGATCTGCATCAGACGCGTGGTCAGGGTCATGCTTTCGCCCGCATAGGCCAGGGCCGTAGCGCGTGACAGCAGACGCGACTCGCGCCGCCCATCGCCATCCAAATAGGCAGCGGTGTCTTCAACCAGCTCCATACCTTCGCGGAAGGTGCGGTCGAACAGCTCCGAGCGCGCGAAATCGTCCACGACGGCGGCGCGCGTGCGGCCGGTCGCGGCGATGGACGAGGAGACAGCGGGATCGTCGGTCGGCATGACTTCAGTCAGACTCATGGAACAGGCGCACTCGTATCACGACCGGCACGATTTCGCGCGGCGAGAGAATGGTCTGCAACCGCCATGCCACAAACAGTCCGTCATCGGCCAAAGTTGAACAGGGCGTCCGCAGCATTGCGCTGGCTGGATTTACCGTCGATGGCGGCACGACAGCGCTGCACCTCGGCTTCCAGCGTCTCGATCCGCGTCTGCAGGTCTTCGACCGAATAGGGATCCAGGTCTTCGCGGATCACGGCAATCAGGGATGCGCCGCGTGCGGGACGGGGTTCGTTGTCTTCGAACATGCTCACCTCCTCCTTGGCCAGGGCCGTCAGAACCGACTAGGAAACGCCGGGACACGGATATTTGCAAGGACGACAGGCAGGATGAAGGCGATCGACATCGACGGCGGCTCCGGACCAGCCGAAGCCTTGAGGCTGGTCGAACGACCCGATCCGGTGGCGGGACCGGGCGAAATCCGCATCCGGGTTCGGGCGGCGGGCGTCAACCGACCCGATATCCTGCAAAGGCGGGGGCTCTACCCTTCCCCACCGGGCGCACCAGCCGGACTGGGACTGGAGGTTGCAGGCGAAGTCGATGAGGTCGGTGATGGCGTGACACGCTGGTCGGTCGGCGACCGGGTCTACGCTCTTCTGGGCGGCGGGGGCTATGCCGAGATGGCAGTGGTCGATGCACGCCATGCCTTGCCGATGCCGGTGGGCATGGACTTCATTCAGGCAGCCGCCCTGCCCGAGACCGTCTGCACCGTCTTCGCCAATGTGTTCGAGGCGGGTGATCTGAAATCCGGGGAGACCCTGCTGATCCACGGCGCGACCAGCGGCATCGGTGTCACCGCTATCCAGATGGCCAAGGCAGCAGGTGCCAAGGTAATCGCCACGTCTCGCGGAGCCGCTAAGGCAGCGGCCGCGCAGGCGCTGGGTGCGGACCTTAGCCTGGATGCGACTGCAGATGACCTGGAAGGCGCCATCAACACTTTCGGCGGCGTCGACGTGGTGCTGGATATGGTCGGGGCGGACTATGCGGCTTTGAACCAGGCGGTTCTCAAGCGTTTCGGGCGGTGGGTGGTTATCGCCACCCTGACCGGAGCCAGGGCCGAGATTGATCTGGCGTCGGTGATGATGAAGCGAATCGTGCTGACCGGGTCGACGCTGAGGGCGCGACCAGCTGACGAGAAAGCGAGACTTATTGCAGCCATCCAGGCCAAGGCCTGGCCGTGGATCGCTTCGGGACAGGTTCGCCCCCCGGTCGAGGCAACATTTGATCTGGCAGAGGCTGCAGCCGCCCACCTCAGGCTTGAGGCGGGCGGCCACGTCGGCAAGATTGTCCTGATCGTCTGATGTCTACCAGCGACCGCCGCCGCCACGACGTGCGGGGCGAAGCGACGAAATGCTGTCGTTCAGCTGCCAGCGCGCCAGATTGGTTTCGTCGCCATCGAACACTGTGCAGCGCCCGCCGAAATTGGCGTCGGTGCACAGTTCCCAGGTACCACGCAGGCGGAACGAACTGATGGCGTCGTTCATGCCTGTATTGCGCAGGTTTGAGACCTCGCCGTTGAACTGCATCGCCTGACCGCGATAGTTGGCGTCGCGGTAAACCGTGATGCTCTGGCGACCACCATTCCAGCCGCCGCCGGGCCCACCGGGATAGCCGCCGCCGGGTCCACCCGGGTTCCATCCCCCGCCTGGACCGCCGGGATAGCCACCGCCACTACCGGGCCGGCCTTCGTCGTCGCCGCGATACGGGCCGCAGGTCAGAATGCCGTCGGTGTTGCGAATCTCGTAGCTAGAACAACGGGCCAGTTCGATCGACGTGGCACGGATATCGTTCCGACGTGTGCGGCAATCGGCGTACAGACGACCGCGATTGACATACTCGCCACTACAGCTGTCGCGGTAGTCGCCGCGCGGTGCGCCGCGCTCCTGCGTCGGCATTTCAGCGCCGGACATCATCGTCATGGCGGCCAGTGTCTCAAGCAACATGGTACCCTCCCAAATTCAGAACCCACAGACGCCCAACGCGCCGTTGCGCGCAATGTTCAATACCCTCCATGAACCTTGGCTGTACGAGATTGCAGGCTTTCGTTTTCTTTTCCAGAGAATGCGATTATATCCAGACCATCAACGCCCGGTCGAAAGGCCGGGCGCCGTCGTATCCGGAGCCCGACTTTCTGGCCCCGTCCTAGAACCGGAATACCCGTATGACCGACATCCTGATGCCCAAGGCCACTGCGGTCTGGCTGGTCGACAATACCTCCCTGACGTTCGAACAGATCGCGCAATTCTGTGGTCTGCACCCGCTGGAAGTGCGCGGCATCGCCGACGGCGACGTGGCCCGCGACATTCGGGGTGCCGATCCGCTGGTCAATGGCCAACTGACACGCGAAGAGCTGGACAAGGCCCAGAACGACGAGACCTATCACATGCAGGCCGTGGTCAGCCGCCACGCCGAGATGATGAAGGCCGCCAAGCCTGCGCCGAAATATACGCCCGTTTCGCGCCGCCAGGATCGCCCTGACGCCATCGCCTGGTTCGTGCGCAACCACCCCGAGGTGACCGACGCCCAAATCTCCAAGCTGTTGGGGACCACCAAGTCCACCATCGAGAGCGTGCGGAACCGGACCCACTGGAACAGCGCCAATATCAAGCCGGTCGATCCGGTGACCCTGGGCCTGGTCGGCCAGATCGTCCTGGATGAACTGGTCAAGAAGGCCGCCGACAAGAAGGCCAAGGATGACGCCAAGAAGGGCGGCGCGACCCTGCAACCTGCAGCCCCGACCGAGCCGGTCGAGGACGAGTTCGTCCCAGAAGCCCGCGAGCGTCGCGGTGCCGAGCCGACAGCGGAATCTGTATTCGGCTCCAAGGACTAATGTCCGAACATCCTACGAAAACGGCCCCGGAGATCGCTCTCCGGGGCCGTCTTCACTTTCGGGCTTCGGAGACGCCGCTATCCGGCGCGCGCCTCCAGACTGGTAATCTGTTCCTTGAGCCGGAGCTTCTGCTGCTTCAGCTCTCTCACATGAAGCGAATCCGTGGCCGGGTGGGTGATCTCGCGCCGGATGGTCTCATCCAGATTGCGATGACGGTTTCCCAGTTCGCGGATACGGGCTTCGATGGTCATGGCTTTCGCCTCCATGTCTAAGGACCGATAGCGACACCCTGGCACCGACCCGCTGGCTTGCGCATCGGACCCGGTATCGCCACTAGTGAGCGCCCAGCTTGACCGGCTGTAGAATCACATTCCGGTGATCGCCGATCCGACCGGACAGACAGAGCCTGGAGCCCGAATTGGCCGAAGTTGTGAACACAGCCATACGGAACCCGCCCCAGCGACTGGTGGTCGGGATTTCCGGTGCATCCGGCGTGACCTATGGCCTGCGCGTGCTGGACGCCCTGCGTGCACTGGGTGTTGAGAGCCATCTGGTCGTCACCCGCGCGGCCCTGCTGACTCTGTCGCAGGAAACGGATCTCACGCCGGACGATCTGAGCGGTCGGGCCGATGTGGTGCACAAACTGGCGGATGTGGGGGCCACCATCGCCTCCGGCTCTTGCCAGACCCTGGGCATGATCGTCGCGCCCTGTTCCGTCCGCACGATGAGCGAGATCGCCACGGGCGTAACGTCAAACCTGCTGACCCGTTCCGCCGACGTCGTGCTGAAGGAGCGGCGTCCGCTGGTGCTTATGGTCCGCGAGACGCCATTCCATCTGGGCCATCTGCGGACCATGACGGCTCTGACCGAGATGGGGGCCATCATCGCCCCGCCCCTGCCCGCCTTCTATGCGCGGCCCAAATCCATCGAGGACATCGTCGATCAGTCGGTCGGGCGGGCGCTGGACCTGTTCGGGCTGGACTGGTCCGCCGTGCGCCGATGGGACGGGCTCAAGGGCGCGCCAGAAGCATGAGCAGTGGCAGCAATGGCCTGTGGCCCTGGGTCCTGACCGCCTATGCAGCACCCGGCGTGGCAGAGGCCTGCCTGGAGCTTCAGGATACTGCGAGCCAGAATGTGCCACTGCTGCTGTGGACGGCCTGGAGCGCCACCACCGGACGAGCCCTGGACGCGGACACGCGTGAGGCGGCTTGCGACACGGCCCGTGTCTGGGAAGAGACCGCCGTCGCGCCGCTGCGGGCCGTCCGCCGGGCCCTGAAGATCAAGGCCGTCGATATGGATGATGACGACCGCGAGGCTGTCCGAAGTCAGGTCAAGGCCGCCGAACTGGACGCCGAGCGTCGCCTGCTGCTGGCGCTTGAGGCCTTGAGCCCCACCGCGTCGGGGCCGGCTCGCCCCGCGATCGATGCGCTGGTGGCCGTCGCCCGCACCTGGTCGTCATCCATTCCGCGCCCCGGGCTGATCCGTCTGGCCGAATGCCTTCCGGCCTGAGCGGTCGCACGATATAAGCGCCCGTCCGGGGACCACCATGAACGACGACGAACCGTTTCTGAGCGAAGAAGACAAGGCCCTGGAGGCCCGGCTGAAGGCGCTTCAGCAGGAGCATGCCGACCTGTCGGCCTCCATCGAGGCCTTGGGCCACATGCCCATTCCGGACCAGCTGATGATCGCCCGGTTGAAGCGCAAGAAGCTGACGCTGAAGGACGAGATCGTCCGGATCGAAAACCTGATCCTGCCCGATATCATCGCCTGAAGACGTAATCAGGCGGCGCGGCTGACCGCGAAGTCTGCCAGTTGCTCCAGCGCCGAGCGCCATTCGCCCTGCGGCAGGACTTTCAGCGCGATTTTGGCGGCGTCGGCATAGGCATAGGCCGTATCAAGCGTCGTCGTAACCGACCCGGTGCCGATGATCAGCTCGCGCGCACGCAGGAAGTCGTCCTCGGTCCGCTCGCCCTTGTTGATGGTCCGCTCCCAGAAGGCGTCCTCGCGGCCGCGCGTGCGGGCGGCGGCCAGCAGCAGGGGCATGGTCACCTTGCCCTCGTGGAAGTCATCCCCGGCATTCTTGCCCAGCACATCGGACGAACCGCCGTAGTCGAGAGCATCGTCTGCCAGCTGGAAGGCAAGCCCGAGGTTCAGCCCATAGGACCGCAGCGCCTCGACCGTCTTGTCGCCCGCCCCTGCACCCACCGCCCCGGCCTCTGCGGCAGCAGCAAACAGTTCGGCGGTCTTGGCCGAGATGATACGCAGATAGGTTTCCTGATCCAGGTTCAGGTCGTGGGCGCGGGTCAGTTGCAGCACCTCCCCCTCGGCGATCACGCTGGAGGCCCGCGCCAGAATGCCCAGCGCCCGCATCTGGCCCGTCTCGACCATCAGTTCAAATGCTCGGGCAAACAGAAAATCGCCGACCAGCACGCTGGACGGTGCCCCCCAGATGAGATGAGCCGCGACCTTGCCGCGCCGAAGCTGGGACGCATCGACCACGTCGTCATGCAGAAGGGTGGCGGTGTGAATGAACTCGACCGCCGCCGCCAGCTTGATCGGGGCCTCAATTTCGCCTGTCGCCCCGGCCGCCCGGGCTGCCGCCACGGTAAGAAGGGGGCGCAGACGCTTGCCGCCCGCCGCCACGATGTGTTCGGCCAGCAGGGGGATCACCGGCACCTGCGACTGCATGCGGGCCACGATCAAGCGGTCGACCGCCGCCATGTCGGCGTGCGCCAGCCGAACCAGGGGTTCGACGTCACCCTTCACGTGGGGGTCTGCCAGGGTGACAACGTCCAACTGCTTACTCGTGCGGCATGGCGCGACGGAGGATCGCGCCGGAAAATCCTGACGCCGCCTTGCCTGACGACGACGCACCGCACAATGGTGATGGCCCAAGAAAGGGTCAAGCCGCGTGACCGTCGCACCACTGCCACACCTGACAGCCGAGGTTGTCGAAAATGCCCTCCTGAGCGGGCGGGTTCGGCTGCGCCAACCGGCCAGAGGCTATCGAGCGGGGATGGACGCCGCCCTGTTGGCCGCCGCCGTTGCGGGCAAACCCGGCGAACGCCTGATCGAGGCCGGCTGCGGGGCCGGCGGCGCACTGATGCAGATTGCCGCGCGTCAGCCTGAGATGACGCTGGTCGGGCTTGAACGGGATACCACGATGGCGGAACTCGCGCGCGAGAACGCGAGCCTGAACAGCGCCCCGGCCAGCATTGTCACGGGCGATGTCGCCACAGGCTTTAGAGCGTTGGATCTGCCACCGTTCGACTGGGCCATCAGCAATCCGCCGTTCTTCGACGATCCCGCCGCCCTGCGCGCACCGGCACCGGGCAAGCGCGACGCGTGGATGGCGGACGACGGACTGCAGGCCTGGACGCATTTCCTGCTGAAGGCCGTGCGCGAGGGTGGACGGATCGTCGTCATCCACCGGGCGGATCGGCTGGCCGACCTGCTGGCCCTTCTGGGCGAAACGGCCGGCTCGTTCTCGGTCAGAGGCATTCACCCGCATGCGGACGAGCCCGCCAAACGTGTCTTGGTCCAGGCGATCAAGACCGGTCGCGCCCCCTTGCGTCTATTGCCGCCCCTGATCCTGCACGACCGCAGCGGGCCCAAGCATACGCCCGAGGCCGAGGCGATCCTGCGTGGCGAAGCCGCCCTGCCGTTCTGACCGCAGCCCTTCTGATAGGCGGCCGCTTCGTCTAAAGCGGTACCATGTCCCTGCGCCCCCTCTTCGTCACCCAGATTTACGAGGCCAGTCTGGCCGACACGCCCGGCTTCGACGTGTTCAACGCCGAACTGGCCGACGCCTGCCGCATGCTGGCGGTCGAGGATCATGCTGGCCGGGCCTGGTGCAAGGCGCACGGCTATCGCGGCTATACCTCCTACGGCTCCCTGACCGACCTGCCCCAGCGCCTGCCGGAGTTCGCCGACCTGAAGCGGCATCTGGATCGCCACGCCGTCGCCTATGCCAGGGCCCTGAACTTCGATCTGGCCCGCAAGCCCCGGCTGGACAGCCTGTGGGTTAATATCCTCAAGCCCGGCGGCAGCCATACCGGCCACATCCACCCTCACGCCTTCCTCAGCGGCACCGTCTATGTCGAGGTCCCGGACGGAGCTTCAGCCCTGAAGCTGGAAGACCCCCGCCTGCCCATGATGATGGCTCGCCCCGGCGTCCACGCCGACGCCCCCGAGGCGGAGCGTCCCTTCGTCTATCTGGCCCCCCGCGCGGGCACAGTCCTGATGTGGGAAAGCTGGCTGCGCCACGAAGTGCCGGTGAATGCGGCAAAGACCGAGCGCATCTCGATCAGCTTCAACTACGCCTGATCGCCTTTTCAGCGCCGTATTCGCCCTGAAGTCTGCCCTCTCTGGTGAAGCTTGGGGGGCCTCATGCGAGCATTGAAACTGGTAGCGATTTTGATGGCCGCGAGCCTCGCTGCGGGCTGCGGCCAGCGTGCTGACGCCCAAACCAGTGCTGAAACCACCGCCGAGGGCACGCCCTATGTGCTGAAGGGTACTCAGGTCTGGTCGGTGCCCGATCCCATTTCGGGCCGGGACTACGAGGTGTTTGTCAGCCTCCCCGCCAGTTATGACACCGAGCCCAATCGCCGTTATCCGGTCCTCTATGTCACCGACGCCGACTATGCCTTCCCCATCCTCCGCCAGATCGCCCGACGGGTGAATCTGGATGGGCCGGTCATCGAGGAGTTCATCCTGGTCGGCCTGTCCTACGCTGCAGGCGAAAGCGGCATGAGCAGCCGCACTCGCGACTACACGCCCGTCCGTATCAACGACCGCACGGGCGGCGGCGTGGCCTATCAGGCTTATCTGAAAACTCAGGCCCTCCCCTTCATTGAGGACCGCTTCCGGGCGGACCCAGCGCGCCGCATCCTCCTGGGCCACTCCTATGGCGGGCTGCTGGGGGCGCAGATCCTGTTCAGCGAGCCGGAGCTGTTCGATGGCTACATTCTGGGCAGTCCGTCCTTCTGGTTCGGCGACCACGCGATGATGCGGACTGAGACTGATTATGCCCGCGCCCACACGGACCTTCCGGCGCGGGTCCACATGTATATCGGCGAGCACGAGTTTCCGGGATCGGGTCGCCACGCGCTACGACATGGTCGGAGACAATGCGCGTTTCGAGCAGCGCCTCCGGTCGCGCAATTACCGGAGCCTGACCTTGACCAGCGAAGTGCTGGACGACGAAGACCACCTGACCGTCGCGCCGAGCGGCTTCACCCGAGCGCTGAAGGCGGTCCTTCCGGCCAGGCCTTAGCCGCGCAGGCAATCTGATTGCGCCAGCTACCCAATTTCAAGGCCATTTCAGTACCCGGTCCAGGCTGAGCGGACCCGCGCCGAAACGGACGAGATAGAGCAGCAGCGCGCCCCACAGCAGGTGGGTCGGCCAGCCGAGCGGATAGACGAAGATCTGGATGACCAGCGTCATGCCCAGCAGGGCCAGGGCGGAAACCCGCGTCATCAGCCCCAACACGATCAGAATGGGAAACAGATGCTCTGAATATGTGGCTAGATGCGCGGCGATGTCGCTCGGGATCAGCGGCACCTGATACTCGGTGGCGAACAGGCTGTAGGTGCCGTCGGTGATATCGAGCAGCCCCTCGACCTTGGTGCGGCCGGACAGGAAGAAGACCGCGGCGATGGCGACCCGGATGATCAGGCTGATGACTGAGGCCGGAAGCAGGCGCGCGATCAGGTCGGGGATGAAGGCCAGGGCGGGACGCACGGCGGTATGGGCGACAGTGTCGGTCATGGTCGGACTTTCAGATCAGATGGGTGAACAGGCCCGCACTCAGCAGGCCGGAGAAAAGGCGGGCGATGTCGGTATCCGGAGCCTGCCCCTGGACCTCCAGAGCCACCCGGCCCAGCGGCAGGTCGCGGAGGCAGCCATCAAGGAACAGCCATTCCGCGCGCGATAGCCGACGGTGAAGCACCGTCATGTCGGGTCGATGGATGACCAGGCCTTCGGGATTGTCGGTCCAGTCGACGACCTGATCCGGGTTCGCATCCGGTCGGTTGGCCAGCCAGATCGAGGCCGCAGTCCAGTCGAACCAGAACAGCTGGACCGAGGGATGCAGTGTGGCGCGTGAACCGAACAGGTCGCGCCCGGCCAGGCCCTCTGCCGTCAGCACGGACGCGTCGGCGGCGCGATGGGCCCGGCTCCAGGCCAGATCCATCCGCGCGACCGGTGCCAGATACGGCAGGGATTGCGCAGGTTCAAACCGGGCCAGCCAGTCCGGAAACCCCTGCCCATAGTCGTCCAGGACGGGGCTGGTCGGTGGATGTTCGGCGGCGAACATCAGGGCGGCGTCACGAAACCAGTCCTCCCCGACCAGCCGCTGGACCGTGGGGAACAGACCTGCCAGGGCATCGGCTCGCCCCTTGGCGACCGTGTTGCGATAGATGGCCAATCCGGCCCCCTCGCCTGCCAGCCAGGGCATAAGCGTTTGATCCGATCCGATAATCGCGGCGTCAAGCGCGCGGTGGAAATCCTCAGGCACGCAGCGCCTCCTCAACGGCGACCAGCACGGCATCGGCGCGGTCCCGCTCGATCATGAGATCGCCAAAGGCGGGAAGGTTGTCGTCGCGCTCGATCAGCGTCGGCCGCGGCCCGATACGGGCGATGGTGCGGGCATAGAGCGCCCAGACCGGCTGGGAGACCGGGGCGGCATGGCTGTCGATCAGCAGTCGCTCGCCATGTTCCGGGTCGGGGTCATGCCCGGCCAGATGGATTTCGCCGATCGCATAGACCGGCAGGGCATTCAGATAGTCGAGGGCCGAGGTGCCCAGATTGTTGGCGCTGACATGAACGTTGTTGATGTCCAGCAACAGGCCGCAGCCCGTGCGCCGGACCATCTCGCCCAGCAGCTCCGGCTCCGACATCTCAGGGCCGCGCAGGTCCAGATAGTGGGAGGGGTTCTCGATCAGGATTTGCCGCCCCAGCACGTCCTGGGTCCGCGAAACGTTGGCGCAGATCTGGTCCAGCATGGCGCGACTGCGCACGAAGGGCAGCAGATCCGGATGATAGACCTCACCGCGCCGCGACCAGGCCAGATGTTCGGACACAACGAACGGCTCGAACCGGTCCGACAGGGCCTTCAACCGCGCCAGATGATTCTCATCCGGCGGCTGGTCGCCCGCCAGCGACAGGCCGACCCCGTGCAGGGACAGCGGCTTGTCGCGGCGAATGGCGTTCAGCCAGGCGAGCCGGGGCCCGCCGTCGACCATATAGTTTTCCGCATGGACCTCGAACCACAGGCCGGCCGCCGACGCGGCCAGGGCCTCTTCGTAATGCACGGATTTCAGCCCAAGCCCCGCCGTTGGGGCGTCAGAAGGGGGAACCGCAGCCGGCCTATGGGTCATTCGCCTGATCCGATCAGCGCGTGATCGGGGTCAGCGAACCATTGCCCGCCGGCGTGCGGATGGAGGTGCAGGTGCCGCGCGGGACGTTCTTCCAGGCGTTGCCCTGATAGTTGCGCACCGAGGTGCCGGCGCAGGTCGTGCCGGGGCCGGCGGCACAGTCGTTCTTGCCCGCCATGGCGACGCCATAGCATTTCTCGACGGCGGGGGCCGGGGCCTGGCGGTTGTTGTTCTGCGAGGACTGGGCATAGGTGGCGCTGGCACCGGCGGCCAGGGCGACTGCGACCAGGCCGGTGGAGGTCAGGGTCTTGGCGTTCATCAGAAGGCTCCTTTGAAAGGGTGGTGGCCGGTCGTCCGGTCACACCTCCCCATTCGCCGGGGCCCTTCCGGCGGTTACAGCCACGCTGGAAAAAATCGCGTCGAATTTTCGGCAGACGGGCTGTAACCCTTTGCTTATCGCGCGCGTATGGACCCCAAGACGTGACAGATCGCGAAACCCATTTGAAAGCCTTGATGCTGCGTGGCCTTGCGGGTGACGCGGGGGCCTGGCGCGTGCTGTTGACGGATATGGGCGGTCATCTGCGACCGTTCTTCACACGACGCCTTTACGACGGAGCGGCTGACGCCGAGGACCTGGTGCAGGAGACATTGATCGCCATCCACGCCAAGCGCGCCACATGGGACTCCAGCCAGCCCTTCACGGCCTGGGCCTTCTCGATCGCCCGCCACAAGCTGATCGACCACCTGCGCCGTCAGGGGCGCCGCCCGACCGCCCCGCTGGACGACGCCGGCGACCTGTTTGCCGATCACACCGTCGAGGATGGCGCGGCAAGGCACGACCTGACCCGCGTGCTGTCTCTCCTGCCCGTGCGCCAGCGTCGCTTGATCGAGGACATCCGGGTCCAGGGCCTGTCGGTCGCAGAGGCCGCAGAACGCCACGGCTATTCCGTCGCCGCCGCCAAGGTCAGCGTCCACCGCAGCCTGAAGACCCTGACCGCCCGATTTGCACCCTCACAGGTGCATGAAGGGATTTCCGATGAAGACTGACGACCTGATCACCGCCCTGTCGGCCGACCTGCCCCCTGCCCGGCGGCCGGAGCGTCGGTTGCTGCTATGGCTGGTGCCCGCAGCCGTTCTGGTCCTGATCGCCGTCGGCCTTTGGCTGGGCTTTCGCAGTGACCTGATGCTGGCCATGCGGGGTCCAACCTTCTGGGCCAAGGCGGCCTATACGATCGCCCTGGCCATCTCGGGCTTCTGGCTTCTGGACCGTCTGGGTCGCCCCGGCGTCAGTGCGCGAGCGCCTCTGCTCGTTCTGAGCCTGATCCTGGCCAGTGTTTTGGGACTGGCCGCCTATGAGCTGGTCGCCATGCCGATGCCGGACCGCATGCCCGCCGTCATGGGTGACAGCGCCCGCGTCTGTGCGCCCAACATCGTCCTGCTCAGCCTGATCGCGGCCCCCTTCGTCTTCTGGGCCGCGCGCGCCTTTGCTCCGACCCGGCCCATGCTGGCCGGGGCTGCCGCAGGGTTGCTGACCGCCGCGCTCGCCACGACCCTGTATGGCCTGCACTGCCCGGAGCACACGGCCTCCTTCGTCGCGGTCTGGTACACCCTTGGCATGGGCATCGCCGTGGCCATCGGAGCCCTGATCGGCAAACTGGTCTTTCGCTGGTAGGCGATCGCGCCTTCAAACCGCCCTGCCCGGCCGCTAGACGTTTGCCACCCGGCGCTGGGGTCGCTACATCCCGCGCCTACCTCCCCATCCGATCGAACGACAGGGCGCGACGCACCTCATGGCGCAGCAATATATTTTCCAGATGCAGGGTCTGACCAAGACCTTTCCCGGCGGCAAGAAGATCTTCGAGAACATCTGGCTGAGCTTCTACAACGACGCCAAGATCGGCGTCGTCGGCGTCAACGGCTCGGGCAAGTCCACCCTGCTGAAGATCATGGCCGGGCTGGACACCGAGTTCAACGGCGAGGCCCGTGCCGCCGACGGCATCAAGCGCGGCTATCTGGAACAGGAGCCCCAGCTCGACGACAGCCTGAACGTCCGCGAGAACGTCGAGGCCTGGTGCGAGGAGAAGCAGTGGGTCAACCGCTTCAACGCCATCGCCATGGAGATGGCCGAGAACTATTCCGACGAACTGATGGAGGAGATGACCGCCCTTCAGGAAAAGATCGATGCCGGCGATGTCTGGGACATCGACAGCCGCATCGAAATGGCGATGGACGCCCTGCGCTGCCCGCCCGACGACTGGGCGACGACCAATCTGTCCGGCGGTGAGAAGCGCCGCGTGGCCCTGGCCCGGCTGCTGCTCAGCAAGCCCGACATGTTGCTGCTCGACGAACCGACCAACCACCTGGACGCCGAAAGCGTCGCCTGGTTGCAGCACCACCTGGAGGCCTTCCCCGGCTGCGTCATCCTGGTGACCCACGACCGCTACTTCCTGGACCTGGTGACCAAGTGGACGCTGGAACTGGATCGCGGCAAGGGCCACCCGCACGAGGGCAACTACTCCAGCTGGCTGGAAGCCAAGACCAAGCGCGTCGTGCAGGAGCAGTCAGAATCCGAAGCTCGTCAGCGCGCCCTGACCCGCGAGCTGGAATGGGTCCGCTCGGGGGCCAAGGCCCGTCAGGCCAAGTCCAAGGCCCGTCTGGCCGCCTATGAGCGGATGGTGGACGAGCAGGAAAGCATGCGCGGCGCCCAGACCCACGCCGTCATCCAGATCCCGCCCGGCCCGCGCCTGGGCAATGTGGTGCTGGAGGCCGAGGGCCTGCAGAAATCCTATGGCGACAAGCTGCTGTTCAAGGACCTCTCGTTCAAGCTGCCGCCCAACGGCATCGTCGGCGTCATCGGCCCCAACGGTGCGGGTAAATCCACCCTGTTCCGCCTGATCACCGGTCAGGAACAGCCCGACGCCGGCTCCATCAAGGTCGGCGAGACGGTCAAGCTGGCCTATGTCGACCAGTCGCGCGACGACCTGAAGCCCGAAGAAACCATCTGGCAGGCGATCAGCGGCGGCACCGACGTGATGATGGTCGGCAAGCGCGAGATCAACACCCGCGCCTATGTCGGCAGCTTCAACTTCAAGGGCGGCGACCAGCAGAAGAAGGTCGGCCAACTGTCCGGCGGTGAGCGTAACCGCGTCCACCTTGCCAAAACCCTGGCCACCGGCGGCAACCTGCTGCTGCTCGACGAACCGACCAACGACCTGGACATCGAGACGCTGCAGAATCTCGAAGAGGCTCTGGAAAGCTTCGCAGGCTGCGCCGTGGTCATCTCCCACGACCGCTGGTTCCTGGACCGCCTGGCCACCCACATCCTGGCCTTCGAGGGCGACAGCCACGTCGAATGGTTCGAGGGCAACTTCGAAGCCTATGAGGAAGACAAGAAGCGTCGCCTGGGCGTCGAAAGCCTGATCCCGCACCGGATAAAGTTCCAGAAGTTCGGGCGGTAAGACTTTCCTTCTGATTGCAAAGCCTAGCGGAACCACGGTATCCAACAGGCCTGCGATTTGGGGGCTGAAATGCGCTATCTGGGTCTGGTTGATCGGCTGTTGCCGGAGGCTTCACCTTCGGCGTTTCGATCCGTGGAAACGACACTGTCGTGGCGTCAGACGCTGTCCACCGAACCATTCGCGGACCCAATGTACGTGCCGCCATCGCCGGGCGATCGCACCGTCACGAGAGGGAGCTGGCGCTCTGAAACCTTGTATAGCCTCAACGGAGGCGCGGTCTTTGGCCTGAATGGTAACGACCGGCTCATTGCCGATCCCTTGGGCGCATGGCTCGAAGGGGGAGGCGGAGACGATTTCCTGGATGGGGGCGCCGGGAACGACATCATATGGGGCGGAACGGGCGCAGACTATATCCGCAGCGGCGGTGGGGCAGACCGATTCATCTTCACACCCGGCGATACGGTGGCACCCCAAACGGGCGGGATAGGTGGAAATCCGGATCGTATCTCCGACTTCAATCCCGCCGCAGGTGATGTGATTGAACTGTATGGCTTCACGACCATGCCCCGCCTCGATGTCGGTGCTCAGGGTTGGGCGACGCTGGTCTTCCCCGACGGGTCAGAAATCATTCTCGAATACCTGGACACTGCGACCGTGGCGGCCTTCCCGCAGGCCATCCGCCTGATGCCGGGACCCGCTCCAACGCCAGCGCCTGTTCCAGCGGGCGGGCCAGTGGTTGGATTGGGTCCGTTCCTGGTTGAGGCTGGAACCACCCACGTGTTTACTCAGGACGCCGCCTATTCCATCGGTGGGACAAACGGCGGCCTGTCGAACTTCGGGACCCTCATCGTTCAGGGCCCGCCGGATGACAGCGCACTGAACTTCGGCGTGTTTCAGGAATATGGTCGCTTCCTCAACGGTAGCACAGGGGTGTTGCGGGTCATCAATGACGGTGCTGCAGGCGCGATCGGAACGCGAGGCAGCGCCGATCTGACGAACCAGGGGCTGATTGACGTTTCATCGGAGTATGACGCGACTGGTGCCGCTCCCCGATCCACGAATTGGGATCTCGACAACTCGGGCACGATCCGCGTCACTGCCGGCAATCTGGCGCAAGGCGTACACGTCGCAAACACTCCGATCTTGACGTCGGCTCCACAACGCGCCGCTGTCACGATTTCCAATAGCGGCGAAATCCTTGCCGACGGCGCGTTCGCTTTCGGCATCAACAGCGCTCTGAATGCCACCCTTGCGAACAGCGGCCTGATCGAAGCACGCGGGACTCAGGGGGCTATCGGGGTCGTCCTGGATGCAAACGGCAGCTTCACGAACAGCGGCACAATCCGGGCGATCGCAACAGGTGAAGGGGCGCTGAGCATCGCCTTTACCGCCGTAAACACCGCTTCGCCTTTCGCGCGCGGCAATGGCCTCCAGACCTATGTCAATAGCGGTCTGATCGAGGCCGACATCGCCATCTTGATCGACGACACGGCCATGCAGCTGTCGCGCGAGCACGTGCTGAACTCCGGCATCATACGGGGGGGCATCATCCTGGGTGCCGGTCTCGACGAGGTGCGCAACAGCGGCACCATAGATGGCTACGTCGACCTAGGCTCCGACGCCGACATCTACGACGGCACCGGCGACAGCGTCGTAACCGGCGGCGTTTTCGGTGGCAACGACAACGATCGGCTGATTGGCGGCAACCTGTCCGACTATCTGTTCGGCGAAGAGGGGGCTGACGCCATCTTCGGTGGCGCGGGCGACGATTTCATCGACGGCGGTCGTGGTAGCGACGCTCTCGACGGTGGCGAGGGTTACGATGTGTTGTCGTATCTGACATCCAGCGCGGGCGTAATCGCGGACCTTTCTGCTGGGACGGCTCAGTCCGCCGCCAATGACACAATTCGCAACTTCGAAGGGGTTCAGGGCAGCATCTTCGCGGACACCCTGACGGGCGACGCCGGCGACAATGTCCTGGAGGGCAACTCCGGTGCAGACATTTTGTCTGGCGGCAAGGGCGACGACATTCTGTTTGGAGACAAGGGCAATGATGTCCTAACGGGGGGGACTGGGCGAGACACCTTTGTGTTCAATCTCAACGACGGCGGCGACGTCATTACCGATTTCGAGACCGGTCCGTCAGGTGACCAGTTGTCTATCCATGGCTATTCCACCGCCACGTCGATCCAGCAGCTCGGGGCAGACGTACTGATCGTCCTGTCCGCCACGGATTCCATCCTGGTGCGCAATGTGACGGCGGCCGCTATCAGCGACGCGATCTCATTTTCGGCCGAGGCACTCCCGCAACAGCCAACGCCAGCCCTCACGACCACTCTAACCGTCGATCAACTGACGGAAATCGGCGCTGATGAGACGATCATCATCACCCGGCCAACCCTGTTTGACGCCGGCATCGTGCTCGAAGCGGTCGATGCCCGCCCCCAGCCTGCCCTGTTCAACAGTGGCCATATCGTGGTTCAGGGGCTGTCTGGCCAGGCTAATCTGTATGGCCTGTTGGGGAACGACAAGAACGTCCTGTTTGATCCCTTTGTGAACCGGGCCGACGGCAGGCTCGAGGTTACAGCAGTTGGTAGCACGAACGTTTTCGGCATCTATCAGATCGAAGAGGTTTTCAACGCAGGGCTGATCCGCGTCACCGGACAAGGCCATGTTCTGGGCATCCAGCCCCTGCAGCAGTTCAGCAACTCTGGACGTATAGAGATCAACGCAGGCCTCAGCGCGACAGGTGTTGAGGCCCGTATCGGAAGCCAGGACGTATGGAACTCCGGCGAAATCGTCGTGGTGGGTGGCCAGGCGAGCATCGGCGTGAGCGTCAAACTGGATGATCACCCCTCACCGAATGCCTTCGTGAACAGCGGCAGCATCATAGTCAGCGACTCAACCGCCGGGATGGATAGTATCGGCATGGCCTTCGGGTCGCTGTTCGTCGGCCGAATTTTCAACAGCGGCATCGTGCAAGCCGACTACGCCTTGCGCAATGTGCCGGCAGTGACAACGCCCGAGAACCAGAAGTCTATCATCGTCAATACGGGTGAGCTTCGCGGCCTGGTCGATCTAGGCGAAGAGCAATCCACGCTATTCAACGACGGGCTTATCACAGGACACATCGATCTGGGTGGCTCCGACGACGTCTATGAGGGTCGTCTCGGCCTTCAGAACGGCGGGATAGACGGAGGAGACGGGGATGATCGCATCTACACAGGCCGGGGGGCCGACGTCATCAGCGGTGGCGCAGGCGCGGATCATCTCAGCGGCGGAGCAGACAATGATACTCTGACGGGCGGCGCGGGTGCCGACATCTTCTACGCCGGGTCCGGGGCGGACGTGATCACCGATTTCAGCGTCGCGGCAGGCGACCGCATTCGAGTTGCAGGCCACAGCGCATGGCAGTCGATCCAGCAGCAGGGCTCGGACGTCCTGGTCATTTTCTCCGCTACGGATAGCCTGCTTGTGCGTAATGCTCTGGTTGCTGATCTCAACCCGGGAGTGCTGCAGTTTTCATCAACTCTGCCGAGCGAGGTCACCGGACGTTCGCAGGCACCGACAGCATCAGCCACGCCGAGCGTGTCTGGCCAGCCACCGGTTGCGCCTCTGATACAATCCGGGAATGCAGGCAGCGACAACCTGACAGGCGGAATACTGAACGACATGCTGCGCGGACTTGACGGTGCCGACGTCCTGTCAGGCGCTGACGGCAACGACATTCTGGAAGGCGGTTCGGGGTCGGACCGTCTGAATGGCGATGCAGGTGATGACCAGCTTCACGGTGGGGCCGGCAATGATGTTCTGAGCGGAGGAGCCGGTGACGACTATATGGTCGGCGGAGCCGGCGCTGATCGTTTCGAAATCGATGTGTCCAGCGTCACCTATGATCGCATCTTCGACTTCAACCCAGCCGAAGGCGATACGATCGTCGTGCGTGGAGTTACAGGCTACAGTCCGACTTCGGATGGCTTCTTTTTCTATAACTACACCGGATCGTCTCAACAATCTGTCAGCCTCTTCCTCGACTTGCTGATTGGGCGAGACATGAACGGAAGCATCATCGTCTACGCGACTGAAGGACGTGATCAGTTGTCCCCGCCTGCATCCGGCGTAATTTTTGGCCTGGGTGGCGACGACTACATTTCAGGTAGGGATCAATATGACGACCGCTTCGACGGGGGCGAAGGCAACGACGAGCTCTGGGGTTCCGGCGGCGACGACATCCTGATCGGCGGGGCTGGGAACGACCGCTTGAACGGCGATTACGACACCGACACGGCTGTTTTTTCCGCCGCCCGCTCGGCGTACACGATCGTGACAAACGCCGCGGGCGTAACCACGGTAACCGGGCCGGACGGTGTGGATACACTGACTGGTATCGAGCATCTTCGGTTCGCCGACATGATCACGGGCATCGATGGCGTCCCGCTGCCCTCCAGTTTGGAGGGCACTCCGGTGGTTGACGTTCTCGTCGGAACGGCAGCGCGCGAAATTCTGCGAGGCGGCGATGGCGCAGACGTGATTTACGGGATGGGTGGTGGCGATACCATCTATGCTGGCGGCGGTGACGACTGGATCAGCGCCGGGAGCGGGCGGGTCACGGTCTTCGGAGGTCTGGGAGACGATACATTCATCGGCAGTGCCGAGATTGGCACCACGGGCTCCATTTACGACGGCGATTTGGGGTTCGACACTCTCGACTACAGCGCAGCGACTGTCGATCTGACTATTGATGGCACCGTGCTGAGGAGCCGATTCACGATCGGACAGGACACCTTTAAGAACATTTATGGCGTCATCTCGGGTTCTGGAAACGATCGCATCGACTTGTCGGCGATGGAACTGGCGACCGAGATAAGCGGGGGTTCCGGTAACGACTTCTTGCGCGGCGGCACGGGGACTGATTTTCTGCAGGGCGGCGACGGTTCGGATCAGCTTTACGGCTGGCGTGGCGATCGACTGTCTGGCGGAAACGGCGACGACCGGATGATTGTCGCGGCCGGCTTGCCTAGCTCCGTCTACAGCAACAATAACATCATCGTCGATGGTGATGCGGGCCACGACAGCCTCGTGCTGTCCGGAAGCCGGGTCATGCTGCGATTGTCGACCAGTTTCGGCTATGTCTCGGACACACAAATCGCGGTACGCACCGTCGAAGACGTAGTCATCGAGATCACGGGGGCCGGCCAGCGGTTCATTCAGGGCGACAACGGCGTGAACCGCATCTCCGTGGGCGCGGGTGACGACGGAGGCGCGGGCGCAAAGTTCGAAGGCTTTGGCGGTGATGATGTTCTGATCGGCGGGCGCGCAAACGATGTGCTGGTTGGGGGTGTCGGAAACGACAGGCTGGAAGGCGGTCTTGGTTCCGATACCGCCGACTACGCACTGGCCTATGCCGGCGTGACGGCCAGCCTGACCAGTAACCGTGCAACCGATGATGGGGACGGTGGCACGGACGTCTTTTTCGATATCGAGAACCTGACCGGCTCGTCTTTTGCGGATCACTTGACAGGCAATAATGCAGCAAATGTGCTTAACGGCGGCGCGGCCAATGACATTCTGATCGGAGGGGCAGGCAACGATCGGCTAGACGGCGGTACTGGCAGTGCTGATGTCGCCGTCTTCAATGGCCCGAGATCAGCATATACCCTATCCACCGTCGATGGCGTCACAACGGTGACGGGCCCAGACGGGACAGACACACTTACAAACATCGAACGGCTGCGGTTCAATGATGGCTTATTCGATATAGCTGGTGCCCCCCTGGGCCCCAACATCATCAATGGCACGGCAACCGGCGATATCCTGGACGGTACGATAGAGAGCGACGTCCTTGACGGCGGAGCTGGTTCGGACATCTTGTCAGGCAACGACGGTGACGACCGTCTGATCGGCGGGGCAGGCAACGATACGCTGATTGGCGGAGCGGGGATCGACACGGCGGACTATTCGTCGGCGGCGGCTGGCGTGACGG
>NZ_JBZXEB010000007.1:0-280840 GCF_058725425.1 Brevundimonas sp. DW-iso22 | reverse complement strand
GGAGCTTCCGCCGCGCTCTGATGTATCTTTGGGTGCAATGTCCGCTCTGGGTCGAAAGCAGTCATGCAACCGACGCCGAAAACCGGACACGGCTGTCACTCGACCTCTAAGAATTGGTAGGCATAGTGAGGACAGGGAAGGGAATCGGTGAAGCAAGAACCATCAAACTTCATCCTGACCGTCACCGGCTCGTCGCCCATGCGCCCACGGAACTGCCCCTTAGTCAGAGTTACAATGAGTGCAGAGCCCATCTCTGCGGCTGCTGCATCGCAAGGCCGTAGACAGAATACGTAGTCGTCGTCCTCCGTGGAGCCCGAAAAGTCGAAGGGGTAAATCACGGCTTGGAAGACTTTACCGTCGCTCGAGGCCGGTCTTGTCCAGACCTCTGACTGTTCAGACAGTGTGTGTTGAGCGCAGCTGCAAACGACAACTGAAGCCAGGACCGCGACGGCTGATCTCCATGAGGGCTTGAGCATGTTTCCGCGTTTAGCTGTCATCAGGCAACATCTCACTTGAACTGGAGAGTCCGCAATGGGTCGATAGCGGCCACTGCGATCGATCCGGGAACCTGACACGCCATTCAGCCAATGAATGAATAGAACCAGCCGATGCGCGCGGTGGCCTGGCAATATGCGACCCTCCAATCATTAGCGTACGCTCGTTATTGAACTAGCGCCTCGGTGATCCCCGCGCTGGGGGGTTTTGCTTGACCCGGCCACCAACCACTAACAGACAACTGCGAACGCGGGACTGTTCCCGCTTTGTTCTCGTCGTAGTTTCGACTACGGCCGGGGCATATGGGCCACAACGTCAGCCAGTCAAAGCGAGATTCGACGGCGCAGGGTCGGCGTCTGGCTGACCTGGCCAAACACGCCGTGCCTGGCTGGCATATCGAGCTCGCGCCCGAGCGTCTGGACGCGGACCCCACGCTGCTTGGCGCGATGCAGCGAGCGCAGGTCCTCGTCTATCGGTGTGAACGCCCCGACTGCGGACGTCGCGTCCAGCCTGACCTCGAGGACCTGGTGCGCGGCGGGCATGGCTACCTCAAGCCGCCTGAGCTGCAGGCCGCACTGGCATGCGGCCACCCGCTGGGCTGCGGGCTAAAGCTATTCAGCGAGACCTATCCTCTGGGCGTCCCCCTTGTCGCATACCTGCGCGATGCCGACGCAATGGTCGCTGTCACCTGCGCGGGCTGTCGTCATACGGTAACGCGCACCGTTAGCGACACGATCGACCGGCTTAAGGCGGCGCGTCGCGGGGATGGCAGCACTGGCATCCTGGAGCTGGCTGGGCGCATTCGAGGGCCATGTCGCCGGTGCCGCGGGATGAGCTTCACCACGACCGTCGTCCAGGCACCCCGCCGCCAAGGCTAGCCGCCCAGTACCAGAGCCGTCCCGATTGACTCCACGCTGATCGTTCTCTATTTCTCATATGTCCTACAAGGAGATTGCAGGCATGGCTAAACAAACACTAGGTGTGCTCGAGACCGAGGTCGTTCGAGCCACAATGGCAGCAGGCACTAACGCTTACGGCCTTGCTATCATTGAGACTTTGAAGGTGCAGACAGGTCGGCAGGTGAGCATCGGCTCGATCTATACAGTCCTCGACCGGCTCGAAACGAAGGGTTTTATGACCTCCCGCTGGGGTGAAGTGACCCACGAACGCGGCGGGCGGCGGAAGAAGTTCTATACGGTCAACGCTGTCGGCCAGGCAGCACTGTCGCAATCGAAGCCTGTCGAAGCGTTACCGCCGGCGAGCTGGTCGGCTGGCCCTCAGCCGCAGGAGGCATAAATGTCGGATAACGATGACTTCGACATGGCAAAGATGCGGCTCACAAAGGCGGAGTTAGATGCCCGCAAACGGGCCGTTGAGCACGCGCGTCAGCAGCTGAACATCTACAATCGAGCAGTAGAGGACTCGCGCACCGCCTCAGCGAAGCTGCGAGCCGAAATCATGCGCACCGCCGAGCGACTTGCGATGAGCAGAGCCGAAAGTGCTGCGACGAAATCGATCTCGACGCTCATCGCCGTCATCGTCGATGTGATCACCTTTAAACGGAAGCAGCAGGACGTTCAGCGTCCGCCGCGTGCTGCAGAACAGCTGGTTGCATTCTTCGCTCCGCCGAAGCTCCGTGAGCAGGTGCTCGGCGATCTGGCCGAGGCGTACGCTGCCAACTCGGAGATCATGAGCGCCCGTAAGGCGAGGATGTCCTACTGGTATCAGGTCTTGGCCAGCGCATTCGCATTCCTCTGGCCGCGCCTGTTAGGCTGGACGGGAGTCGCTGCTGTGATGAAACAGATCAGCGGCAGCTGACGTCCGGACGCTGGTGACGGTTTCACCTATCAGAAAAACAAACTGCGTTTTTAGCGTCACGTACGCCACAGAGAAAATAGGTCCCGCATCGGTAAGGCTGACGGCATATGTGTTGTGTGCGGCCAAGGGCCGACCGTCAAATCGCACCTTTTTCCCCGTGCCATCATGCTCGACATGCGCATGGATGCTCGCGCTCTAGTCGAAGCTAGCCGGCACCAGCCGGGTTATGTTGAACGCCAGAACGGACCATGGGATGACCGTTTCTTATGCAAGGTTCATGAGGACCAGGCAGGCGGCGGAGATGAATACGTTATCAAGTTAAGCCGACGATTTGCCGACGATGCGACGGTACATCCAAAAGGTGCTGCCCTTCAGGTCAGCAATCCGCAACCAGAGCTGCTGATGCGCTTCATCTACGGAACCGTGTGGCGACACGTCATGGCACCGTGCAATGCCCGCGACAGGTTGAATCTGGGCCCCTATCGAGCGCGCCTCGAGGCCTCATTATTCGGCAACGTACCTTTCGATCTACCGGCCATCCTCTCCGTTTCCAACATGCGAGGCAGGGACGGGAAACGCGTCCCTATGGCCTTGTCACCCTACCGCACGAAGTTGGACGGAAGGAGCGCGTGGCATTTCGTCGTCGGCCATCTAGACTTCATGCTCAAGACGGATAATCGGGAGTGGCGGCCCGAATGGTCCGAGTTCATGGCTGACCGCGAAACGCTTACGCTTTTCCAGCCCGACCCAGCCGATATCGCGTCGGTGCCGCTGCTACGTCACCTTACGGATCGCATCCGTGCTGCACCGCTGAGGGGGCGTTTCTAAGTTATGCTACGGCGGGCACCTCGATCGTGACGGGGATGGGTAGGATGCGAGCGATCGGACTGGCTGTGCTGCTGCTGGCCGGGTGCGCTGACGACCAGACGCGTGACCAGGCGTCGGCCGCAGACCAGACGGCCTCCTCGGCCAACGCCAGAGCAGAAGAGGTCGAGATGCGCATCGAAGAGCTGGAGAGCTGGGTCGATAGGCTGGAAGTGAACGCGGCCTACTGAGGGCCGAGCTACCGCGCCCGCCATTCCCACGGCTTCTGGAACTCGCCTGCCCAAACACCGGCCTGCCGGTGCCGAGCATCTGCCTCCAGCCGGGCATATGCGCGCCGGCTGTACCGCGGATAATCCACGGCTTGGCCATCCGCCACCATCAGCTCATTCAGCCGAGCCGAAGGGATGCAGGGCAGATCGAGGCAGGGCCCCGTGCTGATGCTGCAAACGGCAACGATACGTCGGTAGCGGTCCGGGCGACCTATCGGTGCGCATGAGACTGTCTTGTCCCGCGCCAGGCGATCGAGGTGATTAGCCGCCTCCTGACCGCAACGATATGCCTGCCCCGCTCTCGAGCATGACTGGCGACTCTCGGGCGCATCGATCCCCCAGAGCCGAATACGCTGCCCTCGGATCTCAATGGTGTCGCCGTCGATGACTGTCGCGCGACCTACAATTGGCGGTGGGTCCGGCGGAAGCGTGGCAAGTAACATGGCGGCAGCCTACCGTTTCCGCCGCAGGTTCCAAACTAGCCCCGACAGGGCTGTGACTACGAGTGCGAGCGCGGTGATGTGTTCGGGTGTGATCATGGGTCTTCCTCCTGGAAAACATGATCTCACGGGCTGAGGCCTTGATAGAGATTCCTTTATTGCTGACAGCGGAATGCTAGGCTCCGCTTGACGTCCCTTAGTTTTGAGGGAGGCTTCCTGCGGGTGTTCAAACGGCGATGACGCGCCCCAGCTCATGCAACTTGTTCCGGATCTAGGCCATCGATCGCTGCCTCGATCCATCGCCTCCACGCTGCTCGCCAGTCCTGACAGCGTCGATCTTTCAACATGGCGTGCGTGAAGAACCGATGGCGTTCCTCGCCAATGTCTGCGTCAGAGTTTTCACTGGCCACGATCAGTCGAGCCTCCTTCATCGCCAGAGCATCTGGGAAGCCATCTGGGATCACCGAACCCTCGGAAAGCCATGTTGCGCCAGACTTCTGGCGCTGACTTTCTTCAGAGGGTTTCTTCAGTGGGTTATAGCTCAATGGCTGTTGGGGGTTTCGGCAATGGCCATTGGGGGTTTCTGTAACAGCCATTGGGGGTTTCGGGTCCACGTCGCCTAAACCCTCAACGGTTATTGGGGGTTCTTTGGCTTTGTGCGCCTTGTACCAGGCCGCGATCGGTTGACTGCCGTCTGACCCAATCAGGTAGTAGCGGTTGTGACGTGTCCGGCCCCAGGCACCAGAAGGCGCGACGACTCGCAGACGGCCGGCGGCGACCAACTGTTTGATCGCTCCGCTCACGCCTGTCTCAGTCGCTCCCAACTGACGCGCCATGTCTGCGATGCTGGGATAAGCATAGAGCCCGGTCCCATCAGCGACGACCTGGGCCGCAAATGTGTGTCGGAGGGTGTGGAAGCTGGCCCCGGTGACCTTGGCTGCTGCCAGCACGCGTGCCCACGCCGCCTTGGGTGGCGACATTGGGGTGTCGCGGTAGATCGCCGCTCGTTTCTCACCGTCCTTGTTTCCGGCTTTGGCTGGGGCCGCCAATGCTGGGAACACGTGGGTGAAGCCATTCCGCTGTGACTTGAGGCGGGTCAGGATGTCGAGCGCAGTAGGCGATAGGTGCAGGGTCTTTGCCCTTGCCCGACCGCCGCTCTTGTGACGGGCCGGTGCGAGTAAAAGCAGCCCGCGGCGAAAATCGATCTCATTCCAGCGAAGGCCTAGGATTTCCCCACGTCTGGCCCCGGTGAGCATCAGAAGCCGGAAGTAGGCGACCTGTGCATCAGTCAGCCGACCTGTGCTGCACAAGTCATGGATGGCGCTCCAGATGGCTGCGCCCTCCTCGTCGGATAGGTATCGTTCGGATTGCTGGTCGGGGATCTTCTCGACCGCCTCCGCTGCATTGGCAGTGACGAGTCCTTGGCCTTTTGCCCACGCCAGCATTGCAGCGACAGAGCGCATTGCCCGAGCAGCAGCCCCTGGCCCCCCTCGGACATTGGTCACGCCCCTTAGCTTGCCGGACTTCTCACGCTTGGCTGTCGCGCCCGTCGCCACCTTGGACTGCCATTCAGCCAGGTCGGACGGACGGAGATCGCGAGCCGGGCGGTGGCCCAGCAGGGGTTTCAGGTGATGGGTGAAGTTGTAGCGATCGACATCCCAGGAGCTGGCTCGTTTGTTGGGCTTGTGGGCTGGCCCTTGCAATAAGTAGGCGTCAGCAAGTTCGGCGAGCGTGAGAGCTGTGCGTGCGGCCTGGCGGGTGGCTAGCGGGTCGTTTCCGCCGTCGGCGTCGTAAAGGATATCCTTGGCCCGCTCGCGCGCCGCCTCAGTCGTCCATGGTGATCCATGCCTGCCGATGCTGATCTGCCGTTGGGTGGTCGAGCCCTTCGGCCTGTATCGAACCTCGTATGCCTTCCGACCGCTGGGCCTCACCCTAAGCCGAAAGCAAGCGACCTCGGTGTCCCAGACGATCACATCGCCCGCTGGATTAGGGGCCGTCGCATCGACCACTCGTTTGGTCAGCTTCTTGCGGCTTGAGGCAGTCACGACTGTTCCTTGGTCATCAAATGGTCATCACCGGGTTTCCATCGGCGGGCACTCAGCAGAACTCTCGGGTCTCTTCAATCAGGCTCTAAAACCCGCAGGGCGGCACTCTAGGGAACCGGAGGGAATTGTAGGGAACTATTGGGAAAGATGCCAGCCTCACCTTGCCAAGGTTGGGGTCGAGAGTTCGAATCTCTTCGCCCGCTCCAGTCGAAACGCACAAGGCCTGCCGGAAACGGCGGGCCTTTGTCGTATCTGGCCCCATGCTACGCAACCTCGGCCTCATGGGCGGCGAAGTTTGCCAAGGTTGGGGTCGAGAGTTCGAATCTCTTCGCCCGCTCCAGTCGAGACAGAAAAGGCCCGGTCGCAAGACCGGGCCTTTTTCGTTTGTGATCCTTCAGAAAAGCGAAAAGGCCGCCCCGCGAGGGAGCGGCCTCTCAGGATCATTGTGGCGTCAGTGACTAGTCGATGCCCAGCGCGCGCTTGATCTCGCGCCAGTCGACCATCTTGTAGTTCTGCTGGCCGCGGTTGGGGGCGTCGCTGTCGTCGTGGAAGGCCAGCGCACCCTGCGGCCAGGGGCCGATGGCCCCGCTCCAGGCGTCCAGACCATCCGTGTGGGTGACGGCATCGACGGGCTGGCCGCTGGTCGTGGCGACACCGTCGACGATGGTGAAGCGCCCGACGTAGGCATAGGCCGTCTGTGTTCCGCTCCCGGTGACACGCCAGACCGGATAGGTGCTGTCGCCCTGGCTGGAGGCGATCAGGTATTTGTTCGCGCCGTCGCGCATGATCGTCAGGCCCTCGACATCGTCGGTCAGGCGGACGCGGTCGATGGGCTGGATTTCGGTCGGCGCGCTGGAGCCGGCCGGGTCGAAGTCGAAACGCCAGATGCCGACATCCTCTTCACCGACGTACAGCAGGTCGGCGACGTCATCGACGACACAGCCCTCGGTCTGGCTGCCCAGCTGCATCGACTTTTCGACCACGCCGACGGGGCCGTTCGGTCCCGCGGTGACGCGGATCTGCTGGACCAGCCCGGCCTTGTTGTTGGGCACCAGATAATAGGCATCCCCTCGCTGGCCCATACAGAAGCCATAGGGTTCGCCCATATTGGTCGGGATGAAGCCCCAGCGGCGGACCTCCAGGGTCGCGGGGTCCATCAGCCAGGTCATGATGCCGAACCGGTCGCGCTCGGCCGCGGCGATCAGCACCATCGCCTTGCCGTCGACCATGAAGCCTGAGCGGACATCGACATTGTTCATCGGACCGTCCGGGAAGAACTGCCGCACCGTGCCGTCCAGATTGTGGACATACAGGCCATCGGACTTGTCGGTCCCGAACATCACGGCCCGCGAGGGATCGCGCGGATCGGCCCAGAAGGCAGGATCGTCGGCATCCACAGTCGGGTCAGTGGTGACCACGGTCTCGACCGCCGCGACGACGGGCTTGGCCGGATCGCCCGCCGCCAGAACGCCCTGGGGAATTTCCGGCTCGGCCGTGGCGCAGGCGGTCAGCAGGGCGGCGGACGCGACCAGTGTGGTCAGGGTGCGGATCGACATGGCGGCCTCTCGAAAGCAGGGTGTTCCAGCGTGACCGCGCAGACCACGCACGCGCGCGTCGGGTCAAGCAAGGCCCTGTGACGGTTCTCGAACATCGATGTGACAACTGATCCGGTTCAAGAGCAAACGTCACGCGCGCGTCTGAAAATCGGCACCGCTTGTTCGTCAAATCGTCGTGGAGGCGTCGTCGCTACGGCTTAGCTCCGATTTCCGAACACCGGAGCCCTTTGGCTGCCGGTCTCTCGGGGATGCCATCAATGAAATTCGCGCTTCTGCTCGGTGCCGCCCTGGCTCCGATCTTCGCCGCCGCAGCGACGCCTGCCTTTGCCGGACCCGTCGTGGGTACTGTGGCTGACGCCTCAGGCACTCGCACGTTACAGGGGGCCGAGGTCACGATCGTCGAACTGAACCAGACGGCGACGGTCGGTGCAGACGGAACGTTCCGCTTTGGTGACGTGGCACCCGGCACCTATACGCTGCGTGCTGGTTTCGCGGGTGCCGTCGATGAGACCCGCCAGGTGGTTGTGCCCGCGACGGGCACTGCCTCCGTCAACTTCTCACTACGTCCGCTCGCATCTTCGGACGGTACGGTGATCGAGGATGTCCTGGTCATCGGCCAGCGCGCCAACTTCCTCAGCGCCGTCTCGCGCCAGCGCAGCGCCGACACGGTCCAGACCGTTCTGACCCGCGACGCCATCGGCCAGTTTCCGGACCAGAACGTGGCGGAGGCCCTGCGCCGCGCGCCCGGCATCAATGTTCTGAACGACCAGGGCGAGGGCCGGTTTGTATCCGTGCGGGGTCTCGACCCCAATCTGAACTCGGCGTCGATCAACGGCAACCGTGTGCTCGCGACCGGAGGCGACGAGCGTGCCGTGGCGCTGGACGTCATCCCGTCAGAACTGATCGAATCCATCGAGATCAAGAAGTCGCTGACGCCGGACATGGACGGCGACACCATCGGAGGCTCGATCGACATCGCAACGACCAGTTCGCTGGACCGTCGCCGCAACCTGTTCACGGCGTCGCTGGAGGGCTCGTACAACGATCAGAACGAACAGACCTCGCCCAAGGGCAGCTTCGATTTCGTCTACAAGTTCAATGACCGCCTCGGCATCGCTGGGGGGGCCAGCTACTACAACCGTGAATTCGCCACCGACAACATCGAGATGGACGGCTGGAGCGAGACGGACGACGGCGGTATCTTTGCCGAAGATCTGGAGTACCGCGATTATGACGTTATGCGCGAACGTTATGGCGCGACCCTGACGCTGGATTACCAACTCAACGATTCGACACGCCTGTATCTGCGCGGCCTGTATTCCAAGTTCGACGACACCGAATTGCGCACCCGCCTGGTCTTCGGCTTCGACGAACCGACCGAGATCGTCGGGGACAGTGCCTCGTTCGATTCAGCCGACGGGCGTATCCGGGTCGAGCGCGATCTGAAGGACCGTCGCGAGGTGCAGACCATTCGCACGATCTCGGCCGGTGGCCGGACCGACTATGGCCAGTGGCGCTTCGACTATGACGTGGCCTATTCCGAAGCCGATCAGCAGGAAAATGGGTCGATTGACCCGATCGTCTTCCGTCGCGACTTCGAGGATGCAGGCGAACTGGGCGTCACCATCAACTACGGCGACCTGCGCCGCCCGACGTATCAGATCGACTTCGGCCAGAGCCTCTTCCTGGATCCGTCGCAGTATGAGTTCGACGCCCTGGAGCGCACTACCCGTGAAGATGCGCGCGACCGCGAGTTCTCGGTCAAGGCTGACGCGGCCTATGACATGGCCATCGACGGCGGCAATATCGAGTTCAAGTTCGGCGGGAAGGCCCGCCAGCGCGAGAAGCGTCTGAGCTATGTCTTCGACATCTACGACGGGTACGACGGCGACTTCACCCTGGCGGACGTCGTGGGCCGCCAGAGCTATGGCCTGGCCACCATCGACCCCGTTCCGGGCCTGTCGGAAACGCGCGATTTCCTGAGCGGTGGCTTCGGCGATTTCGAGCGCAACGATCTGGACAGCACCTTCGCGTCCAACGCGGAAAGCTATTCGGCGGACGAAGACATCTATGCCGGCTATGCCCAGGCCAAGCTTGAGAGGGATGCCTGGCGCGTCGTCGGCGGGGTTCGGGTCGAGCAGACTGAAGTCCAGCTGAACGGACAGCGGATCGACCTGGTCGAGGAAGGCGCAATCATCGATGGCGTCGAGCTGGACGAAGACACCCTGTTCATCACGCCGGTGCAGTTCGACCGCAGTCATACCGACTGGTTGCCCAGCGTGAATGTCCGCTACGAAGCGGCAGAAAACCTGATCGCCCGCTTTGGAGCCTTCCGCTCTGTCGTGCGTCCCAGCTTCGGTCGTCAGGCACCGCGCTTCCTGATTGAGGAAAATGACGAAAACGAGCGGTCGGGCGAGTTCGGCAATCCGGACCTGGACCCTTACAAGGCGTGGAACTTCGACGCGACGCTTGAGTACTATTTCGCCCCTGAGGCCGTGATCCAAGGCGGCATCTTCTACAAGTCGATCGAGGACTTCATCATCGATGCCGAGTTCGAGGACGGCACGTTCGCGGGCATCGATTACGATGAGGCCGTCATCCCCATCAACGGCGACGAGGCCACGGTGTTCGGCGCGGAACTGAGCTACGGTCAGGCCCTGTCGTTCCTGCCCGCGCCGTTCGATGGCCTGCTGGTCAATCTGAACTATACGTACACCGATGCCGAGGGTGAGGTTCTGGGGCGCACCGTGCCTCTGCCCACATCTTCCGAACATACCTTCAACGCTGTTCTGGGCTATGAGAAGGGCCCGCTGAGCCTGCGCGTCGCCGGAGCCTATCGCTCGGGCTATCTGGATGAACTTGGCGGCGATGCCGAAAGCGACCGCTATGTCGATGACCATTTCCAGATCGATCTGAGCGGCAAATATCGAGTGACCGAAAACGTCCAGCTGTTTGCCGAACTAGTGAACGCCAATGACGCGACCTACACCGCCTTCCAGCGCGGCCCGGGTCGTGATCGTCTGCTCCAGTACGAAGAATATTCCTGGACCGGCAAGTTCGGCATCAAGCTGAACTTCTGATCCTGCGCGACAGCAATCGACGAAGGGCCGGGCGGAAACGTCCGGCCCTTTTGCGTATCGCGCCCTTCCGGCGTTGCCGCAGGCGGGGCGGGTCCCCTATATGCAGGCGCGAACCTTCTCGCGTCCGGACAACCCCGATCATGGCCCGCAAGACAGACACATCCGGCGGACTTCTGGGCGGCCTGCGGTCGATGCTGGGCGGCAAGCCCACCAAGGCTGTCGCCGAGACCGCACCCGAGCCGATCACCCTCAGCCCAGACCCGGCGGGCCATTTCCAGACGCCGGACACCCCGGACACGCCCGCGCCCCCATCCGCGCCCGAACAGGACCAGAGCAAGCCCATGGCCGAAGCCGCCTCCCCCAGCCCCGCCGCAGCCAAGGCCTATGACGTCGTCATCATCGGCGGCGGACCGGGCGGCTACAATGCCGCGATCCGGGCGGGCCAGCTGGGCCTCAGCGTCGCCTGCGTGGAGATGCGCGAGACGCTGGGCGGCACCTGCCTGAACGTCGGCTGCATGCCATCCAAGGCCATGCTGCATGCCTCGGAGTTGTTCGAGGCGGCGACCAAGGAGTTTCCGACCCTCGGGATCGAGATCGGCACGCCGAAGATCAACGTCGACCAGCTGCAGAAGCAGAAGCATGAGAGCGTCACCGCCCTGACCAAGGGCATCGAATTCCTGTTCAAGAAGAACAAGGCGGACTGGATCAAGGGTCGCGGTCGCATCACCGGACCGGGCCAGGTCGAGGTCGAGGCGGCCGACGGGTCGAAGACGACCCTGACCGCCAAGGACATCGTCATCGCCACGGGATCGGAGCCGACACCCCTGCCTGGCGTGGAATTCATCGAGGGCAAGGTGGTCGATTCCACCGGGGCCCTGGCCCTGCCCGCCGTGCCCAGGACCATGATCGTGGTCGGCGCCGGCATCATCGGGCTGGAGCTCGGTTCGGTGTGGCGCCGTCTGGGCGCACAGGTGACGGTGGTCGAATATCTGCCGCGCATCACGCCGGGCATGGACAGCGATGTCGCCACCGCCTTCCAGCGCGTGCTGACCAAACAGGGCATGACCTTCAAGCTGGGCTCCAAGGTCACGGCCGCGAAGTCGGTCAAGGACGGCGTTGAGCTGACGGTCGAACCGGCGGCGGGTGGCGAGGCCGAGACGCTGAAGGCCGATGTCGTCCTGGTGGCCATCGGCCGCCGTCCCTATACGCAGGGCCTGGGGCTGGAGACCGTCGGGATCGAGCCGGACAAGCGCGGCTTCGTCACCCAGGATCATCTGAAGACCGGAGCCAAGGGCGTCTGGGTCATTGGCGACGTCACCAGCGGCCCCATGCTGGCCCACAAGGCCGAGGAAGACGCCGTCGCGGTGATCGAGCTGATCGCCGGCAAGGCCGGTCACGTCGACTACGACATGGTCCCCAGCGTGGTCTACACCTTCCCCGAGGTCGCCTGGGTCGGCAAGACCGAGGACCAGCTGAAGGCCGACGGCATCGCCTACAAGGTCGGCAAATTCCCCTTCACCGCCAACAGCCGCGCCAAGATCAATCATGAGACCGACGGCTATGCCAAGGTCTTGGCCGATGCGACGACGGACCGGATTCTGGGCGTCCACATCATGGGTCCGCAGGCGGGCGAGATGATCCATGAGGCCTGCGTCGCCATGGCCTTCGGCGGTGCGTCCGAGGACGTCGCCCGCATCTGTCATGCCCATCCGACCCGCTCCGAAGCCGTCAAACAGGCGGCCATGGGTGTGGAAGGCTGGACCATGCAGGCCTGATCGATGGATCTGGGGCTGAGCGGCAAACGCGCCCTGATCTGCGGCGGCTCCGCCGGACTGGGGCGGGCCGTGGCGACGGCGCTGGTCGCCGAGGGGGCGCATGTGGCCCTGCTGTCGCGCGATGCCGGAAAGCTGCAGACCGTCGCTGACGATTTGAACGCGATGGGCCCAGGCCGCGCCGTCATCGCGCCGGCCGACATGGCGGATCATGCGTCCCTGCTGACAGCGGTCGATGTGGCCGAGGCAGCGCTGGGTGGGCCGATCGAGATCCTGCTGAACAACACCGGCGGGCCGCCCCCGTCGGGGGTGTCAGGGCTGGAGCCCGACCTGTGGCGCGCGCAGTTCGAGGCGATGGTGCTGTCGATCTTCCGCCTGACCGACCGCGTCCTGCCGGGGATGAAGGCCATGGGCTGGGGCCGCATCCTGAACGTGGCGTCGATCACCGTGGTCGAGCCGGTGGCGTCGCTGGGCGTGTCCAACACCTTGCGGGCCTCGGTCACAGCCTGGGCCAAGACGCTGGCGGGTGAGGTCGCGCCGCACGGCATCACCGTCAACACCCTGCTGCCCGGCCGCATCGATACGCCGCGCATCGAGCGGCTGGACGCGGCTCGCGCGGCCGCCCACGGCATAACGCCCGAGCAGGCCCGGGCCGAGGCCACGGCCGGCATTCCCGTCGGTCGCCTGGGCATGCCGGAGGAGTTCGGTGCCGTCGCCGCCTTCCTGGCCAGTCCGCAGGCGGCCTACGTCACCGGTTCGCTGATCCGGCTGGACGGCGGGGCGGTCCGGGCCATCTGACGCCTGGGTTAGGCGCGGGGATGCGCATCCGCATAGGCGGCCAGCAGGTGCGCGGCATCGACGGCGGTGTATTTCTGGGTCGTGGACAGGCTGGCGTGGCCCAACAGTTCCTGGATGGAACGCAGGTCGGCCCCGGCCCCGAGCAGATGGGTCGCGAAACTGTGGCGCAGGGCGTGGGGCGTGGCGCTGGCGGGCAGGCCGAGGCGACCGCGCAGGTGCTGCAAGGTGGCCTGGACATGGCGGGGGCTCAGAGGCCCGCCGCGCCGCGCGCGGAACAGGGCTTCGTCCGGTGAAAGAGTAAACGGCAGCAGCGCCACATAGTCGTCTATGGCAGCGCGGACGGCGGGCAGGACCGGCGCGATGCGGGTCTTGCCGCCCTTGCCGGTGATGCGCAGCGTTTCGCTAAGCGGGGCGTCGGCGCGGGTCATCGACAGGCCCTCGGAAATGCGCAGGCCGCAGCCGTAGAGCAGGGTCAGGACGGCGCGATCGCGGGCGGCCTCCCACGGGGCAGCATCGGGATCGGCCTGGGATTCCTCAAGCAGGCCGCGTGCCTGATCCTCGTTGACCGGGCGCGGCAGCGACGGCTTGATGCGGGGACCGCGCACCAAGGCCAGCTGCGGGGCGGGCGTGGCACAGCGCCGATCGAGGAAGCCGTGGAAGGCGCGGATGGCCGACAGTGTCTGGCTGATGGAGCGGGCGGCCAGCCCCGACCGGTCAGTGCCGTCGCCGGCGCGGCGCTCGGCCAGATGGGCGCGGACCTCGGCGGCGCTGACGGTGCCCAGGTCGGTCAGGCTGAGGGCTTCGCCGCGGTGCCGCTCCAGAAAGGCGACATACAGCCGACCGATGTGGCCATAGGCCTCCAGCGTGCGAGGCGACAGGCGGCGCTCGTGCGCCAGATGCTCCAGCCAGGCGGCCAAACTCTCGGAAGCGAGGGCTTCGGAGGCCGTCATCCAAACAGGGGCCAGCGCTCGGCGGTGCGTTCGACCACCCGGGCGATGAAGGCCACCAGTTCGCAGCCCATGGTCGCCGTGAAGCCGTCTTCCTCGGGCGAGCCGAAGGCGCACAGGGCGGGACGGGCGGGGGTGTCGGCTCCCGGAAACTGCGGGGCCATCCGGATCAGGGCGACGGAGCGGACCTGGTTCTCGGATGCGCCGAACAGGTTCAGCCCGTCGAAGTTCGGGCCCAGCCAGGTCAGGCCGTGCTCGCCCAGCAGGCCATCGACCCGCCCTTCGTCCAGCGCGCGCCAGCCGAAGGGGACGGGGCCAGGCTTTTCCAGCGCCAGGGCGGCTCCGGCCAGACCGAAGCGCCCCTGCGCGACCGCATCCAGACGCCGGGCCAGGTCGGACAGATTGCGGGCCTCCAGCAGGTCCAGCGCCGCGACATGGGTCTGGGTCTGGGCGGCGAAGTTGGCGCGGGCGACGGATTCGATGCGTTTGCGCGCGTCGGCCTCACGCTCGGCGGCTTCCTCGAGCCTGGTCAGGGCGGCGCGGCCGAATTCCACGACATTGCGGCCGTGGGGTTTCAGGCCGACTTCCTCCAGCAGGGAGCGGTCGTCCAGCAGGATCTGCGGATGCGCCTGAAGCCAGGCGCGGATTTCCGGCCAGTGCGGACCGGTGTCTTCGGTCGGGAGGTCAGGCAATACGCTCACAGACCTCTCCTCGGAGGCAGGCTACAGGATCGACTGACCGGTCTTGCCCCAGTCCGCCAGGAAGGCATCAAGCCCCTTGTCGGTTAACGGGTGCTTGACCAGGGCCTTGAAAGTGTCGGACGGCAGGGTCGCGGCATCCGCTCCGGCGATGGCGGCGGCCGAGACATGGCCGGGATTGCGCAGGGAGGCGGCCAGGATTTCCGTCTCGAACCCATGGGTGTCGTAGAGCACCCGGATTTCCTCCAGCAGGCCGATCCCGTCCGCGCCGTGGTCTTCCAGTCGCCCGACGAAGGGCGAGACGAAGGTCGCCCCCGCCTTGGCGGCCAGCATGGCCTGGGCGGCGGAGAAGCACAGTGTCACATTGGTCTTGATGCCCTTGTCGGAGAAGTTGCGCGCCGCGCGCAGCCCGTCCCAAGTCAGGGGAAGTTTGACGACTACATTGGGCGCGATGGCGGCCAGCTTGTCGCCTTCCTTGACCATGGTCTCGAAGTCGGTCGCAACGGCCTCTGCGGAAATCGGCCCCTCGACCAGGCCGCAGATTTCGGCGATGACCTCTGCGATGTTGCGACCGGATTTGGCGATCAGCGAAGGATTGGTGGTGACGCCGTCCACCATGCCGGTGGGGACCATGTCCTTGATGACGGCGACGTCGGCTGTGTCGAGAAAGAGTTTCATGGGGTGGATGTTTAGCGGGCCTCGCGGGATGAGGCGAGCCAAATCCTCCTCCATCGGGGGAGGGGGACCATGCGCAGAATGGTGGAGGGGGCTTGCCCCGGACACCGGCGTGCGCGGTGAGCCCCCTCCGTCACGTCGCAAAGCCGCGACGCGCCACCTCCCCCGAAGGGGGAGGATTTGAAAGTCGCCTCCGTCCTCATTCCCCTGCCGGTACCCGAGGCCTTTGACTACGAGGTGCCGGAGGGTCTCGAGGTCGTGCGCGGTGATCAGGTGGCGGTGCCGCTGGGGCCGCGGCTGATGCGCGGCATCGTGGTCGAGGCGCGCGAGACGACCGGGTCGAACCGGCGGCTGAAGACGATCGATCATCTGATGGCCGATCCGCGCCTGCCCGAACGCACCGTGGATTTTGTGGAATGGGCGGGGCGCTGGACGCTCAGCGCGCCGGGCGAGATGGCGGCGACGGCCTTGAAGGGCCTGCGCGCGCCCAGGCCACGGCCCGAGCGACGGGTGCGGCGTGTCGCCGAGCGTATGCCGGCTCGGCCAACGGCGGCGCGGACGGCGGTTCTGGAGACGCTGGGCCAGCGGGATGTGCCGGCAGCCGATCTGGCGCGGGCGGCGGGCGTCTCATCCGGCGTCATCAAGGGGCTGGTCGACGAAGAGGTGCTGGTGGTCGTAGAGATCGAGGCCGTCGCCACCTTCGACGCGCCCGATCCCGACCATGCGCCCGCCGATCTGAATGCTGATCAGGCGGCGGCAGCCGAGGCCATCGCAAAGGCGGTTACGGGCGGCGGTTTCGCGCCCTTCCTGCTGGACGGCATCACCGGCTCTGGCAAGACCGAGGCCTATCTGGAGGCGGCGGCTCAGGCGCTGCGGGCCGATCCGACCGCCCAGATCCTGATCCTGCTGCCGGAGATCGCCCTGACCCAGGCTCTGATCGAGCGGATCACGGCCCGGTTCGGCGCGGCGCCCGCCGAATGGCATTCCGGCGTTGCCCCGCCACGTCGGCGCCAGGTCTGGGAGGCGGTGGTGGCGGGCCGCTGCAACATTGTGGTCGGGGCGCGGTCGGCGCTGTTCCTGCCTTTCGTCAATCTGCGACTGCTGGTCGTGGACGAGGAGCACGACGGCTCATTCAAGCAGGATGAGGGGCTGATCTATCACGGGCGCGACCTGGCGGTGGCGCGGGCGCGGATCGAGGGGGCGACGGTGGTCCTGGCCTCGGCCACGCCGTCGCTGGAGACGCTGTGGAATGCGCGGCAGGGTCGGTATGGCTGGCTGAGGCTGGAGCGGCGGCACGGGGCGGCGATGTTGCCTGATATCGCTTTGCTGGACCTGCGGCAGACACCGCCGGATCCCCAGACCTGGCTGTCCCAGCCCTTGCGCGAGGCCATCGGCGAGACCTTTGCGCGGGGCGAGCAGAGCCTGCTGTTCCTGAACCGGCGGGGCTATGCGCCTGTGGTGCTGTGCCGGGTCTGCGGCCACCGGATGACGGCACCGGACACCGACAGCTGGCTGGTCGAGCATCGCTATACCGGGCGTCTGGTCTGTCACCTGACCGGCTTTTCGATGATGCGGCCCAAGACCTGTCCGTCGTGCGGGGCGGAGGATTCGCTGGTCTCGGTCGGGCCCGGTGTCGAGCGGGTCGAGGAAGAGGTGCGCCAGCTGTTCCCCGAGGCGCGCACGGCGGTGTTCAGTTCGGACACCACGCCGGATGCCCGGTCAGCGCGTGCCCTGATCCAGGCCATGCAGGACGGCCAGATCGACATTCTGGTGGCCACGCAAGCCGCGGCCAAGGGGCACAACTTTCCCAATCTGACCCTGGTCGGGGTGGTGGACGCCGACCTGGGCCTGCGCGGTGGCGACCTGCGCGCGGCGGAACGGACCTTCCAGCTGCTCAGCCAGGCGACGGGCCGGGCCGGGCGAGCCGACAAGCCGGGCCGGGCCCTGCTTCAGACATGGACGCCCGAACATCCGGTGCTGATGGCGCTTGCGGCTGGCGACCGCGACGCTTTCGTCGAGGCGGAGCTGGCCGAGCGTGAGGCCGGATCGCTGCCCCCCTATGGCCGGCTGGCCGCGATCATCCTGTCCAGCGAGAACCCGCAGGCGGTCGAGAAGGCCGCCCGCGACCTCGCCGAAAACATTCCCAATGCCGAGCGGCTGGAGGTCTATGGCCCCGCCGATGCGCCGCTGGCCCTGGTGCGGGGTCGACGCCGCAAGCGGCTGCTGGTCCGGGCCGACCGGGACGTCGATCTGCAAGGTTTCCTGCGCGCCTGGCTGGCACGCGTGAAGGTGCCGGGCTCGGTGCGGCTGTCGGTCGATGTGGACCCCTACGGCTTCCTGTAGCGTCAGCCCGGCGGTTCGGGAGCGGTCAGGCGGATTTCGAACAGTTTGGGCCAGTTCTTGCCGGTGACGAACAGGCGTCGGTTCGCGGGGTCCCAGGCGATGCCGTTCAGCACATCGTCGGCAGGGCTGACCCTTTCACGGGAAGGATGGATTTCCGTCAGATCGATCACGCCTACGACCCGGCCTGAAACCGGATCAATCTTCACCAGCAAGTCCTGCTGCCACAGGTTGGCGACGATCTGGCCGTCGATCCATTCCAGTTCGTTCAGACGTGAAACGGGACGCCCGCCATAGGTCACGGTGATCCGGTGCGTTTCAGCAAAGGTGTCCGGATCGAGGAAGCGGATCACCGGCGTCCCGTCCGACATGATCAAGCGTTCCTCATCGTCGGTCAGACCCCAGCCTTCACCCGGATAGGCGAACTGCCCCAAGGGCGTGAGGTCATCGGCATTCCAGATGAAGCCGGTGCCGTTCTGCCATGTCAGGCTGAACAATCTGCCGCCGATCTCGGTGACGCCCTCACCGAAATAGGCCAGGTCGAGGTCGCGCCTTTGCAGCACGGCACCGTTCTCGATTCGCACGCGTCTGATCGTCGAGGGGAACCGCCCGGTCGTCTCGATCAGCACGTCGTCATGCACGATCAGACCTTGGGTGAAGGCCGTCGGGTCGTGAGGGTAGGTGGCGACGATCTCATAGCCCTGAACGGGCGGCAGGTCAGGTTCGGTCTGGGCCCAACTCGCCGCCGGGGCTCCGACCAGGAGCGCGCCGACGGCGAGAAGGGCTCTGAGCGACATGTTCAGTGGGTCGGGTCGGCGGCGGCTTCGGCCTCTGCGGCCTGGGCACGAGACTCGGCGGCATTGGCCTCCGCGCGGGCGCGTTCGGCCTTCTGCTTCTTGGTCGCGGACCTTCGGCTGAGCATGTTCAGCGCCTCGACACCGGCCGAGAAGGCCATGGCGGCGTAGATGTAGCCCTTGGGCACATGATAGCCGAAGCCGTCGGCGATCAGGACCATGCCGATCATCAGCAGGAAGCCCAGGGCCAGCATGACCACGGTGGGGTTCTTGTCGATGAAATCACCAAGCGGGTCGGCGGCCAGAAGCATGACGGTGATGGCCACCAGAACGGCGACGACCATGATCGGCAGGTGCTCGGTCATGCCGACAGCGGTCAGGATGCTGTCGATCGAGAAGACCAGGTCGATCAGGATGATCTGGAAGATCGCGGCCCCGGCGTTGTTGATCACGACGTCGGCCTTGCCACCCTTGCTCTTGTCGAGCAGGTCGTGGCTGGGGGTCGGATCGACCGAGTGGTGGATTTCCTTGGTGGCCTTCCAGACCAGGAACAGGCCGCCGACGATCAGGATCATGTCCTTCCACGAAAACTCATTGCCCATGACCGAGAAGACGGGCTGGGTCAGGGTCACGATCCAGGCGATGGTCGACAGCAGGGCCAGGCGCATGACCAGCGCCAGGGAGATACCGATGCGGCGAACGCGCGAACGGTGCTCGGGCGGCAGCTTGTTCGAGAGAATCGAGATGAAGATCAGGTTGTCGATGCCCAGCACGACTTCCATCACGATCAGGGTGACGAGCGCGGCCCAGGCCGCGGGGTCGGTGAGCAGGGGGGTAATGCTGTCAAACATCGGGGCTGTGATTCCTGAGAGGGGCCGTCGTAAAGCCGCGACCCTGAATGCCCTTCATACAGTCGTGGTTGCAGGTGCGGCAATGCGTCTGTGGTTGGAAGGTATGCGGCGGGGCGTCTCGGTTGCGGGAGTGAAAAGCCCATGCTATCAGGCGCCCGGCTTGCAGGAGGCGTTTCTCACGAAACGGCTCTAGTCGTGCTTTCCATAAGTATATCAAGCCCTTGATCGACGCGAACGTCGTGGTCGTTCGTGACACAACATGCTTATCCGGACGGACAAGACCCTTGGCTGACGAATTCAGGACGACAGAAGTCGCAGAGCGCTATGCCCAGGCGCTGTTCGACCTCGCCGACGAAACCGGTGCAATCGACGCCGTGCGCGCCGACCTGAAGTCGCTGCGCGCCGCCTGGCACGAGAGCGCGGACCTGCGCCGCCTGGCGACCTCGCCGGTGATTTCCGACGAAGATCAGCAAAAAGGTCTGGTCGCCATCGCCGACAAGGCGAAGTTCCACAAGACGACCCGCAACTTCCTTGGCCTGCTGGCCCAGAATGGTCGCTCGGGCGACCTGACCGGCGTCATCGCCGGTTATGAGGCGCTGTATGCCAAGAAGACCGGACTGGTCGCCGCCGAGATCGTCTCGGCCCAGGCCCTGACGGCCGCACAGACCAAGTCCATCCAGACTGCCCTGCGCACCGCCCTGGGCAAGGACGCCGAAATGACCGCCCGTGTCGATCCGTCGATCCTGGGTGGCCTGAAGGTCAAGGTCGGCTCGAAACTGTTCGATGCCTCGCTGAAGACCAAGCTCGACCAGATGAAATTTGCCCTCAAAAGGGCCTGATACACCCCGATTGACCGTCGGCCCGGTGCCGACGCCCAAGAACGACGAAAGCCAGAGAGCCTGACCATGGACATCCGCGCCGCCGAGATTTCGGCCATCCTCAAGTCCCAGATCGCCAACTTCGGCGTCGAAGCGGACGTGTCCGACGTCGGCCAGGTGCTGTCGGTCGGCGACGGCATCGCCCGCATCCATGGTCTGGACAATGTCCAGGCCGGCGAAATGATCGAATTCCCCAAGGCCGGCGTGAAGGGCATGGCCCTGAACCTGGAGCGCGACAACGTCGGTGCCGTGATCTTCGGCCAGGACAACCAGATCGCCGAGGGTGACGAGGTCCGCCGTCTGGGCGAGATCGTGGACGTTCCGGTCGGCAAGGGTCTGCTGGGCCGCGTCGTCAACCCGCTGGGCGAGCCGATCGACGGCAAGGGCCCGATCCAATTCACCGAGCGCCGCCGCGTGGACGTCAAGGCGCCCGGCATCATCCCGCGCAAGTCGGTGCATGAGCCGATGCAGACCGGCCTGAAGGCCATCGACACCCTGATCCCCGTCGGCCGTGGCCAGCGCGAGCTGATCATCGGTGACCGTCAGGTCGGCAAGACCGCCGTGGCGATCGACACCATCCTGAACCAGAAGTCGATCAACGTCGAAGGCGCGTCCGAAGGCGACAAGCTGTACTGCATCTATGTCGCGATCGGGCAGAAGCGCTCGACCGTGGCCCAGATCGTCAAGACTCTGGAAGAGCGCGGCGCGCTGGAATACACCATCGTCGTGGCCGCCACGGCGTCCGAGCCTGCTCCCCTGCAGTTCCTGGCTCCGTTCTCGGGCACGGCCATGGGCGAGTTCTTCCGCGACAACGGCATGCACGCCCTGATCGTGTATGATGACCTGTCCAAACAGGCCGTCGCCTATCGCCAGATGTCCCTGCTGCTGCGCCGCCCGCCGGGCCGCGAAGCCTATCCCGGCGACGTCTTCTATCTGCACAGCCGCCTGCTGGAGCGTTCGGCCAAGCTGAACGAGGACAATGGTTCGGGCTCGATGACGGCCCTGCCGCTGATCGAGACCCAGGCCAACGACGTGTCGGCCTATATTCCGACGAACGTGATCTCGATCACCGACGGCCAGATCTTCCTGGAATCCGACCTGTTCTACCAGGGCATCCGTCCGGCCGTGAACGTCGGCATCTCGGTGTCGCGCGTGGGCTCCTCGGCCCAGATCAAGGCGATGAAACAGGTTGCCGGTTCGATCAAGGGCGAGCTGGCCCAGTATCGGGAAATGGCCGCCTTCGCCAAGTTCGGCTCGGATCTGGACGTCTCGACCCAGCGCCTGCTGGCCCGCGGTGCCCGCCTGACGGAGCTGCTGAAGCAGCCCCAGTATTCGCCGCTGACGGTCGAGGAGCAGGTCGTTTCGGTCTATGCCGGGACGCGCGGTTATCTGGACAACATCGCCGTGGCCGACATCGCCCGCTTCGAGAGCGAACTGCTGGCCCGGATGCATTCGAACCACGCCGGCATCCTGAACAGCATCAAGACGACCAAGGCCCTGTCCAAGGACCTGGAAGCCGAGCTGAAGGCCGCCATCGAAGCCTTCGCCAAGACCTTCGCCTGATACTGACCCGGAAAGCGAGAGAGTAGCGCCGGATGGCCAGCCTCAAGGAAATGCGCGATCGGATCGGAAGCGTCAAAGCGACGCAAAAGATCACGAAAGCCATGCAGATGGTCGCCGCGGCCAAGCTGAAACGCGCCCAGGACCAGGCCGAGAACGCCCGGCCCTATGCCACCAAGATGGCCTCGGTCATCGCCAATCTGGCGGCCGGTGTCTCGGGGGCTGATGCGCCCAGGCTGCTGGCGGGCACGGGTGGCGATCAGCGTCATCTCGTCGTCGTCGCCTCGGCGGACAAGGGTCTGGCGGGTGGTTTCTCGACCAACATCATCCGGGCCGCGCGCGAGCGCATCCGCAGCCTGATCGCCTCGGGCAAGGATGTTCGCATCGTCGCCGTCGGCAAGAAGTCGCGCGACCAGCTGACCCGAATGTTCGGCGACAAGGTGGTGCGTACTTTCGAGCTGAGCGAGCACAAGGTGCTGGGTATGGCCGCCGCCCAGCCGGTGGCCCAGTTCATTGCCGACAGCTTCGAGAACGGCGAGACCGATGTGGTCACCCTGTTCTACAGCCGCTTCCAGTCGGTGATTGCCCAGGTGCCGACCGCCAAACAACTGATCCCCGCCGTTGTGGAAGGCGACGCCGCCCCCATCGACCTGAACGGTGCGGTCTATGAATACGAGCCCTCGGAAGAGGAAATCCTCGAGACCCTGCTGCCGCGCAACCTGACCACCCAGGTGCTGGCTGCGCTGTACGAGAACCAGGCGGGCTTCTTCGGCTCGCAGATGGCGGCGATGGACAATGCCACGCGCAATGCGGGCGACCTCATCAATGCCCTGACCCTGCAGTACAACCGCAAGCGCCAGGCCCAGATCACCACTGAACTGATCGAGATCATCGCCGGCGCCGAAGCCCTCTGATCCCGATCCCGCTGACATAGACGTTATTCCGAACCGGAACCCTGCCATGACCGACACCATCGCCAAGACCCCCGCCCCGAAGAAGCCCGCCGCCAAGAAGCCGGCCGCGCCCAAGGCCCCCGCCGCCACTGCCGCGACGGGCAACACCGTCGTGATCGAAGGCACGGGCGTGGGCAAGATCGCCCAGGTCATCGGCGCCGTGGTGGACGTCGAGTTCACCGGCGACCTGCCCGCCATCCTGAACGCCCTGCACACCCAGAACGTCGACCAGAAGACGGGCGAGCCCTTCACCCTGGTTCTGGAAGTCGCCCAGCACCTGGGTGAGAACATGGTCCGCACCATCGCCATGGACACGACCGAGGGCCTGACCCGCGGCCAGGCCGTGACCGACACCGGCGGCTCCATCCAGGCCCCTGTCGGCCCCGGCACCCTGGGCCGCATCATGAACGTCGTCGGCGCGCCGATCGACGAACAGGGCCCGATCAAGACTACAATGTACCGCCCGATCCACCGCGAGGCGCCTTCGTTCGAAGAGCAGTCGACCTCGTCGGAAATCCTGGTCACGGGCATCAAGGTCATCGACCTGATGTGCCCCTACACCAAGGGCGGCAAGACCGGCCTGTTCGGCGGCGCTGGCGTGGGCAAGACCGTGACCATGCAGGAGCTGATCAACAACATCGCCAAGGCCTACGGCGGCTATTCGGTGCTGGCCGGCGTGGGTGAACGCACCCGCGAGGGCAACGACCTGTATCACGAGATGATCGAGTCCAACGTGAACGTGGACCCGGCCAAGAACGGCGGTTCGACCGAGGGCTCCAAATGCGCCCTGGTCTACGGCCAGATGAACGAGCCTCCCGGCGCCCGCGCCCGCGTCGCCCTGACCGGCCTGGCCCAGGCCGAATATTTCCGCGACGAAGAGGGCAAGGACGTCCTGCTGTTCGTCGACAACATCTTCCGCTTCACCCAGGCTGGTTCGGAAATGTCGGCTCTGCTGGGCCGCATCCCCTCGGCCGTGGGCTATCAGCCGACGCTGGCCACCGAGATGGGCAATCTGCAGGAGCGCATCACCTCGACCAAGAAGGGCTCGATCACCTCGATCCAGGCCATCTACGTCCCCGCCGACGACCTGACCGACCCGGCGCCCGCCGCTTCGTTCGCCCACCTGGACGCCAAGACCGTTCTGAACCGCGACATCGCCGCCCAGGCCATCTTCCCCGCCGTGGACCCGCTGGACTCCACCTCGCGGATCATGGACCCGCTGGTCATCGGCGAAGAACACTACAACGTCGCCCGCTCGGTCCAGGAAGTGCTTCAGTCCTACAAGGGCCTGAAGGACATCATCGCCATTCTGGGCATGGACGAACTGTCGGAAGACGACAAGCTGATCGTCTCGCGCGCTCGCAAGATCAGCCGCTTCCTGTCGCAGCCCTTCTTCGTGGCCGAACAGTTCACCAACTCGCCCGGCAAGTTCGTCGAACTGGCCGACACCATTCGCTCGTTCAAGGGCATCGTGGCCGGTGAATACGACCACCTGCCCGAAGCCGCCTTCTACATGGTCGGCGCCATCGAGGAAGCCGTCGAGAAGGCCGCCAAGATGGCTGCCGAGGCGGCCTGATCCATGGCGGGCAAGCTCCACTTCTCGCTGGTGGCACCTGAGCGCGAGGTCTTCTCCGGCCTCGTGGATCAGGTCGATGCGCCCGGCGTCGAAGGCGACTTCGGCGTCCTGGCGGACCACGCCCCCTTCATGACGGCCCTGCGCGAAGGCGTGGTGACGGTCATCGACGGGAACGCGCGCCGTCAGTTCGACGTGCACGGCGGCTTTGCCGACGTCACGCCCGCCGGGCTGACCATCCTGGCCGAACAGGCCTCGGAAGTCTCAGCTTCCTAATTCTCCGCTCATCCCGGCGAAAGCCGGGACCCAGTGCTGTCCAGCTTGGCATCAAGTTTTCGGACAGGGGCTGCGTATAGCGACCACAGTGTCGTCACCCAAAGGTCTGGGTCCCGGCTTTCGCCGGGATGAGCGGTGTGGGTGAGGCACTTGACCCGCCGCCAAGCTGTCCCAGATAAGACGCATCAGACGAGGCCACGTCCTCGCCTCGCGTCGCGCTGATCCTTGCGACGCGGGACAAGTCCGGGACGGCCCGGCCCTTGTGAAGGAGGGCCGTGATCATGGCCTGGATCTATCTGTTTATCGCCGGTCTGCTGGAAATCGTCTGGGCGTTTTCCATGAAACAGTCCGAAGGCTTCACCAGGCTGGGGCCCAGTCTAGTGACGCTGGTCGCCATGGTGGCTAGTTTCGGCCTGCTGTCGCTGTCGATGAAGACCCTGCCGCTGGGCACCGCCTATACGATCTGGACCGGCATCGGTGCGATCGGGGCGTTTGTCGTCGGTATCCTCTGGCTGAACGAGGGCGTGCATCCCATGCGGGTGGCGGCGGCCGGTCTGATCGTGGCGGGGCTTGTGCTGATGCGGCTGGCCCCGACAGGAGCGGCAGTCTGACCGTTCTCCCTCCCCTTTATGGGGAGGGATGTCGGCGCGAAGCGACGACAGGGTGGGGTATGTCAGACGGAGCTCACGCCCTTACGAGCCCCACCCTGATCGCTGCGCGATCTGTCCCTCCCCACTTCAGGGGAGGGAGAAACTCTACCGAGCTAGCTCAGCGAACGCCGCCACCACCTGCTCATAGACCCCTCGCTTGAACGGCACGATCAGGTCGGGCGCTTCAGCCAGTCGGCCCCAGCGCCAGGCGTCGAACTCGACCTCGTCATGCTGTTCCAGATCGATGTCGGCCTCGTCGCCCGTGAACCGATAAGCGAACCAGGCCTGCTTCTGACCCTTCCAGCCGCGCGCGCGTTTGGTGTCCGCGAAATCGGCGGGAAAGTCATAGGCGATCCAGCCTTCGGTTCGGCTCAGGTATTCAATCGATGTGACCCCGGTTTCCTCTGCCAGCTCGCGGCGGGCGGCGGTTTCCAGATCCTCGCCGTCGTCGACGCCGCCTTGCGGGAACTGCCAATTATAGGGACCGGCCTGTCCTGCCCGTCGCCCGTACCAGACTCGCCCGTCCGGGTGGAACAGCACGACGCCGACGTTGGGGCGGTGGTGGGGGAGGTCGGTCATAGGTTTTAGGTTCTAGGGATTAGGTTCGAGGGAAGAAAGCCGGTGTGGAGTGCGTGCCATCCCTAGTCCCTAGTCCCTACTCCCTAGACCCTAGTCCCTATCTCCCCGGCCTTTGCGTCATCGCCGATGCCGGGGCCAGTTGAAGCCCCCGCGCTTCCAGCTCCGAGGTCCAGCGGGCGACGGCCTCGACCGTGACGGGGTAGCTGAAGCCAGTGCCCATGGCCTGGCCGCGCGCCTTGGCCAGAGCCTCCAGCGCGTTCAGCTGGCCGACGATGGCGGCGGGGGTCTGCTGCTCGTCAATGATGCGGTTGGCGCTGGCACGGGCCCAGGCGCCGGGGCGGCGGCTCATGGAGCCATCGTCAAGGAAGGCCACGCCGCGCTGGCGCAGGACGCCCAGGAAGGCGTTCATGGCCCCATCCGAGGTCGCGAACTTGTCGCCCATATAGTTGGTCACGGCGAAATAGCCGGTGGCGCGGCCCAGCAGCCAGTTCATCCTGGCGGCGATGTCAGCGCTGTCGCCGCTGGCCAGTAGCGTATAGGGGCCGGGGTCGTTGTCGGGATAGCCGGTGGGCTCCATCGGCATTTCCAGCATGACCTCATGGCCATGGGCGCGGGCCAGGTCGATCCAGCCCTGCAAACCCTCGGCATAAGGCACGAAACTGAGCGTCACATCGGCGGGCAGGCGTTCGATGGCGGCACGGGTCGTCACGGCGTTCAGACCCAGCCCACCGACCACCAGCGCGACGCGTGGACGGCCGTTGGCGCGAAAGGGTCTCGCATAGGCCTGGGCCGGGACGCGACCGTCGGTGGCGATGACCGGCAGAGGCCCGTCTGGGCCCGGCTGCGACAGACCCGCCAGGGGCGCGGCGGGCAGGGGCGAGGCGATGGCCAGGCGCGGGGCGGTGACGGGCGCACCATTGCCGGACACGGTCGCGCCGTTGGGCAGGGTGATGACCGCCTCGCCAGACAGGGCGGGGTCGATGACGCTGCCGTCGGCGGCCAGGTCCTGATAGCTGCCGTAGGCCCCCATGGAAAAGGCCTCCAGTCCGGTCGGGGCCGGGGCCTCGACGACGGGCGTGCGGGCCAGTTCGGCGCGGGCCGAGGGCACGCCGGCGCGGGGGTCGCCCAGGACGGCGATGAACAGGCCGGCCGCGGCCAGCAGCAGGACGCCGGCACCGGCCACGGCGACGGGCGGCTTCTTCAGCTGGCGCATGACCGGGGCGAAGGCATCGCCCATGGATTTGCGGGCCGGAGGCGCTCCGGCAGTGGCGGCGAGGACGGACTGGCGCTTGGCGAACATGGCGGTGTGAACGGCTCGAGGGCGGGCCCTGCGCAGGCAGGACCCTTCACGCCTCACACTGAACGCTGTCGGTTAAGAAAGCCTAACGTGGCATTAGGCATGCACGTGCGACTATTCGGGCTGCTGAATGATATCAGCGGGCAAGCGCGGTCGCACTTCGTCCGTCTCTGCCTCGGCAATGACGACCGTCGGCGTACCCGGCGGGGTAACCACGATGCCTTCGGGCGCAGCCGCCAGCTGGCTGAGATTTCCGCCCGCTCGCAACACGTCGAAGGCGCGTTCCAGCTGATAGTCCTTGTCTTCGGGCCAGTCCTCACCGGGGGCCTCAACCGGCGTGTGCGGCCCCTTGCGCTCGGCCCCGATGGAGGCGTCCAGAGCGGTCGCGTATCCAGCCTCGGAGTAGATGAAGTTGGAGCGCGAGACGATCCGCGCCTCGGCCATGGAACGCGAGACCTCCAGATCGGGCTCGATGCCGATCTTCTGGATGGAGCCGCCGGACGGCGTATAGTAGCGGGCCGTGGTGATCGACAGGGCCCCGTCGCGGCCCCCCCGCAGCGGGATAACGGTCTGGACCGACCCCTTGCCGAAGCTGGTCAGGCCGATGACGGTCGCCCGCTCGTGATCCTTGAGCGCCCCGGCCACGATCTCGGAAGCGGAGGCGGAGCCATAGTTGATCAGCACCACGACGGGCAGGCCGCCGGTCAGGTCGCCCTGAGACGCATAGTAGCGCTGGATCTGTTCGGCGGTGCGGCCGCGCTGGCTGACGATCTCGCCGCGTCCGAGGAAGGCGTCCGACACGGAAATGGCCGCGTCCAGCAGTCCGCCACCGTTGTTCCGCAGGTCCAGGACGTAGCCCTTGATGGTCGGGTTCTCGGTCTTCAGCCGGGCGATGGTTTCGCCCAGTTCGCGTCCGGTGTTTTCGTTGAAGGTCGAGACACGCAGATAGCCGAACTCGCCCTCGACCCGGCCCGTAACGGATTCGATCTTGATGACCTCGCGGGTCAGGGTCACTTCGCGCGGCTCTTCGCCGTCACGCAGGAAGGTGACCTTGATGGAGGTGCCTGCGGCACCGCGCAGCTTGTCGGAGACCTGGGTCACGGTCAGGCCGGCAGCGTTCTGGCCGTCGATCACCGAGATGACGTCGCCCGCCTGCACGCCCGCGCGCGCAGCGGGTCCGCCGTCCATCGGCGAGATGATCTTCACGAAACCGCCCTCGGCCTGGATGGTCAGGCCGACGCCGGAATACTGGCCGGTCGTCCGCTCCTGCAGGTCGCCATAGCCGTCCGGCGGCAGGTAGTTGGAGTGGGGGTCCAGCGACGTCATCATGCCCTGAAGCGCCGCCTCGATCAGCTTCTTGTCATCGACCGGTACGACATAGGCCTGCTCGACGATGCCCAGCACGTCGCCGAACAGGGCCACCATGCGGAAGGCCTCGTTGCGCGGGGTCTGGCCCACAGCGGTCGCGGCCCCCAGGCCCACCAGAGTGGCCGCAGCAGCACCGATCAAAAGCAGCTTACGCATCAAGTCTCTTTCCGTCGGGCCGCAACACCGGCCAGTGCACTCAGATAGGAAGTTATCGGCGACTTATTCGTGGCCAACCGCAGTTTGTCGATAAAATCAGCGTCATCAGGAAGGGTCTAGGCTTTAGGGCCTAGGTTCTAGTGAAGAAAGTGATGTTCGAAACCGTGCTCAATCGCCCCTAGAACCTAAGCCCTGAAACCTGGAACCTACTCCAGCCACGGGGCCGGATCGATGGGCCGTTCGTCGCGGCGCAGTTCGAAATACAGTTCGCCGTCCGGGCCGGTGCGGCCAAGGGTCTGGCCGTCGGTGACGGTGTCTCCCGTCTGGACCGACAGGCTGTCCATGCCCGAGACGATGGCGCGCCAGCCGGGACCCAGGTCCAGGATCACGACTTCGCCCCAGCCGCTGAGCGGACCGGCATGGACGATGCGGGCATTGGCGGGGGCTCTGGCCTCGGCCTCGTCGGCTCGCCAGCGCCAGCCGGTTGCGCCGCGCCCATAGCGCTGGGAGGGTGCCGCAGTGATCGGGGCGGTCAGGCGGCTGCGTCCGGCAGGCAGACGGGCGACAGTTGTCGTGGCGGTGGCGTCGACCGTGGGGATGGAGGCTCCCAGGGCCTGGAGACGGGCCTGAAGCACACTGGCGGCGCGTTCTGCAGCCTGGGCTTCGGCCCGCAGGACGGTGCCCAGCGCGGCCTTGCGCGTCGTCAGGCTTTCGATCTCTGCGCGGCGGTTGCCTTGGGCACTTTCGGCGGTGAAAAGGGCTTCACTGTTCAGGGCGGCCAGGCGGCGGACGCGGCTGACTTCCTCGCGCCGGTCGGTGATGGCTTCGGCATCCCTGCGCAGATCCGGCGCGATGGTGCGCATCAGGATGGAGGCCCGCACCGTATCGACCGCGCGATCGGCGGGCACCAGCAGGGGCGGCGGGGGGCGGCGGCTCATCATCTGCAGCGCGGAAAGCAGGCGACCTTCGCGGGCACGGGTGCGGGACAGTTCGGCGATCAGCGTGGCCTCGCGCGCCTGAAGCGCGCGCAGGCGTTCGCGCTGGGCCACGATACGGGCGTCCTCGGACCCCAGAACGGCGCGAAGCCGAGCCAGCTCACGTTCCAGTTCGATACTCTCGGCTGCGGCCTCGGTGGCCTGGGCTCTCAGACGGCGGGCGCGGACCTGTTCGTCGCGGTATTCGGCCTGAAGGCGGGCGACCTCCCCTGCACGGGGTTCCTGAATTGCCCAGGCTCCGACAGGGACGGCCACGGCGGCCAGCGCACAGAGGGTCAGGATCAGGCGACGCATCAGTCGCGATGATAGGGCGAACCGGCCAGAATGGTCACCGCACGATACAGCTGTTCGGCCAGCATGGCGCGGGCCAGCGCATGCGGCCAGGTCTGGGGCCCAAAGGCCAGGGTCGAGGACGCCGCCTGACGCACGGTGTCGTCCAGACCATCCGCCCCGCCGATGGCAAAGACCAGCCGCCGCTCACCCCGGTCCCGCAACATGGCGATATGATCGGCAAAGGCGCGGCTGGAATAGGTGCGGCCCCGCTCGTCGCAGGCGATCAGGTGAGCGCCCTCGGCCGCCTTCAGGATCAGCTCGGCCTCCGGGGCCTTGCCGGGTTTGCGGGGCTCCAGATCGATGAGCTCGAGCGGACCCAGGCCCAGCGCGCGTCCGGCCAGGCTGGTACGTTCGGCATAGTCGGCGGCCAGGTTCGCTTCGGGCCCACGCCCCGGCTTGCCGATGGCGATGACGCCCAGCTTCATCGCCTGCGGGCCGGACTAGTCGCGGCTGTCGACGCGGTGGCCGCTGTCGACCGACCAGATCTTCTCGATGTTGTAGAAGGTGCGAACCTCGGGCCGGAACAGGTGGACGATGACGTCGCCCGCATCCAGCAGCACCCAGTCGCAGTGCGGCAGACCAGAAACCTTGACCTTGCCCAGACCTTCTTCCTTCAGCGTGCGCTGAAGGTGGTCGGCCAGGGCCCCGACGTGACGATGCGACCGCCCGGAGGCGATGATCATGCTGTCGGCCATGGGCGACTTGCCCTTCAGGTCGATCAGGATGATGTCCTGGGCCTTGTCGTCGTCCAGCTTGGCCAGAATGGCCTGCTCCAGAGGGGTCGAGCCGACAGGAAGGGGGGCCTGGGAACCGCTCTCGTAGGGGCCGTCTTCCGAGTGGATGGGCGGAATGGCGTCCATTTCGTGCGCCGTGTTCGAAACGGCTTCATCATGCGCATCGTGCGCGGTCGAGGGGGTCAGCGGAAGGCTCCGGGGGAATTACTAAAGCGGCAGCCTATCACGAATGCGGGGCGGCGTCACCCACGCCCCTTACGGCCCGAATTGCTGACGACGAACGCGGGTTCAGCGGTGCGGTCAGATAGGTCCAGGCGGGGGCTTCCATAAAGGGAAGCAGCCCAGCACGGGCAGCGGGAATGCGGGCTCCGGCAAAGCGGGCGGCGGCGGGCGCGGTACGGCTGTCCAGCAAGCTGCCGGGCCGTGCGATGACAGCCACGGGCATCAGCCGCATGATATCCGTCCACCCGCGCCAGCGGTGGAAACTGGCCAGATTGTCGGAGCCCATCAGCCAGACGAAATGCACCCCGGGGTAACGGGCCACCAAAACCCTCAGGGTATCGATGGTCCATTGTGTGCCCATCCGGGTCTCGACATCCGACACGACCATGACCGGTCCACGCGCAGCGGCGTCCGCCGCCCGACGGGCCGAGGCCATGCGCTGGTTCAGAGGTGCGCTGTCGCGGGCATCCTTCAGAGGGTTCTGGGGTGAGACCAGCCAGACGACCCGGTCCAGACCCAGGCGGCGCATAGCGGTTTCGGCGACATGGGCATGACCGTCATGGGCCGGATTGAACGAGCCGCCGAACAGCCCGACCGTCATGCCGGGGCTTAGGGTCAGGCCATCTCGCAGGGCACCCTTGCGGGGTCCAGACGTGCGGGGCGCGGGGCCGGCGTGAAAGAAGGACAAGGCGGCAGGGCTCGCGCGGACTTATGCTCACTCGCGCCCTAACACGCAGATCGCGGCGTGTCGCGCGTGATTGTCCGTCGCCGGACGGCTGCGCACCTCAGGGCCGCGTCTGACCCTGACCCCGGATCACATACTTGAAGCTGGTCAGCTGCTCGGCACCGACCGGGCCGCGGGCGTGCAGGCGGTCTGTAGAGATGCCGATCTCGCCGCCGAAGCCGAACTCGCCGCCGTCCGCGAACTGGGTGGAGGCGTTGGCCAGGATGATACCAGCGTCGGCCTCGGCCAGGAAGCGCTCGATGGCGGCCTCGTCGGAGGCGACGATCGACTCTGTGTGGCCCGAGCCATAGCGGGCCACGTGGTCAAGGGCGGCGTCGAGGCCGTCCACCACCTTCACGGCGAGAATGGGTTGGAGGTATTCCGTCGACCAGTCGTCGTCATTGGCGGCTGTCGCAGCGGGGACCAGGGCGCGGGCGGCGGGGTCGCCACGCAGTTCGCAGCCGGCTTCGGTCAGGTCGCGGGCGATCAGCGGCAGCAGGGTGTCGGCGGCGGCCTGGTCGATCAGCAGGGTCTCGGCCGCCCCGCAGACCGAGACGCGGCGCATCTTGGCATTCAGAACCACGGCGCGGGCCATGTCGGCATCGGCACTGGCGTGGACATAAACGTGATTGACGCCCTCCAGGTGGCCGAGCACGGCGACGCGGGCTTCGTTTTTCACACGCTCCACCAGCGATCGGCCGCCGCGCGGGATCAGCAGGTCGATCGCGCCGTCCAGCCCGGTCAGGATGTGGCCCACCGCGGCGCGGTCGCGCGTGGTGACGATCTGGACGGTGTCGGGCGACAGGCCCGCGCTTTGCAGTCCCTCGGTCAGGGCGGCGTGGATCGCCAGATTGGACCGCAGGCATTCGGACCCGCCTCGGAGGATCACCGCATTGCCTGCGCGAACGGCGAGGGCGGCGGCATCGGCGGTGACGTTGGGGCGGCTCTCATAGATGATGGCCAGCACGCCGATGGGGGTGCGGACACGGGCGATGTCCAGGCCATTCTCGGGCGTCCAGCGCGCCGTCTCGACCCCGACCGGGTCGGGGATGGCCGCGATGGATGCCAGCGCGCCGATCACGCCCTCCAGCCGTTTCTCATCCAGGGCGAGGCGATCCATCATGGCCCCGGCCATGCCCTTGGCGCGGGCATCGTCCAGATCGGCGGCATTGGCGGCCAGGACCTGACTTGCCCGGGCCCGAAGAGCTGTAGCCATTCCTGCGATGGCTCGCGTACGTGTTTCGGGCCCGGCGAGGGCCAGGGCGCGAGCCGCCGCCCGGGCGCGTCGGCCCATGGCGGCCATGTCGTCGGGGAGAGAGGAGTCTGCGGTCGGGGCGGGGGCGTCCTGTGTCATGATCATCTCTTTAAGGTCGGCCCTAACCGCAGGGTTTCAAGGGGCGGCGGTCTCTCGCAGAGCCAGATCATCGGCGTGAATGACCACCGGACCGCCCGCATAACCCAGCGCGGCCTTCAGTTCACCGGAGCGGACGCCGATGATCTTGGCCACATCCTTGGCGTCGTAGCGCACCAGCCCCCGCGCGATCTCCACGCCCACCTCGTTGAAGATCTCGACGGGATCGCCCTTGCTGAAATCGCCTTCGCTGGCCGTGATCCCGACGGCCAGCAGAGACTTGCCGCGGGTGAGGGCGCGGGCACATCCCTTGTCGATCGTCAGTCGCCCGCGCGTGGCGAGCGATCCGCCGATCCATTGCTTGTACGCCGCCTTCACCGTGGTGGCCGGGGCGATCAGGGTGCAGCGGCGACCCTCTTCAAGCGTTGGAGCGCTACGTGTCTTGGGCCGTCCCTGGGCGATCAGTGTGGCGCAACCGGCCTCGGCGGCGATGCGGGCCGCCATCAGCTTGGTCGCCATGCCGCCGGTCCCGACACCCGCATCGGCATTGGCCCCGGTGGCCATGGCCTCCAGTTCCGGGGTCAGGGTCTCGATATAGGGGATGTGTTCGGCTTGGGGATCGACCCGCGGATCGGCCGTGTAAAGGCCATCGACATCGGACAGCAGGATCAGCAGGTCGGCGCTGATCATCTGGGCCACGCGGGCGGCAAGCCGGTCATTGTCGCCGTATTTGATCTGGTCGGTGACGATGGTGTCGTTCTCGTTGACGATCGGGACGGCCCCCATATCCAGCAGGGCTCCCACGGTGGCGCGGGCATTGAGCCAGCGGCGCCGCGTCTCGGTATCGTCCCGCGTCAGCAGGATCTGGGCGACGATGATGTCGTGGGGGTCGAAGACCGATTCCCAGGCATGCATCAGCATCGACTGGCCGGTAGCGGCGGCGGCTTGCTTTTTTTCCAGGCCGGGGCCGCGCGCCAGATTGCCCAGGCGCCGCCTTCCCAGGGCCACGGCCCCGGATGAGACGACCAGCACCTGCTTGCCCTCGGCCTGGAAGCCCGCAATGTCGGCGGCGAGCCCGCGCAGCCGGACCAGGTCGACCGCATTGGTCTTGCGATCGACCAGCAGAGAGGATCCGATCTTCAGAACGATCCGGTTGGCCGCTGCGATGGCGGTTGCGGCGATGGGCGGATCGGAAAGGGTCAAGGGGCCCACCCTCCGGGCGTATCCGCGACCGTTTCCTCGTCATCGACCATGATGATATCGCCGCGTGTCTTGCGCACCTCGTTCCAGGCCGCGCGCAGCAGCTCCGTCACGCCCTCGCCCGACACGCCGGAGACCAGCATGGGACGGCGTCCGGCGATGGCCTCCAGCTCCGCCGCCTTCTCCTCGCGTACTTCTGGCGTCAAGGCGTCGATCTTGTTCAGGGCCAGGATTTCGGTCTTGTCGGCCAGACCTGCGCCGTAAGCGTCCAGCTCGTGCCGGATGATCCGGTAGGCCTCGGCTACATCCTCTTGTGTCCCGTCGATCAGATGGATCAGGCTGGCTGAGCGTTCGACGTGGCCCAGGAAGCGCGTGCCCAGACCGGCACCCTCATTGGCCCCTTCGATCAGGCCGGGGATGTCGGCGATGACGAACCGCTCGGTCGGCGACAGATCCACCATGCCCAGATTGGGCACCAGGGTCGTGAAGGGATAGTCCGCGATCTTGGGCTTGGCCGCGCTGGCCGCGGCGAGGAAGGTCGACTTGCCCGCATTGGGCAGGCCGGCCAGGCCCACGTCCGCGATCAGCTTCAGCCGCAGCCAAATCCAGCGTTCCTGACCTTCCTGGCCGGGGTTGGCGTATTTGGGGGCCTGGTTCTGCGGGCCCTTGAAGCGGACATTGCCCCAGCCCCCGTTGCCACCCTTCAGCAGCATCTCGGTCTTGCCGGCGACGTCCATGTCCAGCAGCACCGTCTCCTTGTCGTCGTCCAGCACCTGGGTGCCGACGGGGACCTTCAGGATCACGTCCTCGCCCTTGGCCCCGTGCATCTGGCGGCCCATGCCGTGGGTGCCGGTCGCGGCCTTGAAATGCTGCTGATAGCGGAAGTCGATCAGGGTGTTCAGCCCGTCGGCCGCCGTGATCCAGACATTGCCGCCATTGCCGCCGTCACCCCCGTCCGGTCCGCCGTTGGGAATGAACTTCTCGCGCCGGAAGGAAACGGCACCCGCCCCGCCATTGCCGGAGCGGATGTAGATCTTGGCCTGGTCGAGAAACTTCATCGCGGACTTATGCCGCAACTGCGAGCAGAATTACAGGCGGTAGAGCAGCCCCCCTCACAAACCGTGAGGGGGCGCTCATCTAGCTGTCCTCAGTTCTTCGGCCAGACCCCGTACGGGTCACTCCAGCTCATGCCCAAGGCCTCGGCCACGGCGGGATAGGTGATCTCGCCCTTTAGAACGTTCAGGCCGCGCGCCAGGTGCGGGTCCGACTGCAGGGCGTCCAGGCCCTTGTTGGCCAGGGCCAGGCCGAACGGCAGGGTGGCGTTATTCAGGGCTTCGGAACTGGTGCGCGGGGCGGCACCCGGCATGTTGGCCACGCAGTAGTGGACCACGCCGTCGATCTCATAGGTCGGGTCTTCGTGGGTGGTGGCGTGGCTGGTTTCGAAACAGCCGCCCTGGTCGATGGCGACGTCGACCAGAACCGAGCCGTTCTTCATCGCCTTCAGATCTTCGCGCTTGATCAATTTCGGAGCCGAGGCTCCGGGAACCAGCACGGCACCGATGATCACATCGGCCTTGACCATCTCCTCGTCGATCGCATTGATCGAAGAGTAGCGCGTGATGACCCGGCCTTGGGTAACTTCGTCGATATAGGCCATGCGCGGGATGGAGCGTTCCAGCACCACCACCTCGGCCCCCAGGCCCATGGCCATGCGCGCCGCGTTCAGCCCGACGACGCCGCCGCCCAGCACCAGCACCCGCGCCGGAGCCACGCCCGGAACGCCACAGAACAGCAGCCCCATGCCGCCATTGTGCTTCAGCAGGGTCTCGGCGGCCGAGAAGACGGCGATGCGGCCGGCGACTTCGGACATGGGAGCCAGCAGCGGCAGGCCGCCTTTGGCATCGGTCACCGTCTCATAGGCCACGGCGGCGCACTTGGACGCCAACAGCCCCTTGGTCTGTTCGGGATCGGGCGCGAGGTGCAGATAGGTGAACAGGATCTGGTCCTCGCGGAGCATTTCCCATTCGACCTTCTGGGGCTCCTTGACCTTCACGATCATGTCGTTGTTTGCGAAGACGGTGGCCGCATCGGCGACGATGGCGGCCCCGGCCTTTTTGTAGTCCTCGTCGGTGAAGCCTGCACCCAGGCCTGCACCTGTCTCGATCGAGACCGTGTGGCCGTGGGCGACGTATTCGCGCACCGCCGTCGGCGTCAGGCCGATGCGGTGTTCGTTCTTCTTGATTTCCTTGGGGACACCGACGCGCATGGGACGTTTCCTGTGATGAGGGGTCGGTAAGGCCGACCGCGTTTCGAGCGCAATCTAGCGAGTGATTTGACGCAGGTTCCTGTTCTTTTCGGCGACTGATCGGCATACAGTCGCAGAAGCTGCGAACGGAGTGTGCCTTGAAGACGATTTCTGCCGTCACCCTGGATGACACTGATCGCAAGATGATCCGCGCCCTGCAGTCCGATGGGCGCATGACCAACAGCGACCTGTCACGCGCGGTGAACCTGTCCGAAAGCGCCTGCCTGCGCCGTCTCCGGGCGCTGGAGGCCGAGGGCGTCATCAGCCGCTATGCCGCCATCATCAACGAGCGGGCCGTGGGGCTACCGATCAGCGTCTTCGTGACCGTGACCCTGTCGTCCCAGGCCGAGAGCGCCCTGACCGCCTTCGAGACCGCCATTACCGGCGTGCCCCAGGTGGTGGAGTGCTATCTGATGACGGGCGGCTCGGATTACCTGCTGCGGCTGGTCGTGCGCGACGTGGACGACCTGGAGCGGGTCCACTCGCGCGAGCTGACCCGCATCCCCGGCGTGACGCGGGTCTCGTCCAGCGTGGCGATGCGGACGGTGGTCAAGCGCGGGGCCTTGCCGGTTTGACACCTTTGCGACCTGGCCTCCGAGCGATCTGAACCAGCGCTATGACGGCCCAGACCACGCCGATGAGCAGGATCAAATCACTGGTTATCTTGATCAGGCCATACAAGGTCACGGTCTGAGCCGACCGCGCCGTCGCCTCGGCCATGAGGGCGTGACACCCGAGGCGATCAGAACGGCGACCGGCCAGACGAGGGGCTGAAACTGCCGCCGCCTCACTTCAGGGCCAAGGTCAGGGCCTTGATGTCCAGATATTCGTCGATACCGTGGGTGGAGCCTTCGCGGCCGTAGCCGGAGGATTTTACACCGCCGAATGGCGCGACGGCCGTCGACATCAGGCCGGTGTTGATGCCGCACATGCCCGCCTCGATCCGGCGGCCGATGCGGAACGCGCGGTCCAGGTCGCGGGTGAACAGATAGGAGGCCAGACCGAATTCGCTGTCATTGGCCTTGGCCAGGACCTCGTCCTCACTGTCGAACGGGAAGACGGGGATCAGGGGGCCGAAGGTTTCCTCGTCGCGGAAAAGCTTGTCGTCTCCGCCCAAACTCACCGTCGGCTGGAAGAAACGGCCGCCCAGGGCGTGGCGTTGGCCGCCGGTCAGGACCTTGCCGCCCGAAGCCTGCACCTTCTTCAAATGCTCCTCGACCTTGGCGATGGCCTTGTCCTCGATCAGGGGGCCGACCTTGACCCCGTCCTCGAAGGCGGGACCGACCGGGATCTTGGCCACGGCCTCGGCCAGTTTGTGCGCATAGGTCTCGGCGATCGAGGCCTCGACATAGACGCGGTTGGGACAGACGCAGGTCTGGCCCGAGTTTCGGAACTTGCCCTTGATGGTCTCGGCCACGGCCAGGTCGATGTCGGCGTCGGCGAAGACGATCAGGGGCGCGGCCCCGCCCAGCTCCATCGACACCCGCTTCAGTGTCGGGGCGCATTGCTCCGAGAGTTTGCGGCCGACGGGCGTCGAGCCGGTGAAGCTCAGCTTGCGGATCAGGGGCGATGCGGTCAGGACGCCGCCGATGGTCGCCGCATCGCCGGTGACGACGCTGAGGGCGCCCTTGGGCAGACCCGCCTCATAGGCCAGTTCGGCCAGGGCGATGGCGGTGAAGGGGGTCTGGCTGGCCGGCTTGATCACGGCGGTACAGCCGGCGGCAAACGCAGGCCCCAGCTTGCGGGTCAGCATGGCGGCGGGGAAGTTCCAGGGCGTGATCAGGGCGCACGGCCCAACCGCCTCGCGGAAGGTCAGGATGACGTGACCCAGCGGGCTGTCCTGGGTTTCGCCCAGCAGGCGTTCGGCTTCGCCCGCGAACCATTTGATGAAGCCATTCGCATAGGCGACCTCACCCTTGGCCTCCTCGAACGGCTTGCCGTTCTCCAGCGCCATGAGGGCCCCCAGGCCCTCGGTATTCTCGTCGATTAGATGCGCCCATTCGCGCAAAAAGGCGGCGCGCTTGTGCGGGTCGGAGCGCGACCAGTCGGCGAAGGCGTCGTGCGCCGCGTCGATGGCTTCTTGCGTTTCCGCTACGCCCAGATCGGGAATCCAGCCGATCGTTTCGCCGGTAGCCGGGTCATCGACGGCGATGCCCTGGCCATTGGCAGGAATGGCCTTGCCCGCAATCAGGGCGTGCTGGCGCAGCAGTTTCAGTCCGGCGTCGCGGGCGGCGGTGTTCATGTCTGATCCTTGAGCTGGAGCATCACTAGTTGAGCATGATGCCAGCGCGTTTCAACGCTCAGTCGCCGATGGTGTTCAGATCGCGACCCCGGGTTTCCGGCAGGAACAGCAGGGCAACCGCTGCCGCCACCGCCGTGAACCCGACCGAGTACCACAGACCGAAATAGATATTCCCCGACCAGGCGACGAGCGCAAAGCTGGCCGCGGGCAGTAGACCCCCGACCCAGCCGGTACCGACATTGTAAGGCAGGCTCATCGCCGTATAGCGCACCCGTGTGGGGAACAGCTCGACCAAGGCCGCGGCCTGCGGCCCATAGACGGCCGTGGCAGCGATCATGAAGATCATCAGGATGCCGAACACGGCCAGCAGGTTGATCCGCGCGGGGTCGGACTTGGTGGGGTAGCCAGCCTGGGTCAGTGCCGTCTTCACGCGCGTTTCCACATCGGTGCGGGCGGCCTTCAGCGCAGCGGCCTCCAGGCCGGTGCCCTCGACCGAGGCGATCTCGACCGACCCGACCCGCACCACCGCAGGGGTACCGACCGGGGCCGCGACATTGTCATAGCTGACGCCTGCATTCGACAGCACGTTCTTGGCCAGGTCGCACGACGAGGCGAAGGCGGCCTTGCCGACCGGATCGAACTGGACGGCACAGGTGGCGGGATCGGCGACGACCGTCACAGGCGATGTCGCCTGGGCTTCGGCCAGGGCCGGATTGGCGGCGCGTGTCAGGGCCTGGAACCCAGGGAAGGCCGCGAGCAGAAACAGGATCATGCCTCCGATCATGACCGGCTTGCGCCCGACCCTGTCCGATAGCCAGCCGAAGAAGACATAGAGGAAGGCCGAGGCCACAGTGATCGCCAGGATCAGGCTGTCGACGGTCGAGACCTCGATCTTCAGCACCCGCTCCATGAAGAAGCGGGTGTAGAAATAGCCGGCGTACCAGACGGCCCCCTGGGCGAACATGATGCCGACCAGGGCGATCAGGACGAACTTGCCGATCTTCCAGGTGGCGAAGCTCTCGCGGAACGGGGCCTGGCGTTCGGTGCTTTCGGCCACCATCCGCTTGAAGGCCGGGCTCTCATGCAGCTTGAGCCGGATCCACAGCGAGATGACCAGCAGGAAGAAGGACAGCAGGAAGGGGATGCGCCAGCCCCATGCGTCGAAGGCCTCGACCCCCAGGATGGCGCGGGTGATCAGGATGACGCTGAGCGCCATGATCAGGCCGATGGCGGCGGTGGTCTGGATCCAGCCGGTCAGGAAGCCACGCTTCTTCGGCGGTGCATGTTCGGCGACATAGATGGCCGCCCCGCCGTATTCGCCCCCCAAGGCAAACCCCTGAACGATGCGCAGGAAGATCAGCAGGATGGGTGCCGCGATGCCGATCTGATCATAGTCGGGCAACAGTCCGATGGCGACGGTGGCCACACCCATCAGGGTGATGGTGACCAGGAACGTCGTCTTGCGCCCCGTCCTGTCGCCGAACCAGCCGAAGACCAGAGCGCCCAAGGGGCGCACCACGAAGCCGACGCCGAAGGTCAGAAGGGCCAGGATATAGGCCGTGGCTTCGCCCACATCGGCATAGAAGTGCCGGGCGATGATCAGGGTCAGAGATCCGAAAATGAAGAAGTCGTACCATTCGAAAGCGGTACCGGCGGCCGAAGCCCCGACCACGGTGCGCAGGCCGGGGCCCGCCCCCTCGGCATCATCCGTGTCGGCTGTCGTCGTCTTGGCCATGAAACGCCTCCCCGCGTCTGATCATGCGGGGTCGTCTGTAGCGCCCCTCGCCGTCCCTGCTTAACGCTGGAAATCGAGGGCGGAAATAGCAAAGGCCCGCCGGTGGGGGGACCGGCGGGCCTTCTTCAACCGAACCGCACGTCGGGGGGAAACGCGGTCGGGAACTGTCTTAGGTCGTAAGACCTAGTTCTTGGCTTCCTCGGCGGCACCGGTGACGGCGTTACCGGCGGCAGCGGCGTCCTGGCCCACGCCCGAAACCGTGTTGCAGGCAGCGGTGGTCAGGGCTGCGGCGGCGGCGACCAGAATGAAAATCTTGCGCATGGTAGGCTCCTCGAAACAGAAAACGCTGTGTCGAGGCTATCAATGCCTTCGTGTGGTGGAGGTTCCCAGGTCGGATGGATCAATCGGCGTAATCGCTTCCGGCGTGGCAAAGGTCATCCGCGCGAGGGTGCCGCCCGAGGGCGAAGGCACCATTTCGGCCGTGCCGCGAAGCTGTTTGGCAAAGGCCCCCATCAGGGTGCGGCCGACGCCTGCTCGTTCGGTTTCGCTGACGCCCGGTCCATCATCCTCGACCTCGAGGATACTGGTGTCGCCATCCACCTTGAAGCGGACCTTCAGGTCGCCACCGCGTCCGGCGAAAGCATGCTTCTGGGCATTGCTGACAGCCTCGACCAGCCAGAGGGCCAGGGGGGCCAGCTTGTCGGGATCCACGACGAGAGAATCCGCTTCGACGGACGAGGTCACGACCGGTCCGCGCCCCGCCTCTCCCGCGATCAGCTGGCCGACCAGATCGGTCAGGAACACCCGCGCATCCGCATAGCGCAGGTCGTCGCTCTGGTAGAGGGTGCGATAGATCAGCGCGAGCGCCGCGATCCTCTGGCGGGTGTCGCCGACCGCGGCCTTGGCCGGGGCGTCGGTCAGGGCTCGCTGCTGCATCGACAGCAGGGACGAGATGATCTGCAGATTGTTCTTCACCCGGTGGTGGATCTCGCGCATCAACGCATCCTTCTCCTCCAGCGAGGCGGTAAGGCTCTGGTTGCGGGCAGAAATCGTGTCGGCCAGATCGTTCAGCGTGCTGGCCAGGTTGCGGATTTCGGCGGGGGCATGCACGGCCTGTGTCGGCCGGACGCTGAACTTGCCCTTGGCATAGAGGGCCGCGATCCGCTCCAGATAGACCAGCCAGCGGACCACGATCCGCTCGCTGACCCAGGTCACGGACATCAGCGCCAGAAGCCAGGCCAGCACCGGCGCGAAGAAGGCCCCCAGCGGATTCAGCCGGGCCCAGGACAGCAGGTCGGGCGAGGGGGCTGACAGAAGCGCATAGAGATCGCGGCCCGCCACGGCGGTGCCGGCATAGACGCGGTTGCGGCCAAGCGTGTCTTGGCCTTCGAAGATGGTCGATCGCGTGTCCCCCACTTGCTCAACCCAGCCGTCCAAGGCCGAGCCGTTGCGCAGCAGGAAGGCGTCGCGGTCGGTGACGGTCAGAAGTCTTCCGCTCGCATCAGTCAGGGCCGCCTGGGAGCCCTCAGGGAGAGCCGGGTCATTGATGTCTGGCTGCAGTCTCGACAGGGGTACGACGGCGAGCATCACCCCGTTGAAAGACCCCATCGGCCGCTCCAGCCGGATGGCGACGATCAGACTGGGGGGTGCGCCAGCAACGTCGGGGGCACGGGTCAGGATGGTGTCCTCACCCGCCCGCAGGCGTCGAAACCACTCGGTGGTTGCGGCCTGCGACAGCCATGCAGGCAGGGGCTCCGAAAGGTTCTGCGACGCGCAGGTCGTCTGGCCCGTCGCGCTGAGACGAGCCAGACCGTCAATGTCTTCCAGACGCTGAACCAGAGAGGTCAGGCGAGGACGGCAGAACAGCTCCAGCGCCTCTGGGCGCAGGGCCTGGAGGAGCACGCTGGTGCTATCCAGCCGCGCCTTTGCAGTAGCCGAAGTACGCTCGACGGCCAGTTGCAGATCCGCGCGCTGATCTGCGTCCTGGGCCTCGAAGGCCCGGTTGGCCTGGAAGGCACCGAGCACGAGAATCGGCAGCAGGGCCACGGCCATGGCCAGACCCAGGCGAAAGCGGATGCCGTGCAGGCGCGATCCGCGCCGCCGTCCAAACGCCCTGGCCAGCCTTGCCACCCTATCGATCCGGGGTGCCGCTCAGGCGATCGGCAGCCGCCAGAATGGAGCGCATGGCATCGCCAGCGGCCCGTCCGTCACGGCCATAGGCCCCGGCTTCCAGTGTGGCCAGCAAAGCCTTGCGGGCGCGAGAGACCCGGCTTTTTACCGTGCCGACGGCGCACTGGCAGATTTCGGCGGCTTCTTCATAGGCAAAGCCACCGGCACCGACCAGGATCAGCGCTTCACGCTGTTCTTCGGGCAGGGTGTTCAGCGCCTGACGCAGCTCGTCCAGCGCCAGGGGGGATTCCGGATCGTCCACGGCGACAAGGGTGCGCTCTGCGGCTTCCTGGTCGAGCTGAGACTGACGCCACGACCGACGCTTTTCCGAGTAGAACTGGTTGCGCAGGATCATGAAGGTCCAGGCCTTCATGTTGGTGCCCAACTGATAGCTGGCGCGCGCATCCCAGGCCTTCATCATGGCATCCTGTGCCAGATCGTCGGCGGCCGTCGGATCCCCCGTCAGCGTCCGCGCGAAGGCGCGCAGGTGCGGAATCAGCGTGACCAGTTCGCGTTTGAAGGCACCATCGTCAGCAGAATCAGGCTTGGGCGGCGCAGGTTTGTGGGCGCTCACGCCTTGTCACTCCCGCGCTCGTCGGCGCGGCGCAGGATGTCCAGGAACTCGTCAGGCACAGGCTCGTTGACCACATCGTCGAACAGATGGCGCAACTTGACGCCAATGGCCTGTTGTCGAAGGCGCGCCTCTTCAAGCCCTGGCCCCTTGGCGGTGTCGGACTTGCCGGATGGATTGGTATCGTTTGTCATCAAGATTCGGTCGCCGCCTGGACTCTGTTGTCGGCCCGGAACGCCGCACACCGGGGGCGGTTCCTAGATGACACAGGTTTAATGCTCAAGCTTGCGGTGCCGAGCGGGAACCGTTGCCCGATTGGCACGTTGACGCGGCTTGCGAAGGCCTCATTGTCAGGGGCCTACTTCCTGTCGGGGACTATACTACATGAGCCTTCTGGCCCGCCTTGCGCCACACCTTCCCTATGTCCGGCGCTATGCGCGCGCCCTCACGGGTGATCAGACGACCGGCGACAACTATGTCCGCGTCGCGCTGGAAGCCCTGGCCGCAGGCGAGCGCCAGCTGTCGACCGATATGACGCCCCGTGTTGCACTGTATCACGTCTTCCACACAATCTGGACGACCACCGGAGCGCAGCTGGAAGACCGCAGCGGCATGGACGACGGCGACGCCTCGACCCGGTTGATGAGAATATCGCCTCGATCGCGCCAAGCGTTTCTGCTGACGGCACTGGAGGGGTTCACTCCTTCGGAGGCCGCGCAAATCCTGGATGCCGACGCTCATCAGGTCGAGCGCCTGATCGCCGAGGCCCAGTCCGATATCGATGCCGAACTGGCGACCGACGTCCTGATCATCGAGGACGAGGCCATCATCTCGGCCGATATTGAAAGCCTGGTCACCGAGCTTGGACACCGTGTCACCGCCACGGCCACCACCCATGATGAGGCCGTGGATGCCGTCGCCCGTCATCGCCCGGGTCTGGTCCTGGCCGATATCCAGCTGGCCGACGGGTCGTCGGGAATTGATGCGGTCAAGGATATCCTGAAGCGCTTTGATGTGCCGGTGATCTTCATCACCGCCTTCCCGGAACGCCTGCTGACGGGAGAGCGGCCCGAGCCGACTTTCCTGATCACCAAGCCTTTCCAGCCGGAAACTGTAAAGGCGGCGATCAGCCAGGCGCTGTTTTTCCACCCTTCGCGCCAGAAACAGGCCGCCTGACGCCTGCTGCGGGCCTGCACTTCAGCGCCTAGAAAGAGGGCCCGGTCGCCGACCGGGCCCTTATTGCGTATGAACAACGTCCCGTTAGCGGGATGGCTCAGCCGATGTCGTCGGGGCGTTCACATTGGGTGCGTCACCCGTGCCTGGTGCCGTCGGCTCCCCCGTCGAGGTAGTGGGCGCATCGGCTGCTGGGGGCGTGACCGAGTCACCGTCGAAGGCCTGTGAATCTACGGCCTGTCCGCCGACGTTGGCGTTGGTATTGGCAAAGCCGCCCTGGCTTACGAACCACATACCCAGCAAAAGTATTGCCACCGCGGCCGTGGAGATGACCAGAAGAACGAGTATGCGTCCCCCTGGACGCCCGCCACGGACGTATTTTGCATTAACCGGACGCCCCTCGTGGACGGCATCGGCAGCCTTGTCGTGCGGTGAGGGGTCGGTCATCTCAATTAATCCTGTAGCTTGAGTGTAGGTTTCATCCTTGGAACGCTGCGGGGGCGGCCCTGTTCCGGCCGTCTTCTCCCCGTCACTTTCAAATGGAAAGTTTGCATTTCACGGAACCGGAGTCTGCGAGGTCCGTTCACGTCATGCGAAGGCGACGACGCCCCCCCGACTTGAGACTGGCGCTAGTCAGTCTGTCGTCTTCGCGCTCATTCTCGATGATGCCACCTCACACGGCGGTTCCGATGTCGGAACCGCCGTTTCTTTGCCTGTGCCGCCAGACCGACTGGACACTGCCGCCCGCTTGACCACTATGCGCGTCTCGAAAGAAAACCTGAGGAGACCGATATGGCTCGCATCAATCGTCAGTGGGTCCTGCGCCAGCGCCCCAAAGGCTTGATCCAGCCCCGTGACCTAGAATTGGTCGACGGCGAGGTACCGACGCCACAGGACGGCGAGGTCCTGGTTCGTACCGTGTATCTCTCTCTGGACCCCACCAACCGCACCTGGATGAACGATGCCGAGGGCTACCTGCCCGCCGTGCCTCTTGGCGGAGTGATGCGCGGCTTGACCTTGGGTGTGGTCGAAGAAAGCCGGTCCGAGCGATACAAGGAAGGCGACATCGTCTCTACCGCTGCGGGCGGCTGGTCCAACTATGCCGCCATTCCTGACAGCGCAGTGTCGCGGATACACCGTGCGCCGGGCATGCCCCTCACCGCGAACATGAGCGTGCTCGGCATGACCGGTATGACCGCCTATTTCGGGGTGACAGATGTCCTGAAGGCCAAGGCGGGCGAAACTCTGGTCATCTCGGCCGCAGCCGGCGCGGTCGGTTCCATCGCCGGACAAATCGCCAAGGCCCGGGGTTGCCGCGTCATCGGTATCGCGGGCGGGGCCGAGAAATGCCACTGGCTGACCGGTGAACTCGGTTTCGACGCTGCCATCGACTACAAGAGCGAGGATGTCGGGGAGGCCCTGGATCGTCTGGCGCCGGACGGCATCGACCTGAATTTCGAGAACGTCGGCGGCGACATCATGATCGCCGTCTTCAACCGTCTGAAGACTCACGGCCGGATGGCGGTGTGCGGCCTGATCTCGGCCTACAATGCGACAAAGATGCCGCCGTCGCCCAACTTCTCGCGCATCATCACCCACCGGCTGAACGTTCAGGGATTCCTGGTGCTGGACTACGCCCATCGCGCCAAGGAGATGATCGAAGAGATGGGACCTTGGCTGGCGAGCGGGCAGGTCAAGTGGAAGGTTCACGTCGACGATGGGCTTGATGGTGCACTGGACAGCCTGAACCGACTGTTCACTGGCGACCACGACGGCAAGCTGCTGGTCCGGGTCTCTGAAGAACCCGCGGGCTGAGGCAGATCGCATGAGCGAACCGCTCCATATTCATTTCGAGGACATCGGCGTCGGGGAAGTTATCCCTCTGGGGGCCTGCATGGTGGATGAGGCCGCGCTGGGCGTCTTCGTCGAGCGTTTCGCGCCCGGCTGGGATGCCGGCTATGGCGCGCCCGACGCCATGATCTATGCCCTGTGGAGTAGGCTGTTCGCTGAAAAGTCCGGCACTTGGGCCCAGTCCAAGGTGCTGGCCGTCGACGGCCTGCGTTTCCTGCGCAATCCCCCACCGGGCGAACTGATGCGCGGCCGGATGACGGTGATGGGCAAGGACCCCGTCGGCGACGACAAGGGCATCGTCATTGCGTCCCACGACCTGCTGGACGAAGCCGGCCGACTGGCCTTCTCGTGCCTGACGCGGGCCGTGTTCGTGCGCAGATAAGGATTGGTGCCGGCGTTAGGGGTGGAAGAAGCAATTAGCCTTGAACACTTCCACCCCCAACCTGACCAAGATCACCTGCTTCAGGCGTTGCCTGCTGCCTTCTGCTGTTGTGCCATCCGGTCGAATGCGATCACGATCAGGCGGTCCCAGCCCAGCAAAGAAATCAGATGGGCATAGATTTGGCCCAACGCCCCATTGTCACGAAGTTCGACCAACTTTTCGACGGGCAGGGCTTTGATTTTATCTTCCGAGATCGCGAAATACTCAGCGATTTTCTGAACCGAGGCAGCCGTACCGTCGGGATTTTTCGGCGTGAAGTTGGCCTCGCGCGTTTCGAACAAATCCAGATCGTTCAGCATTTTGACGAAGCTGTCGGTCCGCTGACGCTCGGTCTCGAAGTTGTTGCAGAACTCCAGGGCCTGCTGGACGTAGGGGCCGGGCTGGCCGTTCACGAACAGGGCCTGGGCACCACCCTCCTTCACGAAGGGAGCCTTTCGGTCGATGCACAGCACCAGGCGCTGCTGGGCGTCGTCATTGGCGAAGACAAAGGGATAGCGGCGCACATAGGCGGGGATGTAGGCGTCGCCACGGAATTGGCCTTGATCGTCGATGAACAGGTTCTCGCCATCGCGCAGACCCATGACGGCCACCGGTTGCTTGTTGTCACCGACGAAAATTACCGGATAGGACAGGGCGGCCGGCGCGAATTCGGTCACGGTCAGCGGCACGATATTGGTCTGAGCCACGAAATCATAAGGCCGATCAACCGGATCGACGCCCAGGGTGCCGTGGGCCTCGATCGAAAGGGGCTCAGGCTGGCTGTAGAACAGGACATTGCCGGTCAGGGAAGCAGTCGAGGTTGTGTCGGTCATGGACGCGATGCGGGCTCTGCAATGAAAAGGGAAGGCCGGTGTCTAACCCAGACCGGCGGCGGCGGCAAACGCGACGGTGAAGGTCGCTGCGGTTGCGACGAGAGCGACGAAGCCCTAGCTGTGGACCATGGGCGACAGCTGTCATCACGCACATCAGGACGGGCCACCGGACGCCGCAACAGTAGGCCGGGCGCTGACCGAGGCCGATCGCCGACTGTCCGCTCAGGGCGAGCGGATGACCGCCGCCCGCACGCGCGTGCTGGAGTTGCTGCTCAGCGCCGGAGAACCCGTAAAGGCTTATGACCTTATCGCCCGTTTCGGCATGGACGGGGCGCCGGCCAAGCCCCCCACGGTCTATCGCTCGCTGGAGTTTCTGGAGCGCCAGGGGCTGGTTCACCGCATCGCCTCCATCAGCGCCTATGTCGCTTGCACCTCCGGAGCGGACGATCATGCCGCCGCCTTCCTGATCTGCGATTGCTGCGGCGCGACTCAGGAGGTTTCTGCGACGCTGGCCGAGGGGCTGGATGCAGCTGCGACCTCGGCAGGCTACGTCATCGAGCGGACGACGATCGAGGCACACGGACGCTGCTCCGCCTGCGCCTGACCTGATCACTGGTAACCCGCCTATGTATGGCCTATCTGCCGTCTATGGACGCGATCCGGCTCTCCCCGCCCCGCCGCTTCAACCTGCCGGTTGATAACCGATGGGGCGCGGGCGACATGGCCGTACTGGACTACGGCGACCCCAAACGCCCTGTCGATGTGATCTTTGTCCATGCCAATGGCTTTAACGCCATGACCTATCGCAGCTTGCTGGCCCCCCTGTCGGGCTCGCTCAGGCTCTGGTCGCCGGATCTTCGAGGCCATGGCGCGTCAGTTCTTCCGGCACGGACACAAGGGCGACGCAGCTGGAACGACCACCGTGACGACCTGGTGGCGTTGCTGGATGCGCTGGAGGGCCCGCCTGTCATACTGGCCGGGCATTCCATGGGGGCAACCTCGTCTATCCTGGCGGCAGCCGAACGTCCCGAGCGGGTTTCGAAATTGGTACTGTTCGACCCTGTAATCTGGAGCCGCCTGGCCGTCGCGATCTTCCATCTGCCTCTGCTGGATCGGATGGCGGGTAGAATTCCGCTTGTGAAGAATGCCCTGAAGCGTCGGGCTGTCTTTGACAGCCGGGAACAGGCCATGACGGCCTACACCGGACGGGGGGCGTTTCGCGGCTGGCCCGAGATGATGGTGGCGGACTACCTGGCCGACGGCCTGATCCAGACAGACGGCGGCTTTATGCTGGCCTGTGCGCCGGATTGGGAAGCATCCAACTACGCGACGCAGAGCCACGACCCTTGGCGCGCGCTCAAGTACTATGATGGTCCGGTTCGCATCCTGAAAGCGGAGGCCGGATCGACCTGCCATGTCCCGGAGCAGCCGCGCGGCCTCCCGAACGTCACCGTTCAAACCGTCCAGGGCGGCACCCATTTCTTCCCCATGCTTCAGGCCGACGTGGCCCGCGACGCCCTGTTCGACGCGGCGGTATGATCTGACGCGCACGGCCCCGCTGGCGTCCGCCCACCCGACCCGCTAAACCGCCGCCAACAAGAACAAGCCGCTCTTCAGGGAACGTCCGACCATGCGCGACATCAACCATTTCATCGACGGTGCCAGCTTTACGGGCGCATCAGGCCGCTTCGCCGATGTGTTCAATCCAAATACGGGTGAGGTCCAGGCACGGGTGCAGCTGGCCTCGGTCGCCGAGATGGACCGTGCGGTGCAGTCGGCGCAGGCTGCCTTTGAGGGCTGGTCCTCGACCAACCCCCAGCGCCGCGCGCGCGTGATGTTCGAGTTCAAGCGGCTGGTCGAAGCCAACATGACCGAGCTGGCCGAACTGCTGTCGTCCGAGCACGGCAAGGTGGTCGCCGACTCGAAAGGGGACATCCAGCGCGGGCTGGAAGTCATCGAGTTCGCCTGCGGCATTCCGCATGCGCTGAAGGGCGAATACACCTGGGGCGCAGGCCCCGGCATCGACGTCTATTCGATGCGCCAGCCTCTCGGCGTGGTCTCCGGCATCACACCGTTCAACTTCCCGGCCATGATCCCGATGTGGATGTTCGGCGTGGCCATTGCGGTGGGCAACACCTTCATCCTGAAACCCAGCGAGCGCGATCCGTCGGTGCCGGTGCGTCTGGCCGAGTTGATGATGGAGGCGGGAGCCCCCGCGGGCGTGCTCAACGTCGTCCACGGCGACAAGGCGGCGGTGGACGCCATCCTGGAGCACCCGCTGGTCCATGCCGTCAGCTTCGTCGGCTCGTCCGACATCGCACACTATGTCTATCAGACGGGTGCCGCCAATCATAAGCGGGTCCAGGCCATGGGCGGGGCGAAGAACCACGGCATCGTCCTGCCCGACGCCGATATGGACCAAGTTATCAAAGACCTGTCCGGCGCAGCCTACGGCTCGGCCGGCGAGCGCTGCATGGCGTTGCCGGTCGTCGTTCCCGTCGGAAAGAAGACGGCCGACGAACTGCGCGAGCGGATGGTGGCCGAGATCCCGTCGATGCGGGTCGGCGTCTCGACCGACGCGGGGGCCCACTACGGTCCGGTGGTCACCGCCCAGCACAAGGCGCGCGTCGAGGGCTGGATTGACCAGGGCGTCAAGGACGGGGCCGAACTGGTCGTCGACGGTCGCGGCTTCAGCCTGCAGGGGCACGAGAAGGGCTATTTCATCGGCCCGTCGCTGTTCGACCACGTCACGCCCGAGATGGAGTCCTACAAGGAAGAGATCTTCGGCCCCGTGCTGCAGATCGTCCGCGCCGCCAGTTTCGAGGAGGCCCTGTCGTTGCCGTCGAAGCACCAGTACGGCAACGGCGTCGCAATCTTCACCCAGAACGGCCGGGCCGCCCGCGACTTCGCCGCCCGGGTCAATGTCGGCATGGTCGGGATCAACGTTCCGATCCCGGTGCCGGTCGCCTACCACACCTTCGGCGGCTGGAAGCGCTCGGCCTTCGGCGACACCAACCAGCATGGCATGGAAGGCGTGAAGTTCTGGACCAAGGTCAAGACCGTCACGGCCCGCTGGCCGGATTCCGAGCTGGAGCATGCGGATAGCAGCTTCGTCATCCCGACCATGGGGTGATTTTCCCCTGGGCGACGTTCGGTGCAGCACTTTCGGGAAACGGGCGTTAGACTAAGCTATACCGCCAAGCTGGAGTGCCCTGTCGCATGCGTCGTTTTCTGGTCTGGACCACCCTTCTGATCATCGTCGGCCTGGCACTGGCCGGGGCGGGCTACTGGGGCTGGTGGAACTATTTCGCGCGGTTCCAGCCGGTGACGGTCAGCCAGAATCAGGCCGAGATCCAGCGTCTGCTAGACGACGCGCCCTGGGTCTCGGCGGGCGATGTGACGGGCTCCCCAGTCTATGTCGTCGGCCATCGCGACAGCGACGCCCTGATGCGGTTCCAGCGCGAGGAGGGGCCCAAGCTGCGCACGGCGGGGGCCGAGATGCGTGTGGTGATGTTCGCCCGGCCAGACCTCGAGGGCCTGGCCCAGTCTACGGCTGCCGAACGCGCCACAGTCGCAGAGCTCTGGCTGACCCGCGACTGGACCTTGTATCGCCGCTGGACGGACACACCGGTGGCCAACTGGACCGCACCGGGCCTGGCCCCTGCCGACGGCGATCTGACCCGTACGGCCATCGTCGCCGGTGGTCGTGACTTCGCCCGCCGCCTTGGCGAACTGCTGGAGCCGAACGGTGTGCGGGAAGGTTATCCCGTCATTCTTTGGCGCGACCGGCAGGGGTTTCTGAAGGCCTGCGCCTGCACCGATGCCCGCTCATGGGCCTACATCCGCGACGATCTGGGCGCACCGGACGGGGTGGCCACGGACGGGGGCCAGACAGCCGAGGCCGTACCCTATGATGAAGGTGGCACCGCCATCCCGCCGCCCGCGGGCACACAGGCTTTGCCCTATCCCGATCTGACCGCGCCGCCTGTGCCGACCCCGGGCCGCGTTGAGGGCCAGCCCCTGCCGCAGGCGGGGACGGCTCCCGCGCCGAACGCTTCCGGTTCCGGAAATCCGTCGGCTCGCCCAGCGCAACGCCCGACGCAAGCCCCCCGGCCGCGCACGACACCTCAGCCGCAGCAGCAGGAAGACACGACCTTCTTCTGACGGTGACTCAGAGCACCCGGTCGCAGGTCTCGATCAGACGCTCCAGATCGGGCTCGTCCTGATACAGGCCGAAGCCGAAGCGGATGGTGTCGTCCCGTACGTCGGTGACCACATTGGCCTCAAGCAGCCGCGCCCGCCAGGCCAGGGCCTTGGGGTGGCGCAGAGCCAGGAACCGCGCGCGGTTGGCGTCATTCGTCATCGGGTTCAGGATTTCCGCATCGGCGAGACGGCCGACCTGACCGCCCTCGATCGCCTGCTGGAAGGTGCGCATCAGGCCGTGGGCATGGGCGGCGATATCGGCGGTTGTCAGCCCGGCCTCGTCCAGCATCTGGCGTACACCGTTGAAGCGGTACAGGGGGGTGGAATCCATCGTCGCCCCCCAGAACCGGCCCGCATCGGCCCGGTACTGAACGCCGTCCGGCGGCCCCATCAGATTGCCGAACTCGGCGAACCAGCCGGTGGATACGGGGCGCATGCAGTAGCCGTCGGGCGCATGGAGCATGCCCGCCCCCTCGCCCGACATCGCGTATTTATAGCCGCCGGTGACGTAGAACACCTTGTCCGCCACTGCCGAGAGATCGGTCGGTGTGGCCATGAAGCCGTGATAGCCGTCCACGACCACCCATGGCCCCGCCGGATCGGCCAGAGCCGCCAGATCCTCCAGCCGGTTGAAGCCCTGGCCGGTCTTGAAGAAGATCTGGCTGATCACGATCAGGTCGAAACCACCGCCGCGCGCGGCCTCCACGAACCGCTCGTCGAACGTTTCGAATGGCTCGAGTGGCACCCGCGTGACCACGGCCTGACCCGCCTCTTCCCAGCGCTCGGCCTGGCGACGAAAGGCATGGAATTCGCCGTCGGTGGACAGGATCCGGATCGGCTTGCGCTCGAGACCTGAGATGATCCGCAGCAGGAAGTCATGGGTGTTGGACGCGAACACCACTGTGTCCGGCGACGGCAGGTTCAGTTCGGCCGCCACATGTTTCTGCGCCTCCGGCACCACATCGCCGAACACCAGATCCCACTTGCGGTCCGCAAACTGATTGGCCTCGACCCAGGCCCGTACTTGCCCATCGAAACTGGCGTCTGGCCACAGGTGGTGGCTATGCGCCGCGAAGTGCAGCCGATCGGGGTCCAGCGACAGGGCGCGGGAGAAAAGGTCTTTACGCGCACCGGCCATCAGTCTCTCCGTCGTTCACGTCACCGGCAGAACGCACGATAACGCGCTCTGGAAGCGAGCCGCCGCGCGGCAAGCGTTAGCGCCCTAGATCAAGCTACCGTGGCAATGCTTGAACTTGCGTCCCGATCCACACGGACAGTCGGCATTTCGCGGCGTGCGCTCCCAGCCTGCGGCCAGCAGATCGACCGGCAGGCGTGAACGGTCGTCGCCGGTCAGCTGGCCTTCCGGGTTCTGGGCCGAGGGGTGATTCATTTCGTTCTCGCCCGTGCCGGGATTCAGGTGGATTTCCTGAAACTCGGGCATGTCCATGGGCGGGGGCGCTTCCTGGAAGCGGAACTCGACCGTCATCAGCCAGCGGGTGACGTTGTGGCGCAGCTCGTACAGCAGCGTCTCGAACAGGTTGAAGGCCTCGGTCTTGTACTCGTTCAGCGGATCGCGCTGGCCATAGCCGCGCAGGCCGATGACGCCGCGCAGGTGGTCCAGGTGAACCAGGTGCTCGCGCCAGGCCATGTCGATCTGTTGCAGCAGGAACTGGCGCTCCAGCCCGCGCGTCTGATCGGCGCCCAGCATTTCCAGACGTTCGGCGGCACGGGCATCGGTGGCGGCGACGATCCGCTCCTCGATCTCCTCGTTGGAGACGCCTTCCTCTGCGGCCCAGTCGTGCAGCGGCAGGTCCAGACCGAGAGTCGACTTCACCTTCTCGTCCAGCCCGTCGATATCCCACTGCTCGGCATAGGCCTTGGGCGGCATGTGCCTTTCGACCAGGTCGGAGATGACGTCGGCGCGGAACTCATTGACCAGTTCGGACAGGTCGGTGGAGTCCATAAATTCCTGACGTTGCTCGAAGACCGCCTTGCGCTGGTCGTTCACGACGTCGTCGTATTTCAGCAGGTTCTTGCGGATGTCGTAGTTGCGGGTTTCGACGCGCTTCTGAGCGGTCTCGACGGCACGGTTCAGCCAGGGGTGCGAGATCGCCTCGCCCTCGGCCACACCGAAGCTGCGCATGATCGAGTCCAGACGATCGCCGGCAAAGATGCGCAGCAGGTCGTCCTCGCAGGACAGGAAGAATTTGGACACGCCGGGGTCGCCCTGACGACCCGTCCGGCCGCGCAGCTGGTTGTCGATACGGCGGCTTTCGTGACGCTCGGTGCCCAGGACGAACAGGCCACCGGCCGCCAGCGACTTCTCCCTCTGGACCGCGATCTCGGCCTTGAACTGGGCCTCCATGGCCGCCTCGTCCTCGGGCGTGACCTCGATGGCCAGGTTCCGCTGGTCCTGACGCCACTTCTGCAGTTTCATTTCCAGGTTGCCGCCCAGCTGAATGTCGGTGCCGCGACCAGCCATGTTTGTGGCGATGGTCACCACGCCCGGCAGACCCGCATCGGCGACGATGAAGGCTTCCTGCTCGTGCTGGCGGGCGTTCAGCACGCTGTGCGGAATGCCGGTGCCGGACTTGATCTCGATGTCGAAATCTTCGTCCTTCAGCGCATGATAGGCCTTCTTGGCAGCGGCACGCACCTTGGGATCGTCACTGATCGCCTCGGTCTGCAGATGCTGGTGCTGGGGCTTCAGCGTCTTGATCTGGACTTCGTAGCTGTGGGTCTTCAGCAGTTCCGACAACGTCTCGGACTTCTCGATCGAGACGGTGCCGACCAGGATCGGCTGGCCCTTGACGTGGCATTCGGCGATCAGATTGGCGATGGCCTGGTTCTTCTCGGCCTCGGTGCGGAAGATTTCGTCGTCGTGGTCGATCCGCTTGACGGGACGGTTGGTCGGAACCTCCAGAACGTCCATCTTGTAGATGTCGAGGAATTCCTGAGCCTCGGTCGCGGCGGTGCCGGTCATGCCCGACAGCTTTTCGTACAGGCGGAAATAGTTCTGGATCGTGACCGAGGCCAGGGTCTGGTTCTCAGGCTGGATCTTGACGCCTTCCTTGGCCTCGATGGCTTGGTGCAGGCCCTCGGACAGGCGGCGGCCGCTCATCATCCGGCCCGTGAATTCGTCGATCAGCACGACCTCGCCGGCCTTGATGATATAGTCCTTGTCGCGCTGATACAGCGTGTTGGCCCGCAGTGCCTGGTTGATGTGGTGCACCAGGGTGATGTTGGCGGCGTCGTACAGACCGGTCGTGTCCTCGGCGAACAGACCGCGCTCTTCCATGATCTGCTCGACCTTTTCGGAGCCTTCCTCGGTCAGCAGGACCTGGCGCTGCTTTTCGTCCAGGTCATAGATGGTCTTGTCTTGGATCATCTCCTTGATGATGCCGTCCACGATCAGATACAGGTCCGAACGATCCTCGGTCGGGCCCGAGATGATCAGAGGCGTGCGCGCCTCGTCGATCAGGATGGAGTCGACTTCGTCGACGATGGCGAAATGGTGCGGGCGCTGCACCATCTCGTGCCGGTCATAGACCAGGTTGTCGCGCAGATAGTCGAAGCCGAACTCATTGTTGGTGCCGTAGGTGATGTCAGCGGCATAGGCGGCCTGGCGCTGGCCCGAGGACAGGCCGTTGACGATCACACCGACCTCCATGCCCAGGAAGCGATAGACCCGTCCCATCCATTCGGCGTCGCGGCGGGCCAGATAGTCGTTGACGGTGATAACGTGGACGCCCTTGCCGCTCAGGGCATTCAGATAGGCAGGCGCGATGGCGACCAGGGTCTTGCCTTCGCCAGTCCGCATCTCGGCGATGCCGCCGTCGTGCAGGATCATGCCGCCGGTCAGCTGCACGTCATACTGGCGCTGGCCCAGCACCCGTTTGGAGGCCTCACGCGCGACGGCGAAGGCTTCGTTCATGATCTTGTCGACCGTTTCGCCGCCAGCCAGACGATCGCGGAAAGCGTCGGTCATCATGCGCAGTTCGTCGTCCGACAGGGCGGCGAACTTGTCCTCGAGTGCATTGATCTTCTGCACCCGCCCCATGAATTCCTTGACCTTGCGGTCGTTGGAGGAGCCGAAAAACTTCTTGGCGATGCCGAGCATGAATGATCCGAAGGCGGGCGAGCGGGTAGGGCTCTGGTACTGGAACGGTCCCGAAGGAGCGGCGAAGGTCTGACGCCGAGACGGCGGCTTCTTCGGCGGCGGCCCGTCGCACCTGAAACAGGGCGCGCTGCATGGGGCCGCGCGGACGATGAAACCCCTCGACTTGGGCGCAGGCGGGACTTAAGCACCGACCTTATCCCTGTCAACGCGAGGGCCTTTGCCGCCCTGTGACGGAGCCTGCCTTCATGCAGCCTTTTCGCCCCCCCGTGATGACTGTCGCGCCGGTTCTTCTGGCCCTCGTCCTGGCACTTTCAGCCTGTGGACGTGGCGGCGGTAATGACCGCCCGCCGGAAGCCGACGATCGCGCCGTGGCCAGGGTTCAGGACGAGACGGTCTGGGCCTCTGACGTCAAACGCGAAGCCGTGGCCCAGGGGCTGATCGGCGAGGCTGAGCCCCTGGATACCAACTCAGACCTGTTCCGCCGCGTGCTGGACGAGGTCATCGACCGAAAACTTCTAGCCGCCGAGGCCGAGCGGCGCGGGCTCGACGATGACGCCCTGGTCCAGCGCCGACTCGTGGCGACGCGCGAGCGCATTCTGGGCGACGTCCTGATCGAGGAGCAGGTTGCCGGCCAGGTTAGCGAGGCCAGAATCCAGGAACTTTACCGCGACCAGGTCCGTCAGGCCCAGACGACCGACGAGGTGAGGGTCCGCTTAATCCTCAGTCGTACGCGCGAGGAGGCCGCGGCCGTGATCGGCGTCCTGGCCCAAGGTGCTGCGTTCGAGGCCGTGGCGGCACAAAGTTCGATCGATGACGCCACGCGCTTTTCGGGGGGTGACCTGGGCTATCGCACGCTGGATGTCCTGCCCCAGGCCTATGCCGACGCCCTGCGCGATCAACCGGCAGGGTCTACCATCGGCCCCGTCCAGACCGAGGCGGGATGGGCCGTCCTGCGTGTCGAGGACCGGCGCCGCGAAACCCCGCCGACGCTGGAACAGGCGCGGCCCCAAATTGTCCGCTACCTAACGTACGAAGGTATCCGCCAGCAGTTGGAAACCCTGCGAGGTCGGGCGAAGATCGAGCGCCTGCTGGACGAATCAGCGGCGGGGTCTCCTGCCCCTACTCAAGCGCCCGCGACCCCTGCCCCATGAGCAAGACTCCCACGACCGGCCGTTCCACGGGACAGAAGATCGAGCACGCCATCGAAAAGGCGCTGGACCCGCTGGCCACGGCGCTGAAACGCGCGGGCAAGCCTGCTGTCTCGACGTCGCCTGCCACTGTTGCCGTGCCCGGAAAGCCCGGGCTGGAGATATCGCCGCTGGCCGTGCCGTTTCCCGCCATTCCGCCGATCGGCGGGGTCGAGATCGCCACGGCGAGGGCGGGCTTCTACAAGCATGAACGAGACGATCTGGTCGTCTTTTCCTTCGCGCGGGGCACGAGCTGTGCGGGCGTCTTTACGCGCCACAAGATCGGTGCAGCCCCCGTGGACTGGTGCAAGCGACATCTTGATGCTGACGAGGGCGGCAAGGATGTGCGGGCGCTGGTGGTCAATGCGGGCTGCGCAAACGCCTTCACGGGCAAGGCCGGAGCCGATGCGGCACGGCGCACGGCGTCAGAGGTCGCCAAACGGTTCGGCTGTCGCCAGCGTGACGTGATGCTGGCCTCCACGGGCGTGATCGGTGTCCTGCTGGACGACAAGAAGATCGCGGCCCGGATGCATGACATTGAGGCCGGTCTGGATGCCGATGGTTGGGCAAAAGCCGGTCTGGGCATCATGACCACAGACACCTTCCCCAAGGGGTCGTTCGCAGAGTGCCAGATCGAAGGACACACGGTCCGGATCGCCGGCATCGCCAAGGGTTCGGGCATGATCGCGCCCGACATGGCCACAATGCTGGCCTTCATCGTCACCGATGCCGACATCCACCCAAGCGTGCTGCGGGCCCTGCTGGGTCTGCATGTGCGAACCACCTTCAACTCTGTGACCGTGGACGGCGATACGTCGACCAATGACACCTGCCTGCTGTTCGCCACCGGAGCCAGCGGTGCGCCGCGCATCGGCCGGGTCGGCGACCGGCGGCTGAAGGCGTTCTCCGCCGCGCTGGACAAGGTCATGCTGGACCTGGCGCATCAGCTCGTCCGGGATGGGGAAGGGGCGACCAAGTTCGTAAAAGTCACAGTGGACGGGGCCGCCAGTCCCGCCTCGGCCCGTAAACTGGCCAAGTCGATCGCCGACAGCCCGCTGGTCAAGACCGCCATCGCCGGCGAGGACGCCAACTGGGGCCGCGTGGTCATGGCCGTCGGCAAGACCGAGGAACCGGTGGACCGCGACCGCCTGGCTATACGCTTCGGTCCGCACCAGGCGGCCATCGATGGAGCGCCATCGCCGACCTATGACGAGGCGAAGATGAGCGCCTATATGAAACAGTCGGAGATCGACATCACGGTCGATGTCGGCTCGGGCCGCGCCTCTGCCACCGTGTGGACCTGCGACCTGACCAAGCGCTACATCGAGATCAACGGCGATTATCGTTCGTGACCGGCACCCTCCCCACCGTTCTGGTCGTGGCAGCGGCCCTTATCGATGCCGACGGACGCGTGCTGATCGCGCAAAGGCCCGAGGGCAAGGCGCTGGCAGGCCTATGGGAATTTCCCGGCGGCAAGATCGAGTCGGGCGAGCGGCCCGAGCAGGCGCTTATCCGCGAGCTGCACGAGGAACTGGGCATCGACGTCAATGCCGCCTGCCTGGCCCCCTTCGTGTTTACCAGTCACGCTTACGAATCCTTTCACCTGTTGATGCCACTGTATCTGCTCCGGCGCTGGTCGGGCACGGTGCAACGGCGCGAGCATGCGGCACTGAAGTGGGTGAAACCGGATCAGCTCCGGGACTATCCCATGCCCCCGGCGGATGAACCCCTGGTCGCCTGGTTGCGCGATCTGCTTTGACCTCGCCGCCGCGAAAGGGGGCCGAATGCGACGCCTGATTTCGCGCTTCATAGTTGATGACAGCGGCGCCACCGCGATCGAGTACGGCCTTATTGCCTCTCTCGTCTTTCTGGTAGCGCTTGGCGCGATTACCGCCTTTGGCGGAGCCAGCACCAATATGTTCAACGCCGCGCTTAACAAAATCAGCGCCGCTATCGCAGGCGGCTGAGTCTTACTCAGCCTTCGCCGGTCTGCTCCTGAACACCGAGTGCATCCGCCAGCCTCATTTTCGCTGACCCTCGCGCCAGCGGCTTCTGCTGGCTTTCATGGGGGGCCCATCCGGCGAGGTGGATGATCTCAAAGGTGGCGGGTATGCGCCCGTCGGCCTCGGCGTGTCGTTCCGCATATAGCTCCGCTGTACGCGTCAAAATCTTGCGGGTCAGCGGTCTGACGTGGCCTGTCAACACATTGGTTTCACCCATGGCCCGCAGGTCTCGCACCAGGGCCAGCAGGTCGGGATAGCGCACCACCACCCGGTCAACATCGCTGACGGGCAGTGCAAATCCAGCCCGCTGCAACAGGGCAGCCCCGTCGAACCCGTCGGCAAAGGGGGACACCCGCGCCTGGGCTCCGCCACTCACCTCCAGTTCGGCTTGGGTCAGAGCTCCTCGTAACTCCTTCAGAGTGCCTGCTCCCAACAGGGTTCCCAGGAACAGGCCGTCCGGCCTTAGGGCGCGGCGGATCTGCGTCAGGGCACCGGGCAGATCGTTGGCCCAGTGCAGGCTCATCAAAGAGACGATCAGGTCCTGCGATTGATCGGCCAAAGGTAGAGGCTGCGCCCCCGGTGCCGTGCGCGCCGCTGGATCGCCGACCGACAATACGTTCCCGACCCTGGTTGCCGCCACGCTGTCCGCCAGTTGCCGCGCAAAAGGCTCCGGGTGGGCCGACAGGTCGACGGCGTCCGGAAAGTCGCGCAGGATGACGTCCAAGCTATGAACCGCATTCTCGGCGGCGCGGTCATGCAGGAAGTCGGCCCCGGCGAACAGGCGTTCGCTGCGGGCCAGGCGGGCGGCACGACGACGGGCGTCGAAGATGGCGGGGGGACCGGAGGAGGCGTTCATGAACCTTCAGGATGGGGGCTGGCGCGCGCGATTGAAAGGTGCGGGGCCTGTCGGGCTGTTCGGACGGCGTATGGGGCGAGGCCTGGCGGACCTGCTGCTGCCCTCGCTGGCGCACGACAGTCCCGAGGCCACGGCCTCCGCAGGGCTGACGCCGGACGCCTGGAGCCGGGTCGTGTTTCTGGAAGACCCGGTCTGCGACGGCTGCGGTGCGGCGTTCGAGGCCGATGGTGGGGCTTTCGCCGCCAGCCGGTGCGCGGCGTGCCTGGCCCAGCCCTATGCCTTCGCCCGCGCGCGTGCGGCCTGTGTCTATGACGAGGCGTCGCGTGGCCTGGTGCTGAAGTTCAAGCATGGCGATCATCAGCCTTTTGCGCCCCTGTTCGCGCGCTGGATCAGTCGGGCGGCCGCGCCCCTGCTGACTGAGGCGGATGCGGTCGTGCCGGTGCCGCTGCATCCCTTGCGTCTGATATCGCGTCGCTTCAACCAGGCCGCAGAGATCGCCCGTCCACTGGCGGCGTCCAGCGGGCTGGACTACCTGCCTGACGCTCTGGTGCGCCAGACCCATACGACAAGCCAGGGCGGCAAGTCGCTGCGTGGGCGTCGGCTGAACGTGAAGACGGCCTTTGCCGTCACCGAGGCGGGGCGACGTCGCATCAAGGGGCGGCGCATCCTGCTGATCGACGACGTGCTGACCACCGGAGCGACCGCAGAGGCGTGCGCGCGGGCGCTTCTGCAGGGCGGGGCACGCGCTGTCGATCTGGCGGTGATCGCGAGGGTGCGAACTGCTAGGGAATTGCCTACATAGGGGGCAACCACCAGCCGCGACTGCGGTTAGGATCAGACCCCAACATTCGGAGAACCGCCTTGGCTGACGTCGTCATCTACACAAAACCCGGCTGCCCCTACTGCACGGCGGCCAAGGCCTTGCTGGACAAGAAGGGCGTGGACTTCACCGAGATCGTCGCCTCCAACGATCCGGAGAAGAAGCAGGAAATGATTCAGCGTTCGGGCGGGCGCATGACCTTCCCGCAGGTGTTTGTGGGCGAGAAACACATCGGCGGCTCCGACGATCTGCATGCGCTCGATGCGCGCGGCGGTCTCGATCCGCTGCTGGCGGCCTGACACCTCGCGATGAGCAGCCTGAACATCGCCCTGATTCAGACCCGGACGCCCGCGACGCCGCAGGCTGCGCTGGACCACGTCTTGCCCCTGATCCGGCAAGCGGCGGCAGGCGGCGCTCAGCTGATCCTGACACCCGAGGCGACCAACTTCCTGATCAGAGACCGCGCCGCACGTGACGCCGTTCTGGCCGATGCCGACGCAGATCTGGTCGTGCAGGGACTGCGCGATCTGGCGCGGGAGCTGAAGGTCTGGCTGCTGATCGGTTCGGCCATCGTCAAATCCGGGCACGAGGGCGACGACAGGGCGGCCAACCGCTCGATCCTGATCGATGACACCGGCGTTGTGGTCAGCACATACGACAAACTGCACGTCTATGATGTCGATCTGCCCACCGGCGAGCGTTGGCGCGAAAGTGCGTCGATCCGGCCGGGCGATGCCGCCGTTGTGGCCGACACGCCCTGGGGCAAGCTGGGGCTGACCATCTGCTACGACGTGCGTTTCGGTCATCTGCACCGTGCGCTGGCCAAGGCGGGAGCGTCGATGATTGCCGTGCCCGCGGCCTTCACCGTGCCGACCGGTGAGGCGCACTGGGAGACGCTGCTCCGCGCGCGCGCAATCGAAAGCGGGGCTTATGTCCTGGCCCCGGCCCAGGCCGGTGCGCATGAGGACGGGCGTCGTACCTGGGGTCGTTCCACTGTCGTGGCCCCATGGGGCGAGGTAGTCGCCAGGCTGGACGACGACGCGCCCGGCGTGCTGTTCGCCCTCCTGGATTTCGATGCCGTGGCGCGGGCACGGGAGGCCGTGCCGCAGCTGACCCACGACCGCGACTTCGCCCTGCCGACCGCATGATCCGCTATGCCCTGAAATGCGAGCATGACCACGGCTTCGAGGCCTGGTTCAGCGCCTCCGCCGACTATGACGATCAGGCGGAGCGCGGTCTGGTCGAGTGTCCCTTCTGCGGCTCGCGCGATATCGGCAAACAGATCATGGCCCCCGCCGTCGCGGGCACGCGCAAGTCAGCGGTGTCTGCCGATCCCGCCGCCCTCCAGACCATGATGATGCAGGCCGCCCGGGAGGTCCGATCCCATGTCGAACAGAATTTCGACTACGTCGGCGACGCCTTCGCCCGCGAGGCCCGCGACATCCACGAAGGCCGCTCCGAGAAGCGCGAAATCTACGGCGAGGCGACACCCGCCGAGGTGAAGAAACTGCGGGATGACGGCGTACCTTGCGCCCCTTTGCCCGTCCTGCCGCCCGACCCGTCCAAGGCGCATTAATGGCCGCCGCTCCGCTGGCCTGGCGTCCAATGACCACCGCAGACATCGACGGCGTCGTCAGGGTTGCGCGGCTGTCGTTTCCCGATCACTTCGAAAGCCGGGCCTGTTTCGAGAACCGACTGGCGCTCAGCCCGGCCATGTCGTTCGTGCTGGCAGGGGCTGACGACACCGTGCGTGGCTATCTGTTCGCCTATCCCTGGAAGGGCGAGACCGCTCCCGCTCTGAACACCCTTATCGAGGCGATTCCGGCGGAGGCCGACCGCATCTATCTGCACGATCTGGCGCTTGATCCCGCCGTGCGAGGCGGTGGCCATACCCGCAGTATCGTCGAACGGCTGGTCGATCAGGTGCGGGCGGACGGCTGGACGATGATGGCCTTGGTCGCCGTCAATGACGCGACCGCCTTCTGGCAGCGGATGGGCTTTCACCCCGTCACCTCACCGGAGCTGTCCGCGAAACTGGCCAGCTATGGCGACGACGCTCGCTACATGGTGCGTGAACTTTAGGCGCTCAGTCCCGGGTGGCGATCATCATATAGTTGATGTCGGCCTCGCCCTCGCTCCAGCGGTCGTTCAGAAGTTCATACTCCAGGCCATAGGGGCCGGTGACGGTCACCGGTTCGGCCGACAGCATGGTGCGGATTTCGTCGGGCTTCAGAAACTGTCGCCAGTCGTGGGTGCCTGCGGGTACCCAGCGCAGAACATATTCCGCCGCGACCTTGCCCAGCAGCAGACCCTTCAGCGTACGGTTCAGGGTAGCCACGATCATGATCCCGCCCGGCTTCACTAGCCGCGAACAGGCCCGCACAAAGCCTTCCGGATCGGCGACATGTTCGATGACCTCCATTGTCAGCACAACATCGAACGGCCCGGCCCCTTCGGCCTCCAGCTGTTCGACCGTGGCGGCGCGATAGGCGATGTCCAGGCCGGTCATCTGCGCATGGGCGCGAGCGGTTCCGATATTCTCGGACGAGGCGTCGACAGCCGTCACCTCGAAGCCCAGCCGCCGCATCGGCTCAGCGATTAGCCCCCCGCCGCAGCCTGCGTCCAGCAGGCTCAGACCTGCGAAGGCCTCGCGCTGGCGGATGTCTCGCCCGAACCGCTCGGCGACCCGATCCCGCACAAACTGCAACCGCGCCGGGTTGAACTTGTGCAAAGGCGCGAATGGTCCACGCGCGTCCCACCAGGTCTCGGCCTGGGCCGAAAACCTCGCCACATCGGCGGGGTCGATCGAGGGGCCGGAGGCCTGGGCGTCGTTGGTGTCCATAAGACCCTGTTGCCTTTGGGGTTTGCGCGTCGTCCGCCGGTCGTTAGAAGCAACCGTGGCTGCGGGAGTGAACCCTGACGCCATTCGATACCATACAGCCTCATGGCACAGGGAACGACACGCTGAAATGACGCGGCTGGTGATGAAATTCGGTGGCACCTCGATGGGCGACCTTGAGCGCATCCGCCGTGCTGCCCGGATCGTCGCCGCAGAGGCCGCGACGGGCAAGCAGGTCGCCGTCGTCGTTTCGGCCATGGCGGGCAAGACCAATGAGTTGGTGGCCTGGACCGACGGCGCGGGCCGACCCGGCGAGGGCGTAGCGATGTCGGACGACGAGTACGACGTGGTCGTGGCCTCGGGCGAACAGGTGACGGCGGGCCTTCTGGCCCTGACCCTGCGCAACATGGGGCTGAATGCGCGCAGCTGGATGGGCTGGCAGATTCCCATCCTGACCGACGACGCCCACGGCCGCGCCCGTATCGAGGATGTGCCGGGCGAGGTTCTGGGGGCCGCAATGGACGCGGGCGAGATCGCCATTGTTCCAGGCTTTCAGGGCGTGACCCGCGGCGGGCGGATCACCACCCTGGGCCGCGGCGGCTCGGATACGTCTGCGGTCGCCGTGGCGGCGGCGCTGTCATGCCCGTGCGACATCTATACCGACGTGGACGGCGTCTACACCACCGACCCGCGGATCGAGAGCCGTGCCAGGCGTCTGGAAAAGGTGTCCTACGAAGAGATGCTGGAAATGGCCTCGCTGGGGGCCAAGGTGCTTCAGACCCGATCCGTCGAACTGGCCATGGCCAAACAGGTGCCTGTACGGGTCCTGTCCAGCTTCATCGAACCTGACGAGAATGGCGCGCTGCCCGCCAATGCCGGCACCCTGATCTGCGACGAGGAGGAAATCGTGGAAAAACGTATCGTATCCGGCGTGACCATGAGCCGTGACGAAGCCCGCATCACCCTGCTGGGGCTGGCGGACCGCACCGACGCTCCGGCGGATGTCTTCACCCGCCTGGCCGAGGCCAGCGTCAATGTGGACATGATCGTCCAGAGCCAGGCCCGCACGGAAGGCACCGTCAACCTGACCTTCACGACAGGTCGCAGAGACGCGCAGCGCGCGGCGGAACTGATGCGGGCCGAACAGGCCCAGATCGGCTTTGAGGAGCTTCGCGTTGACGAGGACGTGGCCAAGGTTTCGGTCGTCGGCGTCGGTATGCGCAGTCATGCCGGTGTCGCCCAGACCATGTTCCGCGCCCTGGCCGACAAGGGCATCAAGTTCCAGGCCATCTCGACGTCCGAGATCAAGATCAGTGTCCTGATCGACGCCGCCTATGCGGAACTGGCCGTCCGCGCACTTCATTCCGCATACGGTCTGGAAGCGGTCTAGGAATAGTCACATCGAGCGCCCATTTGCGGCGTGAGCTTTACGGGAGGGCGGATTGGCGGCTGGCGGATTGACGACGAGGGGGCCGCGCAGCCTGCTTCGCCAGATCCGCGAGGCGATGGCCGGTGCGGCTCCGGCCCAGGAGCGTCTGGACCACGTGGTCCGCACCATCGCCCAGTCGATGGTGGCCGAGGTCTGCTCCATCTATCTGCGCCGGTCGTCGGGTGAGCTGGAACTGTTCGCCACCCAGGGTCTGAAGCCCGAGGCCGTCCACAATACCCGCCTGCGCCCAGGCGAGGGCCTGGTGGGCGAAGTCGCCCGCACCGCCCAGCCGATCAGCCTGTCGGACGCCCCGTCCCACCCCAGCTTTTCCTACCGTCCGGAAACGGGCGAAGACCCCTATCACGCCTTCCTGGGCGCGCCCCTGCTGCGCGGCGGCCGGGCCATCGGCGTGCTGGTCGTCCAGAACCGCTCCGAACGGCGCTATGACGAGGAAGAGGTCGAGGACATCCAGACCATCGCCATGGTCCTGGCCGAGACGGTGGCGTCGGGCGAGTTGCTGGCCCAGGACGAACTGCGCGATATTGAAGTAGCTCCGCACCGTCCGGAGCGGTTGAAGGGCCAGCGGTTCGCCGAGGGTCTGGCCTATGGCCACGTCGTACTGCACGAGGCCCCGGTGCCGCCGGAAAACCTGCTGGCCGAAAACCAGCAGGTGGAGGAAATCCGTCTGCGCGAGGCCCTGATCGGGCTGAAGGCCCACATCGACGCCATGCTTGAGGGCGGCCGCGTCAAGCTGGCGGGCCAGTCGTTCGAGGTGCTGGAAACCTACCGGATGTTCGCCGACGACCGCAGCTGGAACCGGTCGCTGGAGGAGGCAGTGCGCACCGGCCTGACTGCCGAGGCCGCCGTCGATCGTGTGCGCAACGAACACCGCGCTCGCTTCGCCCAGGCCCGCGACCCCTATATCAAAGAGCGGCTGCACGACTTCGAGGACCTGGCCAACCGCCTGTTGCGGTTCCTGGCTGGGGACAAGCCGGGCGAGCGCGACCTGCCCGACGACGCCATCCTGGTGGCGCGCAACCTGGGGCCCGCCGACCTGCTGGAATATCCCCGGCACAAGTTGAGAGGCCTGCTGCTCGAAGAGGGCTCGGCCGCCAGCCACGCCGCCATCGTGGCGCGGGCGTTGCAGATTCCCTGCGTCGGCCGCCTCATGGGCCTGCGCGACCGCCTGTCCGAAGGCGATCAGGTCATCGTCGACGGCGAGACAGGCGAGGCCTATCTGCGGCCTCGTCCCGACATGCTGGCCGCCGTGCAGTCGCGCATGGAGGTGCGCAGCCAAAGGCAGGCCGAGTTTGCAAAGCTGCGAGACGTGGATGCCGTCACCCTCGATGGCCAGCGGATCACGGTCCTGACCAATGCGGGCCTGGCGGTCGATCTGGAGAACCTGAACGAGACGGGGGCCGAGGGCATCGGCCTTTTCCGCACCGAATTCCAGTTCATGGTGTCCGAGGAGCTGCCGCGTCTGGACAGTCAGACGGCGCTCTACAAACTGGTGCTGGATACGGCCGGCGACCGCCCCGTCACCTTCCGCACGCTCGATATCGGTGGTGACAAGGTTCTGCCCTATCTGGAGACGGAGCGGGAGGAGAACCCCGCCTTGGGTCGTCGCGCCATTCGCCTGGGTCTGGACCGGCCGGGCCTTCTGAGATTGCAGTTGCGCGCCCTTCTGGCGGCAGGTGCCGGACGCGAACTGCGCGTCATGTTTCCCATGATCGCTACGGTCGACGAGTTCAGGGCCGCGCGCGAGCTGGTCGATGTCGAGTGCGATTGGGCCCGGCGACGCGGGCGCGAGCTGCCCGCCCTTCTGCGGGTCGGAGCCATGATCGAATGCCCGTCACTGCTATGGCATCTGGATGCACTGCTGCCGCTGACGGACTTCGTCTCGGTGGGGACGAACGACCTTTTCCAGTATATGTTCGCCGCCGACCGGACCAATCCGCTGGTGTCGGATCGCTATGATCCGATGTCGCCGCCTGCACTGAGGGCCCTGGCCGAGATCCAGCGGAAATGTGCCGACACCGGCACGCCTGTCTCCGTCTGCGGCGAACTGGCGGGTCGGCCACTGGAAGCCTTTGCCCTGCTGACGCTGGGCTTCACCCGGCTGTCGGCTCCGGCGGGTGGAGTGGGGCCAGTCAAGCGGATGATCCTGTCCGCCGATTTGACGGCCGCGCGCCGCGCCATGAGCGGCCTGCTGGGCTCCTCGGCTGGTTCTATCCGGGGCGAGCTGGAATCGCTGGCCCGCAAGCTGAACGTCATCCTTTAACGCCTGCCGTTGAAGCGGCGCGGCCTGTGTTCTATGCACGCGGCAGGGCTCTGACGCGGTCGCAGGCCCCAATCCATTCTTCGATACGCCGGTGACGAGGGCGGGCCTGATGGCGGTGAAAAGGGGGGCAACCTCCGCAGAGTTGGGGCCTCGCGCCGATCCCGCCGACGCCTCGGTCGAGGATGCACTGACGCTGGGCGACGCCTTGCGCGCGGCCCGCGAGCGTAGCGGGCGATCCCTGGCCGAACTTTCGACCCAGACCAAGGTGCACACCCGCTATCTGACCGCAATCGAGCAGAACGATTTTTCCATACTGCCCAACAGGGTGTTCTCGATCGGCTACGTCCGTTCCTATGCGGCGGCTCTGGGGCTGGACGAACAGTCGGCGGTCGAGCGCTTCAAGCGCGAAAGCCCCGATCCGACAGTACCGCTACAGGCCCCGTCCGGCATCGCCTATGAGGATGTGAAGCGGAACTCCGGACGCCTGGCAGCGGTAGGCGGCCTGCTGCTGCTGGCCGTCGTCGGCTGGAACATCTTTCAGCGGGTCAGCCTGGTCCAGGCCCCGCGCCCGTCGGATATCGCCCAGGTGCCGCCAAACTGGGCGACGGATAAATCCGTGGACAAGGCGGGTCTGAGGCTGTCCGGTCCCGCCCCGGCACCCGCCGATCAGACCGTGCCTGAACTTTACGTCACACCGGGGCTTGAACTGCAGATGACGGGCGTCGCCCCCGCAACACCCGAACAGCTGGCAGCCGCAGCAGCCTCGGCTACGCCGGTGCGCAAGGCCTTCAACCCGCGTGGAGCTCTCTACGGGGCCCCCGCCACCGCCTCCCATGTCGTGCTTCAGGCCTCCAAGGCGGCCAATATCGTGGTGCGGCTGGCCGACGGTCGTGTGCTGTTTGCGCGGCAGTTGACCGAGGGTGACGCCTGGCGTGCGCCGATTGGCGTGTCGGCTACGCTCGACGTGTCCGAGCCGACCGCGTTCGACGTCTACATCAACGGCGAATATGCGGGCGTCATGCCTGCGCTGCAGGTACCGCTGAGCCAGTTCAACAGCCGTGCCGAAGCGCAAATCCGGCAGGCCGCCGAAGAAAATGCGGAACGTACACGTCAGGCCCAGCTTCAGGCTGCCCGTCAGGCGGCCACCAGACCGTCTGCTCAGACCCCGGTCGTCCCCATCAGCCCGTCTGCGGTACCTGTCGCACCAGTGACGTCTCCGCGCTGACCGCTTGCGACGTCGGCTGTCGTGGTCTTGTGAACAGGCATCCCCTATATTGGACGCATCATGAGCGCTGATCACTCCTCCGAACTGGGTCACATCCGTCCGTGGCGGCATATCGAGCGGCGCAAGAGTCGTCAGATCATGGTTGGCAATGTGCCCGTCGGCGGCGGCGCGCCGATCACCGTCCAGTCGATGACCAACACGCTGACCTCGGACGCGGCCGCGACCCTGGAGCAGATTCGTCAGCTTGAAGAGGCCGGGGCCGATATCGTCCGGGTCTCCTGTCCCGATGTCGAATCCACCGAGGCCTTCCGGACCATCGTGCGTGAATCGCGGGTCCCGCTCGTGGCCGACATTCATTTTCACTACAAGCGCGGCATCGAGGCGGCCCAGGCGGGTGCCGCCTGCCTGCGTATCAACCCCGGTAATATCGGCTCGCCCGACCGCGTCCGCGAGGTCATTCAGGCGGCCAAGGACCATGGTTGTTCGATGCGCATCGGCGTCAACGCCGGGTCTCTTGAGCGCGAACTGCTGGAGAAATACGGCGAGCCCTGCCCCGACGCCATGGTCGAGAGCGCCCTGAACCACGCCCGCATCCTGCAGGATCACGACTTCCACGAGTTCAAGATTTCGGTGAAGGCGTCCGACCCCTTTCTGACCGTCGCCGCCTATCAGCAACTGGCCGAGGCCATCGACTGCCCGCTGCACCTGGGCGTGACCGAAGCCGGCCCCTTGCGCACCGGCACGATCAAGTCGGCCATCGGTATGGGGTCCATGCTGTGGGCAGGGATCGGCGACACCATCCGCGTGTCGCTGGCGGCCGATCCGGTTGAGGAGATCAAGGTCGGCTTCGACATCCTGAAATCGCTGGGCCTGCGGCACCGGGGCGTGAACATCATCGCCTGCCCGTCCTGCGCGCGTCAGGGCTTCAACGTCATCGAGACGGTCGGCAAACTTGAGGAACGGCTGGCCCATATCACCACGCCCATGTCGCTGTCGATCATCGGCTGCGTCGTCAACGGGCCAGGCGAGGCACTCTATACCGACGTGGGCTTCACCGGCGGGGGTGCCGGGTCCGGCATGGTCTATCTGAACGGCAAGATCGCCCACAAACAGCACAACGACGGCATGATCGAGGAGATCGTCGCCCAGGTCGAGGCCAAGGCAGCGGAGCTGGATGCGGCGCGGGCGGCGGAGCAGGCTATGCTGGAGGCGGCGGAGTAGCCGTTGAGCTCAACTCCAAAGATCACCTCTGTAGCTTGCATAGCTTCCTAGACACACCGGTGTTCGACGTTTAGTCACGACCAGTGATCTCCGTGTTTTGCGGAGAGTTCCTTGGGGGAATCCTGTGAAGAAAACTGCGATGGCGCTCGCCGCCACGATGCTGCTTGGTGCCTGCACCACAACCGAACGCGTCAGCGTTGTCCAGCCAGGCGATAGGGCCATGACCTGCACAAGCTTGCGGGCCGAGTTCGTCAAGTTGGAAGAAATCACGAAGGATGGTCAAAGCGACCAGGGCGTGAATGCAGCCAACGTCGGAGCTGTGCTATTCTTCTGGCCCGCAGCAGTCGGAAACTACTTTTCGGCGCGTGACGCCATGCAGATTGCCGACCGTCGTAAAGAGCATCTCATGACGATCTACAATGAAAAGCGTTGCGACAACCCGGCTAACGCAGACCTCGTCTTCCGCGTTCCTAACGCGCTTCTAACCCCTTTGACCTACGGTATGCACTAGGCTGTGACTTGATGTGTGTTTTGAGGGCGGGATCGGCGGTGCCGGTCCCGCCTTTTTCATGTCAGGCGATGACCCCCGCCAGTTGCAGGCCCTGGAAGGCGGACAGGATCAGCAGGAGGAAACCCACCGCATAGGTCAGGACCTTGCGCGGCACCTTCTTGACGATCAGGCCCGCAAACGGGGCGGCGATCAGGCCGCCCACGACCAGGCCTGCCACGGCGGCAAAGTGGTGTTCCAGTGCGCCCGCCTCTTCCCAGTGGCCGGTGACCAGGGCCCAGACGAAGGTGGCGCTGATGGCCACCGTCAGGAAGAACTCGGCGGTATTGACCGTGCCGATGGCGCGGCGCGGCTCCTGGCCGGCCCCAACCATGGCGGAGGAGACCGTGGGCCCCCAGCCGCCGCCGCCGATGGCGTCCAGAAACCCGCCGACCACTCCGACCGGAGCCATGACCCAGGCGGGCAGGCGGCGTGGCCTGGCGTCATGTCCGGCCCGCCACAGGATCCAGATGCCAACGATGGCCAGATAGGCGATCACGAACGGCTTGATCACGTCGCCCTCGATCCCCGACAGCACATAGGCCCCCAGCGCCCCACCGATGACCCCGGCGATGGCGAGGGGAAGCAGCAGCCGCCAGTCGATGTTGCGGTGCCAGGCGTGGCTGCCCGCCGAGGCGGCGGTGGTGAAGACCTCGGCGGCATGGACGCTGGCCGAGGCGGTGGCGGGCGGCACGCCCAGCGCCAGCAGCACCGACGAAGAAATGACGCCGTAGGCCATGCCCAGGGCTCCGTCGATCGCCTGGGCCAGCAGGCCGACCATCAGAAACAGCAGGAAGGTGTCCATTCAGCCCCCGACGGAAGCAGCGCGTCGCGAGCTCCAGATTCGATGTAATGCGCCATGAGACGAAGCGTTACGGGCCAGCAGCCGAATTCTGCGGCCGGGGCTGCGCATCGACAGGCGGGACGCGGCGGGGTAAGGCTCCGCCCCTTTTCAAGACCCAGGATTTGCTGCCTTGCGACTGCCCCAGGCCCGGCTCGATCAGGTTCTCGACCGTTTCCACCAGGTGGAGGCGCGGATGGGTGCGGCCACGGACGGCCAGGAGATCGTGCGCCTGTCCAAGGAGCACGCCGAGATGAAGCCGGTGGCCGATGCGGTCATGGCCCTGGCGAAGACCCGGGCGGAGATGGCCGATCTGGAGGCCATGGCGTCTGATCCCGAGATGGCCGAGATGGCGGCGGAGGAGCTTCAGGCCCTGCGCGAGACCCTGCCCGACATGGAGCGGGAGGTAGCGCTGCTGCTGGCCCCGCGCGATGCGGACGAGAACGCCAGCGCCGTGCTGGAAGTGCGGGCCGGGACGGGCGGGGACGAGGCGGCGCTGTTCGCGGGCGACCTGTTCCGCATGTACAGTCGCTATGCGTCGAGCCGCGGCTGGCGGGTCGAGGTGGACAGCCTGACCGAGGGTGACGCCGGGGGCTTCAAGGAGGTCATCGCCACGGTCACGGGCGACGGCGTCTTCGGCCGGCTGAAGTTCGAGAGTGGGGTGCACCGGGTGCAGCGCGTGCCGACGACGGAATCGCAGGGCCGCATCCATACCTCGGCGGCGACGGTGGCGGTGCTGCCCGAGGTCGAAGATGTCGAGATCGAGATCCACGACAAGGACATCCGCATCGACACCTTCCGCGCGTCGGGCAGCGGCGGCCAGCACGTCAACACGACCGATTCCGCCGTGCGGATCACCCACCTGCCGACCGGCATCATGGTGACGTCGTCGGAGAAGTCGCAGCATGTGAACCGCGACAAGGCGATGAAGAACCTGCGGGTGCGGCTGTACGACATGCAGCGCCAGGCCAAGGATCTGGCCCGGTCCGATACGCGCAAGAGCCAGGTCGGGTCGGGCGACCGGTCCGAACGCATCCGCACCTACAACTTCCCGCAGGGGCGGGTCAGCGACCACCGGATCAACCTGACCCTGCACAGCCTGCCGCAGATACTGGAGGGGGACATCGACCCCCTGTTGAACGCCCTGATCGCGGAGGATCAGGCCGCGCGTCTGGCCGATCTGGAAGCCGAGATGGGCTGAAGGCCGGACGAAAAACAGAGTCCACTCAGTCCACTCGGTCCACCCTGGGGTCCAGTGTCTCCATGAGCCAGAAAACGGAACCGCCGCGCGCGTCATGATGCGGCGATGTGTGGGAGTCCGCCTGCGGCCTTGGGGCGGCGGTGCGGAAGGGGACTGTCAAAGACCGCAGGCGTGGGCCCTCAGGGGGACCGCCGGGCATTCTACCACGGGCCGGAGGCGTGCTGAGGAAAACGGTCGCATGACCGCCGGGCGAGGGTCCAGAAGGGCCGATTCGGGGCCCGGAAGGACCGGATGATCTGTCCCCGGAATGACCGCTCCCGGACCTCTCAGAGATCGAAAAGGGTTGGGGTCTGTCCGTCGTTACGGGAGGGGGAACGCCGGGGCGCGGCGGTGGCGATCAGGGTCCCGGCGGGCGGCGGGATCAGCAGGTCGGCGGCGGGCCGTCGGTCAAACAGCCAGTCGGCCCATGAGGCGGGCGGCAGGGGGATGACGCCGCGCGAATGATAGGGAGCGATGTCGGGCCCGGGCTCGCCCGTCAGCAGGGCGAAACCGTCGACGTCACCCTCGCCACCTGCCCCGACCCCCGCACGCCAGACACAGGCCAGCATCAGCACCGCGCCACCGGCGTCCGACAGCCGCCAGCGGGTCTTCGGATAGGTGTCGCCGGTGAACTCATAGAAGCCCGAGACCGGCAGCAAAGCCCGGCCCGAGGCCGCCGCATTGGAGACACCGCGCCCCTCGGAGCGCAGGTTGATCACGGGCGGGCGTTTGGGGGCAGAGGCCTTCAGACCGAACCGGGCGGGGGCCAGCAAGGCGCGGTCGTGCCCGTCGGGGGCGGCCCGGACGATCCGGTCGGCCTCGGTCGGACGCACCTCTTCGCGTGGCTCCAGATTGGGCAGGCCGCCGCCGTCCATCCCGACATCTATGCCTGCATGGGCGAAGGCATCGACCAGCTGTCGCACCGAGAACCGGGATTCATAGGAGGCGCACATCGGCCCGCCGCCTAGGGCAGCGGGCGGGCGTCGGGTTCGGACGCGATCAGGGGGGTGACGTCGGGCGCACCGTCCAGGGGCGTGGCGGGCGGTGCGGTGGGATTGGTCGGATAGGTCCGACCGTCGTAGGTCAGGCGCACCCAGCCGGCGTCAGCCCCGCCGCCGCTGATGGAGACGGCCAGGTCGCGCCAGCCGTTGGTCGAGGTGGTCAGGACGCCGACGGGCGCCTGGGTCACGCTGGTGCGGGTTACCACGCGCCAGCCCTCGCCCCCATCCCCGTCGTCTGGCGACAGCACATAGAGGTTGCACCCGCCCGAGCTGCAGACCATCGGCCCCATGACATAGGCCAGGACCTCGTCCGTGCCGTCGCCGTTCAGATCGACGGACGCCTGGGCATAGGTCAGCGCTCCGTCTTCGGCGTGCAGGCCGCGAAGCGCCGTCTCCAGCCCGGCGGGCGCGGCCTGTGAGGGGACTGGGGGCGAGGTTGGCGTAACGGCGGGGGCGGTCGCTGCCGGGGGTGCAGGCTCGGGCGTATCGGGCTGGCCACAGGCGGTCAGCGCGAGGGCCAGCATCGGGAGGAGGGAAACGGACAGGGCAGAGCGGATCATGGCAGGGCCTTTCGTGTCGGTTCGCCCTTCAACGTCCCATGATACAAAGGGGATGCAAAGGCCGCCATGCGCCTGCTCGACGGCCATCCGCACATGTCGATCTTCATCTGCGACGGGGTGGAGGTGATGCCGGTGATGGGGGGACGCCGTCCAAGCGGAGCCATAAAAAACGAGTACTTGTGGGGAACGCGCGTCTGCGCCGAACCTTCTCACTGTTCATCGACAGGGAGACGACCATGAAAGCGTTATGCTGGCACGGCAAGGGTGACATCCGCTGCGAGACGGTGGACGACCCCGAAATTCAGGATGGCCGCGACGCCATCATCCGCGTCACCTCCTGCGCCATCTGCGGGTCTGACCTGCATTTGTACGGCGGCTTCGTGCCCGGCATGAAGTCCGGCGACGTCATGGGCCACGAGACGATGGGCGAGGTCGTCGCCGTCGGGAAGGACAACACCAAGCTGAAGGTCGGCGACCGCGTCGTGGTGCCCTTCACCATCAGCTGTGGCGAGTGCGACTACTGCAGGCGCGGGCTTTATTCCGTTTGCGAACGATCCAATCCCAATGGCGCGGAACAGGCGAAACAGATCGGTTACCCGACCGCCGGGCTGTTCGGTTACACCCACATGTATGGCGGCATCCCGGGCGGACAGGCCGAATATCTGCGCGTCCCCTATGCCGACGTCGGGCCGATCAAGGTGCCGAACGGCCTGACCGACGATCAGGTCCTGTTCCTGTCCGACATCTTCCCGACCGGCTGGATGGCGGCCGAGAACGCCAACATCCAGCCCGGCCAGACCGTCCTGGTGTTCGGCTGCGGCCCCGTCGGACAGTTCGCCATCCGCAGCGCCTTCATGATGGGGGCCGAGCGCGTCATCGCCATCGACCAGGTGCCCGAGAGGCTGCAACTGGCCCGCGACGCCGGGGCCGAGACCATCGACTTCTCCGAGGGCGACCTGCAGGAGCGGATCAAGACCATGACGAACGGCGTTGGCCCGGATTCGGTGATCGAGGCCGTCGGCCTGGAAAGCCACGGCTCGGGCAGCCTGATGGAAAAGGTCCAGGAGACCGTCGCGGGCAAGATGGAGCGCCCCTACGCCCTGAACGAGGCCATCGTCGCCTGTCGCCCCGGCGGCACGATCAGCCTGCCCGGCGTCTTTGTCGGCGTCATCCCCACCATGATGGGGGCCTTCGTCGGCAAGGGCCTGACCCTCAAGACCGGCCAGACCCACGTGCAGCGCTATCTGGAACCCCTGATGCGCAAGATCGAAGAGGGGGAAATCGACCCCGGCTTCCTGATCACCCACAAGATCAAGCTGGAAGACGGCCCGGACGCCTACAAAATGTTCCAGGAGAAGTCCGACGGCTGCGTGAAGGTGGTCATCAACCCCTAGGCCGGGGGTGCCCGGCGGCGAGGAGACCGGAGGCCCCCGTGGAGACGCGGGGGTCTTGGTCTTTCAGGCGGTCGATCGGTTGGGCGTCCGCTGCGACGCCGGACGATCCCCAGACGGTCGAGCGGGCGAATCATCTGCACATCCATGCGCGCGGGGATGCCATGATCCCCTGGTGCCTTGGCCTTCCGCGACCGCCTGCGCGCCGAGCCCGCCACGGCCGCTGCCTATGAGGCCGAAAAGTCCCGCTGCGCGGCCCTGCATCCGCAGGACAGCGCGGCCTATGCGGCCTGCAAGAAGGCTTGGACGGATCGGGTGGCGGCGGAGGCGGTGCGAAGACCGATGAAGCCGTCAAGCTCTACCTAGCTTTTTGCTCCAGGACGGAGCGGGAAAACCCTCCCGCCGGGTCCAGCCAGGCCTTCTATTCTAGGCTTCAGCCGAGGCTCCAGCCTTACGACGTTTGCCTCAGACGGAGCAAAAAAGCCCTCATTCAAGCCCGCGAGTGTTTCAACATCACCCGCAGACAACCCGATATCCCTCAACAATTCCGACCGTCTGACTCCGCCTTCGCCCACGATCATCTCGATCGATGTCTTTAGGTTCACAGGACCCTCTACTGGCAGGCTATCATCAAGCGGCTCACCTCCCCGCCACCTTCTGTAACTGTAGTACTGCCAGAGGCGACGTTCATACTCGGGTGTAACGCGCTCAATTGCCCGTAGGCGCATGATCATGGCCGCGACTGATACTTTCCATTTCTCCTTGATACGGACCATCGCCTCCAAGGAGTTCGAGAACAGGTCGTCAGAAAACGACTGCTCAGGAAGTAAAAATGCACCAGCAAAGGCCATTGCCTGCTCTTCAATGAGCGCGAAGTTTTCAAACAGATCAATCGAACTGACCTGTCTATGGAGAATGATATGGCCGAGTTCATGGGCGGCATCGAACCGCCTGCGTACCCCCACATTTTTGTCTCTCGCCAACAGCATGTAAGGTCGCTGGCTGACTTCAGACCATCGAGACACACCATCTAAATCCGCCGAACCGATATTGTCTTCAGCAACAACAATGCCAGCGTTCTCGATCAGAAGCAGGAGATCATCAATGGGGCTATCTCCTAGGTCCCAATAATCTCGAAGGTCATCTGCGATGCGTTGAATATCGGGCAGTCGAAGCGTCCTGAAGTCACGGCCATCCATGAAGTCGGGGACGTCGACATCGGGCATGTCGACATAGTCACTCAGGGTTTCCTCTATCGCTTCAACGAAACCAAGCCTGGCTTCTGCCTTATCCCGGAGTTGACCAAGGCTCCGCTTCAACGATCTAAAAAACGCCGCACGGCTGCCGCGTTCGACCGGCTTAAAAAACCAAGTCGGCTCTACGCTCAAGACTTTCGCCAAAACGGGGATAGCGGCCGGTTCTGGCGACTGCGTCGAGTTTGGGTTCTCCCACTTGGAGACTGCGGACTCCGACCAGTCAATACGCTCAGCAAGCTCCGTCTGACGAAGCAAGCGAGCCTCCCGGGCCATCTTCAGACGACCCGGTACGAATCCTTCGACCCTCGCGGGCATCCTAGACCCCCACGTCCATTGGCTTTGATATCAAACGCATACTTAGTCTTTGTTCTTCGGGTTTCGTTTCAGAACGATTTTCTTTCGGGCGACCGTTCGGCGCGCAGGCTTCTTAACCGCCGCATCCGCATCCCGGAGTTCGACCATAAGATCGAATAGGGAATAGCTGTAATATGCCTGTGTCAGGTCATGCGACGGGATGTAGAAGCCAGCGTATATGGGGGCGTCAGGCTGTGTCGCTGAGTACTCAACTACGATCATCGCCCCAAAAGTCCCCGACGGGATGAGCCGGGGAACCTTTGTCTCACGCTCGTCAAAGAGGGGCAGTTGGGGGTCGAGCGGGCGGTTCCGGGCCACCATTTGCTTCACATACTTGCCTTTGGCACGCAGCACTCGTCCCGAACGTTTCCGGTCGACAACGCCGAGAGTCACAGAAAACGCCCCGAGATGAAGAAGGGGGAACGACCAAGACGGCGGCTCCGTAAATCCTGTCGTTGCCTCAAGTCCCGCACGTTCGGCGGCGCGACGGACGGCGAGGTCTAATTGCCAGCGTCGAGTTGACCCTCTGGCCTGAACGGCGGGTCGGCCCTTTTCATCAATCGGAATGATCACAGTGGCGTTGGAGAACGCAGCGTCGATCTCTTCCGACAGTGCGCGGAAAAATTGGATCAAGACCGCGCTACTTGGCCCCCGGAGAAGAAGTTGCACCGGATTAAGAGGTTCGCGCCGCGACATCGCCGACCCTTCGCAAAAATGACGAACCGACTCATATCTTGCGAACGTCCGAATATCAAGTGCCAACTTTGCGCCGCTAATGCACCCGCGCCTTCCCGATCTCCAACCCGTCCGCACCCGCTGACACCGCGATCACGCTGCCGTCCTCGATCTCGCCCGCCAGCAGTTTTCTCGCGATCGGATCGACCAGATCCTTCTGGATGACGCGCTTCAGGGGACGCGCCCCGTACACCGGGTCGTAGCCGCGGTCGGCGAGCCAGGCGGTGGCGGTGTCGTCGAGCGCCAGGGTCAGGCGGCGGTCGGCCAGCAGCTTCTCGAACCGGGCCAGCTGGATACGGACGATGCCGCCCATCTGTTCGCGGCCCAGGCGGCGGAACAGGATGATCTCGTCGATGCGGTTCAGGAACTCGGGCCGGAAGTGGGCGCGGACCTGGTCCATGACATAGGGGCGCACGCTCTCGACGTCGTCGCCCTCGGCCTGACCGGCCAAGGCCTCTGATCCCAGGTTGGAGGTCATGATGATCAGGGTGTTCTTGAAGTCGATGACGCGGCCCTGACCATCCGTCAGGCGGCCGTCGTCCAGCACCTGAAGCAGCACGTTGAAGACGTCGGGGTGGGCCTTTTCGACCTCGTCGAACAGGATCACCTGATAGGGGCGGCGGCGCACCGCCTCGGTCAGGGCCCCGCCCTCGTCATAGCCGACATAGCCGGGAGGGGCACCGATCAGGCGGCTGACCGAGTGTTTCTCCATGTATTCGGACATGTCCATGCGGGTGATGGCGGCCTCGTCGTCGAACAGGAAGGCGGCCAGGGCCTTGGTCAGCTCGGTCTTGCCCACGCCGGTCGGGCCCAGGAACAGGAAGGAGCCGAGCGGGCGGTTGGGGTCGTTCAGGCCGGCGCGGGCGCGGCGGACGGCGTCGGAGACGGCCTCCAGCGCCGCGTCCTGGCCGACGACGCGGTGACGCAGGGCGTCCTCCATCGATAGCAGTTTCTCGCGCTCGCCCTCCAGCATCTTTTCGACCGGGACGCCGGTCCAGCGGCTGACGACGGCGGCGATCTGTTCGGCGTCGACGACCTCTGGCGTCAGGGGGCCGGACTTGTCAGCCTCGTTCTCTTCGGCCTGGGCCAGCTGTTTCTCGATGCCGGGGATCTGGCCGTAGGCGATCTCTGACGCACGGGCCAGGTCGCCATTGCGCTGGGCCAGGGCCAGGTCGGCGCGCAGGCGGTCCAGGGTCTCGCGCAGCTGGGCCCCCTGACCGACCTTGTCCTTCTCTGCCTTCCAGCGGGCGGTCAGGTCGTCGGACTGGGTCTGGAGGTCGTCGATCTCGTCGTCCAGTTTTTCCAGCCGGGCGATGGAGGCCTTGTCGGTCTCCTTCTTCAGGGCCTCGCGCTCGATCTTGAGCTGGACCAGGCGGCGGTCGATCTCGTCCAGGCTCTCGGGCTTGGATTCGACCGCCATGCGCACGCGGCTGCCCGCCTCGTCGATCAGGTCGATGGCCTTGTCGGGCAGGAAGCGGTCGGTGATGTAGCGGTTGGACAGGGTGGCGGCGGCGACGATGGCGCTGTCGGAAATGCGGACCCCGTGGTGGACCTCATATTTTTCCTTCAGTCCACGGAGGATCGAGACCGTGTCCTCGACCGTCGGCTCGTCGATGAAGACCGACTGGAAGCGGCGGGCCAGGGCGGCGTCCTTCTCGATATACTTCCGGTACTCGTCGAGGGTCGTGGCCCCGACGCAGTGCAGCTCGCCGCGCGCCAGGGCGGGTTTCAGCAGGTTGGAGGCGTCCATGGCCCCGTCGCCCTTTCCGGCCCCGACCAGGGTGTGCATCTCGTCGATGAACAGGATGATGCCGCCCTCGGCCGCCGTGACCTCGGCCAGGACGGATTTCAGCCGCTCCTCGAACTCGCCGCGGTATTTGGCGCCGGCGATGAGCGAGCCCATGTCGAGGGCCATGACGACCTTGTCGCGCAAGGATTCGGGCACGTCGCCGTTGACGATGCGCAGCGCCAGACCCTCGACGATGGCGGTCTTGCCGACGCCCGGCTCGCCGATCAGGACGGGGTTGTTCTTGGTGCGGCGGGCCAGAACCTGGATGGTGCGGCGGATCTCTTCGTCGCGGCCGATGACGGGATCGATCTTGCCGTCGGCGGCGGCCAGGGTCAGGTCGCGGGCATAGCGTTTCAGGGCGTCATAGCCGTCCTCGGCCCCGGCGCTGTCGGCGGTCTTGCCCTTGCGGATGTCGGCGATGGCGGCGTCCAGCTTGTCAGGCGTGGCGCCCACGGACTTCAGGATCTCGCGGGCCGTGCCGCCCTCGCGCGCGATGGCGCTGAGCAGGCGTTCGGTGGTGACGAAGGCGTCGCCTGCCTTTTTGGACGCCTCCTCGGCGGCGGCGAAGACGCGGGCGGTGTCGCCGTCCAGATAGAGCTGGCCATTGCCGCCGCTGACCTGGGCGCGCTTCTTCAGGGCGGTCTCGGTCGCGGCCTCGGCCCTGGCGGCGTCGCCGCCTGCGGCGGTGATCAGGTTGCGGGCCAGGCCGTCGCGCTCCTCCAGCAGCACCTTGAGCAGATGCTCGGGCGCGAACTGCTGGTGGCGGCGGGCGAGGGCCAGGCTTTGGGCCGACTGGACGGCCTGTTTGGCGCGGTCTGAATAGAGGTCGAGGTTCATAGGGGTCCCCTTGGACAGGCGGATGTGGTCCGGCCCGCCCTCCACTGAGCGACGCGCCGCTGTGATCGAGGTGGGTGTGACGATCGGGTCACACAAGGGGGTGGCGCAGGTCACGATCAGGACTGTCGCGGCGGGCAGGCGAGGCCTAGGCTGATCGCCAGAGGAGGCCGCCCGTGATCCCGCATTCCGCATGGCCCGTCGACCCGGCCGTCATCGGCCCCTTTCTGCTGGCCGTGGCCCTTATCGAGCTGACGCCAGGGCCGAACATGGGATGGCTGGCGCTGGTGTCGGTGGCGCGCGGGCGGCTGGCCGGGTTCGCGGCGGTGGCGGGGGTGACGCTGGGGCTGGCGATATGGATGGTGGCGGCGGCCTTTGGCCTGACGCAGGTCTTTGCCGCCTGGCCGCCGCTGTATCAGGCCCTGCGCTGGGCGGGGGTGCTGTTCCTGCTGTGGCTGGCGTGGGAGGCGTGGCGCGAACCGGGAGCCACCGACCCGACCCCGGACGTGCGGACCCTGCGCGGGCTGTTCCTGCGCGGTCTGGCGGGCAATCTGCTGAACCCCAAGGCGGCGGTCTTCTATGTGGCGCTGCTGCCGACGTTCATGCGGCCGGGTCACGGCGCGCCCCTGACGCAGGCCCTGACGCTGGGCAGCCTGCATCTGGCCGTCGCCGTATTGGTGCACAGCCTGATCGTGCTGGGCGGAGCCGGGGCGGCGGGGCTGATCCTGCGGCGGATGCAGGGGCCCGCCATGCGCGCGGTGATGGCCGGCGGTCTGGTCGTGGTCGCCGCGTGGCTGGCCTGGGAGACGCGGACCTGAGGCCCGCGCCTGGCTGACATCAGCCGCCGGTGGGGGGCGGGGCGAAGTCGAATTGTTCGGGACGACGCTGGCCACCGCCGAAATTCCACGTCAGGCCGATATAGGCCGCGCGGCCGCCGAAGGTCTGGTCCGTCCGGTCCCGGAACGCAGGGGTGTCGATGGTGGTGGTCGAGCCGAAGTCGTCGAACACATCGCGCACCGTCATCTGTAGCGACCATTTGTCGTTCAGCTTGCGGCGATAGCCGAAGTTGACCAGCGTCGACTGTTCGCGCGTGCCCTGGGCCAGCAGCTGGTCCCCGGCCCAGATGCCGGACAGCTGGACGAAGTCTTCGGCCGTAGGCTGCCAGTTCAGGCTGAGGCGGCCCGAGATACTGTCGGCCTCGGAGTCCACCGCACCCGGAATGCCCGAGGCGTCGATCTCCTGACGGAAGACGTTGACGCTGGCGTTGTAGCGCAGCTTGGGATGCAGGGCCCCGTTGGCGACCAGTTCCAGCCCGGTCGAGCGGCTGGAGCCCAGATTTTCCGGACGGGTCAGGAAGACCCCGTCGCCCAGATCGCTGGTTACCTGGGTGAAAGCGTCCCGGGTGTCGCGGTAATAGAGGGTGGCCTGGTAGAAGGTCTGCTGCACCCGCTTCTGCCAGCTGAACTCGAAGGCATCCGTTTCCTGTGGTTCCAGGTCGGGATTGCCCGAGCGCAGGTTCTGCGGATCGCCATAGGTCAGGAAGGGGTTCAGGTCGCCCGGCTGGGGCCGCTGGATGCGGCGGCTGTAGCTGGCGCGCAGGGTCTGGGTGTCGTCCAGCTGATAGGAGACATGACCGGTCGGATAGGCGCGGAAATAGTCCTGCGAGGTCTGGATGTCGGAGGTGACCTGATCCAGATCCAGATTGGCCTGTTCCAGGCGCAGGCCGAACTGGGCCGACAGCTTCTCGCCAAAGGGCCGCTCATAGGTGGCGTACACGGCGTGCACCGTCTGATCGACATTGAACATGTTGGACACGGTCGGGTCCGGCGTCAGGGCCGCCCGGTCCGGCCCGCGCGCGACGGAGTTGTCCAGCTCCAGCATGGTGGCCTGAAGCTCATAGCCCAGGCGCAGGCGGGCACCGTTCGAGAAGGGGCGGACATAGGCGCTGGTGACGCCGATCTGGTCCTGTTCGTTCTGGTTGTTGATCACCTCGAAGAAGGGCGCGGCCGCCGGAACCTGCTGATCGACGGAGGTGTCGCCGCCGAATACGAATTCGTTTCGATCGAAACGGATTTCGTTGGTCCAGTCGTGCCCCTGTTCGCCAAAGCGGCGCACGACGCGGGCCGTGGCACCGGAGAACTGCCCCTCGAAGCCGCCGCTGGTGTCCCGGCGATAGGCCGAGGCAATGCCGCCACCCGCAGCATCGGCCTCGTAAAGGGTCAGGGCGTCCACGTTCACATCGACATCCGTGTGACGCAGCTCGGCGACCAGCTGGGTATTGGTGTCCAAATTGTATTCGGCGGCGAGCCGGACATAGAGATTGTCGGATGCGCCGTCATTGTTCTGGGTGGTACGCGACTGAAGGAACTGGCCCGAGCCGGTGTCCAGGGTTTCACGCACGCGCTCGACCTCGGCGGCAAAGCCGTCGTGGCGCACGCCGACGTCGGCGGACAGCGTCATCTTGCCGTTCACGTGAGCGACGTTGGCCCCGATGTTGTAGCGGCCGTCATCGCCGATATTGGCGCGGACCGAGCCGTTGGTGGTGACGCCGGGGCGCACGGTCGTGGGCTTGGTGATCAGGTTGATGACCCCGCCAGAGCCCTCGGGGCTATAGGCGGCGGAAGGGTTGGTCATGACCTCGACGCGAGCATACTGGTCCGCCGGAATCTGCTGGATCATCTGGCCGCGGCTGGGGCCGTTGAACTGGGTCGAGGGGCGACCGTCGACCAGGATGGTGACGTTGGCGTCGCCGCGCAGGCTGACGTTACCGTCCGGATCGACCTCGACCGAGGGAACATTGCGCAGGGCGTCGGCCAGGGTGCCGGTGGTGGCCTGAAGGTCGTTGGCCAGGCTGTAGCTGGTTGAATCGATGGAGGTACGGACGTCGTTCGGCCGGGCAGTGACGACGACGTCGGTCAGAGCCGTTTCTTCTTCGTCTTCCTCGGCCGGCGGAGCTGCCTCGGTCGCAGGCGGCGTCTGGGGCACCGGAGCGGGCGCTGGTGTCTGGGTCGCAGTGGCCGGAGCCGTCGTAGCAGGGGCCGTCGTTGCAGGCGCAGGGCGCGGCGTCTGGGTTGCGGGCGGCGTCTGGGCGAGAGCCTGGCCCGACGTGGCAGCAAGCGCGGTGCCGACCAACAGCATGAATTTGAACGACGTCATGAGAACCCCCGATGCACCGGTCACATAACGCGGTGCTGTTTCCGGTGACGTAAAGCCTCCTTGACCGCGTTGCGAGTTACTTCGGTGTCATGATCAAGGCGAGATAGCGCACGGGCCGAACATTACAGATCGGTCATCTATACTTTCGAACACTTCGATATCCCTGATACCTTCAAGATCTGGACGGGAACTGGCGCTGAGGGTTGCGGCACGATAGGTCTGGACCTTCGTGAAGCCGGAGTTGCCCGATGCCTGTTCGTCCCGTCCGCCCCACCCGCCGCACCGCCCTGTTCACCAGCATGGGGGCGGCCAGTGCGGCGATGTTGCCGGCAAGGGCGTGGGCTCAGACCGCAGCCAATGAAGGGGCGTCGCTGGCAGATCAGGTGGATGGGTTCGTGAAGCGGGCGATGGCCGCATTCCCGGACCAGCCTGCGGTATCGGTGGCGCTGGTTGCAGACGGACAGGCAGCCCTGACCCGGGGCTATGGCGTCCGCCGCCAGGGCGATGCGACGCCCATCGACGAGCACACCCGCTTTGCCATCGCCTCCAATACCAAGGCGGTGACCTGTGCGGCCCTGGCCATCCTGATCGACGAGGGCAAGGTGAAATGGGACGAGCCGGTGCGGACCTACCTGCCCGGTTTCTCCCTGTCGAAACCCGAGCTGAACGATCTGGTGACGGTGCGCGATCTGGTCAGTCACCGGATCGGGTTCGGCCTGGGGGCCGGGGACCTGCTGTTCTGGCCCAACAGCGATCGGACGCGGGCCGAGATCATGGCGGCGGTGCCGCATGTGCCCATCGAGGGGGCGTTCCGCGCTGGCTACAACTACTGCAACCTGATGTTTGTGGTGGCGGGCGAGGTCGTCGCGGCGGCATCGGGCATGGCGTGGGAGGATTTCGTCCAGACGCGCATCCTCGACCGTCTGGGCATGACCGAGACCCTGCCTGTGATGGCGGGCGCGGACCCGGCGGTCTCGGCCCTGCCGCACGGCCGGATCGGGCCACCGCTGCGTTATCAGGGCGAGACCCAGGTCATCGGCCAGTCGATCCAGGAGGTGTGGAATTGGACCTCGGCCGGGGCAGCCGGTGGGTTCGTCACCAACCCCGTGGACTGGGCGAAGTGGATTGCCGTGCAGCTGAACAAGGGCCTCCTGCCCGACGGCACGCGCCTGTATGCCGAGGCGCGGGCCGACGAGATGTGGAAACCCAACATTATCATCTCCAACTCGGGCGGGCCGACGCCTGACATGCCGGGACGGGCGATCGCGGCCACTTATGCCATGGGCTGGCAGGTGATGGATTATCGCGGCGAGCGGATGATCACCCACGGCGGGGGTGCGCCCGGCTATATCTCCGGCACGGTCCTGCTGCCCGGGCGCAAGACGGGCTTTTCCTACTTCACCAATGCGGAGGAGAGCTACCTGCTGCGGGCTCTGCGCAGCGGCATCATCGACATCATCCTGGGTCAGGATCGGACGTTCCCGGCCTTCGACTGGATCGCCGACAGCGCGCGGCTGCGGGCCGAGGGTGATGTCAAATCCATTGCCGCCGCCACCGAGATCGATGCCAAACAGGCGGCGGGGGCACCGCCGTCACTGCCGCTGGAGGCCTACGTCGGGACATGGCGCGATCCCTGGTATGGCGACATCGTAATTGAGGGGCCAATCTACTCTACGACTCGCGTCCAGAGACCTAACCACCCCCGCTCACCCTATCTTGAGATAGGTTTTTCTCGAACCAAAGCGCTGACCGGCCCGCTTGAACCCTATGACGGCGACACCCTGCGCACCCGTTTCGCCGACAAGCGCGAGGAGGATGCCTTCATCACCTTCACGATCGAGAACGGCGCGCCCGTCTCGGCCACGATGAAGGCCGTCAGTCCGGACGCGGACTTCAGCTATGACTATCACGACCTGCGGCTGACGAAGGTCTGATTGTCAGCGCACCAGTTCAAGAATCTCCAGCTTCGATTCCACGCGCGGCCAGGGAATGATCAGACGCCAGCGGTTGGGGCCGATGCGTTCGAACGCGCCGACCTGATCGCGTTCCGGCATCTGGCCGTAGCGAGGAAAGCCGGTTTCATCCATGCCCCAGGCCTGGGCCCCGACGAAGACCAGGCGACGATCCGTGTCCGGATAAAGCAGGCCGCGCGTGCGCTGGGACCCCGTGGTCTTGGTCAGGGTCAGGTCGCCACCGGGGGTCAGCTCGATCGAACACTGAAAGAAGGGATAGGCATTGAAGGCCAGGCCGACTTCGGTCTTCGTGCCCATTTTTATGGTGCGGCAGCGATAGGTGCCCGGTGCGGGCTGGAGGCGGCCCGCTTGGCCCGCATTGGGGTCGACCAGCGGCCCCAGAGCCGTGACATCATCGGCGAACCCCTTGTCGTCAGCCTCGGCCCGCGCCATCCGCCAGGCCTGGTCCAGCCGTGACAGGCTGGAAGCGTCGGCGGCGGTCACGACCTGGCGCCAGTCGTCTGTACCGCCCTGTTCGCCCGGGCTCGAGGCGGGGTCGGTCGTGGGCAACGGGGCGGGAGGCGTCGACGCGGCCGGAGTGCTGGTGTCCGGTTGCGTAACCGTGTCGGCCTGGTCGCCGGAGCTCGCCGCGTTTTGCGACGGGGCATTCCCCTGGCCGCAGGCGGCGAGGAGAACGGCGGTCGAGGCGGCGGCGAGGACGGTACGCATCAGGCAAGCTCCGGACTGTTCGCCGTGATCAACGACCGGAATGGCCTGCGGTTCAGTCCCGGCTCAGAGACCGTCGGTCCAGCAGCAGCCCCGAAACCGTGGCGGCCAGCAACCTCGGAGCCAGCGGCAGGCGGGCGACATGGCCAAGGATGTGGTCGCGGATCCAGGGCCTGAGACGACCGTCGGCCTGATAGAATGGCGTGAACCCGATGCTGAGGGCCTGATAAAGGCTCAGATGCAGGCGGCGGCTGCGGGCATAGGTAGTAAGCGCCGATGAGAGGTCCTCGCGGGTCCGGAGGGCTGTGGTCAGGGCCTGGGCATCCAGCAGACCCATGTTGACGCCCTGACCCAGCTGCGGACTGGTCGAATGGGCAGCATCGCCGATGATGGCCAGACGGTCAGCGAAGGGCCGCCACAGAGTGTGGTGCCCATAGCGGGCCAGGGTCATCTGATCCGGGTCGTGGATGCCGTCGAGGATCGGGGCGGTCTCCGGCCAGAGGGCGCGCACCTCGTCCTTCCAGCGCTCCAGCCCGGCCGTGCGCCAGGCGACGTGGTCCCCGGCCTTCAGGCTCCAGAAGAAGGTGGCCAGGCGATCGTCCGAGCCCGGACGGGTGCCGACGGGCAGGACGCCGATCATCTTTGAAGCGCCGCGATAGACCTGTTGCAGCGCGGTTTCGTCGAACGGTGCGCCGGGCCAGGGCACCGTCCCCCACAGGGCCCCGAAGGCGAGGGGGCGAGGCCGCGCGCCATAGTCGGCGGCGATGCGCGAACGGGCCCCTGAGGCGTCCACGATCAGATCGAAAGCGGGGGTCTGACGCTCCGCCCCGTCGGTCAGTCGGCCGGCATGGGCCGCGATCATTTCACGCCCGGTGACGATCTCGACACCGGCCTTCACCACCGCCTCATGCAGGACGTGAAACAGGGCGGCGCGGTGGACGCCCAGGGCCTGACGCGGGCAATGCAGGTCGCTGTAACGGACGTCCAGAACCACCCGGCCGCGACGCGCCTCCCGGCCGAAGATGTGGTCGATGGGTTGCGCCAGTCGCGTGACGTCCGGCGTCAGACCCAGGTCGTCCATGACCGCCAGACCCGAGGGTTGCAGCATGAAGCCTGCGCCGACGGGCCCCGCCGCCTCGAACCGTTCGAACAGGGTGACCCGCCGCCCTTCGCGCGCCTGCATCAGGGCGAAGGCCAGGCCGGAGGGGCCGGCCCCGACGACCGCGATATGCTGCACGGTCTTCAGGCGGGAACCAGCTCGATCAGGTCCAGCCTGGACTCTGCGGTTGGCCAGGGGATGACCAGGCGCCAGCGGGCAGAGCCGATCCGCTCCAGGACGGCGATCATGTCGCGGTCGGGCTGTCGTCCGTAGGAATTGGCGGCAGGCTCATTGCCCAGGGCCATGGAGCCGAGAAAGACCATCTGACCGTCGTTCTCGGGGAACAGCAGGCCGGAGGGGCGCTGGGAGCCCGTGCGCTTGATGAACTTCAGGCCGGTCGGGGTCTCCTCGATCCGGCAGGCGAACCAGCCGTAGACGACATAGCCCAGACCTTCGTCGTCACCCTGAGACCCCAGTTTGACGGTGCGGCAGCGATAGTCGCCGACGGGCGGGGTGACGCCATCAATGCCGGCATCGGGATCGATCAGGGCTCCGGTGGAGGCCAGGTCGCCGGAGCCGGACAGGCTGCGTGCCTGGCGCAGGGCGTCGCGCCAGGCGGCATCTCGACGGTCGAAACGGTCGCGGTCCGCGCGGGTGACGATGCCGCGCCAGTCCCGCAGGGTCGTCTCGGCGGTCTGGCCGGGCAGGGGCGGGACGGGCGGCACCGGCGGCACCGGGGTGGCGCAGGCGGCCAGGGCCGTGGCGGCGACGGCGAGCAGAAGGCTGGATCGAAACAGATGCGGCATGGGCACTCCTGGACCAGACCCCTAAGGGCCATCCCGTGCCGTGAAGGTCAAGCCGCGCGACGTCGCGCCGGGGGTGGGCTTGATGCGGCAACCTGCTGCAGGGTGCTGGCCAGTAACGCGATGTCCAATGGCTTTGTCAGCCAGGCGGCAAAGCCTTCATCACACCCGCGCCGGGCATCGGTGGGGCTGGACCCTGCGGTCAGGGCGACCACGGGAAGGTCCTGGGTCAAGGGGTCCGCCGCGAGCCGGGCCTTGACCTCGAAGCCATCGAAGTCGGGCAGGTGGATATCCAGCAGGATGATGTCCGGCCGCAGATCGCGGGCCAGATCCAGGCCCTGCGTGCCGGTTTCCGCAATGTGCAGCGCCGGGCCCAGTGCTCCCATGACGTGCCGCATGAGGGTGATGTTGGCGGCATTGTCCTCGATGTAGAGGATGGTCATGTCTGACAGTTCCGCCCCGGAGGCGGTGTCTTCCGTTTCGGCCTCGATCGGGTTGGCGGATGCCAGGGCGACGGCGAGCTCTAGTGTGAAACTGGCCCCTTCGCCCGGCGTGCTGGCTGCGGTCAGGGTGCCGCCCATGGCCTGGGCCAAACGCCGCGCGACGGCCAGGCCGACGCCCAGCACCATCTGGCCGTCCGCGTCAGGCCGATTTTCCAGGGGCGACAGCCGACAGAAGGGCTGGAACAGGCTTTCCAGTCTTTCCGGTGCGATCCCCGGCCCATTGTCGTGAACAGCCATCGTGATCCGGTCGCCGACCTGGCGCACCTCGATCAGGACCGTCCCGCCCCGCAGATTGTGGCGCACCGCGTTGGACAGCAGGTTGAGCAGGATTTGACGCAGCCGGTCCGGGTCGGCGGCGACGGCATAGCCAGGACTGGCGGCAGGCGCTTGCAGGGTAACGCCAAGGGCTTCGGCCTCGGCCCGCATGGCCTCGACCGCCTGGCGCACGATCAGCAGGGGATCGACCCTCTGCATCGACAGGGCCACAGCCCCGGCTTCGATGTCCGAGAAATCCAGAATGCGATCGATCAGGCCGAGCAGGCGAGATCCGGCGACGCGGATTTCGGAGACGGCGCGACCCTGTTTGCGGGTCAGTGGCTCCTGGTCGGCATTCCGGGTCAGCAGGTCGGCAAAGCCGATGACGGCGTGGAGTGGGGTGCGCAGGGCGTGGTTCATGCCCGACAGGAAGTCGGCGCGAGCCTGGTTGGCGCTTGCTAACGCCTGGGCCTGTTCTCCCGCGGCGTCGAGCGCCTGGCGCAGGCAGCGGGTACGTTCGGCAACGCGGGATTCGAGAGCGTTATTGATGGCGCGGAGCCGAACGGCCTCGGCTCTGGCCCGCATCGCCAGCCGAACCGCGCCCAGCAAGCCGGTGAGCAGGATTGCCGTCAGGAACAGAACCATTTCCATCGCACGCGTCTCCATCCACGCCTGACAACTCTGGCGCGAATAGATTGAGCGATGATGAAAATGCGACCTGAGGTGGTGGTCAGTCCTCGGCGGGCGCGGCCTCGACCTTGCGACGCGGGGCGCGGCGCTTAGGTGCCGGAGCCTCGGTGACGGCATCTTCACCGGCTTCGGCAGGAGCGACAACGGGGGCCGCAGCGACCGGGGCAGACGTCGGGCGCGTCAGGAAACCGGGCAGGGCGGACGGGGCCTCGTCGGCGTCGTCCTCGCGGGCACGCGGGGCGTCGCGGCGCGGACGGCGCTCGCGGACGGGGCGCTCCTTGACGTCGGAAGCCTCCTGAACCGCAGCCGAAGCGGACTCGCTGGCTTCGCTGGCGGCGGCTTCGGACGACGAGGTTTCGCCTTCGTCCCCTTCGCCATCATTCTCGAAGCGGCGGCCTCCATTCTCGGCGCGGCGACGTTCCCAGCGTTCGCGGCGGGTTTCGCGGCGTCCGCCTTCACGTGGCTCGCCAGAGGCATTGGCCTGGCCTTCGCCGTCATTCCGAGGCTCGCGCGGTTCGCGGTCGTCGGTACGCTCGGCGCGATCGCGATCATTGCGCTCGGGACGGTCGCGCCATTCGCGGCGGGGCTGGTCGCCGCCCTGAGCCTGACGCTCGGCCTGGCGCTCTTCCTGTTCGCGCTGACGGGCCTCGGCAGCGGCGACGCGGTCGGCCTCGGCCTTCTCGGCGGCCATGATGGCGGCGGCCTGGGCCCCTGTTTCGTCTTCGAAGTCGATGTCGAAGCCCTGGCCAGCCAGTTCGCGCTGGGCGATCTCGGACACGGGACGCGAGGGCTGAAGCGCGCGCAGGACGCGGAAATAGTGTTCGGCGTGCTGGGTGTAGTTCTCGGCCAGAACGCGGTCGCCGCCGGCCGACGCATCGCGCGCCAGCTGCATATAGCGTTCATAGACGGTCTGGGCGTTGCCCCGGACCTTGATGTTCTCGGGCCCTTGCGAGTCCCAGGACCGGTTGGGGTTGGTGGCGTTGGCGTGGTTGTTGCCGCCGCCCTGGCCGGGCTTTCTGTTGCGTCCGCGTTGACGCTTCATGCCCTTGAAATCTCTCATCGGAGCTTACCGTGCTTTTCGTGAGGGAGGGCGGGCCTGCAAGATGATGCAGCCTGTCGCCGTCCGGGGTCGTCTTCCGTTTCGTGCGAGGCCAATCCCCGCTGACGATGTGATCGGAAATCCGTTGCCGCCCCGTGGTCCGCCGGGCGACCGGCCCGACCTTCACATGGCCCGGACGCGCGAGACTGGGCCAGAAGCGGTCCAAGGCGTGCGTTTTGGGTGGGAGACAAGGATGATGTAGCGCGGGATCGTGGCGTTTCCAAGGGCTAATCGTAGGCGGACCTTGCGACCGAAGCTACATCTTCGGAATGGGATTGGTCCGGGGGTCGGGGCCATTGGTGACGACACGGTCGCGATCGGACAGGTCCTTGACCACGATGACGTCGGCGAACCCCTGCGCCTCGAACAGGGCCTTGACCTGCGGGCCCTGGTCCCAGCCGATCTCGACCGCGAAGATGCCGCCGGGCTTGAGGATGCGCTGGATCTCGGGGGCCAGGTCGCGATAGGCCTGAAGCCCGTCGGGGCCGCCGTCCAGGGCCAGGCGTGGATCGTGATCGCGGACCTCGGGGTCCAGTCCGTCGATGTCGTCCGACGGGATGTAGGGCGGGTTGGAGACGACCAGATCGAAGCTGTGGTCCGCCATGCCCGCCGCCCATTCTGTGCGCAGGAAGTCGCAGCGACCGTCCAGATCCAGGCTGGCGGCATTGTCCCGAGCGACAGCCAGGGCCTCGAACGAGATGTCGGTGCCGACGCCGCGCGCCCCCGCCCGCTCGGCCAGGGTGGCCAGAAGGATGGCCCCCGAGCCGGTGCCCAGGTCGATCATGGTGAAGGCCTGATGCGGCGCGAACGCCAGCATGACCACATCCAGGATGGCCTCGGTGTCCGGGCGCGGGCTGAGAACGTCGGGGGTAACGTTCAGCATGATTTTCCAGAAGCCCTTCTTGCCCAGGATGCGCGAGACAGGCTCGCGTTTCAGGCGGCGCTCGACATAGCCGTCCAGCGTCGCCTGCTGCTCCGGCGTCAGAGCGCGATAGGGATCGGTCAGAATGTCGGCCCGGCCCGCGCCGGTAGCGACTTCCAGCAACAGTCGGGCGTCGATGGAGGGGCTATCGATCTGGCCGGCCTTCAGCCGCGCCGTCGCGGCCTTCCAGGCGGTTACCAAGGTGGGAGAAGCGGATGTTTCGGTCATGACGCTGGCCTTGGCGCGGGTTTGAGGGAATATCAAGCGCAGGGTGCAGGAACGCGTCCGCAGGATGGATCGTTGTGCGCGGGATGACCAGAAAGCCGGACCGATCGACCGCCCATCCCGATGACGGGACAGGCCCGGAAAAGGGTCTGGGCGTCTGGCGCCTGCTGGCGTCGGTCGCGGGCGGCCTGGCGGCGGGGGCCGGGGCGGCGCATCTGCTCTATACGCGCGGGCACAAGTTCGGTGTCGAGCTTCGCCCGGCACGGCCTGAAATCCTGCCACCCGCCCCGCCGCAGCCGCATGACTTCGATGCCAAGGAACCGGGTCGGGGGCGGCTGGCCGAACACCCGCATCACATACCGCGCAAGGGCTGGATCGACATCACCTGGCGCGTGGCCATGGGCTATTTCGGCGACCGCGTCGGCTTCGTCGCCGGGGGCGTGACCTTCTTCATCCTGCTGTCGCTGTTTCCGACGCTGGCGGCCTTCGTCACCATCTACGGGCTGTTCGCCGATCCGGCGGATGCCTGGGGGCGGCTGAGCTTTCTCTATGCCTTCCTGCCCGGCAATGTGGTGCAGTTCCTGGGGGACGAGATGGCGCGGCTGGCTGGCAACTCCAACAGCCAGCTGACCTTCACCCTGGTGTGGACCCTGGCCTTGTCGCTGTGGATCGCCAACAACGGGATCAAGACGCTCTTCTACGGGCTGAACCTGGCCTATCACGAGGTCGAGAAGCGCAACATCGTCACCTACAACCTGCTGTGCATGGCCTTCACCGTGTCCGGCCTGCTGGCCGTCATGATCAGCGCGGGTCTGGTGGTGGGGGTGCCGATCTTTCTGGCCCTGTTCGGACTACAGGACGAGTGGGCCTATCTGGCCCCGCTGAGATGGCCGCTGCTGTTCGTCGGCTATGCGGCGGCCCTGACCCTGATCTATCGGACGGGTCCATGCCGGGCGCGGGCCCGGTGGCGCTGGCTGACCCCGGGAGCCGTTTTCGCGGCGGTGGTCAGCGTGCTGCTGTCGTTCGTGTTCAGCTGGTACCTGACCAACTTCGTGCGCACCGATTCCTATGGCCCACTGGCGGCCATCATGGGCTTCCTGCTGTGGACCTGGCTGTCCGTGCAGATCATCCTGATGGGGGCCAAGCTGAACGCCGAGATCGAGCATCAGACGGCGCTGGATACGACGACGGGCGCGCCTGCGCCTCTGGGCGACCGGGGGGCGGTCATGGCCGATTCCGTCGGGCCGCGGCGCGGCAATCCGGCGGCGCTCGCCTTTACGCTGAAGCATGCCGAGGCGCTGGCCGACAGGGTTCTGAGACGGAAGGTCCGGCGCGACACGGGCGTAGATCAGGACGAACGCTGACGGCAGGCTGTCCGTTCGCGTTTCGTGAACGAACACCCGTGTTCATTGGCGAACGAGCGGCGGGCAAGGCCGCAAACGGCGTGGCGTAGACTGACGTACGGCGGCACGGTCTGGGCATCGAAAGGCCCGGTGGTCGGGTCTCTCATCGACAGGACGCCCGCCATGATCCGTTTCGCCGCAACCACCGCCTTCGCCCTGATGCTGGGAGCCAGCGCCGTCTCGGCCGAACCGGCGGGTGACACCCTGACCCTGACGTTCGAAACCGGAGCGACCACGGGCACGGTGATGATCTCGGTTTTCAACTCCGAAGCCACCTATTCCGGCGGTGCCCCCGTGGCAGCCACGGCCCTGCCGGCCTCGGGTCCCGTCGTGGCCGTGTTCGAGAACCTGCCCGCCGGCGACTATGCGGTGAAGGCGTTCCACGACGTCAACGGCAATGGCCGGATGGACACCAACCCCTTCGGCATGCCGGTCGAACCCTATGCCTTTTCCAACAATGCACGGGGCAGCATGGGCCCAGCCGGATGGGATCGTGCGCACTTCGCCGTGAGTGGAGCCACAGCTCAGACGATCAGCATTCGCTGATGTGGGGCCTAACGGTCGCCGCGCGGCGGCTCCCTGCTTGAGGCCATTCCCCCTTCTTCCTGACAACAGATACGATCCCCCGAGGTCCGCCATGCTCGCTTCTCGTCGCTCATTCATGATGGGAGCCGCCGCCCTGTCGGCTGCCGTGGTCACGCCGGAGACGGTGCGGGCTATGGCGGCGATGCAGGCCAGTGCGGACTGGGGAAGCGCCGACTGGGCCCTGGCGACGGCGGACCTGGAGGCTGATGTCGCGCCGCGCGCCTTGAACCTGGTGCGGGGCCGGGCCCCGGCCGGGCTGGCGGGCACGCTGTTCCGCAACGGGCCGGGCAAGTTCCGGCGGGCGGGCGGCAGCGCGACCCACTGGTTTGACGGCGACGGACTGATGCGCGCCTTCCGCATCGACGGCGGGCGGGCGACGCTGGAGGCGAAGTTCGCCGACACACCCAAGCGCCGGCATGAGACCGAGATCGACGCCGTGGTCACCCCGGGCTTTGGCACGGTCGGAGACAGCCGGGCCCGCATCGGCTCCAACGATGACGCCAATGCCGCCAATACGGCGGTGATGACGGCGGGCGACAAGGTCTGGGCCCTGTGGGAAGGGGGCTCGCCGCTGGAAATGTCGGGGTCGGACCTGTCGACGGGGGGCTTTGTGGCCCTGAGGGATGATCTGAAGGGCATGCCGTTCCAGGCCCATCCCCGGTATGCGCCGGACGGCACGATCTGGAACATCGGCATGAACGGCGACAAGGCCGTGGTCTGGCACCTGAACGCCGATCGCAGCCTGCGGGACGCCCAGGTGATCCAGCTGCCCCGCGCCAGCTATATGCACGACTTCACCGCCACGGAACGGCATCTGATCATCGTCATGCAGCCCTGGGTCTTCGACCATGCGGGCATGCCCTATGCCAGCCAATTCGCCTGGCACGCCGACATGGGCACCCAGGTCATGGTGGTGGACAAGGCGGATCTGAGACGCCGCCGCATCTACGAACTGCCGACCTTCAGCTTCTTCCACCTGGGCGATGCCGGGGAGCGTGCGGACGGAGCCATCCAGTTCGACCTGGCGGCGGGCAAGGACGTGGCCTTTGCGGTCGAGGGTGCCCGCGTGCTGGTCGAGGGGCGCGGCACGGTACCGGGCGAGCCGGCCCAGCTGTCGCTCATCACCCTGCACACGGATGGCCGGGCCGAGATGGTCAAGTCGGGCGTGACAGCGGAATTCCCCAAGGGCGATCCGCGCCGGGCCGGACTGGAGCGTCGGCTGACCGTCCATGTGGCGGGCGAACGCGGCAGGCGCCCCCTGCCCACCGGACTGGCCGTACACGACTGGCAGACCGGGCGATCGGATGCGTTCGAGTTCGGTGACGGCCAGATCATGGAGGAGGCGGTCTTCGTACCCCAACCGGGGCGGTCAGGCGAGGGCGAGGCCTGGCTGGTCGCGCCGTCGATCAATCTGCGTCGCGGGGTGACTGAACTGCATGTGTTCGAGGCGGCGCACGTTTCGGACGGGCCGGTCTGCACCTGGCGGGCCGATGTGGCCCTGCCCGCCGGCTTCCACGGATGCTGGGCCTAGTACCAGCCTGCGTCGCGCAGGGCCCTGGCGTAGCGGCGGCTGACGGGGGCCTGGATGTCGCCCTCCAGCGTCAGGGTGGCGCGGCCGTCGCCCCGGCTGACCCCGCGCACGGCGTCGCGTGCGACCCACCAGCCGCGATGCGTCTGGGCCCCCTCCAGACCTTCCAGCTCGATCAGGGCATCGGACAGCCGCATCAGGATCAGGTCCGAGCCCCTGTCAGTATGGATGCGCAGGTAGTGGTCCTCGGATTCCACCGCCCGGATGGTCGCGCCCTTCAGCTTCATCGGCAGGCGGTCAAGGAAGCGGGCAGGGGCCGAGCCATCGACCGGGGCCGCATGGGTCTGGACCGGCTTGCGCGAGAGGAAGACATTCAGCGTGCTGACCGCCGTGGTCACGATGACGACCGGCCCGAGGTAGTCCAGCAGGCCCCCTGTGCCGCCGTCGAACACGCTGCGGGTCACGGCCCAGACCAGGACGGACAGGGGGCCTGACATGACAACGGTCAAGGCGACCACCGACAGCCAGGGCCGCCGGTCCATGTCGATCCAGCGATCCACCAGCCGGGAGCAGACCTCGCCCCAGATGGCCCCGGCCAGCATCAGCGGCAGCCAGTAGGCCAGCCGTGCCGTCAAAGACAGGCCGCTCATGCCAAAGGCGCTGGTGAGGGCCAGCATCAGGCCGACCGCCAGGGCGACGCCGATGCCGCGCAGGAAACTGCGGTCGATGGCGATGCGCACGACATCGTGCGTCGTCGGCGTCGCGCTCATGCGATAAAGGCCCCCCGAAGTATCGTTCGCCCTTTGAGACCACGAAACGGAGCCCGGATGAAGACGCTATCGATGGCCGTGGCCGCCGCGCTGCTGAGCGCCAGCCCGGCTCTGGCCGGGGATCTGACCCTGTCGCTGACGACCGAGGCGTCAGGCGGGCGAATCGCCATTGCCGTCTATCGCGACGCCGAGAGCCTGAGGCGTAACGCCGGGGCGGTGCGGACGGCCATGGTCGACAGGACCGGACCGGTGACGACCACGACCCTGACGGACCTTGAGCCGGGGCGCTATGTGGTGGCCGTGTTCCACGACACCGACGGCAACGGGCGGCTGTCGACCTGGCCGATCGGCCTGCCCAAGGAAGCTTACGGGTTTTCGCGCAATGCCAGGGGCCGGTTCGGGCCGCCGTCGTTCGAGGCTGCTGCCTTCGATCTGCCGGCCACAGGCACGCGTCAGGCCATTACCCTTCGCTAGGCCCGCAGACTGCGCGGAAGCCTGCTGCGGCGAAGCGCACCATATAGTCGGATGCCGTCTCGAGGTCGCCGGAGCGGCACAGCCCCCCGGACAGCCTGTCCAGACGCCCGGTCTCGCCCAGGGTCAGGGTCAGCGCCCCCGACAGATTATGCCAGGCCCAATAGAGGTCGACCTCTCTCGCGCCCGGTAGAACCTGTTTGATCAGTTCGATCAGTCGATGGATGGCCGGATCGAAATAGCGGGCCATGGTCTCGCCGCCGAATGCCGGATTGGCATTGGTTTGGGCCACCAGTGCCGAATAATGTTTCCAGCCCGGCCCGCCCTTCAGGGACCACTGGAACGGCGGGCGCAGGAAGGCCTCCAGCAGTCCCTCCAGTGTCATCGCCCCGGCATGGTCGGCGGCGTAGCGGTTGATGGCGTCCACCCGCTCGTTGTTCCAGACCTCTGCCCTCCGCAGAAAGACCGCGTCGAACAGGCCGCGTTTGGCCGCGAAATAATAGTGGATCAGGGCCGTATCGACGCCCGCCTCGCGCGCCACTTCGCGGATGGTGACCCCGTAGAAGCCGTGCTTGGAAAACAGGTCTTCGGCCGCATCCAGGATCAGGTCACGCGTATCGGCCACCCCCGGCACCGCCGTCTTTCGCGGACGGCCGCGCCGGGCGGGCACGACCACGGGCACAGGCTTGGGCGCAGGCGCAGTCTCGGCATCCGGGGCGGCTACGATACGGGTCATGCGCCAAGGCTTAGGCCGCATTCGCGGGTCATGGCAACGGCGCCACAGGTCGATCGCCCCGTGTCCTTACGCAAGCGTCGCCGTTTGACAGCAGGCTGAAAGCGGTTACGTTCGCGGAAAATCATTGAACGCTGAATAAAACAGGCGTCCGGGTCGAAACATCAGGATTGGGGCTAAACATGAATCGCTACATAAAGACCGCATTGCTCACCGGCGCCGCCTGGAGCGTGATGTCCGGCCTGGCTATGGCCCAGACCGCTCCTGTCGCCACTGCGCCTCAGGAAGACGTGACGGGTCTGGAAGACATCGTCGTCACGGCACGCCGGACCAGTGAGTCGCTGCAACGCACCCCGCTGGCCGTCTCGGCCTTCTCGGGCGAAACCCTGGAGCGCACAGGCGCAACCCAGGTCACGGACCTGCAGGGTTCGGTGCCCAACCTGAACCTGGTGCAGGGACGCGGCTCGTCTAACGCCACAAATATCTACATCCGCGGCATCGGTCAGCCCGACGCGCTGCAGACCTTCGACCCGGCCGTCGGCGTCTATGTCGACGACGTCTATTACAGCCGCATCCGGGGGAGCCAGTTCGATCTGCTGGACCTGGAGCGGATCGAGGTCCTGCGCGGACCCCAGGGCACGCTGTACGGCAAGAACACCATCGGCGGCGCGCTGCGTCTGGTGTCGCGCCGTCCAGGGCAGGAGCTGCGTGCGCGCGGTTCGGTCGCCTACGGCAGCTACGACATGATCGACATCCAGGGTGCGGTCTCCGGCCCTGTCAGCGACACCCTGGCCTTTGGCCTGTCGGCTCTGCATTCCGAGCGTGGCGGCTATGTCACCAACCCGGTCACGGGCGCGGAATACAACGACAAGAACACCCAGGCCGTCCGTGCTACGCTGGCCTGGGACCCGATGTCGAACCTGCGCGTCGATCTGACCGCCGACTATTCACATGACGACGCTGGCCTGACGGTCGGTCAGAACACCAACACCCTGGTCGGGTCCAGCGGGCAGGTGATCGTGGCCGTACCGACCCCGCTGCCGGGCTATAACTTCGAAACCGAGGTCGATCCCGGCCTGCCCAACGAGACCCGTCTGGAATCGCGCGGTGTGGCGCTGAACGTCGGTTACGACATCAGCGATGCCCTGAGCCTGAAGTCGATCACCGCCTATCGCCGCCTGAACACCGACGACTACATCGACTTCGACGCCACTCCGCGCGAAGTTTCCAGCGCGCTGGTCGCCGTCGATCAGGACCAGTTCAGCCAGGAACTGCAACTGACCTACGATTCCGGTCCGCTGACGGCCGTCGGCGGCCTGTATTACCTGCGCGAGAACATCGATTCGCATCAGGAGGCCTATGCCGACGACCTGCTAGGCCCGCTGTTCCTCAACTCCGGTTTCCTGCGCACCGTCGATGACACGCTGGAGACGACGTCCAAGGCCGCCTACGGCAATGTGACCTATGCCCTGACCGATGCCCTGCGCATTTCGGGTGGCGTTCGCTACACGGAGGAGGAGAAGGACTACCGTCGTACGACCTCGACCTTCTTCAGCGCCCTGCCGGCCTTCAATGCGACCTTCCCGTTTGCCCCCCCGGTCGCCAGCTTCGACGACACGTCGTTCATGGCCTCGGTGGACTATCAGCTGACGGACGACGTCATGCTGTACGGCCGCTTCTCGCAGGGCTTCAAGTCGGGCGGCTACAATGGCCGGGCCAACTCGGCTGCCGAAGCGACGCTCTATGCGCCGGAAACTGCAGAGAGCTTTGAGATCGGCTTCAAGGCCACCGGCTATGACAACCGCCTGCGCCTGAATGTTGCGGCCTTCACCACGGAATACGAAGACTTCCAGGCGCGTGTGTCCGGTCTGGATGTCGATCCGATCACCAACCTGCCAGCGCCCGTGCTGAGCGTGATCAACGCCGGTAATCTGGAAATCTCGGGACTTGAGGTCGAGGGCACCTTTGCCATCACCTCGAACCTGACGATCGACACCCAGATCGGTCTTCTGGACGCCGAATATGGCGAGTTCGCCGATGCCCGCTTCACGGCCTTTGGCGGCAGCCGCGCCTTCCAGGAACCGGCCTTCTCGCCCCGCGTCACCGCCCGGTACGGCATCCAGTATGTCGCCGATGTGCCAAACGGCGGTGGCGACGTGACCTTCGGCGCGGTCGCCAAGTACCGCAGCCGCATGGCGCTGGCCGTCGACAACACGCCGGTCAACAGCGCGGTCGAACTGCCCGGCATGTTCCAGGACGACTACTGGCTGTTCGATGCCCGCGTGGCCTGGACCGATGTCTCGGGTCGCTACACCGTCGGCGTCTATGGCCAGAACATCCTGAACGAGGTCTATCGGACAGACGCCCAGGAGTTCTCCTCGGTCGGCAACATCCGCACCGCCTACTACGGTGCGCCCCAGACCTTCATGATCAAGCTGTCGGCCCGCTACTAGGCGACCGAGGTTTTCGATCAGGGCGGCGGTTCGCAAGGGCCGCCGCCCTTTTTCGTTGCGGTGGCCAACGGTGCCGCTACGGTTCGTTCAAAGACAAGAAAACATCGAGGGACACGCCATGAGCACCACGGACGTCGCCGCAGCACAGCCCGACACGCCAGAGGTGCCGGTGCCCTCGAGCGGCTATCGCTTCTATGTGCTGGCGATCCTGATCCTGGTCTACATGCTGAACTTCGTGGATCGCCAGATCATCGGCATTCTGGCCGCGCCGCTGAAGGCGCATTTCAACATGTCGGACAGCCAGTTCGGCCTGCTGGGCGGCATCGCCTTCGCCTCGGTCTATTCGACCCTGGCCATTCCGCTGGCCTGGCTGGCCGATCGCTACAGCCGGGTGTGGATCATGACCGGGGCCCTGGCGGTCTGGAGCGGGTTCACGGCCCTGTGCGGCGTGGCCGGATCGTTCGGCCAGTTGTTCCTGTTCCGTATGGGCGTGGGCGTGGGCGAGGCGGGGGGCGTGGCCCCGGCCTATTCGCTGGTCGCCGACTATTTCCCGCCGCATCAGAGGGCGCGGGCGCTGGCGGCCTTCGCCTTCGGCATTCCTCTGGGGACGGCGGCGGGCACGCTGGTCGGCGGTCTGCTGGCCGTGGCCTATGGCTGGCAGACGGCCTTTATCGTGGTGGGCCTGCTGGGTCTGCTGGTCGCGCCCCTGCTGCGCCTGACGGTCAAGGATCCGCCGCGCGGGGGCCAGGATGCGGCCCGCATCGCACCCCCGCCGCCGGTCGCCCAGGTTCGCCCCGGTGTCATGCACGGCACCTCGCGCGTCGGGGCCATCACCGCCATCGTCATGATGGTCGTGGCCGCCATCGCCGCCGCCACCGGCCTGGTCCAGGCCATCACGGCCGGGGCTGTATCCGCCGGGTTGACCGCCGGGTTCGGCGCCCTGCTGGCCGGAGTGATCGGCATCTCCCTGTTCATCGCGCGGGCGACCGCCTCGGTCGTCGTGCCCAAGAAGAGCTTCTGGCTGCTGGCGCTGGGTGCCGCATCATCCTCGGTTTGCGGTTATGGCATCGCCGGCTGGCTGCCGCTGTTCTTCATCCGCAGCTTCGACATGACCCTGACGGAGGTGTCCTGGTACTATTCCGGCATCGCCCTGATCGGCGGCATCGCGGGCATCTGGGGCGGCGGCATGATCGCCGACAAGCTGGCCAAGCGCGGCAAGGGGGCCTATCCGCTGGTGCCCGCCATCGCCTTCCTGATCTCGGCCCCGTGCTTCATCCTGGCCATGAACTCGGCCTGGGTGATCGAACAGATCATGCCGGGCGCGGACAAGGCCTGGGGTCTGACCATGGCCTTCCTGATCTTCCTGATCCCGACGGGGCTGAACCTATCCTGGCTGGGGCCGATCACGGCGGCGGTCCAGCATCTGGTGCCGCCGGCCATGCGCACAACGGCCTCGGCCCTGTTCCTGCTGATGAACAATCTGCTGGGGATCGCCGTCGGCTTCTTCTACTTCGGCTGGATGAGCGACCTGCTGGCCCCCCGCTTCGGGGACGAAAGCCTGCGCTGGGCCATCTATACCGGCATGGGTTTCTATGTGCTGGCGTCGATCCTGCTGATCGGGGCGTCGCGCACCCTGAAGAAGGACTGGGTCGACTAAGGTCGCGGGGACGGTTGCACCTGCGAACGGTCGCCGCCTATAAGCACGGCGACCTTTTTCCCCAGGGACGGCTCCTCCATGAACATTCACGAATATCAGGCCAAGCAGGTTCTCAAGGGCTTTGGCGCGCCGGTTGCGGCGGGCGTGGCCGTCACCTCGGTCGACGAGGTCGAGGCGGCAGCGAAGTCCCTGCCCGGCCCGCTCTATGTCGTGAAGTCGCAGATCCACGCCGGCGGGCGCGGCAAGGGCAAGTTCAAGGAGCTGGGCCCGGACGCCAAGGGCGGCGTTCGCCTGGCCTTCTCGGTCGAGGAAGCTGTGTCCCATGCCCGGGAAATGCTGGGCAACACCCTGGTCACGGCCCAGACCGGCGATGCCGGCAAGCAGGTCAACCGCCTGTACATCGAGGACGGGGCCGACATCGAGCGCGAGCTGTACTGCTCGCTGCTGGTCGACCGCGAGCATGGCCGGGTCGCCTTCGTCGTCTCGACCGAGGGCGGCATGGACATCGAGGCCGTCGCCCATGACACGCCTGAGAAGATCCAGACCGTGGTCATCGACCCGGAAACCGGCGTGACCGAAGCCGACGTCGCCACGATCAACGCCGCCTATGGCCTGAGCGGCGATGCGGCCGAGGACGGCAAGAGCCTGTTCCCCATCCTGTACAAGGCCTTCACCCAGACCGACATGGCCATGCTGGAGGTGAACCCGCTGATCGTCATGAAGGACGGCCACCTGCGCGTTCTGGACGCCAAGGTCAGCTTCGACGGCAACGCCCTGTTCCGCCACGAGGACATCAAGGCCCTGCGCGACGAGACCGAGGAAGACGCCAAGGAGATCGAGGCGTCCGAGTGGGATCTCGCTTACGTCGCCCTGGACGGCAACATCGGCTGCATGGTCAACGGCGCGGGCCTGGCCATGGCGACGATGGACATCATCAAGCTGTACGGCAAGGAGCCCGCCAACTTCTGCGACGTCGGCGGCGGCGCCGGCAAGGAGAAGGTCGCGGCGGCCTTCAAGATCATCACCGCCGACCCGAACGTCCAGGGCATCCTGGTCAACATCTTCGGCGGCATCATGAAGTGCGATGTCATCGCCGAGGGCGTGGTCGCGGCCGTGAAGGAAGTGGGCCTGAAGGTGCCGCTGGTCGTCCGCCTGGAAGGCACCAATGTCGAACTGGGCAAGAAGATCCTGAACGAGAGCGGCCTGGCCATTACGTCAGCCGACGACCTCGACGACGCCGCCCAGAAAATCGTCGCGGCGGTCGGCTGAGGCTTCAGCCTCACCGCCACCGCCCTGCTGACTGACACATTCCAGAGATCGATAGACCCATGTCCATTCTCGTCGACAAGAACACCAAGATCATCGTCCAGGGCCTGACCGGCAAGACGGGCGGTTTCCATACCGAACAGGCGCTGGCCTATCACGGCACCCAGATGGTCGGTGGCGTGCACCCGACCAAGGGCGGCCAGACCTGGACCGGATCGCACGGCGAGACCCTGCCGATCTATGCCTCGGTCGCGGACGCCAAGGACGCGACCGGGGCCGACGCCTCGGTCATCTATGTGCCGCCGTCGGGCGCGGCCGATGCCATCATCGAGGCCATCGAGGCCGAGATCCCCTTCATCACCTGCATCACCGAAGGCATTCCGGTGATGGACATGGTCAAGGTCAAGCGCCGTCTGGAAAACTCCAAATCGCGCCTGCTGGGCCCCAACTGCCCCGGCATCCTGACGCCCAACGAGTGCAAGATCGGCATCATGCCGGGCAGCATCTTCTCCAAGGGCAATGTCGGCATCGTCTCGCGTTCGGGCACCCTGACCTATGAGGCGGTGTTCCAGACCACCAATGAGGGCCTGGGCCAGACCACGGCGGTCGGCATCGGCGGCGACCCGGTCAAGGGCACGGAGTTCATCGATGTGCTGGAACTGTTCCTGGCCGACCCGGAGACCCACTCCATCATCATGATCGGCGAGATCGGTGGCGGGGCCGAGGAAGACGCCGCCCAGTTCCTGATCGACGAAGCCAAGAAGGGCCGCTCCAAGCCCATGGCCGGCTTCATCGCGGGACGCACGGCCCCGGCCGGTCGCACCATGGGTCACGCCGGTGCCATCGTCTCGGGCGGCAAGGGCGATGCCGAATCCAAGATCGCGGCCATGGAGGCGGCGGGCATCCGCGTGTCGCCGTCGCCCGCGCGCCTGGGCAAGACCCTGGTGGAAGTGCTGAAGGGCTAAAGGGCCTGTCCGGTCCATCTGAGGGCGCCCCCGACCAAGGTCGGGGGCGTTTTTCTTTGGGGCTGCGACCAAATTCATGCCGGTTTGCCCCCATTCGGTCATGACCCGTCAGGAAACAGCGCCTATATGCATTGCGCTGGCTTCACGCGGTTGTGACCGTGGGGCCCGAAGGGACGACGAGACGAACATGGCGGACGATGCCGGCCGACTGAATCAGGTCTTTGCCGAGACCAGTTTCCTTTATGGCTCCAATGCCGCCTTCATCGAGGACCTGCACGCGCAGTGGGCTGCCGATCCGGGCTCCGTCTCTGCCGAATGGCGCACCTTCTTCGACCAACTTCGGGACAATGCCGAGACGGTGAAGGCCTCTGGCGCAGCCGGCGGCTGGGGTCGTCCGGTGACATCGGAGCCGACCGAGGCCGAGGCGGTGTTCGATGGCCGCTGGCCTGCGCCCAAGCCTGACCCGAAGAAGCCCGGAGCCGCGCCGGTTGCCGCCGCTCCCGCCACCTCAGCGCCCGCCGACATTTCGGCCGAGGCCGTGCGCGCCGCCGCTCACGATTCCATCCGCGCCCTGATGCTGATCCGCAGCTATCGCGTGCGCGGGCATCTGCAGGCCAATCTGGACCCGCTGGGCATCGAACAGGCGGTGCAAAACCCTGAGCTGACGCCGGAATTCTATGGCTTCAGCGGGGCCGATCTGGACCGGCCCATCTATCTGGACGGCGTGCTGGGCCTGCAGACCGGGACCATCCGCGAAGTGCTGGAGATCCTGAAGCGCACCTACTGCGGCAATATCGGCATCCAGTTCATGCATATCGCCGAGCCGGAGGAGAAGTCCTGGCTGCAGCAGCGGTTCGAGGGCCCCGACAAATTCGCCGAGAATGCCTTCACCAGGGAGGGCAAGCTGGCCATCCTGAACAAGCTGATCGAGGCCGAGGGCTTCGAGCGGTTCCTGCACAAGCGTTTTCCCGGCACCAAGCGGTTCGGTCTGGATGGCGGCGAGGCGGCGGTGCCCGCGCTGGAGCAGATGATCAAACGCGGCGGGGCCCTGGGCGTCGACGAGATCGTCATCGGCATGGCCCACCGCGGTCGTCTGAACACCCTGGCGGCGGTGATGGGCAAGCCCTACCGCGCCATCTTCCACGAGTTTCAGGGCGGCTCGACCGTGCCCAGCGACATCGAGGGCTCGGGCGACGTCAAATACCACATGGGCGCCTCGTCGGACCGCGAGTTCGACGGCAACAAGGTCCACCTGTCGCTGACCGCCAACCCGTCGCACCTCGAGATCGTCAATCCCGTCGTGCTGGGCAAGGCGCGCGCCAAACAGGCGTTCGATATCCGCGAAGCCAATGTCGGTATCCCCGAAGAGCAGTGGGCGCTGGACCGAAGCAAGGTCATGCCCCTGCTGATCCACGGCGATGCGGCCTTCGCAGGGCAAGGCGTCGTGGCCGAATGCTTCGCCCTGATGGGGCTGAAGGGTTATCGCACCGGCGGGACGATGCATTTCGTCATCAACAACCAGATCGGCTTCACCACCAGCCCGCGCAACAGCCGCAGCTCGCCGTATCCGTCTGACGTGGCCCTGATGGTTCAGGCGCCGATCTTCCACGTCAACGGCGATGACCCCGAGGCCGTTGTCTTCGCCGCCAAGGTCGCCACCGAGTTCCGCCAGAAATTCCACAAGGACGTGGTGGTGGACATGTTCTGCTACCGGCGCTTCGGCCACAACGAGGGCGATGACCCGACCTTCACCCAGCCGCTGATGTATTCGAAGATCCGCGCCCTGCCCTCGACGCGTGAAATCTATTCGAAGCGTCTGGTCGAGGAGGGAGTGATCACCCAGGCCGAGGTCGAGGCCGAGGTCACCCGTTTCGAGGCCTTCCTGGATGCCGAGTTCGATGCGGGCAAGAGCTTCGAGGCCAAGAAGGCCGACTGGATGGACGGTCAATGGAAGGGCGTCGGCCTGCCCGAGGGCGACGAGCGTCGCGGCGAAACGGCCGTGCCCCGTGCCAGGCTGGAAGACATCGGCCACCGTCTGACGACCATTCCGAACCAGGTCGACATCCACAAGACGCTGAAGCGCGTCATCGATGGCCGCCGCGAGATGATCACGACGGGCCAGAACATCGACTGGGCCACGGCCGAGAGCCTGGCCTTCGGCTCACTGCTCACCGAGGGCTTCCCGGTCCGTCTGTCGGGCCAGGATTCGGTGCGCGGCACCTTCAGCCAGCGTCACTCCGGCATCGTCGATCAGACGACCGAGGCGCGCTATGTGCCGCTGAACAATCTGGGCGACGGCCAGTCCCAGTTCGAGGTCATCGATTCCGCCCTGTCGGAAGAGGCCGTACTGGGCTTCGAATACGGCTATGCGCTGAGCGACCCCAACACCCTGGTCATGTGGGAGGCCCAGTTCGGCGACTTCGTGAACGGGGCCCAGGTCGTGATCGACCAGTTCATCAGCTCGGGCGAACGCAAATGGCTGCGCATGTGCGGCCTGACCATGCTGCTGCCGCACGGCTATGAGGGCCAGGGGCCGGAGCATTCGTCGGCGCGTCTGGAGCGGTTCCTGCAGGCCTGTGCCGAGGACAATATGCAGGTCGCCAACTGCACGACCCCGGCCAACTACTTCCACATCCTGCGTCGACAGATGCACCGGCCGTTCCGCAAGCCGCTGATCATCATGACGCCCAAGAGCCTGCTGCGTCACAAAAAGGCGGTCTCGACCCTGGCCGACATGGCGGAGGGGTCGTCCTTCCACCGGGTGCTGCACGACGACGCCCAGACGCGCCCCGAGGTTTCGGGCATCAAGATCAAGGCCGACAAGGACATCCGTCGCGTCGTGCTTTGCTCTGGCAAGGTCTATTACGACCTGCTGGATGCCCGCGAGAAGGCGGCCAAGGAAGGCAAAGGGGTGGATGACGTCTATTTCCTGCGCCTGGAGCAGTTCTATCCCTGGCCGATGAAGTCGCTGATGACCGAACTGGCGCGCTTCCCCAAGGCCGAGCTGGTCTGGTGCCAGGAAGAGCCCAAGAACATGGGCGGCTGGACCTTCGTCGATCCATGGCTTGAACTGACGCTGGAGAAGCTCGACATCAAGGCCAAGCGCGCCCGCTATGTCGGCCGCCCGGCCTCGGCCTCGACGGCGGCGGGTCTGATGAGCCGCCACCTGAAGGAACTGGAAGCCTTCACGACCGAAGCCCTCGCCTGACACCGTTTCGCCTGCCACACTGACCTGACGCCCTTACCGAAAGCCTGGACCCGACATGGCCGACATCCTGACCCCCGCCCTCGGCGAATCCGTCTCCGAAGCCTCCATCGCCAAATGGACCAAGAAGGTCGGTGATGCGGTGAAGAAGGACGAAGTCCTGGTCGAGCTGGAAACCGACAAGGTGTCGCTGGAAGTGGTCGCGCCCGCCGACGGCACCCTGAGCGAGATCAAGGCGGCTGATGGCGACACGGTCGTGCCGAACACCGTCCTGGGCGTGATCAGCGAGGGCGCGTCCGCTGCGGCGCCCGCCGCCGCTGCCCCCGCCGCGAAAAAAGCCGATGCCTCCGCCAAGGCCGAAGCGCCCGCCGACACCGTCCGTGCCGATGCGCCGGTAGCCTCCGACTCGGGTGGTGACAGCCTGCCGATCGCCGTACCGACCATGGGCGAAAGCGTCGCCGAAGGCTCCATCGGCACCTGGCTGAAGAAGAGCGGCGACACGGTCAAGAAGGACGAACTGCTGGTCGAGATCGAGACGGACAAGGTGGCGGTGGAGGTCTCCTCGCCCGCCGACGGCGTCCTGACTATCAGCGTCGACAATGGCTCGACCGTCACGCCTGGCCAGCAGATCGGCAGCATTTCGGCCTCAGGTGCCGCTGCATCCGCCGCTCCTGCGCCTGCCGCCGCCGCCGCCAGCGGCGGTTCGGCCAACAGCGGCTCGGCCCAGATCACGTCCGATGCCCCGCACCTGTCGCCCGCCGTCCAGCGCGTGGTCACCGAGAACAATCTGGATGCCGCCAACCTGAAGGCGACCGGTCCCAAGGGCAATGTGACCAAGGCCGATGCCGTGGCCGCCATCGGATCGGCAACTGCGCCCGCCGCTGCCGCACCTGCGGCCCCCGCCCCGGCGGCTGCACCGGCCACCCCGCGCGCAGACCAGCCACGCGAGGAGCGCGTGAAGATGACGCGCCTGCGTCAGACCATCGCTCGCCGCCTGAAGGAATCGCAGAACACCGCCGCCCAGCTGACCACCTTCAACGAGGTGGACATGACCAATGTCATGGCCCTGCGGACCCAGTATAAGGACGCCTTCGAAAAGCGCCACGGCGTCAAGCTGGGCTTCATGTCCTTCTTCACCAAGGCGGTGGTCGCGGCGCTGAAGGAGATCCCGGCGGTCAATGCCGAGATCGACGGCACCGATATCATCTACAAGAACCACTATGACATCGGCGTGGCCGTCGGCACGGACAAGGGGCTGGTCGTGCCCGTCCTGCGGGACGCCGACACCTTGTCGCTGGCCGGGATTGAAAAAGGTATCGGGGCCCTAGGCAAGGCCGCCCGCGACGGCAACCTGACCTTGGACAATCTGCAGGGCGGCACCTTCACCATCACCAACGGCGGCACCTATGGGTCGCTGATGTCCACGCCGATCCTGAACGCGCCGCAGTCGGGCATCCTGGGGATGCACAACATCGTCCAGCGCCCGATGGCCGTGAACGGTCAGGTAGAAATCCGCCCGATGATGTACCTGGCCCTCAGCTACGACCACCGCATCGTCGACGGCAAGGAAGCCGTGACCTTCCTGGTCCGCGTCAAGGACCTGCTGGAAGACCCGGCCCGGGCGCTGCTGGACCTCTAGGGGTCGCCCCATATCCAGACTAATCAACGGCGGGTCCCAGGATCCGCCGTTCGCAATTGAAGCGGCTGTGTTAGGGTTCGACCATGGCCTTGGTTGAAATCGTCCGCTTCACCGACGTCTATGAAGCCGATCTGGCGGCGGCGTTTCTGGCGTCGCATGGGATCGAGGTCAGCGTCACCGAGCGGTTCCAGACCACGGTGGATCCACTCATGCAGCGTGCGCTGGGCATCCGTCTGATGGGGCCTGCCTCGGTGGCGGAGCAGGCGCGAGATCTTCTGGCGCGGGCGAGGTCAGGCGAGTTCGCCAGCGATGAGGGCGACGATCTGGATACGGTCGATGGCGGGACCCAAGCGGCAGGATCAGTGATGGCGCTGGCGGCCTTTGCCACCGGTGGCTTCTGGGGCACCAGCCTGCCGCGCCGGTTCCGGCCCATTGCCTGGCAGGGCATGCTCTTGGCCGGCCTGCTGTTTGCTGTAATCGCGGGGGCTGTGTGGCTGGCCCTGGAACTGGTGCTCAATCCGCCCTGAGTGGACCCAGCACCTCGTCCGTATCCGCGCCTAGGGCGGGCGGGGCGCGGTGGTATTCGACGGGCGTCCTCGACATGCGGATCGGCGACGCGACGGTGCGGACCGGGTGGGTCAGGTCGGAGCGGGCCTGTTCGATCTCCAGCCCGCGGTGCCGTGCCTGGGGCTCGTCGAAGACCTGATCGATGGTGTTGACCGGGCCGCAAGGGACGTTCGCCGCCTCGAGAAGCGCCATCAGGCCTGCCATGTCGTGACCGGCCGTCAGGGCCGAGACTTCCGCCGTCATGGCGGCACGATGCTCAATCCGCAGGGCATTGGTGACGAAGCGGGGGTCGGTGCCAAGGCCGGGCGCGCCCAAAGCCTGTGCCAGTGCGCGAAACTGCCCATCATTCCCGACGGCGATCACGACCATACCGTCCGTACACGGAAAGGGCTGGTACGGGGCCAGATTGGGGTGGGCATTGCCCATGCGGCTCGGGGCCGTGCCGGAGACGAAATAGTTGGACGCCTGATTGGCCAGCATGGCCGCCTGGACATCGAACAGGGCGATGTCGATCTGCTGGCCCTCGCCGGTGGCCCGCGCATGCATCAGGGCGGCCAGGATGGCGTTGGAGGCGTACAGGCCGGTGAACAGATCCACCACCGCTACCCCGACCTTCATCGGCTCGGCCCCCGGCGCGCCGTCCGGCTGGCCCGTGACCGACATCAGCCCGCCCATGGCCTGGATCATATAGTCGTAACCGGCGCGGTGGGCATCCGGCCCGTCCTGGCCGAAGCCGGTGATGGAGCAATAGACCAGTCGGGGGTTGATGGCCGACAGGCTGGCGAAATCCAGACCGTACTTCTTCAGCCCTCCGGTCTTGAAATTCTCGACCAGCACGTCGCAGGACGCGACCAGATCGCGGATAGCGGTCGCGCCCTCCGGCGTCGCGATATCCAGTTCGACCGACTTCTTGCCCCGGTTGGCACACAGGAAATAGGCCGCGTCGCCGCGCGAGCCGTCGGCCTTCTGCGTAAAGGGCGGGCCCCACTGGCGGGTGTCGTCACCGGTGCCCGGCCGTTCGATCTTGATCACCTCGGCCCCCAGATCGGCCAGGGTCTGGGTCGCCCAAGGCCCCGCCAGAACGCGGGACAGGTCGAGGACGCGAATGCCGACAAGCGGGCCTGAGGACTGGGTCATGACGGACCTTATAGCCCGACCGTCCGTCGGGAGAAGAACCACGAAAAAGGCCCCGGCGTTTCCACCGGGGCCTCGTTCATTCAGCGAAGTCGCCGCGTTCTAGCGACGGCTGCGACCGCGATCACGGTCACCGCCACCTTCACGCTTGGGACGGCCGCCGGTGTCGTCGGACAGCGGGGCCTCGCCACGTTCGGCGCGTTCGGCGTTGATCTTGTCGGTGATGTCCTCACCGGTTTCCTGATCGACGACCTTCATCGACAGCTTGGTCTTGCCGCGATCGTCCATACCCAGGAACTTGACCTTGACCTCCTGGCCTTCGCTCAGAACGTCGGCCGGGTTGGCGACGCGTTCCAGGGAAATCTGGGACACGTGAACCAGACCGTCCTTGGCCCCGAAGAAGTTCACGAAGGCGCCGAAGTCGACGACCTTGACGACCTTGCCGGTGTAGATGGTGCCGGGCTCGGGCTCGGAGACAATGGAGGTGATCCAGGCCTTGGCGGCGTCGATCTTTTCCTGGTCCGATGCGGCGATCTTCACCGTGCCGTCGTCCTCGATGTTGATCTTGGCGCCGGTCTTTTCGACGATCTCGCGGATGATCTTGCCGCCCGTGCCGATGATGTCGCGGATCTTGTCGGTCGGAACCTTGATCGACTCGATCTTGGGCGCGAACTCACCCAGTTCGGTGCGGGCACCGTCGATGGCCTTGTCCATCTCGTCGAGGATGTGCAGGCGGCCGGCCGAAGCCTGGGCGATTGCCTTGCGCATGATCTCTTCGGTGATGCCGGCAACCTTGATGTCCATCTGCAGGCTGGTGATGCCTTCGCGCGTACCGGCCACCTTGAAGTCCATGTCGCCCAGGTGATCTTCGTCACCCAGGATGTCGGACAGGATGGCGAACTCGCCCGACGGCTCCAGGATCAGGCCCATGGCGATGCCCGAGACCGGGCGAACCAGCGGTACGCCCGCATCCATCAGCGCCAGCGAGGCGCCGCAGACCGAAGCCATGGAGGACGAACCGTTGGACTCGGTGATCTCCGACACGATGCGGATCGTGTAGGGGAAGTCTTCCGACGACGGCAGCATGGGACGGATCGCCCGCCAGGCCAGCTTGCCGTGACCGATTTCCCGACGGCCTGCGCCGCCCATCCGACCGGTCTCGCCGACCGAATAGGGAGGGAAGTTGTAGTGCAGGAGGAACTTCTCCTTGTAGGTGCCGCTCAGGGCGTCGACGTACTGCTCGTCCTCGCCGGTGCCCAGGGTGGCGACCACGATCGCCTGGGTCTCACCGCGGGTGAACAGGGCCGAACCGTGGGTGCGCGGGAAGACGCCGACTTCCGAAACGATCGAACGCACCTTGTCCAGGGCGCGGCCGTCGACGCGGTGGCCATTGTCGATGATGTCGCGACGCAGGACGTGGGCTTCGCATTCCTTGAAGGCCGCACCGAACTTGGCGGAATCGACGCCGTCGGGGTTCTCTTCGGTCTTGACCAGCTTTTCGGCGGCCTTCTTCTTGGCCAGGTCGACACCCGTGCGGCGCTCGTATTTGCCGGCGTGGGTATAGGCGGACTTGATGTCCTCGCCGACCAGCGACTGGATGGCGGTGACGACGTCGGAATGGTCCTCGGCCTGGAAGTCGAAGGGCTCCTTGGCGGCGTGCTCGGCCATTTCGATGATGGCGTCGATCACGGGCTGCATGCCGCGATGCGCGAACATCAGGGCGTTCAGCATGATCTCTTCCGACAGCTCCTTGGCTTCGGATTCGACCATCATCAGGGCGTCCTGGGTGCCGGCGACGACCAGGTCGAGCTGGCTGTCAGGCAGTTGGTCCAGGGTGGGGTTCAGGACGTATTCGCCGTCGATGTAGCCGACGCGTGCGGCACCGATCGGGCCCATGAAGGGCACGCCGGAGATGGTCAGGGCGGCCGAGGCGGCAACCAGGCCGACGATGTCGGGATCGTTCTCCATGTCGTGCTGCAGCACGGTGACGACGACCTGGGTCTCGTTCTTGAAGCCCTTGACGAACAGCGGGCGGATCGGACGGTCGATCAGGCGGGAAACCAGGGTTTCCTTCTCGGTCGGACGGCCTTCACGCTTGAAATAGCCACCCGGGATCTTGCCGGCGGCGAAGGTCTTTTCCTGGTAGTTGACGGTCAGGGGGAAGAAATCCAGGCCCGGCTTGGGCGCGCGACCGTAGACGACGGTGGCCAGGACAATGGTCTCGCCATAGGTGGCCAGAACGGCACCGTCGGCCTGGCGGGCGATACGGCCCGTTTCCAGCGTCAGCGGGCGGCCGGCCCAGTCGATCGTCTTGCGTTTGATATCGAACATGTTTTCGTCTTTCGTGTGCTGGGCGGCGTATTCCGCCCAAGCCGTCCCAAAAGGGGTCCCATCAGTGGGTGCGGATGCGTCGGGTGTTCAGTCCTTCGATCCTGGGAGCGCCGCCCCATGGCGGTCGATCCGGGAGTGGAAGAGGACCGGTATGGCCCTCGCGTCTGCGCAGTCACGAACCGCTGCGCGCGGGTAGGCTCTAGGTGCGGAAAGAGGCGCGGACATGGCCCGCGCCTCGAAACGGTTTCCGCGAACTACACCTTAGCGGCGCAGGTTCAGCTTGGTGATCAGGGCGGTGTAACGCTCGCGATCGACCTTGGTCAGGTGGTCAAGAAGGCGACGACGCTGCGAGACCATCTTGAGCAGGCCGCGGCGCGAGTGGTTGTCCTTCTTGTGGGTCTTGAAGTGCTCGGTGAGGTTGGCGATGCGTTCCGACAGGATCGCGACCTGGACCTCGGCCGAACCGGTGTCGCCAGCGGAGCGGGCGTTCTCGGCGATGACTTCGTTCTTGCGTTCAGCAGTAATCGACATCGTAGCTTCCTTTCTGTGCGCCAAGGCTCGGCCTTGCGAGGCCTCGCTGCTTGAGCGCGGAAGTGTCCCTTCGGTCCCCGCAGGGATACGTCAGGACAGGTTGAATACGCGGTCGGGTTCGAGGCGACCGGCCCGCAACTGACCGAGAGCGACGAGCGTCTGGCCCAGAAAAACCGAAACCGTCCGGGCGTCGCCGTGAAGCTGACCCTTGAGTGTTTCGACCTGTCTGGGGAGCAGTACGATCGGCCGTCCCTGCCGAAGCGAGAAGGCGTCCTGATCCGTCACGGCCAGCTCCGGGATGTCGTCCAGGGCGGTCGCAACGGGAAGCAAGCCTTCCGAGGCGGCGTCCCTATGCACCAGATCGGCCAGAATATCCAGTGTCACAGCGTTATCGACTGAAAACGGCCCGACCCGTTCGCGCCGCAGGGCCGAAACATGCCCCTCGGCCCCCAGCATGATCGCCAGGTCGCGCGCCAGCGAGCGGACATAGACGCCCTTGCCGGTCCGCATAGTGATCTCGACATGGTCGGCATCCGGCGCGTCGGTCACGGCGGCCTCGTGGATGGTCACGCGGCGGCTGGCCAGTTCGAACTCCGCACCGTCGCGGGCCAGGTCATAGGCGCGCTGCCCGTCGACCTTGATGGCGGAAAAGCGCGGCGGGGTCTGGTCGATGTCGCCGACGAAGGACGGAAGGGCCGCTGCCACCGCCTCGACGCTGGGACGCACATCGGACCGTCCGACAATCTCGCCCTCGCGGTCGATGCTGTCGGTCGAGACGCCCCAGTTAATGGTGAACCGGTAAACCTTCTCCGCATCCATCAGGAAGGGCACGGTCTTGGTTGCTTCACCCAGGGCGATAGGCAAGATACCGCTGGCCAGCGGGTCCAGTGTGCCGGCATGACCGGCCTTCTGGGCATTGAACAGCCGCCGCAGCTTCGACACCGCCTCGGTCGACCCCATCTCGAACGGCTTGTCGAAACAGACCCAGCCGTTGACGACGTCCCCGCGCTTCTTGCGGGCCATCCTTAAATCCTCCCCCATCGGGGGAGGTGGCGCGAAGCGAAGCGCAGCGACGGAGGGGGTTCGGCCCAGACTCCGGCACCCGCGGCTAGCCCCCTGCACCGCGAAGACGCGGTCCCCCTCCCCCGATGGGGGAGGATTGTCATTGCTCTTCCTCGTCATCCTTGAACGGCGACACATAGACGTCGGCCCGAACGCGGGGATCGTCCAGCAGGCGGTTCAGGCGTTCGGCGGCGACGAAGCTTTCGTCGTGGCGGAAGCGCAGGTCGGGCGTGAAGCGCATGTCGATGTGCCGCCCCAGCGCACCGCGCAGGAATTTGGCATGATTGTTCAGCGCCTTGATGATCTCGGACTCATGGCCTGCGACCGGCGCCGTCTCGACGCCCGCGCCCAGCGGTTCGACAAAACAGGTGGCGTGTTTCAGGTCGGGCGACAGACGCACCTCGCTGACCGTGATTGAGACGCCGGTCAGGGCTGGATCATGGATCTCGTTCTCGCGCATGACCTCGACCAGGGCGTGGCGGATCATTTCGGAGGCGCGCAGCTGGCGCTGGCTGACAGTGCCGGCCTTGGCGGCGGGTTTGGACCTGCGGGTACTCATGGCGATATCTCCTCGTCGCTTGCCGGGGCTCGGACCCGGCTCGAAAAAGCGAAGGGGCGGGGTCTAGGCCTCGGGGCCGTCCAAGTCTAGCCTAGCACGGGTGGCGTTCATGACCTCGCCCGCTGTGACGGACCGCAGGGGGCGCACCGTCACCCCAGCCGCATTCAGCACGCCCGCGCTCCAGTTGTTGCACAGACGGCCAATCCAGAAATGTTCGTGGCTGGCATAGAAGCGGGCGTCGTCGCCGGTGCGGCTGGCCGCGATGCGGGCGGCTCCGTCGGTCAAGTCCAGCGAGGCCTCGATGTGGTCCAGCATCCGGGTCAGGGCGCGGGGCGACAGGGTCAGGGTGTGGCGGTTGGCGGCGGCGAAGCGCGTCGTCGGATCGGTCTGGTCCGGATCCAGCATGATGACCGAGCGATTGCCGGGCGCGAAGAAGGCACGGCCGCCGTCCAGCAACCGACCCTCCATCGGGCTCTGATCGACATAGAATTTGGCATCGCCCCAGCCGATCAGGATCCAGTCGCCGGGGGCCAGCGACCGCGCGGCTTCGCCCAGCGGTCCTGGGCGCTGGGTCAGGGCGGCGCGTGGCACGGCCAGGTCGGTGTGAAAGCCGTTGTTCAGCAGATGGACCCGGGTGGTCGCCTCGCCCGGTCGCGCTGCCAGCCCTGGATCGCCCGCTGCGGTCCAGGTCCAGAGGGCGGCGACGGTGCCGGCGAGGGCGGCCAGAATCGTTCGGGCCAGGACGCCCCCGGTGCGGCTGGACCTGCGCCTTTGGCTCATTGCGCCTTCAAGGCCCAGACGGCGCACGGCTCGCCCAAGGACGACGCTTCGGTGCCTTGCGAGAACAGCATCAGATCGATCGTTTGCTGGCGGTGCAGCAGGGCCAGGGTCGTGGGCGCTGCACCTGCACATAACGCTGAGGGCGCGACGGTGCTCGCTTGGTCGGTCGGTATGACTTCACGCAGTTCGATCTGGGCATCGGCTCGCGCCTTCAGCCGCTCGGCAAAGGTCCGGCCGGGCGTGAAGATGTCGGACCCGGCGGCGATGCGCAGGGGGCGGGTGGTCAGCGTCTGGTCGTTCAGGGTGACGCGCGAACCCTCGAAGGCGGCGACCATCGGCGACCCGCCGTCGATCGACACGAACCTCCCGGTCAGGATGACGTCCACGGGATCGGCGGCCACGGGCGGGGTCGGATCCATCGCCTCGCGTACATCGGATGTCCGCACATTCAGCCAGTCGCTTGCCTGCTGCATCGTCGGCGCGGCTCCGTCGCGCACCGCATGCCAGGCCTGAACCGCCTGCCTCTGCTCGATGGCCAGCAGGAACAGCACCAGACACACCACCGCCAGCACCGCATTCAGCGGCATCAGCCAGCGGGCCGAGGAGCTCTGCGACGGATAATGGGCGGCGGTCATCGACCACAGTTTAACGAGGCGAGACGGGCTTGCGAAGACTCAGCTTTTCAGTCGCCAGCCGGACTTGAACACGCGCCAGCAGGCGTAGGCCCCGATGACGGTCAGGGCCGCGCTGGTCGCGACGCCAACCCAGACATTGCCCTCCGCATGGCCGATGAAGCCGAAGCGGAAGCCGTCGATCATGTAGAAGATCGGGTTGAAATGGCTGATGGTCGCAAACGGCTCGGGCAGGTTGCCGACCAGGTAGAAGGTGCCGGACAGGAAGGTCATCGGCATGATCAGGAAGTTCTGCACCGCCGCCAGCTGATCGAACTTCTCGGCCCAGAGCCCGGCGAAGACGCCCAGCATCCCCATCATCAAGGACGCCGTCAGGCTGAACCACAGGATGGCCGCGACATTGGCCAGGCCCAGTCGCGCGAACGGCATGACGCAGACGGCGGTCACCGCTCCGACCACGATGCCGCGCGTGGCGGCCCCCATGGAAAAGCCGATCGTCAGCTCCAGCGGGCTGAGCGGCGGGGTCAAAAAGTCGGTCGCCGTACCCATGATCTTGGCCTGGATCAGGCTGGAGGAGGCATTGGCGAAGGCATTGTTCAGGATCGCCATCATGATCAGGCCGGGGGCGACGAACTCGGCGAACGGCGTGCCGTCGATGGGTGGGCGGGAATCTCTCAGAGCGACGACGAAGACCAGCATGTACAGAAGCGTGGTCACCACCGGCGCGGCGACCGTCTGGGCCCCAACCTTCCAGAACCGGCGCACCTCGCGCAGGTACAGGGTCTTGACCCCCACCCAGTTGACCCCGTCGTAGCGACGCGGTTGCGGCAAACCTGAGGGACGGGTCGAGCTGAGATCGGTCATCCCCGCCAGATCGCGGTTCGACGGCCCTTGCGCAACCCCCTGACATGCCCGCAACCTGCGAACGGACACTATTCCTGCTCCGGAGCCCGACATGCGCCTGCGCCACCTGCTTCTCGCCTCGTCCGTCGTGCTTGCGCTTTCGGGCGGGACCGCCCTAGCCCAGGACGCGGTTCCGGTCGCCAGCGTCGAGGCGGCGGTGCAGGCGGTCAATCCGCGCGTCATCGCCTGGCGCCGCGACTTCCATGCCAACCCTGAGCTGGGCTTTGCTGAGACGCGCACGGCGGCGGCGGTGGCCGAGCATCTGCGGGGGCTGGGGCTGGAGGTCCGCACGGAGGTCGGGCGCACCGGCGTCGTCGGCATCCTGCGCGGAGGCCGTCGCGGCAAGACGGTGGCCTTGCGGGCGGACATGGACGCCCTGCCGGTGCAGGAGGCGACGGGCCTGCCCTTCGCCTCGACCGCGACCGGGACCTATATGGGCAATAGCGTGCCGGTGGCCCATGCCTGCGGCCACGACGCCCATGTCGCCATGCTGATGGGGGCCGCAGAGGTTCTGGCCGGGATGAAGGATCAGATCGCCGGGACGGTCGTCTTCATCTTCCAGCCCGCCGAGGAAGGGGCCCCTCCGGGAGAACCCAAGGGCGGTGCAGCCCTGATGATCGAGGAAGGGGCGCTGAGGGATCCGCGCCCCGACGCCATCTTCGGCCTGCATGTCGTGCCGGGGCGACCGGGGACCATCTTCTATCGCCCGCGCGGTTTCATGGCGGCGTCGGACCGGGTGGACATCGTCCTGAACGGCCGCCAGACGCACGGGGCCTGGCCGTGGAAGGGCGTCGATATCATCGCCGTGACGGGGCAGGTCATCGAGACGATCAACACCCTGACCGCGCGCACCATCGATCCGACCACGACGCCGACCGTCTTTACCATCGCCACGATCGATGCGGGGGTCCGCTACAACATTATTCCGGACCGGGCCGTGCTGTCGGGCACCCTGCGCACCTTCGACATCACCCAGCGTGACGATCTGGTCCGCCGGACCGAGGCCGCGGTCGGCCATGTGGCCGAGGCCTACGGGGCTACTGCCGAGTTCGCAGTTCGCCAGAACGCGGCCCTGGTCTTCAACGACGAAGAACTGTCCGCCTGGCTGGCCCCCGTGCTGGAAGAGGCGGCCGGGTCAGGCAAGGTCAATCCGGCCAGCCCGGAAACCACCGTGGCCGAGGATTTCAGCTATCTGTCGCAGGAAGTGCCGGGGGTCTTCTACCACCTGGGCGGCAGTGCCGAGGGCGTCGATCCGGCGACCTCACCGCCGAACCACTCGCCCAGCTTCGATGTTAACGAGGCCGTGCTGCCGGTCGGGGTGCGGGCTCATGTCCTGACGGCGTTGCGGTTCCTGGAGCGTTCGTGAAACATTGTTCGCGGAAACCATGATCGTCAACGGGTCGGAAACCGATCGAGCGCAGTCTTCTGTACCGTCCAGGATCGGACGGTTCAGGAGGCGTGGATGCGCCAGTTGCCAGTCAATCTGCCACCGATGCCGCGGCATCGTCGTGGCGGCCCCGTGCGCGAGGGGCTCTTTTTCTGCATTTCGTTCGCTGCGGTCTTCGGCGCGGCCCTGTTGGTGCTGAACTGGCTGGGCTAGGCCAGTCGCGCCATCACCGCCTCGATCACCCGCTCATAGACGCCGGTCAGGGCCTCCAGCTCGGCGACCGGCACCCGCTCGTCGACCTGATGCATGGTCTGGCCAACCAGACCCAGTTCCAGCACTGGACACATCGCCCGAATGAAACGCGCGTCGGAGGTGCCGCCGGTGGTCGAGGCGACGGGGCGGCGACCGGTCTCGGTTTCCACCGCTTCCTGCACCGCCGTCACGAAATCGCCGGCGGGGGTCAGAAAGGCATTGCCCGAGCACAGATGCTCCAGCTCGATCCGCAGGCCGCTGTCCGCCTGCGCCTCGCCCGCGACGCTGTTCAGCCAGGCGATCAGATCGTCGCCCGTATGGGAGGGGTTGAAGCGGATGTTCAGCCGCGCCTTTGCCTCTGACGGAATGATGTTGGTGGCCGAATTGCCGATGTCGATGGTGGTGATTTCCAGGTTCGAGGGCTGAAACGCCTCATAGCCTTGATCCAGTTCGTGGTCGGCCAGCCGGGCCAGCAAGCGGGCCATCACAGGCGCGGGATTGGCCGCCCGGTCCGGATAGGCGACGTGACCCTGTTTGCCGTGGACCGTGATCCAGGTGTTGAGCGAGCCGCGCCGCCCGACCTTGATCATGTCGCCCAGGGCCTGTTGCGAGGACGGTTCTCCGACAACGCAGGCGTCAATGACCTCGCCCTCGGCCATCAGGGCCTCCACCACTCGCTTGGTGCCATGCAGGGCCGGGCCTTCCTCATCGCCGGTGATCAGGAAGGACAGCGAGCCGGCTGGCTCTCGCCCCTCTTCGGAAGATTGGGCCAGCACCCGCGACACGGCCGCCGTCCAGGCCGCGATGCCGCCCTTCATGTCCACCGCCCCACGTCCATACAGGACACCGTCCTTCACCTCGGCGGCAAAAGGATCGGACGACCAGGCCTCGACCCGCCCCGTCGGCACCACATCGGTATGACCGGCGAAACACAGATTGGGCGAGGCGGTGCCGCGCCGGGCGTACAGGTTCTCGATGACATCCTTGTCGCCTACCGCTTCGCTACTTGAGGCGGGTCCAAAGCGCATGCGGCGGCAGGTGAAGCCGAGACCCGTCAGCGCCCGCTCCAGCACATCCATCGCGCCTTCGTCGGCCGGGGTGACCGAGGGGATGCGGATCAGGTCCCGCGTCAGTTCGACAGGATCGATTACGGGATGTGATGGGGCGCTCATGGTGCCAAGCTTTACGCAAAGGCCCGACCCGCGCAAAGAGCGTCATCATGCCCAAGATCGACATCGATGCCGCACCCACCGGCCACGGCACCGGCTATCCTGAAGAGTTCGCCGCGCCTTGCAAGCCGCGCCGCCGCTGGCGGCTGGGCGACGCCGTCGGGCTGGATCAGTTCGGGGTCAATCTGCTGCGGCTGCCGGATGGGGCCTGGTCCAGCCAGCGACACTGGCACGAGGGCGAGGACGAGTTCGTCTGGGTCGTCTCCGGCGAGGTCGTGTTGATCGAGGATGAGGGCGAAACCGTTCTGCGCGCCGGCGACTGTGCCGGCTTCAAGGCGGGCGTGCCCAACGGTCACAAGATCGAGAACCGGTCAGGCGCAGAGGCCGTTCTGCTGGAGGTCGGCACCCGCGTGCCGGGCGGCGACAACGGCGACTATCCAGACATCGACATGGTGTTCCGGCAGGATGTGTTTCTGCGCCGCGACGGCACCCCCTTTCCGAAAGTCGATCGCCGCACGTGACCGAGACCATCGAGACCACTGAACCCGTTCAACCGCCGTCGCCCCCCGGCGAACCGTCCAGCCCCTGGGCCATCCGCGACTTCCGCCTGCTTTGGCTGGGGCGGGTGGCGGCGGTGCTGGGGATACAGATCCAGTCCTCGGCCCTGTTGTGGCAGGTCTATGAGATCGCGCGGCGGGATCATCCGATCGCCGAAGCCAGCCTGTATCTTGGGTTGGTGGGGCTGTGTCAGTTCCTGCCGCTGCTGGCCTTCACCCTGCCCGCCGGGGCGATGGCAGATCGGCGCGACCGCAAGCACACGGTGACCATTTCGGTCTTCGTGGAGTCCCTGTGCGCCCTTGGGTTTCTGCTGATGGCGCTGCACGGCAATCCCCCGCTATGGGGCCTGCTGGCCGTCGCGGCGGTGTTCGGGGCGGCGCGGGCGTTCCTGGCTCCGGCCAGCCAGGCCTTCCTGCCGATGGTGGTGGGGCGCAAGGCCCTGCCGCCCGCCATCGCGGCCCAGTCCATCGCCTTCCAGACCGGGGCCATCGCCGGCCCGGCCCTGGGCGGTGTCATCGTCGGGTTCAGCGTGCCGTGGGCTTACGGCGTGGCCATGGGTCTTTTCTTTCTGGCCATCGGCTCGATCCTGCTGATCCGTACCAGCGGGCGGCCGATCTTCACCGACACGGGCGTGTCCCCCCTGGCCCTGGTCAAGGAAGGGCTGGACTATGTGTGGAAGACCAAGATCGTGCTTGGGGCCATATCGCTGGACCTGATCGTGGTGCTGCTGGCGGGGGTGGCCCTGCTGACGCCGATCTTCGCGCGCGACATCCTGCATGTGGGGCCGGAAGGGTTCGGCCTGCTGAGGGCGTCGTTCGGGGTCGGGGCCCTGCTGGTGGCGCTGTATCTCAGCCGGTTTCCGATCGTGCGGCACGGCGGGCTGTGGATGTTCGCGTCCGTGGCCGTATTCGGGCTCAGCACCCTGACGTTCGGCCTGTCGCACTTTGTCTGGCTCAGTGCGCTCGCTTTATTCATCGGCGGCGGGGCGGACATGATCAGCGTCAATATTCGTCAGACCCTGATCCAGCTGGCCACGCCCGATCACATGCGCGGGCGGGTGTCGTCCGTCTCAATGCTGTTCATCGGTGCCTCCAACGAACTGGGCGAGGCCTACAGCGGCGTCGCTGTGCGCTTCCTGGGGCCGGTGGGTGCGGCGGTATTCGGTGGCTTTGGGGCGCTGGCGGCGACGGGGATCTGGGCCAAGGTGTTCCCGAGTCTGAGGAAAGCGGATCGGCTGAGTTAGGGGGGTCGTCAGCGTGTCCGACCATGTCGCATCGCATCTCTCTGAGCCTTTACAGCCAGATTGTAGACGCGCTCCGCATCAGCGATGTCATGGAAGGTCGGCGGCAAAAAAGCGGCGGCTCCCGGCCAACTTGGCGGGATCATCGCATAGAAAACATTGGTCGCGCCGAACTTCACGGAGCCTCGACCCTTCCTGCCGCCCTGGAGTTGTATCTCTGCGGCTGCGGCCAGGTTGACCGATGCTCTGTGCGCCGTGAACAGCCCACTTTCGATGACGGCGCGTTGATCGGTAAGCATGTAATGAGTGCGCCGGCGAGCGACGATGTCGACGGCAAACCGACCGACGAGCATGTAGAGCCCGATCACCACGAAAACTGGCAGCATGAGATAGGCAAACGGATCGACATCCTGAGCATCCGTCAACACGAAGCCGAACATGACGATAACCAGCAGCAGCCAAAGAGCAGCGAATGGCACGGCAAAGATGTCTTGTGGGGAAAATCGAAGCCCTTGAGTGGGCTGTCCGCGCCAGATCAACGTCTCATCTGAACCCAGTTCGACCCCCATCGCCTTAGCCCCACACCCTGAAATGCTTGCTCAGCTTCAGGCCCTGGCTCTGGTAGTGGCTGCCGCCTTCGCCATACAGGCGGGTGGGGCGTTCCGTCAGGGGTTCATAGACCAGGCGGGCGACGATCTGGCCGTGTTCCAGCAGGAACGGCGTGTCATGTGTGCGAACCTCCAGCACGCCCTTGGACCCCGCCCCATGCGCCTCGTCCGTGCCGAAGCCCGGGTCGAAGAAGCCGGCATAGTGGACGCGGAACTCGCCCACCGAAGGATCGATGGGAGTCATCTCCGCGGCCTGATCGACCGGGATTTCCACGTCGTCGGACGAGGCCAGGATATAGAACTCGCCCGGGTCCAGCAGCAGCTCGCCGCGCCGCAGGGTCAGCGGCTCCCAGAAGTCGCGCGGGTCGTGGCCATCGATGTGGTCCATGTTGACAACGCCCGCATGGCGGCGACCGCGATAGCCGACGATGCCATTGTCGCCCGCCTGAAGATCGACGCCGACGCTGCGGGTCTCCAGCTTGGGCGGCTCGCCCGCCTTCAGCCGCAGCTGGTTCAGCCGCGTGCCGGGCCGCACCAGGATGGAAAAGGTCTGGGGCGCGATCTCCATATACAGCGGCCCGTCATAGCCCTCGGCCACGTCGTCGAACGAGGCCCCCTGATCGGTCAGCAGGCGCACGAAGACATCGACGCGCCCGGTCGAGCTCTTGGGGTTGGCGCGGGCGATCAGCCCCCTGGGCAGGCTCAGCCGCTCTTGCAGCCGGGCGATGTAGACACAGCCCTTCTCCAGCACATAGCCGCCCGACAGATCGATGGGATGCATGGAGACGTCGGCGATCCGGTCCAGAACCTTGCGCTGACCGGGCAGGAAGCTGGCGCGGACCCGCCAGGCTTCATTGGACAGGCGCAGGTCCAGACTGGCCGGCTGGACCTGATCGGCCTCGAAGGGGGTGTCGGACGCGATCGCGCCGGTGGCGATCAGGGTCTCGATGGACTGGCAGGGCAGGATGCCCGCAACGGAAAGGTCGATGGACTGCATGGGAGCCGACTTACACGAATTCGCGCCGTGTCTCCCCCTCTGACGCTTGACGTTTCGCCCCTGCGGCGGACGATAGGGCGATGCACGACACCCCCGCCTATGAAGCCGAGACCGACGGCATCGTCGTCCGCGTCCGCCCCAGCTTTCTGGCGGGCCAGTCGAACCCGGATGCCGGGCGCTGGGTCTGGGCCTATCAAGTGGAGATCGTGAACCTGACCGGGGTGTCGGTACAGCTGATGGCCCGCCACTGGATCATCACCGACGCGCGCGGCCAGGTCGAGGACGTGCGCGGTCCCGGCGTGGTCGGCGAGCAGCCGGTGATCGCGCCGGGCGGCAGCTACACCTACGCCTCCGGCTGCCCTCTGACGACACCGTCGGGCTCCATGGTCGGCAGCTATGCGATGACGGATAGCGAGGGGCGCAGTTTCGACGCCGCCATCCCGGCGTTTAGCCTAGACGTGCCGGGGCAAAGGCGGGTTTTGAACTAGGGGAGTGGCTAGAGCCGGTCTGGGTGGCCCGACCACGAACACCGTGGGGCCTCAAGCAGCAAGCGACCGCGTCGCGAGCGGTAGGCCCCAAAAGAATGGTGAGGGGCTGCGTCAACCCGGATAACCGCAGCCCCGCCCCAGTCACTCGACGGCGCATGCGGATGCATCGCCGAGGCGGAGGGCGGCTCTCTAGGAGCCATTCGTGACATTTCTTTGGGCGCTATCGGCTGTCGCCTGCTTGAGCGCCGGAAATGCAGGATGGGTGTTCGCTCGCGACCGCGCTCAAGTAGCGAGGCTCCGCGAGCCGAGCGTTAGCGCCCTTAGATGTAACGCCGCAGGCTTCGGGCTAGATCGTTGGAGCCGCCTTTGCGGACCTGGGGCTGGTAGGCGACGCGGGCGTGCTCGACGCAGTAGACGCCTTCGGAGGCCCGGCGGCCGCAGAATGTGAACTCGGACGACGAAGGATCGCCGATCGGCCATTTACACATGTGCGCGCCCAGGGTCATCACCGTGGCGGTACCGGGCAGGTCGGGCATGGGCGCGGGCACCGAAGGCGCGGCCGGACGCGGCTGAACCGCCTCGATGCGGCGCGGGGCCGAGGGGGCCTGCGTCGCCTGAGGGGCGGGGCGAGGACGCGCAGTGCGGAAGGTGGCGCGTGCGGGCTGCGACGGCGCGGCGCGGCCCGACAGGCCCAGGCGGTGCACCTTGCCGATGACGGCGTTGCGGGTGACGCCGCCGCCCAGCTGTTTGGCGATCTGGCTGGCCGACTGACCCTCCAGCCACAGCTTCGTCAACGCGCCGACGCGATCTTCTGTCCAGCCTGCGGTCATCATGCCCTCCGGGGTACGGATTCAATATATGGGGTCCAGACATCCCTCCGAAGGTCTCGACCTACCACCAATCGTAAACGAGCGCTTAATCCACGCAAGATGTGCGATTCGGTCCGTCCACAGGAACTACATCTGGTATGGTTAATCCTAGAGCCTGATCGGCTGAGGAAGAATCGCTTCGCGATTCCGCTGATGCCGTGAATCAGGCTCCAGATTTCGCTCTAGGCGCGTTGAAACGCCGCCCTTGCGTCGAGCGTGCGGAACGGCGATCTGGCGGACATGGCCCTGAAGACCGCAAAAACCCGCTGGCGCGACGTCGTTCTGGTCTGTCGCAAATGTCAGAAGAAGCTGGACGGCGGCTTCGGCCCCGACGGCGACAAGACGCTGAAGAAGGCGCTGCGCAAATATCTGAAGGCGGGCAAGGGACGTAAAGCTGAGTTGGCCGTGGTCAGTACCGACTGTTTCGACGTCTGCCCGAAGAATGCGGTGGTGGCCGTCAATGCCGCCAATCCCAAGGCCCTGCTGATCGTGCCGGCCGGAGCAGATCTGTTCGAGGTCAAGGCGCGACTGGGGCTGGACGACGACCGGCGGCTGAAGGCCTTTCCGCCCCTATGATGGGGTGACCTGTTGCGGCGGCGGGTCTAGGACTGGGTTGTGAACCTCCGCTCGCCCGCCTTTGCCATCCTGTTCTGCGTCAGCCTGATCGCGGCGGCGGGGAACATGGCCCTGCAGTCGGTTCTGCCCAATATCGGCCGCGCGTTCGAATTGAGCGACACGCTCGTGGCCGGGGCCTTCGCCATCTCCGCCCTGATGTGGACGGTGGCCTCGCCCTTCTGGGCGCGGCTTTCGGATCGGCTGGGGCGCAAGAAGGTCATGATGATCGGGCTCACCGGTTTTGTGCTGTCGATGACCGGCTTCGGCCTGGCGACGACGGCGGGGCTGGAGCGCTGGCTGGGTGTTGGGCTGGCCTTTGTGCTGATGGCCGTGGCGCGCACCGTCTATGGCGTGTTCGGCTCGGCGGCCCCGATTGCGTCCCAGGCCTATGTCGCCGACCGGACCACGCCGGAACAGCGGACGCAGGCCATGTCCCTGCTGGCCTCGGCCCAGGGGCTGGGCACCGTGATTGGTCCGACCCTGGCCCCGCTCTTCGTTCTGCCGCTGATCGGTCTGGCCGGGCCCATGTATGGGTTTGCAGCCATGGGGCTGATCGCCCTGATCGTGGTCTGGCGTCGCCTGCCCAGCGGCGATGTGGCGCGGACGCCATCGCCCAGTGGACGGCGCGATACCACCGGCAAAGGTCTCTGGAAGGACCCGCGCGTCCGGGACTATCTGCTGTACGGCCTGATGATCACCGGGGCGCAGGCGGTCAATATTTCGGTGCTGGGCTTCCACATCATCGACGAACTGGCCGCGACCGGAACGGCCGTCAGCCAGAGCCAGCCCTTCATCGCCCTGGCCATGTTCGCGGGCGCGGCGGCGACCCTGCTGGCCCAATGGGGGCTGATCCCGCTGCTGAAGCTGCAACCGCGCGATCTGATGCGCTGGGGCGCGGGTCTGGCATTGGTGGGCAATGTGCTCAGCATCGCTTCGCCCGGCTATTACGGCGTGGTCATGGGCTATGCGGTGGTATCCATGGGCGTCGGTTTCGCCCGGCCCGGCTTTACCGCCGGCTCGTCCCTGGCGGTCGGCCCGCATGAGCAGGGGGCCGTGGCCGGGCTGATGATGTCGCTGGCCGGTCTCAGCTTCCTGGCTCCGCCGGTGATCGGGGTGGCGCTGTACGAACTCAGCGAACCGGCACCCTTCATCGCCAACGCCCTGATGCTGGCCGTCGCGACGATCATGTGCTTCGTCAGCGTGCGACTGAAGACGGGGCCAGAAGACCTGCCGGGCCGCGACGAGACGCCCTCGCCGGAAACGCCCCCGGCGTCGCAGCCCGGCCCCGAAGGCAATCGCTGACTTTAACTTGCCCGGAAGTCATGCCAGATCAGCGGCATGACCACGATCGCACGTATCGAAAAACGCTTCGGCATCCAGGCTCCCGTCGAGAGCATCTGGGCCGTCATCGAGGAACTGGATGGCTGGGATCGCTGGAATCCCGTCGAGACGGGTCTCAGCGGAACTATTGCCTTCGGTGGCGATGTTCGTCTGACCGAAACCATACCGGGTCTTGCACCGCGTGCGGCCGAGGCCCGCGTTAGCGACTGGCAACCTAACTCCCAGTTGGTCTGGACCGAAAAGCGCGGTCTGTGGTTTCAGTCGATGCGATACTTCGAGATCGAGGAATTGGAGCCAGGCAGCAGCATCGTCTCCAACGGTTACATCTTCACCGGCCTGCGCGGCGAAATGTATTTCGACAAGCACAAGAAGACTTTGCGCACGGCTGTCGAGACGGTCGCCGAAGCCTGGCGTTCGGCTGTCCAGGGCTGAAGCGAGGCCAGTCCTTACTTCGCCATCGTATCCTGGATGCTGATGATCGCCGGAGTCAGGATGACGATGAAAAGAACCGGCAGGAAGAACAGGATCATCGGCACTGTCAGCTTGGCCGGAAGGGCGGCAGCCTTCTTCTCGGCGGCGGACAGACGCAGATCACGGTTTTCCTTGGCCATGACGCGAAGAGCCGTCGACAACGGTGTGCCATAGGTCTCCGCCTGGGTCATGGCTGTGGCCACCGACTTCACGCCTGGATGATTGGTCCGCCTGGCCAGGCCTTCATATGCCATCCGTCGGTCCGGCAGATAGCTGAGCTCTGCCGACAGCAGGGTCAGTTCTTCGGCCAGGTCGATGGACGACGAACCGATCTCCTGGCTGACCTTGGTGATGGCCGCCTCGATCGACATACCGGCCTCGACGCAGATCAGCAGCAGGTCGAGTGCATCGGGAAACGCCTGCATGATGGAGACGCGGCGCTTTGAGATGCGGTTCTGAAGATAGAGATTGGGTGCATAGAAGCCGATAGCAGCGGCAAAAATGACGATGCCCAGGCGGATCGTGACCGGCTGGCCGAAGTCGTTCAGCACAAAGACGTACAGGGCCGCGACGGTCATCAGGACGAAAGGCATCGAGAAGCGGAAGAAGTAGAAGGTCGTCAGAGGCTTGGGGCCACGGAAGCCTGCCTGCGCCATCTGGTCGGCGACTTTGGGATCCTCCAGCATCTTTGACAGGTTCAGCTTCTCGACGACCGTCTTCTTGAAGCCGTCGTCGGTATGGCGCAGGGCACCCGGAGCATTCTGGCTGGCGATTGCCTGGCGCGAGCGGCGCTTCAGCTCATCCCGGCGTATGGCGACGGCTTTCATCCGTCCCTCCAGCTTGGCCCCGCCGCCCATGGCCGAGAGCAGCGTCATCACGGTGGCGAAGACCAGCACGCCCACGCCGATGCTCAGCAGGTTCTGGATATTGGTGAAGAAGGCGATGATGTCGCTCATGTCCGGGCCCTTAGAACTTGAACGAGATCATTTTCTTCATGACGAACACCCCGAGGGTCATCATGAGAACCGCGATCAGCAGCATGAACTGACCGCGCGTTTCGGTGAACATCTTGGACATGTAATCCGGGGTCGTCAGGCTGACCAGGATCATGACCGCTGGCGGCAGCGAGCCGATGATACCGGCCGAGGCCGTGGCTTCGGACGACAGGGCCTTGATTTTCTCGCCCATCATCCGTCGTGCGCGAAGCACCACGGACAGGTTGTTCAGGGCCTCGGCCAGATTGCCACCGGTTTTCTGCTGGATGGCGATGACGATAGTGAAGAACTTCAGCTCCGGCGTCGGCATGCGCTCGTACATCTTGTCCAGGGCCTGACTGAGCGTCAGACCAACGCCCAGACCCTCGACCAGGGTCTGAAACTCCGGGCCCAGCGGGAGCGGGGCTTCCTTGGCGATGATCTTGAAGCAGTCGTGGACCGGCAGGCCGGATTTGATGCCGCGCACAATGACGTCGACGGCATCGGCAAAAGCCGCAGAGAACTTCGCCCGCCGGCGCTTGCCCAGGAAGCCGACGATCCAGCGCGGCAGGCCCAATCCCATGACGAAGCCGATGCCCAGTGCGATGAAGATGTTCAGTCCGAAGATCAGAGGCGGCAGGACGAAGAACACACCTGTGACGCCGCTCAAAATCCAGAACAGGCTGACGGGCATCTTCAGTCCGGCTTGCTTGAGCTTGGCAGCGATGGTCACGCGTGCCTTTCGTTCGCGTCGCTCTGATTCCTGCAGCTGCAGCATGATCTGCTTGCGGCGTGCCTCGGGTGTGTTGGCTGCGGCTGCCTTTCGTACGGCCGCGTTTCCGCTGGCGGTGCCGGTAAAGGTCTGCGCGCGTTTCAGGGCCTGTTCGCTGGAATCTCCGCCCCCGACGAAGACCCAGCCCAAACCCCCGATGGTGATGAAGGCCAGAACGGCGGCAAGTATGGGCAACATCCGCGTCTACTCCGCCGCGTCCAGGGCCTCGGCCAGTTCACGCTCCAGGCCATAATAGCGGGCACGGTCCCAGAAGCGGGGTCGGGCGATGCCGGTCGAGCGGTGACGGCCGACGATCTTGCCGTTCTCGTCCTCACCGGTGATTTCGTAGACGAACAGGTCCTGGGTCACGATGACATCGCCTTCCAGACCGACCACCTCTGTGATGTGGGTGATCCGGCGCGATCCGTCGCGCAGGCGGGCGGCCTGAACGATGACGTCGACCGAGCCGACGATCATCTCGCGAATGGTCTTCGACGGCAGGCCGTAGCCGCCCATGGTGATCATGGATTCCATTCGGCTGATGGCCTCGCGCGGGCTGTTGGCGTGCAGCGTGCCCATGGAGCCGTCGTGGCCGGTGTTCATGGCCTGCAGCAGGTCGAAGGCTTCCGGTCCGCGGACCTCGCCGACGATGATCCGCTCGGGACGCATGCGCAGGCAGTTCTTGACCAGATCGCGCATGGTGATCGTGCCCTGACCTTCGAGGTTGGGCGGGCGGGTTTCCAGACGGACGACGTGCGGCTGCTGCAGCTGCAGTTCGGCGGCATCCTCGCAGGTGATGACACGCTCGGTCGGGTCGATGAAGGCCGTCAGGGTGTTGAGCAGGGTGGTTTTGCCCGAGCCGGTACCGCCCGAGATGACCAGATTGCAGCGCGACGCACCGATGACGCCCAGAACGCGGGCACCCTCGGGACTGATGGAGGCGAACTCCACCAGGTTCTTCATCGTCAGCTTGTCTTTCTTGAACTTCCGGATGGTCAGCGTCGGGCCATCGATGGCTAGTGGCGGCGCGATGACGTTGACGCGGCTGCCGTCGGCCAGACGGGCGTCGCAGATGGGCGAGCTTTCATCGACGCGGCGGCCGACCTGCGACACGATCCGCTGGCAGATGTTCATCAGCTGTGCGTTGTCGCGGAAGCGGATATTGGTCAGCTGGACCTTGCCGTTGACCTCGATGAAGACCCGGCCCGCACCATTGACCATGATGTCGGCGATGTCGTCGCGCGCCAGAAGCGGCTCCAGCGGACCATAGCCCAGCACATCGTTGACGATGTCCTGGACCAGGTGTTCCTGCTCGGCCACCGACATGGAGACGTTCTTGATCGCCACCAGTTCGGCGACGATGTCGCGGATTTCCTCCGCTGCCGCCTTGGTCTCCAGACCAGCCAGCTGGGCCAGGTCAATGGTGTTCATCAGGGCGTTGAAGATGGTCGTCTTGGTGGCGTGATAATAGTCGGACTGCTCGCGCACGATCTCGGCGACGGCACCGGCCTTCTTCAGCTGCTCGAAGCCCGGGGTGGACTTCGGACCCGGTCCATCCTTGGGCTTGGCCTCTACCTCGCGCGGGCGATTGGCGAGGGCATCAAGGCGATCGGCGGCCTCGGAGGCAGGCTTGGCGGTGTAGCTGTCCTTTTTGCGCTGCTGAACTTCAGCGGCGGCGATGGATTCGGTGCTGCCGAATGCAAAGGCCTGCGGCTGAACTGCCGGAGCCTCGTCCAGCATCAGATCGTCGTTGCCGCCCAATACCGGCTTCGGCATGGCCGCTGCAGTGGGCGCGGCCGATGGCGAACGCGCTGCGGGTGGGGGGCTGCCGGGCTGACCTGTGCGTTTGCCGAACACGGATCAGGACTTCTTCTTGAACAGGCCGGCGAACAGCGACTTGCTGGCGGGCTTGGAACCAGCGGGTGCGGGCAGGGCCCGCATCTTCGAGGGCTGGGCCTGCGGCAATTCGCGTTGCGAGACGATCTGGGCCAGGGTCTGGAAGGCTTCGGCGGCCTTGGACTTGGCCCCGGCATCGACGATCATCTGACCGTTGTTGGCGGCGGTGCCGAAGGTCTTCGGATCGAATGGTATGATCAGGCTGGGGTGAACGCCCAGGGCCGCGCCGAACTCCTTGGCGGGTATTTCGGGACGTCCCGGCACACCCACCTGGTTCAGGACCAGGCGCGGCGGCGCATCATTGGGGCGACCCTGACGGATCAGATCCATCATGTTCTTGGCATTGCGCAGGCTGGCCAGGTCGGGCGTGGCCACGACCACGACCTCGTCGGCCGTAATCAGCGTCCGGCGCATCCATCCGGACCACAGGTGCGGAAGGTCCAGGATGACGAAGGGGGCGGTCGAGCGAATCTGGCTGGTCACCTCTTCGAACGCATCGGCCGAGATGTCCCAGTCGGTGTCCAGCGTCGCTGGCGCTGCGAACAGGCTCAGCTTGTCGGTGCAGCGCACCATCATCCGGTCCAGCAGGGTGGCATCCAGCCGGTCAGGCTGGGTCAGGGCGTCGGCGACGCCACTCAGCGGGTCCTGGTTGAAATCCAGGCCGGCAGTGCCGAAGGGCAGGTCGTAGTCGACGATGACCGTATTGGCCCCGATCTTCTCGCTGAGGGCATAGGCGGTGTTGTGCGCGACAGAGCTGGCACCACATCCGCCTCGGGCGCCGACGAAGGCGATCGAGCGGCCGATGAAGGGCTGGGCCGGATCGGCGAACAGGCCGCCGATGGCGGTGATCAGTTGCAGTGGCTGTAGCGGAGCGACCAGATATTCACTGACCCCGCGCCGCATCAGCTCCCGGAACAGCAGGATGTCATTGGTGGGGCCCACCACGACGACCTTGGTCCCTGCGTCGCAGACCTCGGCCAGTTGATCGACCTCCCACAGCAGACGCTGCGGATCGCTCAGGCATTCGACGACGATCAGGGGCGGGGTCGGCTCGTGCTGATAGGCCTCGACTGCCGCGGGAATGCCGCCGATCCGGATCTGGGTCGTGGCGCGCGACAAACGCCGGTCCTGACCGGCTCGTTCTGCAGCAGCCAATGTGTCCTGGCGCTCGGCGAAGACATGGATGGCGATCCGCGGAACCGAAACCTCGGGCGTATGGCTCATGGCCACAGGCGGCGAGAAGGCCGCAGCCGCGCCGGACACCAAATCGCCGACGGGGTCGAAGCCGCCGGTTTCTACCTGACGCACTGGCGCAGGGGCGGGGTCAGGCTCGACCGGGAATGTGTCGGGAGCGGGCATGGTGGCGGTGGCCGGAACGCTTCCGGCTGGTGCGGTAAAGCGCAGCGGCTGCCGCTGATCGCCATCGATTTCGCCCGGTGCCACGACCATGCCATTGGGCGCAGCGGCCGATGGCATCGGTTGGTCATTGCCCATGTCCAGGTCGAAGTCCTCGTCGAAATCTTCAAAGGCGCGGGGGGCGAAGGCGTTGCTCATCTGATCTATTCCACGGCTTCAGCGACGCGACCCCGGACAAGTGTCTCCTGGGGCGCGGCCGTTGTTTGGCCCTGGCGATACCGGGCGAAGACCACTGCCGCGCGACCGCTATCCGCAGGTTGCAGGCTGCGAGGCGTGCGAATGTCCTGCGGGTTGGCGATCTGAGCGGCCATATTGGCGGTGACAGAGCAACCGAACCCCCCCGTCTTGCCGTCGGGTGTCCTGGCTCTCGGGCTTCTTGGCTCCGTAGAACAGTCAGGGATGTACGCCCGAAGGACCTCGAAGCCGGCAAGCACAGGAGCGCGCGCGTCGGGTGCGTGGTAGCCGACAATCTGAATCCGGTCTCCGGGCACGCCCATGGCTTGAATGGCGTCGCGCGTCGCATAGGCCTGGGCCGCAGCGACGGGGTCATTTCCGGAGGGGGCCTCAATCCTCAGTACAGACGCTTGCGAAGCGGCGAAGCGACCGACAAGGCTGCGCAGTGCATCCTGCTGATTGGCCGAGAGACCGTGATCATGCACGGCAAGAGCGATACGGTCCACGTCCGGTTCGACTTGCAGCACATACTGCGACAGGGGGGTGACCGGCATGTCGTTCAGACTTGCTGAACCGGCGCAGCCTGACAGACCCAGCGCAAGTGTGCTGATCAAGAGGATGGGTGTTCTCACGGGGAACCTCATTCGATCACATATCCCACCGGGCCGACCCAGTTGTCGGAGGGGCCGCCCACCGTTGAGTCGGGAGAAAACTGACGTTCCATCTGACCAAGCAGGATGGTCTGGGCGTCGTTGGCAAACTGAAGCCCGTCAGCCGGAGTCTGCATCCGTGAGGGCGACGTCGGCGATACGATGTAGGCCTCGACAATGATCACCAATTCAGTCTCGCCGGAGAGGTAGTCTCTGGAGCGAAACAGCGAGCCCAGGACAGGTAGATTGCCGATACCAGGGAGTTGATCGATCGTCTGGCGAGTGTCTTCCTTGAGCATCCCTGCAATCATCAGCGATCCACCGGACGGCAGCTCCACCGTGTTGGACGTGCGCCGTACACTCAGGGCGGGGATCACAAGGGCGTTAGCTGCGGACCCGCCGAGGGTGAAGGCACCTTGGGTCGAGAGTTCGGATACTTCGGTGGAAAGCTGCAGCGATATCCTTCCTTCCGAGAGTACGATCGGACGGAAGGCCAGACGGACACCGTAGGGCTTGAAGGTAATCTGGATATTGCCGTCGTTGTCACGACCTGTTGGCACGGGGAACTCGCCGCCGGCGAGAAATTCAGCATCCTCGCCATTGACCGAGGTCAGATTGGGCTCTGCCAAGGTGCGTACCAGACCTGCCCGCTCGAAGGCTTGCAGACAGGCGTTCGCATTGGTGCCGAGAACAGTCTGGAAGGCTGAACTGACCAGATTGCTGATGACGTTGCCAGTCGTGCCACCCGACGTTGTTGTGGTTGTTGTGGTCGTCCCGCCTGGGCCCTGGACCTCCACGACTTCGGTAACAGAGTTGCCCGACTGGGTATTGATTGTCTGGCCATTGGAACTTGTGTTGCTCTGGGTGCGTCCCGTCTGCCCGTAGCACAGCCCGGACCCGCCTAACGACGACCCATTCACGCCGTAAGTATTGGATCGGCCCAACCCATAAGATTGGTTGCCGTCATTGATCACGACATTCGTCGAAAGCCCCAGTTGTCGAATGGCGCTGCGCTGAACCTCGACCACACGGGCCTTGACCATGACCTGATCGGAACCGGCTATGGTCATCATGTTGATGATCTTTTCAGGCGCGGACACGAATGCCCGTGCGACCTGGGTGGCTCGATCCGCTTCGCCGGGGCTGCCGACCGGTCCGGTCAGGATGATACTGTCATTGACTGCCTCGGCCTGAACGCGTGAACCCGGCATCATGCGCGCCAGTGTGTCTTGAAGCGCCGAAACGCCGGCGTCGACGCGGATTCTCAACGACAGGATCGTTCGCCCCGAGGCGTCCAGCACGACCGCGTCGGTCTCGCCGGGTTGCAGTCCGATGATGGTGATGCGGCGCGGCGAATGAAGCATGGCCTCTGCCACAACGGGATTGGGCACAATCACGTCCCGCGCGTCGGCGGGCAGGTCGACTGCCATGGATGAGCCGCGCGGCAGATTAATCAGCTGGGCCCCGGCCCCCATCGGAAGGGCCGATCGGGACTGCGCCTGTGCCGATGTCGACGCGGAGGGGAGAATGGCGGCGACCGTCAGGATCGCCAGACAACCGGCGAGGAGGCGCTGTTTCATTGGACGACCACCACTTCGGGCGCGCCGCCGCGATAGATGCGAACGGCGGAAGGTTGCTGTTGACGTGCGGGTGCCGAAGCGCGGCCGGAAGGGCCGCCCGTATCGGCGTAGGAGCGTAGCGAAAGGCTCAGTTCACCTTCGGCCTTTGCCAGGGCGAGAACTTCTGCATCCTTGGGTGCCACTTCCAGGGTTGCGGTGGCACCGACTACGGTCTGGGCATCATCTCCCGCACGAGTCGACTGATCGATAGCGAGAACCTTGATGTTCTGCAGAACGGTAGCTGAGGAGAATTTTGCACGGTCGCCTTCCGTGGCGCCGACATTGCCGAAGTTGGTTTCGCGCGTCAGGACCACATCGACACGGTCGCCGGGCAGGATGAAGCCGCCGGCCGCAGTGTCGACGGCGATGCTGATGGACATGGCGCGCATGCCGGGTTCCAGATAGGCGGCCATATAGCCGCTGTCGCCCGCACGAACGATCTTGCGAGCGATGATGGGCTCGCCCGCGAGGATGGGTTCCCGCACGACGGAGCCGACATAGTCGGCTTTGGCGCCACCGGTGGCCAGGTTGGTGGCCGCGCGGGTCACAGTGGCGACTGCTCCCTTCGGCTTGGGCTCTTCGGCCGCCGGGTCTGGTTCGGCGGCAGTGGGAATAGGTACAGAGCCGTCGGTGATGAAGGCCGGGTTGACCTCGTCAACGGCCCATTCCTTCCAGGCCAGATCGGCGTCGGTTAGGCGCTGGCCGGGAGCCAGATCCTTGGCCGCGACGAGAACTTGCGCCATTGGCCGCGTGTCGACAGGGGCTGCAGTGGCGACGGCGGTGGGCTGCCCACCCGACCCCATCGCGCGGACCACCAGGGCCAAGCCGATGGCGGCGACGGCGGCTACAGCTATCACGGCGATTTTTGCAGGCTTCATCACGATCTCCGGCAGGATCGCACCCTTGTCAGGAACTGGTCCTGTGGCGCTCTACCGTTAACAATCATGAGGGCCGGGGGTTAACGCCCCCCTAAACGCGGCGACCGTTGTTCTTCGGAGTATCGCGGTTCGGTCAGCGCGCCAGAAATGCCTGGATCAGCGGGGAAGTCGGATACGCCATCAGGGCTCCAGCAGCGATCGCCACGCCATACGGGATGTCACCCTTCGGTGTCATCAGAGTGCCAAACCAAGCCGGAGCGCCTGCGACCAGTGGCTGGGCGTGTTGGCGTGCCAGAATAAGTGCGAGGCCAAACACACCCCCTATGACAGCCGTCCACAGTACGAAGGGCCCGGTCCCGGCAAGGCCCATCCAAAGGCAGGTCGCGGCCATCAGTTTGGCATCGCCACCGCCGAATACCCGAAGGGCAAACATCACCATGGCCACGATCAGCGCCGCCATCCCGATCCCGACATGAGCCAGGATCGTCATCGGTGAGAGGCCGACAGCAAGCGCTGCTGGAAAGAAACCGATGACTAGCGCAGCAGAGATCCAGTTGGGGATCGTCATGGATGTGATGTCTTTCAGCCCCGCGACAATGGTCAGGGCCGGCATGACGGACAGGGTCAGGAGGATCAAGGTATCCATGTCGGGCACGTTAGAGACCAGCGGTTAAGGTCCGGTTGCTCGTGTGCCCGACGCAGGACAAGAAAAGGGCCGGAGCGTTTCCGCTCCGGCCCCTTCTGATCCATACTAACAGGCTGGATCAGGCGCCGCCGATGGCACCGGCCACTTCGTTGAAGGCCGCGTCGATGTTCTCGCCCAGGAGGGTGACGGCACCGATGATGACGACGGCAATGAGAGCGGCGATCAGGCCGTATTCAATGGCGGTGGCGCCCGACTCGTCGGACACGAACTTGGAAATGAACTTGGTCATGTTTGTTCTCTTTCAAAAAAGGTCTAGCGGACAACTGTGGGAGAGGTCGGTCGCCCGCTTCACCCCCGTAACAATGCCTATAAACACCGACCGAAGTTAAGGTGAGGTAGTGCGTCATGGTTACTTTGAAATTTACCTTTATGAGCTGAATTTGCAGACGGTTTTGGTTACGTCTGCTGTATTCGGAATGATGCGTCGCGACCTTTAGCGTTTGTTGAGGATTGCGACCGATGATCGGCCAACGCTCACGCGCGCGCCCGTTCATTGGAAGTCGACGCCATGTTTCGCCCACACACTGTCATCGCCACCGTCTTCAGTCTGGCGGCCATCTGTACGCCGGCCCTGGCCGCTGCCCAGTCAGCGCCTCTCAGCGTAGGCATCGATCAGGCCATGCGCATTCCGCTTCGCGCTGCTGCGGGTTCGGTCATTGTCGGCAATCCGCTGATCGCTGATGTGACGGTGGTGGACTCCAACACGCTGTACATTACGGGCAAGGGCTACGGCATCACCGAAATCGTGGCTGTGGACGCCATAGGTCGTACCGTGTTTCAACGCCAAATCGTGGTCAGCGAGGGCACCGGCACTGGTCGCGTGCGCGTCTGGCGTGGTGGCCAGGCGACCGAGATGGCATGCGGATCCTCGTGCTCTCCAAGCGTGCGCAGTGCAGCTGGCGGGGGCTCGGCGTCCTCGACCCCTTCGCAGTAAGGCCATGTGGCGTCGGCATGAGCGACAGCCGGGCGGTCAGCGCCGACGCAGGCGCGAAGGTGCCGCGGCGGTCGAGTTTGCAATGGTCGCCTTGCCGTTCAGCTTCATGATGTTTGCCTTGCTGGAACTCGGTGTGATCTTCACGCTGGATTCCGTGTTGTCGAACGCCATGCTCGACAGCAGTCGGCTGATCCGCACAGGCCAGGCGCAGTCCGCGAACATGACTGCCGGTGAGTTTCGCGACGATCTGTGCGGGCGTATGAGCGTGTTCGCCACCCAGTGTGAGGAGCGCATCAGTATTGATGTGCGGGTTATTCCCGCTTTCGCCACGGTTCCGCCTGACCCGATGGTCGACGGCACCACCTTTGACGATTCGCAACTGTTGTTCGATCCGGGCACGATCAACAGTCTTGTCGTTGTTCGCGTCTGGTACCGCCAGCCGCTGGTCACTGTGTTTCTGAACCAGGCCCTTTCGCGGCTGGGTGATGGAAGCGCGCGACTGATGTCCATCACGGCGTTCCGAAATGAGCCGTAAAGCCAAGGGTTTTCATTCCCCGCGACAGTTCGGGCGTAACCAGGACGGTGTCGCTGCCGTAGAGTTTGCCCTTCTGGCTCCGGTCATGATCCTGCTCTATTTCGGCATGGCTGAGCTTTGTCAGGCCCATATGGCACACAAGCGGATGAGCCACGTCACCTCGATGGTGGCTGACCTGACCGCGCGGGCGCAGTCGCTGTCGCGAAGCGAGCTGAACGACATATTCAACATCGGCAATCAGGTGATGCAGCCGTTTTCGCCCGGCCCTCTGGAGACGCGTGTCTCCAGCATCACGCGCGACAATACAGGCGTGGTGCGGGTGGACTGGAGCTTTGCCCGCGGCATGGCTCCTCGTACCGGCACGGTCGTTGTGCCTGCGGGCCTGATCAATAACGGCGAAAGCTTGATTATGTCCGAGTCTATTTACGACTACGACTCGCCGGTTGATCGGTTCCTGCCGACCGTTACCGAGTTGGAGCGCACCTACTATCTGCGGCCCCGCATCGTCGACAAGGTGATCTGTTCGGACTGCTAGCCGACCAGAGCCTCGCGTAGCGCGCGTATCTTGGCCTCGGTCTCGGCCAGTTCGGAATATGGATCGCTATCGGCCACAATACCGGCACCGGCCATGGTCCGGAATCGCCAGACCTGGCCCGGGCGTTCAAAGGCGGCTGTCCGGATCAGCACCGATGATGTCAGCGCGCGGTCCCCGTCAATGTGGAACAGACTGCCGCACCAGGGACCGCGCGGACCTTCATGGATGGCGATGACCTTCATGGCCTGATGTTTGGGAGCACCTGTGATCGAGCCGGGCGGGAAGGTCGCCTCAATCAGGTCCGCCGCTGTCGTGCCGTCCGTCGCCTTCGCCACAATGGTGGAAACGAGATGGTGAACCGTTGGGTGACTTTCGATCTCGAACAGCCGTTCGACGCGGACCGAACCAGGTGCCGCCACCCGTGACAGGTCGTTGCGCATCAGATCGACGATCATAAGGTTCTCGGCCCGGTCCTTGGCGCTGTCGCACAGATCGGTCGCTAGCGCCGCATCGCGCACCGGATCATCATCGCGCATGCGCGTGCCCTTGATCGGTCGCGTCTTGATCCGACCGTCCGCCGGTTCGAAGGTCAGGAACAGTTCGGGCGAGTTGGATACGATAGCCCGGTCACCGATCCGCCAATAAGCCCCGAATGCCGCTTCGCGACCGGCCAGCCGCAGCAGTACGTCGAATGGATCGGCTTCCGGCTTCAGTTCGCCTGACCAGGCCCTGGCGATATTCGCCTGAAATAGCTCGCCGGTCGCGATGCGGTTCACGACATCTGCGACGGCGGTGCGATAGACATGCGGTTCGTCCTCCGCCTCGAACGTCAACGCGGGTACCGAGGGCGTGTCCGGCGCTCTCGCCGTCTCCAGCCAGCCCACCGCGCGATCGCAGGCCAGCGTCGCTTGCGCCTCATCGCGTCCCCGCCCGATCGCCTCTACGACCCCGACCTCGTGGTCGAACACGAGCATGGACGGATAGCGGGCCAGCATCAGGTCAGGCCAGTCGGAGGGGCGCATCCCCGTCGCCGGTCGCGCACCTGCGTCGTAGGCGATCAAACCCACGACCCCGGTGGTGAACTCGGGATCGCGCAAGGCGTCGAGGTGACCGCTGTGTTCAAGGGCCCCGATATGTACCCGGTCCGGATCGGCGGCCACGAAGGACCGCCGTCCCAGAACGCCGCCATCCGACAACAGGGCCAGCAGGCCGTCGTAGTCCCTCAGGCCATTGGCCACGGCCAGAGGCTCGCGCCAGTCGCACGTCCGGACATGACGCGCCGTCAGGCTCATGCCGCGCTCAGCCGCTCGCCGATCCGGTCGCGCAAGCCAGCGTCCACACCCAGCGCCTGCTCCAGATAGGCATCGATGGAGCCGTGGCGCGCGATGATCGTCGCCAGCGCCGTCTCCAGAAACACGGCATCGACGCCCAGAAAGGCGACGACCGCCTCATGCGAGGCCACGCGGCCCGTGCGTTTCTCCAGCTGCCGGGCGATGGCCGGGGCACGGGCCTCCAGATCGACGGCGGTATTGGTCAGCAGATAATCCGCGATCATGTCGTCGCGGTGCACGCCCAGCAGGTGATGCGTCAGGGCCGCCAGCGTCCCGGTGCGGTCCTTGCCGACGGCACAGTGGATCAGCACGGGCCGATCGCTGTCGCCCAGGGCGCGGAAATAGCGGCTGAAGGTATCCAGATGCCCCTCGTCGAACGGCAGGGTCTTGTAGGTGTCGATCATGAAGGCCCGGCCGGACACGGGGGTCAGCTCGGCCTCGCGCAGGAACCGCATGTGCGGGGCCTCGCCGCCGTCGTCCAGATCGCTTTCGATCACCAGTCCGTCGAAGCTGGTCCACCGCCGCGAGGGTTGATCGCGTCGTTCACTGGGGCGGCGCAGGTCCACCACGGTGGCGATGTTCAAGGCCTCCAGCCGTTCCAGATCCGCCTCGCTGGCCCGGGCCTGATGTCCGGCGCGGAACAGATGGCCGGTCTTGAGCCGACGCCCCGCCGCCGTATCGTAGGCTCCGAAATCACGGAAATTATCCAGGTCGTCGAAGCGATGAATCCGGTCGGTCATGACGGGATGTCTAGCCCACGTCATGACCGCTCGCCACCGCATCGATGTCTCAGGTGGGGGGTGCGTTCACCAGCCCCTGCATGGCATCCAGATAGGCGATGAAGGCCTTGCGTCCGGAGGGTGTCATGCTCGCCTCGGTCAGGGGCTTTCGGCCCTCGAACCGTTTGGTCACCGCCACGAACCCGGCATCCTCCAGCTTGCGCAGGTGCACCGACAGATTGCCGTCCGTGGCCGAAAGCCGGGTCTTCAGCGTGTTGAAGTCCGCGCTCTCCACCCCCGACAGGATCGCCATAATCCCCAGGCGAACCCGTCCGTGGATGACGTCGTCGATGCGGTTGATGTCGAACGCCTCTTCGACCTTTGCCGCAGGCTCGCTCATTTCCCGGCCGCCCGCATGAAGATGTAGCCGGGCAGGCCCATCAGACCGATCAGGGCGGCCGCATAGGCCAGGTACTGTGCCGTGCTGCCCGCGAACAGGGCCAGGACGGGTGCGGCTATGAAGCTGGCGATCGACAGGATCCACATGGCCCGCGAGCGGTGCATGACGGCGCTGACGGCCCAGCCGGTGGCGTAGAAGACCATGATGATGGACGGGATCAGGGCGGAGATCACGGGGATGGTATCCACACCGAGTTTCCACCCCAGAGCCACCATCGAGACGAACATCGCGAAGATGCCCCAACCCATGGCCGACCACGCGATGGCTGAGGCCTTGTTGGCCGTCGTCTGGACCGTCTCCGTCCGCTTGAGCTGAGGCGTCGCGATGGCGATGAAGGCGGCGTAGATCAGGCCCGACGCCAGCCAAGGGGTCCAGACGGCGTCCATACCGCCCGGCAGCAGGCCGGTCGCAAAGGCCCAGTGGAACAGGCTTGCGATTCCGAAGACCAATCCACCGGTCATCAGGAACGAGCCGCCGCGCATAGGTGTCTGCGCGCCTTCCTCGGCCAGCTGCCGCATCCAGGCGATGTCATTGGGGGTGTCGATAGGGTCGTGGGTCATGATGAAGTCCTCCTTGACCGAGGACTTACGACAAGTGCTTTGTATTGTAAAGTCCATTGTCATGGCGAGGTCGTGTGGGGCGGCTTGCGGCTTCACATCAGACTTTTCAGGCCTTCGCGGTAGGTCGGATAATTGGGCCGCCAACCCAACTCGGCCTTGGCCCGGGCGTTCGAAAGCCGCTTGGAGTCCAGATAGAAGCGCCGCATGCCGTCGCTGACGGACGGATCGGTCCAATCCACCTCGGGCGGCTGGGGCAGGCCCATCTGGGCGGCGGTCCACTCCATGACCACGTCCGCCGCTTCGGGCGCATCGTCGCACAGGGTGTAGGCCCGGCCCGGCTGCGGGCGGGCCATCGAGGCGAACAGGCCGCTGACGACGTCGTCCACATGGATGCGGTTGAACACCTGTCCGGGCTTGCGCACCCGTCGCGCCGTGCCGTCTCTCAGCCGCTCGATCGGCGAGCGGCCGGGTCCATACAGCGCGGGCAGGCGGAAGATCTGCACCGTCAGCCCCATCCCCTGCCCGGCATCCAGCCAGTCCCGTTCGGCCCGCACCCGCCGCGCGCCCTCCAGGCTGGCGGCATTCAGCGCGTCGTCCTCGAACGCCCAGCCTCCGTCCCGGTCGCCATAGACGGCGGTGGAAGAGACATAGCCGATCCAGTCCGGATAGGCCCCCGATGCGGTGATCGCAGGCACCAGGGCCTCCAGCCCCGGACAGCCCGATGCCCCGGGCGGTGCGGTGACGAGGATAGCTTTCGCCGTGCCAACAGCTTGCGTCAGGGCCGACGCGTCGGTGGGATCGATGGCCTCGAAACCGGAGGCCGCCAGCTCTGCCCTTCGCGCGGGATCGCGACTGGTCAGGACGACGCGGTCACCGCGCGCGACAGCCGCCTTGGCGACGGCCTCACCCAGCCAGCCGCCACCGAAGATCAGCAGGCATGAGGCTTCGGCGACGTGGGTCATGAAGGTGTCAGGCCGAGACGGCGCGGGGCGTGGCCGGGCGGAGCGGCGTTACCGCGACCGCCGTTTCCGTCTTCACCGCCTCGGCGCGCTTGTTGTTCCAGGTCGACACGCACGGCACCTTGGCCGGATCGGCCCGGTCGGCATAGCGGCGGGCGATGTCGGTCACCTCGTCCATCAGCCCCTGGGCCAGGGTGATGGGTTTCAGGCCCAGATCTCGGAACTGGTCATTGGCCACCACCAGCTCGTTCTCGTCCGCCTCCTGGCGCGGATTGGGGACGTTGTGCACCTCCGCCCCCGTCATCCCGGCGATCATCCCGGCCAGGTCGCGGACCCGGCGGCTTTCGGTCATCTGGTTCAGAATCTTGACCCGATCCCCCGTCTTCGGCGGGTTCTTCAGCGTCAGCTCGACGCAGCGCACCGTGTCCTGAAGATGGATGAAGGCGCGGGTTTGCCCGCCCGTGCCATGCACCGTCAACGGATAGCCAACCGCCGCCTGCATCAGGAAGCGGTTCAGCACCGTCCCATAGTCGCCGTCATAGTCGAACCGGTTGATCAGCCGCTCGTCCTTGCGTGTTTCTTCGGTCTGGGTGCCCCAGACGATGCCCTGGTGCAGGTCGGTGATCCGCACGCCGTCGTTCTTGGCATAGAACTGGAACAGCAGGGCATCCTGGGTCTTGGTCATGTGATAGATCGACCCCGGGTTCGGCGGGAACAGGATCTCCTGCTCGGTCGGGCCGAAATCCGTGTCCACCGTGACCTTCAGATAGCCCTCGGGGATACGCAGGCCGGCGGTCGTATAGCCATAGACCCCCATGGTCCCCAGGTGCGCCAGATGCACGTCGCGGCCGCTTTCGACGATGGCGGCCAGCAGGTGATTGGTGGCGTTCAGATTGTTGTCGACCGTGTACAGCTTGTGCCGCGCCGACTTCATCGAATAGGGGGCCGCGCGCTGTTCGGCGAAATGGACGACGCTGTCGGGTGCCCAGTCGCGGATCAGTGAGACCAGCCGGTCGAACTCCTTGCCGACGGTCATGTTGACGAAGTCGATGGTCTTGCCGCTGACTTCCTGCCAGGCCGCGATCCGCTCGCCCATGGAGCGAATGGGCGTCAGCGACTGGACTTCCAGTTCGTTGTCGATGTTGCGGCGGCTCAGATTGTCGACAACGCAGACGTCCCAGCCGCGTGCTGACAGGTGCAGCGCCGTCGGCCAGCCGCAGAAGCCGTCACCACCCAGAACCAGTACGCGCATCATCGACCCTTCCAAACTTGCCCCTGCCGTCTCGTTAGCCGAAGGGCAGGGGCGCGCAAAGCGTGGCCTTAACGCGCGCGCACATGCCATTGATCCCGACTCTGGCCCCAGATGTCGACACGCGCCGTCTCGAACGGCGCCGGCAAGGTCCCGGGACCCCGGTTGGTGGAGCCCAGACGTTCGGCCAGTTTCTGCGACGGCACATTGTCCGGATCGATGCAGTGGATGACCTCGGTCCATCCCAGCACGTCGAAAGCATAGTCGATGCTGGCGACCGCCGCCTCCATCGCATAGCCCTTGCCGTGGGCGTCGGGATGCAGGCTCCAGCCCACCTCCGTGCCGGGCCAGCCGAGCGGCTGCCACGGCCCGATCCGGCCCAGCCACAGCCCCGTCTCGCGCTCGATCACCGAGAACATCGCAACGCCGGTCAGGCTCCAGGCCCCCGCCATCGACATCATCGCCCGCCAGGTCGCGGGGGGCTGCTGCACTCCGCCGATGAAGCGCGCCGTCGCCGGATCGGCCATCAGCTCGGCCCAGCGTGGGAAGTCTTCCATCGCCGTGGGGCGCAGGGTCAGGCGCTCGGTTTCAAGGATGGGTCCGGTCATAGGCGGTACACCTGCTCGAGTTGATACAGACTGCCGTCACTCTTCAGCGTGCTGGAATACAGGCCGAACTGGTCGATGCGGATCGGCGGTGAATGCAGCAGATTGTTCTGGGTCACCCAGGCTCCAAGTCTGGCCTGGTCGGTCTGGCTGTTCAGATAGGCCAGGGTGACATGCGGATGATAGGTCCGCTTCTCCATCGTCACGCCCGCCCGTTCGGCCGCCGCCTTGCAACGAGCGGCCAGAACATTCAGCCGCTCGCACGGCGCCACCCCGGCCCACAGGGTGTGGCTGCGTTGCGCATCCCCAAACGCGCCGACCCCTGCCAGTTCGATCTCGAACGGACCGCCCGCTTGCGCTCGCTCCAGTTCCAGAGCCAGATCGTCGGCCCGGCGCTCGTCGATCTCGCCATAGAAGGCCAGGGTGACATGCAGCTGTTCGGCCGTCCGCCAGCGTGCGCCGGGCAGGCCGGTCTGGCGTGCGGCCAGGGTCTCGGCCACATCCTCAGGGATCGACAGGGCGGTGAACAGACGGATCATGCGACTGTTCGTAGCGGGATGCAGCCTTTGCCCCAAGTCCGGTTTTCCTTGCGGAAGGGCTGATCACGCCCGATATTATCGCAAAGGCCGGGGTTCGCCCGGCTCGATTTGGAGGACGATCTCGCGATGAGCGATTTCAGAAACGGCTATTCCGCCCCCGTCACCGCCGACATGTCGGTCGATGCGGGCCTGCGCAGCTTCATGCTGGGCGTCTACAACAAGGTGGCCTTGGGCCTGCTGGTCTCGGCCGTGTTGGCCTATATCACGGGCTCGGTGCCGGCGGTGCGCGACCTGCTGTTCGCGACCCAGGTGTTTCCCGACGGCGTGACCCGCCTGACCGGCTTCACCATCCTGGGCATGATCGTGGCCTTCTCGCCGCTGGTCGTTCTGCTGGGCTCCAACTTTGTCATGAAGAACCCGACGGCGGCTAGCGCGGGTGGCCTCTACTGGCTGATCGTGGCCCTGATCGGCGCGTCCATGGGTACGGTCGTGCTGATGTATACGGGGGCCTCGGTCGTCCAGACCTTCCTGATCACGGCGGCCGCCTTCGGCGCGCTCAGCCTGTTCGGCTATACGACGAAGAAGGACCTGACCGGCATGGGCAGCTTCCTGATCATGGGCGTCATCGGCCTGATCATCGCCTCGGTGGTGAACATGTTCCTGCAGAACGGCATGATGCAGCTGATCATCAGTGCCCTCGGCGTGCTGATCTTCGCCGGCCTGACCGCTTACGACACCCAGCGCCTGAAGATGACCTACTATGCCCTGGGCGGCGATCGCAACGCCATGGGCGTGGCCACCAGCTACGGCGCGCTGAGCCTGTACATCAACTTCATCAACATGTTCCAGTTTCTGCTGGCACTGTTCGGTGGGCGTAGGTGATCGCTTTAGTGCGCTAATGCTCCACGCGCGGCGGCTCGCTGCTTGAGCGCAATGTGTGTTTTGGACAGGGTCTCGGCGGAAACGCCGGGGCCCTTTTCTATTCCACCACCCGGAACTTGCGACTGTCGAACACACGCAGCACCTGCGGCAGCTCGCGTCCCCGGCGCAGGATGATGCCGCCTTCGCCGATGACCGCCCACTGCCCCTGTTTCAGACGCAGGGCCGGACGTTTCTCGATCCGGTACAGGGGCGCGTCGCCGGACCGGCGGAAGACCGCGAACTCCGCAACCTCCTTATGCCCGATCATCGCATAGTCCCGCCATTCGCCCGCCGAGACCATCCGTCCATAGACCCTCAGGATCAGGGCCAGCTCGGTGCGGTCGAAGAAGACCGGCCCGGCCTGAGACGACAGATCGGCGACATCGTTCATGCCTCCCAGATTAGGCCGTACCCGGCCAAATGCCAGAGTATCCGGAGCCGACCGAACGTCGCCTGGTCAATAAAAATGCCCGAACACGAAATCGCCGCCATTCGGCCCATCGCCCGCCGTCATGGAGGGTGACACCTGTCTCATCGGCTCGCCAGAGTCCGGAGCGGTCCCGGATCCTGAACAGCCCCCCCAGCCCCCCTGGATCACTCCATAATGGGCTCTGGTGGGCCGATGCTTCCTCCAAAGCAGAGACGCCCGCCCAGCCATCTCCCCCCTCCGGCTAGGCGGGCGTTTTGCTGTCTGGTGTAGGGTCCCTTATTGCAGTGTGAGGGTGGGCGTTTCATCGCCGCGCTCGACGACCACGCGACGCTGACCCTCGCCGCCCAGCGCCTGACCGAGGGCCGACAGTGTGGTCACAAGGCGTCCCTCGACCGACCGGATCACGTCGCCGGCCATCAGCTCGGCATTGGCGGCGGACGAACCGCCCTCGACCGCGAACACGACCAGCCCATCCGACCCCGCCCGCACCGAGGCCCCGCGTCCGATCAGAGCCTCGGCCCCGACCGTCACATCGCGCGGCGTAGAGGCCTCGACCGTCAGGGTCGTGCGCAATTCCTGCCCGTCGCGCAGATAGACCACGGCCAGTTCCGTGCCCGGTGCGGCGATGCCGATGGTGGCATTGACCGTCCCGGCGTTCGAGACGGCGCGATCATGGATGCGCGTGAGGATGTCGCCACGCTTCAGGCCCGCAAAATCGGCGCTGGAGCCCGGGGCCACATCTTCCACCACCGCCCCGCGCACGATCCGCAGGCCAAAGCTGCGAGCGCGTGTGGCGTTCAGCGAGCCCAGGATGGCCCCTGTCTTGCCGCGCTTGACCTCTCCGGTCTCACGCAACTGATTGGTGACATACAGCATGATCTGGGTCGGCACGGCGAAGGCGATGCCATCGTTGCCGCCCCCACCACCCGACAGGATCGAGGTGTTGATCCCGATCAACCGGCCCCGGCTGTCCAGCAGCGGCCCGCCCGAGTTGCCGGAGTTCACCGCCGCATCGGTCTGGATATAGTCCTCGATCCGGTCGCCCATGCCCGACCGGCCCAGGCCGGAGATGACACCCATGGTCAGGGTCTGATCCAGCCCCAGCGGATAGCCGACGGCAAAGGCCAGGTCGCCGGTCCGCAGGGTGCCGGAATCGGCCACCTCGACCTGGGCCAGGCCCGTCGCCTCGATCTTCAGTACGGCCAGATCGGTCGCCTTGTCGGTGCCGACCAGGGTGGCATCGAACAGCCGCCCGTCCAGCAGGTCGACCGTGTATTTGCCTCCGCCTTCGACCACATGATTGTTGGTGATGATGATGCCCTGACCCGCATCGACGATCACGCCCGATCCGCTGGAGATGGGCTTGGGATCATTTTCGCCGGACGTCGGCCCGCTGGACTGGGCCAGGGTGGTGACCTGCACCACAGCGGGCAAGGATTGCTCCAGCCCGGTGGCGAAGCTGAACACGCCCCGCTGGTTGTCGAAGAAGATCGGATCCTGGGCGGCAGCGGGCAGGGCGAACGTCAGTGGCACCGCCGCGATCAGCGCAAGAGCCGACAGCCTGTTAGCTCGGATCATGAAACGCCGCATCGCACACCTCTGTTGTCCAGTTATGAACCCTAGCGTGAGAATTGCGCCGTGACGACCGCCCCCGGCGCGGCGTCACCAATCGTCATGCTGGCCCCATGGCGTTTCAGGATGGTGCGCGCGAAGGCCAGCCCCATACCGTGGCTTTCCCGCCCCTGCGCGACGGCCATGGATACGGCCGCAGCGGGGTCTCTCAGGGCCTCGGGCGCAAAACCCGGGCCTTGATCCGCGACCGACAGGAAGGGACGGTCGCCGTTTCTGGCAACCGTCAGGGTGACGACGCCGGCGTCCGGTGAGAACTTGACCGCGTTGTCCACCAGATTGGTCACGGCGCGCTGCAACAGCGACCGCACGCCCAGCACCTCGACCGGTTCGGCCACGACGCGGATGGTTGCGCCGTGCTCCTCGGCCAGCGGCTCGTACAGTTCGGCGGCTGCAGTAGCCAGCTGATCCAGACGGATGGTCTCGAACACCCAGGCCTCGCCGTCGCGCAGGGTCATGGCCTCGTTCATCGCGCGGGTCAGCTGCGTCAGGTCGGCCTTGACCTCCTGGGCCAGTCGTCGGGCCTCGGGCGACAGTTCGGCCTCCTTCAGCCGGTCCAGCCTTGCGCTCGCGCGGGCCAGGGGCGTGCGGAAATCATGCGCCAGCTGGTCGGCCGAATCCCGCAACCAGCTCAGCAGTTCCTCCAGCCGATCCAGCGTGCCGTTCACATGGCCGGTCAGCTCCGTCAGCTCGGGGGCAACGGCCGTTTCCGGGGCCCTCAATGAAAAGTCTCCGATCCCGGCCCGATCCAGCGCCTGGCTGACCTCCGTCACGGCTCGGGTCAGGCGCTGCCGTGCGAAGCTGGCCGCGCCCAGCCCGATGGCCAGAAGTGCCAGCCCGGCCCCGATGACCACGATCACAGCCCGCCCCCAGGCCTCGCCCGAACGATCGACGACGCGGCCCACGATGATGTCCAGCGGTCCGACAGGGCGACGCACGGCCACCACTTCGACCGCACGATTCGGACAAACGACTCCCTTGGCCAGGGCGACGACATAGACATCCTCGCCCAGCTCTGGTGCGCGATCCGCCTGTGTCGTGGCCAGAGCGGCCAGGCCTACCGGCGGCCCGACCGGCGAGCGAATATAGCGCACGCCCGCCCCGCCGCGCCCTGTACGGCACGTCTCCTCCAGGCTTTGTGCACCTCGCGCATTGCCGCTCTGGAAGGTGGCCAGCCAGCCCGCCAGGAAGGCGGTATCGCCTTCAGTCAGTGTCGCGGTGCCCAGGCCCGTCTCGATGCCCAGCTTCTGGACCATGGAGCCATAGTCATCCAGTGCAGCCAACGCTGCCTGTTCGCGCTGATCCACCCGCACCGCCGCACCCGTCACATACAGCGAGCCTGTCAGGGCCAAGGCCGCCACGATGGCCATTCCCACAACCAACTGGGTCGAGGTGCCCTGTCCCAGCCAGCGGCGCAGGCCGCCCAGGGTCAATCGGTCTCGCCTGCGGGCCGGCGTCATTCTGTCCTGTCGGACAGTTCGCGGAAGATCAGGCTCTGGCTGCGGGCCGAGACGATCAGGGGGTGCAGGTCTTCGCCCAGTTCGGGCACCTGTTCCTTCAACCGTCGCCGCAGGGCGCTGATGCGGGCATCGATGATGTTGACAAAATTGTCGGGCAGAAAGGTCCACTCCACCCAGCATTTCTCCCACAGCATGGTCTTGGTCACCGGCTGCCCTCTTGCGCCCATCAGTTCGCTGACGATGGCAAACTCCAGCGGCGACAGCTCGATCAGACGCGACTTACCGCAAATCTCCAGCTTCAGCGTGCGGGCGCCTGTCGCCAGGCGGAATGGTCCGTTGATCAGATCCGCTCCGGCGGGCCTGGCCCGCCGCGCGGCGCGGCGCAGCTGGGCGGCGATCCGGGCCAGCAGTTCCTCGTCGCCGACGGGCTTGGACAGATAGTCGTCCGCCCCGGCGATCAGTCCCTCGACCCGTTGCCGTTCGGCTCCCAGAGCGGTCAGCATCAGGGCCGGGGCATCATAGGACAGGCTGTCCCCTGAGCGGATACGTTTCAACGTCTCCAGCCCGTCCAGGGCGCGCGTCATCCGGTCCAGGATCAGAACGTCGAAGGGCGCGTCCTTGATCGCCGCCAGGGCTTCCTCGCCGCTCTCGACGCGGCGCACGCCCTCAAACCCGGCCGCGAGCAATCTGTCGGACACATGGGCCGACAGCGCCGCATCGTCTTCCAGCAGCAGGGCGTGCCGCCCCGCGAAGACCACGCCAAGCTGAGCGAAGGCGTCTGTCTCGGACATCGGCATCGTTTCTCCGTCCACGATCAGGTCTCCCATCCTGAGGCCGGACGATAGGGGGCTGTGGGTCAAAGACAATCCAGGGAAACATGATCCTTTCTGACGGATGCGCGTTACAGCGCGCGTCTCTCCCATCGACAGGTTTCCATCATGAAGCGTATCGCCCTTCTTCTGCTCGCGGGCTCCTCCCTCGCCGCCTGCCAGACTGCGCCTGCCGCCAACGCCGGGTTCCTGAGCACCTATGATGGCTTGACGATCCGCGACGACACTCTGCGCGCCTCGATCCGCGAGCGACGCGACGAGGCTGCGGCCACGGCGGTGGAGCAGGTCTATCTGGAGCCCTCGGTCCTGGTCGCCGGCGCGGGCGACGCCCTATCCGAGGCCGATCGGGCCCTGGTCCTGCGCGAGGTCGACCGTCAGGTCTGCTATGAGATGAGCGAGCGGTTCACCGTCGTGAACGATGCCGCCAACGCCGCCCGCGTGCGCACGGCCGTGACCGGCATCAACCCCACGGGAGCTGCTGGCTCGGGCGTCGCCGCTATCGCAAATGTCCTGATCCCCGGGCCCGGTACCCTGCGCGTGCCCGGTACCACGGGAGGCCTCGCCGCCGAGGCGGAACTGGTCGCGCCGGGCGGGATGCAGGTCGCTGCCCTCGCCTGGGCCCGCAATGCCAATGTGGTCGGCGTCGACAGCCCCTCGCTATCCCGTGTCGGTGACGCCCTGCAGATGGCCGAGCCCTTCGGCGATGCCGTCGGCGACGCCTTCGCCCCCACGGGCCGGGCCGTGCGCCCCATCGCCTATCCGGACCCGTGCGCGGCCTATGGCCCGCGCACCCAGCCTGCCGGCTTCGCTACCCGCCTGGTCACCGGCCTCTATGTGCCCGAGATCAACACCGGCACGCGGGCCGAGCCGCCGAAAGACTGATTGCCACCGTCTCCTCCCCATCGCAGATGGGGAGGGGGACCGCAAAGCGGTGGAGGGCCCGCGCTCAAGCAGCGAGCGCCCGCGGCGCGAGCGTTAGCGCCCTTTTCTAAAAAGCGCTCTCGCCCGTAATCGCCCGGCCCAGGATCAGGGCGTGGACGTCGTGCGCGCCCTCATAGGTGTTGACGGTTTCGAGGTTCATGGCGTGGCGCATGACGTGCATCTCGCCGGTGATGCCGGCCCCGCCGTGCATATCGCGGGCGACGCGGGCGATATCCAGCGCCTTGCCGCAGTTGTTGCGCTTCATCATCGAGATGGCCTCGGGCACCCAGGCTCCCTGATCCAGCAGACGACCGAGCGCCAGCGCGCCTTCGAAGCCGAGGAAGATTTCCGTCTGCATGTCCGCCAGCTTCTTCTGCACCAGCTGGCGGCTGGACAGCGGACGACCGAACAGCATCCGCTCCCCGACATAGTCGCGCGTCAGGTGGAAACAGGCCTCGGCCGCGCCCATCGCCCCCCAGGCGATGCCATAGCGCGCCTTGTTCAGGCAGCTGAACGGCCCGCGCAGACCCTTCACGCCCGGCAACAGGTTCTCTTCCGGCACGAAGACGTCGTTCAGGCCGATGTCGCCGGTGATGGAGGCCCGCAACGACAGCTTGTCGCCGATCTTGTCGGTGGTGAAGCCGTCCATGCCGCGTTCGACGATGAAGCCCCGGATCGTGTCGTCAAGCTTTGCCCAGACCACCGCCAGGTCGCTGATCGGCGAATTGGTGATCCAGTATTTGGCACCGTTCAGGCGATAGCCGCCCTCGACCTTCACCGCCTTGGTCTTCATCGAGGCCGGGTCCGAACCGCCGTCGGCCTCGGTCAGGCCGAAACAGCCGACCAGCTCGCCCGCTGCCATCCTCGGCAGGAACCGCATCTTCTGCTCCTCGGAGCCGAAAGCATAAATCGGATACATGGCAAGCGACGACTGTACCGACATGGCCGAACGATAGCCTGAGTCTACCGCCTCGATCTCGCGGGCGATCAGGCCATAGGCGACATGGCTGACGGCCGAGCCACCGTACTGTTCCGGGAGCATGGCCCCGAGGAACCCCATCTGGCCCATCTCGGTCATGATTGTCCGGTCGAAGGTTTCGTCGCGGAACGCCTCGACCACGCGAGGCAGCAGGCTGTCACGGGCATAGGACCGCGCCGCGTCCTGGATAGCCCGCTCGTCCTCCGTCAACCGTCCAGAGAGGTCCAGCGGGTCGTCCCAGCGGAACGTCTTCTGCGGATTGGTGCTGCCATCAGCCATGGTGTCGTCCCTGAAGCGTCGCGGGGCCTCATGCGATCGTGGGCGAATACGACGATCGAACCCCTGTTCTGGCGCGCGGTTTAGGACAGAATGAGCGTGGCGGGTAGAGGCCCGCGCCGTCGCAGGTTAGGATGTCCGCATGATCCGCACCCTGAAGCGCCTGTTCGCCGACCACCCGCGCGAGGTAGAGGAAACCTATTTCCAGCATATGGCGGCGTCTTCCCGCTACGGTTTCAAGCTGCTCAGGCTTTCGGCCTGCGCCTTCACCCACGCCCTGATCCCGGGGCTGCACAAGAGCACCGTCTCGGAATCCATTCGGGGTATGGCGCGTGACCTGGGCGGCCGGGCAGACGAGGCGCGCGAGACCCGCATGCGTGACGCGGGCGTCTGGGACGTTGGCCTGTAAGGCCTAGCGAGGCGCGCGCTTGGCCAGAATACGTTGCAGGGTGCGGCGGTGCATGCCCAGTCGCCGCGCCGTCTCCGAGACATTGTGGTCGCACAGCTCATAGACCCGCTGGATATGCTCCCAGCGCACGCGGTCCGCACTCATCGGATTGGCGGGGGGCTCGGGCGCTTCGCCGGTCGCCAACAGGGCCTTGACCACGTCGTCGGCGTCGGCGGGCTTCTGCAGATAGTCCACGGCACCGGCCTTGACGGCGGCGACTGCCGTGGCGATGGCCCCATAGCCGGTCAGCATGACAATCTTGGCGTCCTCACGCCTGTCCCGGATGGCCTCCACGATCTTCAGCCCGTTGCCGTCCTCCAACCGCATGTCCAGCACGGCGAAGGCCGGTAGCGCGGTCTTCAACGCATCGCGCGCCTCGGCCAGGGACGCTGCCAGCGTCACCTCGAACCCCCGGCTTTCCAGGGCCCGGCCCAGGCGTGTGCGCAGCGCATTGTCGTCGTCCAGCAGCAGCAGGCTCTTGTCCGCCAGGGCGGCGATGCGGTCTTCGGTGCTCGTCTCGACTTCGGCCATCGGTGTTCTCCTTGGCAGGGACATCGGTAACGATACGACTGCGGTCAAGGTTCAGCGTCAGGGGTGCGACACTACGCCGGGAGGTCCTGGGTCGCCACCTCAAGCGCCGGTCTGGGCCACCGCACGGCGACCCGGGCCCCGCGCGGCTGGCTGCGATCGGTCGCCCCCTCACCGGGGCCCACCGCTACCTTGCCGCCGGTCCGCTCCAGCAGGGTGCGAGCGATGAAGAAGCCCAGCCCCATGCCCCCCTGACTGGGCGCAATCGCCACCGGCTCCGGCGCAGGCATCGTCTTGGCCTTGCGCCCCTTGCGCCCCGGCGTAGCGGCTGCAACGGAGGAGGCGATCTGGGCGGCCAACGCCCGGCGCGCCTTCCCCTGGGGTCGACTGGTCACATAGGGCTCGCCCAGTCGGGGCAGAATGTCGGCGGGGAAGCCCGGCCCGTCATCGACGATCTCGATCTCGATGAAGCCCGCATCGACAAGGGCGCGTACCCGCACCTTCGACCCCGCGAAATCCGCCGCGTTCTCCACAAGGGTCGACAGACCGTGGATCACCTCGGGCAGGCGACGGACCCGTGGCTCGGGCTCTCCGGAGGCGGTGCGTACCGAGACGTCGAAGGCCAGGTCAAAACCCCGATGCGGCTCGGTTACCTCTTCCAGCAGCCCCTTGAGCCCCACCTCGGCAAAGGAGGCGTCGCCCTCTTCGGGCTGTTGCGAGAGCTGCTTCAGTATCCCCCGGCACCGCTCCGCCTGTTGCAGGATCAGGGCGGCATCCTCCGCCGCCGGGCCATCCTTGACCGACGCCCGCAGCAACTCCTTGGCCACGACCTGGATGGTGGCCAGCGGCGTGCCCAGCTCATGCGCCGCCGCCGCCGCCAGTCCGCCCAGGGCCGCCAGCCGCTGTTCGCGCTGCAGCACATCCTGGGTGGTGGCCAGGGCCAGTTCCAGCTTCTCCGCATCCGCCGCCACCCGCCAGGCATAGGCGGCGGTAAACACCACGCCCGTCACCAGGGCCAGGCCCGTTCCAAACCGGTACAAAGGCGGCAGTTCCAGCTCTGTCCCCGCCTGCCACGGCAGGGGCATGGACATGAAGAACAGCGCCACCGTCGCGGCCAGAACCAGCAGGCCCATCAGCACCGCCTGACGCCCCGGCAGGGAGGCCGCCGCCACCGTCACCGGCGCGACCAGCAGCAGGCTGAACGGGTTCTGCAACCCGCCGGTCAGGCCCAGCAGCAGGCTGAGTTGCAGGATGTCGAACCCCAGATGCAGGGCCGTCATTCGCCCGTCGGCGACCGCGCCGTCCGATCGCTTAAGCCGCGCGGTGGCATTCAGGTTCATCACCACGCTGGCGGCGATCACGGCCAGACACGGCCACAGCGGCAGGTCGAAATGCAGCCAGCCGGTCGCCACCGCCACGGTGGCGCTCTGGCCCGCAATGGCCATCCAGCGCAGGATGATCAGGGTGCGCAGGCTGAGACCCCGGCTGCGGCGGGGCAGGTTGCGCCAGCCGCCGAAACGGCCCGTCTCGGGCGGGCTCGGCTGCGACGAAAACGGGGCTTGGGTCTGGCTCACGCCTCTTCTATAGCCCGGCTTGCTGTGTTTACGCATGTTCCATGAGGGTCACGATGCCGCGCCGTTCCATCCTGTTGTTCGCCGGGGCCTGTATCGCCATCGCCGCCGCCATCGCGGTCGTCGCCCTGGTCGTCGTCGGCGGTCGCAGCCAGACGACGGACGCCGTCACCTTCACCGAAACCGGGACCGGACAGCCCCAGGTCGGTGGCCCCTTCCAGCTGGTCAATCAGGACGGCCAGCCGGTCGATCAGTCGATCCTGAACGGCAAATGGTCGCTGGTCTTCTTCGGCTTCACCTACTGCCCCGACTATTGCCCCACGACACTGGCGGCTCTGGAGGCGACGCAGCGTCAGCTGGGTGACAAGGCAAAGGACGTTCAGGTCATCTTTATTACGGTCGACCCCGCCCGCGACACGCCGCAGGCCATGAAGGATTATCTGTCCTCCGACGGCTTTCCCGAGGGCGTCATCGGCCTGACTGGCACGCCCGAACAGGTCCGCGCCGCCGCCGACGCCTACCGCGCCTATTACAGCCAGGTCGGAGAAGGCGAGGGCTACACCATGAACCACTCGCTGACCGTCTATCTTATGGGCCCGGACGGCAGGTTCCGCGCACCCCTGGCCCATGACATGGGACCCCAGCAGGCTGCCGACGTCATCGAGCGCAATATGGCGCGGGGATAGGGCTCCCCACAACTGCGTGATCGACGCTAATGATTTTGCAGTGCGGCACACTATATGCTGCTGTGCCGTATCGTGACCGTTCGCGGTCGCCGACCAGGATCGACATGCTGTATTCGCTGCACGAACTCGCCTACGCCTCCGCCTCGCCCTTCCGGATTGGGGCCCAGATGGCCCGGACCTTCTGGTCGTCGCCGCTGAACCCCGCTGCAGACACCGCCATCGGCCGCACCGCCTTCGCCTCGGCCGAACTGTTCGAGAGCGTGACGCGCCGGTATGGCAAGCCGGACTGGCGTCTGGACGTCATTACCGTCGACAATCGCCCGGTGCGTACGACCCAGCAGATCGTCTGGTCCTCGCCCTGGTGCCGGCTGATCCGGTTTGCCCGCAACATCGGCGACCTGAAACGCGCCGGAAAGCCGACGGCGGCCCCGTCGGTGATGATCGTCGCGCCCCTGTCGGGCCACTATGCCACCCTACTGCGCGGGACGGTCGAAGGCTTCCTTCAGGACCACGACGTCTATGTCACCGACTGGTCCAACGCCCGTCAGGTGCCGATGCTGGAAGGGCGGTTCGACTTCTCCGACTACATTGACCACGTGCGCGAGATGCTGGCCGCCATCGGCCCGCGGGCCCACGTCGTCGGTGTTTGCCAGCCCGGGCCCCCGGTCCTGGCGGCCTGCGCCCTCATGGCCGAGGACAACGACCCCAACCGGCCCGCCTCCATGACCTTCATGGGTTCGCCCATTGATGCGCGCCTGTCGCCGACGGTGACCAATGAACTGGCCGAGGAAAAGCCCTTCGCCTGGTTCAAGTCGAACATGATCCACACCGTGCCCTGGCCCTATCCGGGGTTCGGGCGACGCGTCTATCCAGGCTTCGTCCAGCTCTACAGCTTCATGTCGATGAACGAGGACAAGCATATCGACGCCCACCACCGCTACTTCCAGGACCTGGTCTCGGGCGACGGCGACGGGGTGGAGAAGCACGAGGAATTCTACGACGAATACCTCTCGGTGCTGGACCTCTCGGAGGAGTTCTATCTTCAGACCATCGACATCGTCTTCCAGCAGCATCTGCTGCCGCGCGGCCTGCTGGAGCATCGCGGGCGCAAGGTCGATCTGACCAAGATCACGGACATCGCCCTGATGACTGTCGAAGGGGCCAAGGACGATATCTCCGGCGTCGGCCAGACCCAAGCGGCGCATGGTCTGTGCACGCGCCTGACCGACGATCAGCGCGTGCTGTATGTCCATCCCGACGTCGGCCACTATGGCGTATTCAACGGTCGCCGGTTCCGCGACGACATTTATCCGCGCGTCCGCGACTTCATCGCGGCCCATGAGGTGGTCAGTGCAGTACCGGAACGGCCAGCGGCTGCCGCCTGAAGCGCTTGGCGTCGCCGCCCGGCTGTCGGTCAATCCCCGCGCCCGCCGCCTGTCGATCCGCATCGACGGGCGCGCGGGCGAGGCGGTCCTGATCGCGCCCAGCGAGCGCAAGCTGGGCGAGGTCGTGGCCTTTGCCCGCACCAAGACGGACTGGATGTTGGATCGCCTGGCCCAGCGCCGGCCCGGCACGCCGATAGTCTCCGGCGGGGTCCTTCCTCTGTTCGACCGGCCGACCCGGCTGCTCGCCGTGCCCGGTGCCGGGGCCGCCCGACTGACCGAGGACGCCGACGGCCCCGTCATCCTGTCCGGCGGCGAGGGCGAGGCCTTTGCCCGCCGTGTCGAAAACCTGTTCAAACGCATCGCCCGCGACACGCTTCAGGCCCGCACCGATGTGCATCTGAAGACGCTCGGTCTCAAAGCCGGCAAGGGAGCGGTGAAAATCTCCATCGCCGATCCGAAATCGCGCTGGGGCTCCTGCAGTCCGCACAACCGCACCATCCGTTACAGCTGGCGGGTCATCATGGCTCCGCATGCGGTGGTCGACTATCTGGCCGCTCACGAGGTGGCCCATCTCGTCCACGCCGACCACAGCCCAGCCTACTGGTCGGTCGTCCACGACCTGATCGGCGATCATCGTCCTTATCGCCGCTGGCTCAAGGACAATGGCACGGCCCTGCACGCCGTGGGGCGTTAGAAAAACAGCGGCTCGTTGCGACGCTCGGGCTGGCGCTGTTCCAGCTGACGCTCGTCGGGCCGTTGTGGCTGCGGGGCCGTCGGACGGACCACCGCAGGCTCGCGATCGCGCGGTCCGTACGGATCGCTCCGTGCCGGAGGTGCCGAGGGCTCGTCGTACAGGCCCTCATCAACCAGTGCCGGAGGATTGTCGCCGTAAGGATCGCCGATCTCTTCCAGCATCTGCCCGATCGGGGTCGGCGGCTGCCAGCCTTCGGGCATGGCCGGGCCGTCGGGAATGGCCGGAGCGTTCAGACGGGGTAGAGCCGCCTCCATGAAGCCGCGCCAGATAGCGGCGGGGGACGAGCCGCCGGTGATGCCGCGCATCGCCGTATTGTCATCCTTGCCGACCCAGACGGCGGTGACGAAGCCGCCGGTATAGCCGACGAACCAGGCGTCCTTGTAGTCCGAGGTCGTGCCCGTCTTGCCCGCGATATCGCGCCCCGCGATTCCCGCCGACCGGCCCGAGCCGGATGTGACGACGCCGCGCAGCATCTGGTTCTGGTAATAGAGGAAGGGGTTGGAAATCGCCTGTACTGGTGCCCCCTGGCGCGCGTCGCGCTGATAGATCACCCGGCCCTGCGGCGTGCGGATGCGGCTGATGCCATAGGCGCTGACGCGGCGACCGCCATTGGCGAAGGCGTCATAGGCCTGGGCCATCTCCAGCGGGCTGACCTCAACGGCCCCCAGGGCCATGGCCGGCTCCAGCCCGATCCGGCTGGTGATCCCCAAACGGCGTGCGGTGCGAGCAACATTGTCGCGCCCGATCTGGTCGGCCAGACCGGCAGCGATGGTATTGGTCGACTGGGCCACGGCATTGGCCAGGGTCGTCTCGCCGATGAAGTTGCCGGAATAGTTTCGCGGCGACCAGTTGCCGATGGTGATGGGCTGATCCACGACGCGGCTCTCGGGCGTATAGCCCGCCTCCAGCGCGGCCAGATAGACGAACGGCTTGAAGGCCGATCCCGCCTGGCGCCGTGCCTCGGTGGCGCGGTTGAACTGGCTGTCGGCGTAAGATGCCCCGCCGATCATGGCCCGCACCCGCCCGTCGCCGTCCAGCGCGACTAGGGCGGCCTGTTCCACGCCCTTGCCTTCGTCGCGATCCAGGATGCGCCGCACGGCCCGCTCGGCCGAGGTCTGCAGCGTCAGGTCCAGCGTGGTCTCCACCACCAGGTCCTCGGTCGGTTCGCCGACCAGTTCGCGGATCTGGCGATCCAGCCAGTCGACGAAATACTGGGCGTGCTGGGTCGCCAGGGTGCGCGAGACCCGAACCGGCGTGGCGGCGGCGGCGTCGCGCTGCTCCACCGTGATCACGCCCGCCTCGACCATTTCGTTCAGCACGACCGTGGCCCGCCCGGCCGCCCGCTCGCTCTCGGACACGGGCGAATAGCGCGACGGAGCCTTCAGCAGACCGGCCAGAAGCGCGGCCTCACCGACCGTCAGATCCTTGGCCCCCTTGTCGAAATAGCGCTGCGACGCCGACTCGATGCCATAGGCCCCGGCACCGAAATAGACCCGGTTCAGATAGAGGGCGAGGATCTCCTTCTTGGAGAATTTCATCTCCAGCCAGACGGCCAGCATCAGCTCCTGAACCTTGCGCTTCATGTTCTGGTCGGGCGACAGGAACAGGTTCTTGGCCAGTTGCTGGGTCAGGGTCGAACCGCCCTGGACCACGCGCCCCGCGCGGATGTTGGCGACCATGGCCCGGCTCATGCCGATGGGGTCGAAGCCGGGGTGGCCATAGAAGCGCCGGTCCTCGATCGCCACGAAGGCGGCGGGCACATAGTCGGGCAGGCTATCCAGATCGGCGGGCGGGGCCATCTGGGTGCCGCGCACCGCGATCAGAGCGCCGTTGCGATCCAGATAGGTGATTGAGGGCTGGCGATCGACATTGTACAGGCTGGCCGTGCTGGGCAGGTCGCGCGCAAAGACGGCAAAGAAGACCACCAGGAAAATCAGCGCCCAGACAGCCAGAACCGCGCTCCAGTAGAAGAAGCGCTTCCACCCGGTCCGCTTCGGCTTGCGGCCGTCGGGGGCAGGACTGGACTCATTACCGAAACGCGCGCCTGAACCCGCCATTGCAACCCTCATCAAGCCGATGCCCGGTCATAGCGGGTCGCGCGGCATACGGAAACGGTGCCCCCCGTTTCACACGATCGTGAGCACCGTTTCCGCCGAAAGCATGGCCGTTCGAAGGGCTAGTCTAAAAACGCGTTCACCTCGGCCAGGAAGCGTTCCGGCTGGTCCAGCATGATGAAGTGGGCGCTGTCGTCGATTCGCTTCAGCGTGACGCCGGGCAGATTGGCGAAGGAGGCGGCATAAATGCCGTCGGTGACTTCATCGGTCATGCGGGCGTCGTTGAACTTGACGTACAGCACCTCGGTTGGAGCCGTGATGCGGGACAGTTCGGGACGCAGGTCCGTGGTGATCAGCTCGCGCATCGACGCCGCCGCCACGTTCTGATCGCTGGTCACACTATCCTGGATGGGGCCGGAGCGCGCAGCCTCGGTGTTGATCATGCCGGCAATGGTCTGGGAGGCCTGGGCCTCCCAGGCTTCGGGCGGCGAGCTACGCATGCCGGTGGCGACCATGTCGGCCATGGGCTGGACGCTCTGGGCCGTGGCCTGCGGTCCGCCGAACATGGCACCCATGAAGGGGATCATGTCCACCACCATCAGCTTGCCGACCAGTGCGGGCTGACGCGCCGCCAGCATCATGGCGATGGTACCGCCCATCGAGTGGCCGATGACCACCGGCTTGTCGAGTTGCTGCTGGCGAATGTAGCGAGCCAGATCGGCGGCGACGGGCGTGGCCACCAGGCCTTGAGCATTGTCCTCGGCCGGGGCACCGGCGAAGCCCTGAACATGGATGCGGTGGATGCGGTAGCGATCTTTCAGCGCCTCGGTCAGCCCATCCCAGACTTCCGGCGAGGACGACAGGCCGGGGATCAGGATGATGTCGCCGATCGGTTGTTCCGGCCCGTCGACGCGGACATGGAAACGACCGGATTCGAAGTCGGCATGCTGATGGCCGTGGTCGGCACCGGCGTGACCGGCATGGTCGGCGTGCTGGGCCAGGGCAGGGGTGGCCGCGGTCGCCAGAATGGCGGCGGCGATAAAGGTAAGGGCTCTGTTCATGCGTGTTGTCCTCCCGACGATGACCGCTCAATACCACTTCACTTTATTATGTAAAGTGCTTTTTTTATCGCGCGACGCTGACAGGCGACAAGCGCGTTGAAGCCCAATACGATGGGCCCATGCCCGCCGATACCGCCGATCTCTCCGCCGCCGCCCGACCTTCGCCCGCGCCTACGGCCTTCGGCAAGGGGTTCGTGCTGGACACCTGGTATTTCGTCGCCCTGTCGCGCGAGGTGAGGCCCGGCGACATGAAGCGGCACGAGCTGCTGGGCGAGCCGGTCCTGATCGGTCGGACGAAGGCGGGCCAGGTCTATGGCATGCGCGACATCTGCCCGCACCGCGCCGCCCCCCTATCCGCTGGGCGTCTGGTCGACAAGCCGGGCGAGGGCGAGACGATCGAGTGCTGCTACCACGGCTGGCGCTTCCGCCCCGACGGTGTCTGCGCCGCCATTCCCTCCCTTGTCGAAGATCAGGCCTATGAGCCCGAGCGCATCCGTGTCCGGTCCTATCCGGTCCGCGAGAGCCAAGGCATGATCTTCGTCTGGATGACGTCCGATCCGCGCAGCCCCGCAGAGCCGGATCACGAACCGCCCGTCTTCCCCGGCGTGGTCGGCGGCGAGGCCAGACTGGTCGAGGCGATGGATTTCGACAGCCATATCGACCACGCCGTCGTCGGCCTGATGGACCCCGCCCATGGCCCGTATGTGCATCAGCAATGGTGGTGGCGCTCCGAACATTCGATGCATGAAAAGTCGAAGGCCTTCGAGCCGCGTGACCTCGGTTTTGCCATGGTCCGCCACGCCCCCTCGTCCAACAGCCGGGCCTACAAGATTCTGGGCGGGGCTCCGGCGACCGAGATCACCTTTCGCCTGCCCGGCTATCGCTGGGAGCACATTCAGGTGGGTGAAAAGCAGGTCCTGGCCCTGACCTGCCTGACACCGGTCACGGAGACGAAAACCCGCATCACCCAGATATTCTGGTCCGACCACTGGGTGTTCGGCATCGCCAAGCCGTTCCTGCGCCAGGGTGTGCGGGCCTTCCTGAAACAGGACGGCGGTATGGTGAACCTGCAGAACGAAGGCCTGCGCTACGATCCGGCCCTGATCTGGATCGACGACGCCGACAAACAGGCGAAATGGTATCAGCAGTTGAAGCGCGAATGGATCAAGAGCCGCGCCGAACAGCGACCCTTCGCCAATCCCGTCAAGGCCGCGACTCTGAGGTGGAAGAGCTAACCCTGGCCCGCGATGAGGCGCTGGATGCGAGCTAACTCGCGCTCAAGCAGCGAGCGACCAAGTCGGGAGCGATAGCGCCCAGAAAACGGCCCGCCGGCGAACCGACGGGCCTTCTTTCGAACTATTGCCTGGTCAGCTGACCTGACAGGATCAGGTCCATCTGCTTGCGGACGTGCGGGGTCAGCTCTTCCATGCTCCAGCCGTCGTACGCGGCATGACGGTAGTTGGACATGTAGATTTCCCAGATCATCCGGGTCATCAGCGTCACATCAATGTCCTGGCGCAATTCGCCTTCGCGGATACCGGCCTGGAGAATGCCGGCCACGGCTTCAACAAACGGGCGGGCCATGGCGCGCTGGCGTTCGTTGGCGTCTTCCGGCTGGAACCAGGCCCGGGCAAAGATCGCCTGAACAAGCGGCAGGTGCTCCAGGCCGCGATGATAGCCGACCGACAGGGCGGCCGTCAGGCGGTCGCTGGCGCGGCCGTCCTCTTTCGCCGCAGTCTGAAAAGCTTCCAGTGTGCCTTCAAGATTTTCGGCCAACACGGCCTCGAACAGTTCGGACTTGTCCTGGAAGTTGGCAAAGACCGCGCCTGTCGACATGCCGGCACCCTTGGCGATGTCGCGAATAGTGGCGGCGTCATAGCCGCGCTCCGCGAACAGGGTGCGGGCCGCTTCCAGAACCTTGCCCCGCGTGCGGACCTTGGCGGCCTGACGGCGGTTGAGGCGTGGGGCGTCGATGTCTGCGTTGGTCTGGGGGGAGGTCAAAGCGGAATCTCGCATAAACGGTTACTCGACTGGCGGCATCATGCACACGCCGCGTGAAACAGGATCACCGAAGTGACGGAAGGAATGGAATACGGCCGCATCAGCGCACCGAACGTCTTTCCGGACAGCGCGGCTGTTGACCACCGAACGATGACCAAATTGGGGTGCACAGATTAATGGAACCCGTCTCGGGAAGGTTAAGCTGAGGATAGCCGCGACTTTCAGGCGGCGCGCATCAACGACGGGTTGTCGCGCGCAGCGCGCGGGGTCGCCGTGGTTGTTGTCCGTCTGGCATGGCGGCCTGAAACAGCTTTCGGTAGCGGTCCCGACGCTCGTGGATGGAGGCGAGGACCAGTCCCATGGGCACGCCAAGATCGACAAGCGTGTTCTCGGCCAACTGCAGGCTGGCCTCTGTGGTTTCAGGCACGGCGTCTGTGACGCCCAGCCGATAGAGGCGTTCCGCATGGCGATCATCGCGGGCGCGGGCAATCAGGATCAGGTCGGGCCGCAGGGCGCGCGCAGCGACGACAACCTCGTCCACCTTGCCTGGCGCATCCATGGTGACGATGACCGCGCGCGCTGTGTCGATGCCGCACAGCCTCAACATCTCCTCACGCCCGGCATCGCCATAAAAGACATTGGCACCTTCTGCTCGCCCCTTTGACACCGTCGACGGGTTGGCATCGATAGCCAGAAACGCCTGTCCGTGCTCGGTCAGCATTTCGCCTACCAGCCGCCCGACGCGACCAAATCCGACGATCAGGACCTGATTTTCGGTGTCGACGGGCACCGTTGCCTCGGGCGGCAGTTCGGGGTGCGCGGCTTCTACCCGCCTCGTCAGGCGACTGGCGATCAAGGCCATAAGCGGAATGGTAAAGATGCTGATGGTCGCGGCCAGCAGGGCAGTCTGGGTGAAGGCCGCCGAACCGATGCCCTCCAGCACCCCGGCACCCAAGATGACGAAGGCGAACTCTCCCGCCGGACCCAGGACCAGCGCTGTCTCTATGGCGGTGCGATTGTTCAGTCCCCAGAAGCGGGCTGCACCAAAGATCAGGACAATCTTGACCCCCGTCAGCAGGGCGGCGAGGCCGAACACGCCCCACGGGTTGGCGGCGACGGCATCCAGGTCCAGTCCGATGCCGACCCCGACAAAGAAGACACCCAGCAACAGCCCCTTGAACGGCTCGATCGAGATTTCGACCTCGCGCCTGAACTCTGTTTCCGCCAGCAGCAGCCCGGCAATCAGGGCCCCCAGGCTCATCGACAGACCCGCAGCCTGGGCCGCCAGTCCCGAGCCGACGACGACCAGCAGGCTTGCCGCGACAAACATCTCCTGGCCCTGTCCCTTGGCCTTGGCCTTCGCCACGGAGCGGAACATGGGGCGCAGCACCAGCCGACCCAGCGCGACCAGCAACGCCAGGCCAATGGCGGCGGGAACCAGGGTCAGAAGCGCAGGCCTCAGCACCGCCGGATCGAAGTCGCCGCCCGCCGTGGCAGCACCCTGAGCCAGTGCAGCCAGAACCGTGACCGTGATCAGGATCGGCGCGACGGCCAGATCCTGAGCCAGCAAGATGGAAAAGGTCGCCCGGCCGCTGGTTGTGGTCACGCGCCCGCGCTCCGCCATGACCGGCATGACCACCGCTGTCGATGACAAGGCCAGCCCCATGCCCAGCACGGCTGAAGCAACCAGCGACTGGCCCATCAACATGAAGATGCCGCCCAGTACGACCGTGCAGGCCGCGACCTGGGTCAGGCCCAGACCGAAGACCAGCCGACGCATAGCCTTGAGCCGTTCCCAAGACAGCTCCAGCCCGATCATGAACAGCAGGAAGGCCACGCCCAGTTCCGACAACGAGCGAATCTGGGCGGCGTCCGAAATGGTCAGCCAGCTCAGCCACGGGACGGTGTCGGTCAGACGCGCTAGGCCCTGCGGGCCCAGCAGTACGCCGGCAGCCAGGAAGCCGAGCACCGGGCTGATCTTTAACCGGTTGAACAGGGGCACGACCACGCCTGCGGCCGCCAGAAAGACCACCAGGTCCTTGTATTCTCCGCCGCCGTGCCCGCCCGCCATGATGCTCCCGCCTGTTGCGGCGCACTATCGGTCGATGCGCAGGCTAGGCCAAGCGAAACCCTTGCAGCACAGGCTTTAAATCCATTCATGACAAAAAATTCAGGTCACGGAGGCAAATTCGGGGCGTAGGGTCCGCGCCGACACTGAAGCCCCTGAACAATCACGGTGAAGTCGACGATGAAAACCCTGCTCCTTGGTGCCGCGATCGGTGCCCTGCTCCTTCCTGCCGCCGCCCAGGCCCAGCATTTCAGTGACGACGGTCACAACCACACCTGCATCGACGAGGCCTGCACCGTCTTCGAACTGTTTCAGGCACCTGCCGACGGCGCGACCGTACAGGGCTATCAGGGCACGGAAACACCGAAATACGGCACCTGGGGCTTTGATCTGGCCGGGCGCGATACCTCTGTGAACCCCGGCGACAACTTCTTTCGCTACGCCAATGGTGCCGCGCTGGATCGCCTGCAGATCCCTTCGGATCGCACGTCCTACGGTTCGTTCAATCTGCTGCGCGAACTGTCGGACAACCGGGTCAAGGTCATGATTGACGCCCTGGCGGCCCGCACCGACCTGACTGCGGGATCGGATGAGCAGAAGATTGCCGACGCCTATCGCGCCTATATGGACGAGGCACGGATCGAGGCGCTGGATGCCCAGCCGTTGGCTCCGTATCTGGCCGCCATCCGCGCCGCCGACACCCATGACAAGGCTGCCGTCTACATGGGCCAGACCCAGGGCCGCATCGGCGGGTCGATCTTCGGCACCGGCATCTCGACCGACCAGAAGGCTCCGACCCGTTATGTCGTCTCGACCGGACAGTCGGGCATCGGCCTGCCCAACCGCGACTACTATCTGGAGCAGCGCTGGGCCGACAAGAAGGTGCTTTATCAGGCCTATGTCGCCCGCATGCTGGAGATGATCGGCTGGGAAAACCCGGTCGAAAGCGCTGCCGCCATCGTCGCTTTCGAGACCCGGATTGCCGAAGCGCACTGGACCCCGATCCAGAACCGCAACCGCGACGAGACCTACAACGAATACACCATCGCCCAGCTTGCCCAGGAGGCCCCCGGCTTCCCGTGGCAGGACTATTACACTGCTGTAGGCGTCGGCGAGGTACCGCGCCTGATCGTGCGTCAGGACACGGCCATGCCGTTGATCGCCGCCATCTATGCCGAGACGCCGATGGAAACGATCCAGGCCTGGCAGGCCTTCCACACCACCGACGATGCCGCAGGTCAGCTGTCAAAACGCTTTGCAGACGCCCAGTGGGAGTTCCGCTCGCGCGATCTGCAGGGCCAACCCATGCAGCGCCCCCGCGACAAACGCGGCATCAGCCATGCCGAGGGCATGCTGGGCGAGGCCGTCGGCCGCCAGTATGTGGCCGAATACTTCCCCGCCGAATCCAAGGCCAAGATGGAAGAACTGGTCGCCAACCTGCGCCTGGCCCTGGCTGCCAGGATCGAGACCTACGACTGGATGAGCGCCGAGACCCGCGCGGCGGCAGAAGAAAAGCTGAACAAGTTCACAGTCAAGATCGGCTACCCGAACAAGTGGCGTGACTACTCCGATCTGGAAGTCCGCCCCGACGATCTGTTCGGCAATATCGAGCGGGCCGGCCTGTTCCGGTGGAACTATCAACTGAACCGCCTGAACGATCCCGTCGACAAGGATGAGTGGGGCATGACCCCGCAGACGGTGAACGCCTATTACAACTCCACCAATAACGAGATCGTCTTTCCGGCCGCCATCCTTCAACCGCCCTTCTTCGATCCGGATGCCGACCCGGCGGTCAACTATGGCGGAATCGGCGGCGTGATCGGTCACGAGATCGGCCACGGCTTCGATGACCAGGGCTCCAAGTCCGACGGCGACGGCGTGCTGCGCAACTGGTGGACGCCGCAGGACAAGGCCAATTTCGATGCCCTGACCACGCGCCTCGGCGCCCAGTACGACCAGTTTGAACCCATCCCCGGCTTCAATGTGCAGGGCGGACTGACCATGGGTGAGAACATCGGCGACGCCGCCGGTGTAGCCGTGGGTCTGGCCGCCTATCGCCTGTCGCTGAATGGAGCCGAGGCACCGATCCTGGACGGCACGACCGGTGATCAGCGCTTCTTCTACGGCTGGGCCCAGGTCTGGCAGTCCAAATACCGCGAAGATGCCCTGAAGCAGCAGATCGCCACCGATCCCCACAGTCCGGCCGAGTTCCGCGTCATCGGTCCTGTTCGCAATGTGGACGAGTGGTACACGGCGTTCGACGTCGAGCCGGACGCTGCCTACTACCTACCTTCGGACCAGCGCGTCCGGATCTGGTAGCGACTGGCGGATCAAGTTGATGAGGGCCGGAGTGGAAACGCTCCGGCCTTTTTCATGTCCGGCCCGGGCTAGGCATCAGGCACGAAAAAGCCCGCTGCGGGGGATACGACGCAGCGGGCTTTCTTTCGCTCTCTAAGGAGCGGACGTTTCCTCCCCGAAACGCCTCCAGGAGCTGCTGCGCCGAAACGCTGCGCTTCCGAGTACGACCAAATGACGACAAATCGGCGTTCAAGTCAATGATTGGACAGGCAATACCAGTCTTCAGACGCAGGTTATCGACGATAACTTACGCAGTTCCAAGCGTTGCTGAAACAATACGGCGAACCGTCTCGACCATCAGGCCCCGCTCGACAGACAACTGGCCCGGACGCTCGGCTTTCCAGGCTTCATTGCCCGCGACGGCAGAGGCGGCGGCCCGCCCCGCGTCCAGATCCTTGATGGTCACGGTGCCCGCCGCGATCTCGTCGCCGCCCAGGATGACGGCGGCGGGTGATCCCCGGCGGTCCGCATATTTCATCTGCGCCTTCATGCCCGCCCGACCCAGATACAGTTCGGCGGCGATGCCCGCATTCCTCAGCTCGGCCAGGGCCTCCAGATAGTGCGGCATGTCGGCGTCGGAAAAGACGATCAGCACGACCGGCCCGCGCACCGCAGCATCGTCTGCGCGCCCCGCTGCTCTCAGGGCCGAGGCCAGACGAGACACCCCGAACGAAAACCCCGTCGCCGGCAACCGCTCGCCCGTGAAACGAGCGACCAGATCGTCATAGCGACCGCCGCCACCGATGGAGCCGAAGCGCACGGCGCGGCCCTTGTCGTCGGTGGTCTCCAGCAGCAGTTCGGCCTCGAAGACCGCACCGGTATAGTATTCCAGCCCGCGAACGATGGTCGGGTCGAACCGCACCGCATCCTGGCCCACCTTCATCGCATTCAGCGCCTGATCGATGGCCGCCAACTCGTTCAGCGCCGCCTCGCCGATCGCGCCCAGCCCGCCTGCACTCGCGACCGCATCTAGTGTGCCCGCACGGCTCAGCCCCGCATCTCCGGCTGACGCCAGGAAAGCCTCGATGGTCGTGGCCACACCGAGTGGCAGCTGCGCCCCCTTGGTATAGTCGCCGCTGTCGTCCAGACGCCCTTCGCCCAGCAGGGCCGCGACCCCCTCCCAGCCCAGGCGGTCGAACTTGTCGATGGCCCGCAGCGCCGTCAGCTTCTGGACCGGATCGGTCACCCCGCCCGCCTCGAACAGACCGTCGAACAGCTTGCGGTTCGAAACGCGGATCACGGCCTGATCCGTGTCCAGGCCTGCGGCCCGCAACCCCTCGCCCGCCATGGCGATGATTTCGGCATCGGCCTCGGGCCGGTCCGAGCCGACGGTGTCGGCGTCGCACTGGGTGAACTCGCGGAACCGGCCCGGACCGGGCTTCTCATTGCGCCACACCGATCCGAAGGCATAGCGGCGGAAGGGCTTTGGCAGCGTCTCCCAGTTCTGCGCCGCGAACCGGGCCAGCGGTGCGGTCAGGTCGTAACGCAGCGCCATCCACTGATCATCGTCGTCCTGAAGCGCAAAGACGCCTTCGTTCGGCCGGTCCGCGTCGGGCAGGAATTTGCCCAGGGCGTCGGCATATTCGAACGCGCCCGTATCCAGCGGCTCGAACCCCCAGCGCTCATAGACCTCCGACACCTGGCGCACGATGCGGCGCTCGGCGATCAGGTCGCGCCCGCGTCGGTCGGCAAATCCACGCGGATTGCGGGCCTCGGGGCGGGCGGGGGCAGTCTCGGTCGGGTCGGTCATGCCCGGTCTTTAGAGGGACGAGAGGCGAGGTTCTAGGGGATAGGGACGAGGGACCAGGCAAGAGGGACGAGGTTTTTGCGATATCGTCGCATACCCATACGCGCAGACTGGTGCCTCCACTCATCCCTCATCCCTGATCCCTCATCCCTAAGACCTGCGCAGGGGCAGCCGCCGTCCCTGGGTCAGGCTGCGCCAGACCCATTCGAACGGCCCCATCCGGAACTGCGACAGCCACAGCGGCGACCAGACGATCAGCACGGCCCACACCCCGACCACCCACATCCACAACGTCCCGGGCTCGGCGCGGCCAAAGATCATCGGCCCGCCGGGCATGACCGCCAGCAGCACGAAGATCACGCTGGTCATCAGATAGTTGGTGAAGGCCATCCGCCCCACCGGCGCGAAGATCGCCAGCACAGCCTTGACCGGCGTCTTGGCCAGCAGAACCAGCCCGGCGACATAGCCCACAGTGATGACGACGGCGAAGGCTGAGAACAGGCCGGCCAACCCGCGCGTCGGATCCGCCTCCACCGGCGCGGCCAGATTCTGACCCATCAGGATTCCCAGACCGATCAGATTGGCGGCACCGAGGCCGATCGCCAGAACATAGGTCCAGACCGGTGCCCGACCCGACAGAAAGCCAGACTTGAAGAGCCCGAGCCCGAGCATCATGAGCGACACGGTGATCGGGATCAGGATGGCGCTAGCCATCTGATACTGAATCCAGCTCACCAGATTGTAGAGGAAATAGCCTCCCCCACGGACTTGCTCAATCTTGGCCAGGGTGCCTGCGGGCGACAGACTGTCGCCCATGCTCGTCCGGATCTCGGCGCTCATTTCTGCGGGCATGGCCCCCCAGCCCCAAAGCGTCAGCCCGCTTAGAAGCGACAGGCCCAAAATGACGCCGCCGCCCACCTTGATCAGCCGCCCCGCCGACCAAGAGCGCATCATCATCATGATGAAGCCGCAGTAGGCATAGTGCAGCAGGATATCGCCGGACCAGATCAGCACGCCGTGGGCCAAGCCGAACGCCAGCAGCCACAGCAGGCGGCGCTGCAAATGGGCACCCCGCTCCTCGTTCGACCGCTCGCCCCCGACCAGAAAGATCGACACCCCGAACAGCATGGAGAACAGCGTCCGCCATTTGCCCTCGAAGAAGACTCGCTCGACCCACAGCGCCGTCTCATTGGCCCCATCGACGGCGAACGGCATGGCCTCGCGCATGGATATGATCTCGCCGGGCCAGGCGAAGGCCAGACAGTTGACCGCCAGAATGCCCAGCACGGCCAGTCCGCGCAGCATGTCCAGATTGAAAATGCGCTCCGTCGTCGCCGATGGCGCGGCCGTCATGGTGGCGTCTGTCATGTCCTGCTCCCCCGAGAATGAAGACAAGGACGTTTTACATCAGACAGCGGGATCGAAAACTGAATTCCGCGTAATGTGCCGGGCTCTAGCGCTTGCGGCGATCCATGACGCCCAGGCGGTCGCGCACCTCGGGCTGTGGCCGGAAGGCCAGAAAGGCCACGCAGAAGCCGGCCCACAGGGCATAGCTGACGCCGACCAGCACGGCGATGGGCAGGCCGCCGACGCCATAGATCAGCAACGTCGTCTCGGTCGCACCCGCTGCTCGTCCCGGCGTTCCCGCCTCCAGCGATCCGGTCACCGACATGATCAACGCTGCCGCCGCTGCGACTGCGGCCGCCAGCAGCCCGCCGTACAACAGGAACCGCCAGATGACGGCCAGCCGCGTCGCCGGACGCCCGTCGCGCTGACGCTCGCGCTCCACCAAGCGCATGAAGCCGGGCACGGCGACCAGACCGATCAGCAGGACCAGCAGGCGCCAGTCCATCTCCGGCCCCGGCATCCAGTTGTCGGCGGCGGGTCTCCAGATCGGCAGGGTCAGGATCAAGGGCGGCCAGCAGGCCCCCGCCAGTGCGGCCAGGACGATGCGGTGCGGCTCCTTGCGCCAGGTGACGCGTTCCCGGCCGGGCAGGTTCAGCGGTGTCGCGGCGTCGCTCATCCGCTCGCCCTAGCGGGTCGGCACGGGCGTCTCGCCCGAATAGTCGTAAAAGCCGCGCCCGGACTTGCGTCCCAGCCACCCGGCCTCGACATATTTCACCAGCAACGGGCAGGGCCGGTATTTGCTGTCGGCCAGGCCGTCGTACAGCACGTTCATGATGGCCAGTACCACGTCCAGACCCATGAAGTCCGCCAGTTCCAGTGGCCCCATCGGATGGTTGGCCCCCAGCTTCAACGCCTTGTCGATCGACGAGACATTGCCGACGCCTTCGTACAGCACATAGATCGCCTCGTTGATCATCGGCACCAGGATGCGGTTGACGATGAAGGCGGGGAAGTCCTCGGCATTGGTGGTGGTCTTGCCCAGGCTCTCGGCGAAGGCGACAGCCGTCTCATAGGTGGCGGCCGAGGTGGCGATGCCGCGGATGATCTCCACCAGCTTCATCACGGGGGCCGGCTTCATGAAATGCAGGCCGATGAACCGCTCCGGCCGGTCGGTCGCCGAGGCCAGGCGGGTGATGGAGATGGACGAGGTGTTGGAGGCCAGCAGGGTGTCTGCCCCCAGATGGGGCACCAGTTCGGCCAGCAGGGTCTTCTTGATCGCCTCGTCCTCGACCGCAGCCTCGATGACCAGATCCGCCTTGGCCGCTTCGGCCAAGGAGCCGGCGGGGGCTATGCGCGACTGGGCGGCATCGGCGGCAGTCGCATCGATCAGGCCGCGCTCAACCTGGCGCGCCAGGCTGGCGGCAATGGCGGCCTGGGCCTGGGGCACGCGCTCCGGAGCGGCGTCGTACAGGACGACCGAATAGCCACCGGCTGCGATCGCCTGGGCGATCCCCGAACCCATCTGGCCCGCGCCGATTATGGCGACTGTTCTTATCGTGGTCATGAAGTCCGGCGGTCTGGCAGGCCCCTGGCCCTGTCGGACCGGCACCTTAGGACGGTGACCAGACCGCGCAAGACCGGATATCGCGCCGTAGCACGATCACGACCAGGCGTGGCCTCAAGGCCGCTTTCGATCAATAGGCTCCGACCAGGCTCAGCAGAGCCGCCTGCGACGCGGGCAGCAGGAAAATCTGGATACCGCGGATGATCAAAATGACGATGATGGGAGAGATATCTATGCCACCCAGCGGCGGGATGATCTGGCGAAACGGGGCCAACACCGGCCCGACGATGCGGTCCAGAAAGTCTGCGATCTGGGCCACGAACCGGTTGCGGTGATTGATCACGTCGAACGCGAACAGCCAGCTCAGGATCGCCTGCACGATGATCGCCAGCAGCAAGAGCTGAAGCAGTGCCCCCAGGATGAAGAACACAAATCCGATGATCGCCGCCATGCCGCAAAGGCTCCCTGCAAGATAATCCCCGCTTCTAGCGGCACATGCACCTCCAAGCCAAGGTTTCCGACGCCGCAGATGCGGCTGGCTTTGCGCCCGTTGACACCCCGGCCTAGACCCCCCTATGTCCCGCGCTCGCCTGCATCCCTGAAAAGGGGCCGTAGCTCAGTTGGTAGAGCGCGTCGTTCGCAATGACGAGGTCAGGGGTTCGACTCCCCTCGGCTCCACCAGGCGTTATGCTCCATTACAGCGTTATCCAGACTTGACGGCCAAGCTTGGCGGCGCGATGACGACTTGAGGGTTAATTCATCGGAATTTGAGGGGACGACTACAATGAACAGGATCATCGGTGCAGTCGCCCTTGTGGCGGCGATCGTTGTCGCGCCACAGGTGGTTCTGGCGCAGGACGCCAGTCTGAAGGCGAACTTCGGATCGGTCAGTCTGAACAACGGTTTCACGCCTGATCCGCATCGTGTCTCGATCACGGCGGGCGGGTCCATCGATGCCTATGAGGACACCCCGTTGCCGGAAGCTTGCGTGGGCATGATCAGTGACGCCCCGGACTACGAGGTGAGCTACAGTGCCGGCAGCCTGCCCTTGGTGTTCCGGACGCTGTCGTCGGTCGATACCACCCTGATCATCAATGGCCCAGACGGCTCCTGGTCCTGTGACGACGACAGCTATGGCGACCTGGATGCCGAGGTGCGCTTCAATCGCCCTCAGAGCGGCACCTACGATGTGTGGGTTGGCACCTTTGGCGGTTCGACGGCAGCGGCGACCCTGCTGATCACCGAGACGCCCTGAGCCGATAAAGTCCGCCTGAGCCTCAGAAGCCCCGGCGGTTCACCGTCGGGGCTTTCTACTGGTCTTCGTCGAAGCGGCGGGCGACCAGATCCATCAGCGCGTCGATGGCATCCTGAGCGTCGTCGCCCTCGGCCACGATGTCGATGGTGCAGCCGTTTCCGGCTCCCAGCATCAGCAGGCCCATGATCGATAAGGCGTTGACGGTGACGCCGTCTCGGGTGACGCGGATGTCGGATTCGAAGGCTGACGCCGTCTTCACGAATTTGGCGCTGGCCCGCGCGTGCAGGCCGCGGGTGTTGCAGATGTTGGCGGTCGCCGAGGCCTGGGCGGCGGTATCGGTCATTTCTCGCCCTGCAGGACCCATGAGGCGACAGAGATGTATTTACGCCCCGCATCCTGGGCGTGGGCCACGCAGGCTTCCAGTGGCTCGCGGCCACGCACGCCCGCCAGCTTGATCAGCATGGGCAGGTTCAGCCCGGCGATGACCTCGGCGTGGGTCTCTTCCATCACGGAGATGGCCAGGTTGGATGGGGTGCCGCCGAACATGTCAGTCAGCAGGATGACGCCGTCGCCATCGTCAACGGCGCGGGCCGCATCGACGATGTCGCGGCGGCGACGTTCCATGTCGTCCTCGGGGCCGATGCAGATGGCGGCGACGCCGCGCTGCGGGCCGACGACGTGCTCCATGGCCGACAGGAATTCAGAGGCCAGCCCCCCGTGGGTGACGATTACCAGGCCGATCATGACAGGTATACCAAGCTCACGCCCCGCATTCCGACCGCCCTTCGACGTGCCGCAAGCCGCGCGGAATAGCCCAAGTCTGCGCGGGGTTAAAGTCGTCGTGACAAGACTGTGACCTTTTCGACCGCCGAGGCCTCGAATCCATTCAGCCTGATACGCGGAAGATCGCGCCCGGCGATGCGTTCGAATAGCGGCTCTGGCAAGCGGTCTATGGCGTCCGTCGTCAAGTCCACGATCAAGCCCAGCCGGACAAAAGGCCTTGTCGGCTTATTGACGATCCCGACCCCGCGCACCTCCATTCGACCTTCGATCCGTTCAGGAACGGCCGCGTACAGATCGTCACCGGCAGCAAAGACATGGGTGTAGTCATCTGCAATCAGACGCGCGCCGCGCTCGAGCAGACGCAAAGCCAGATCGCTCTTGCCCGCGCCGGACGGCCCGGTCAGCAAGACGCCGATCCAGCCGCGACCCGACCTGTGCAGTGCCACCGTGGTCGCATGACGGGGCTGGTCGCTCATCCGCGTCGTGGTTGGGCAATAACGGGCAGGGCAACTTCGAAGCGCGCGCCTTCGGTCGTGCCATCGGCTCCAGCCCGGTTCATCGCCCGCACCTCTCCGCCATGGGCCTCGACGATCTGGCGCACGATGGAGAGACCCAGGCCAGAGTTGGCCCCGAAGGCCGTGCCGCGCGGTCGCGAGGTGTAGAAACGCTCGAACACCGTCTCCAGGTTCTCGGGCGGAATGCCAGGGCCGTCATCATCGATGGTCACGTTGATAGGTCTGTCGGGGTCGAGGCTGCGATGCAGCGTGATCCTGACCTGCCCTTCTGGGGGGCTGAACGAGCGGGCATTGTCGATCAGATTACGGAACACCTGGCCCAGGGGCCCGTCGCGGCCGGTGATGCGGACCGTCTCTGACGGCGGCGAGAAAATGACTCGCGCCTCGCCCGGTTTGTGACCGGCGGAATAGACCCCCGTGATCTCGGTCAACAGGACGGTCAGGTCCACGGCGCGAGGTCTGTCACGGTTCAACTCGGCATCCAGCCGCGAGGCGTTCGAAATGTCGGTGATCAGCCGGTCGAGGCGTCGCACGTCCTGCTGCAACAGACCTGTCAGCTTCTCACGCTGCGCATCGGTCTTGACCAGCGGCAAGGTTTCCAGCGCCGAGCGGATCGACGTCAGGGGGTTCTTGATCTCGTGGCTGACGTCGGCAGCGAAGGCCTCGATGGCATCCATCCGGTCAGACAAGGTTTCGGTCATGGTCTCCAGCGAGCGGGCCAGATCGCCGATCTCGTCCTTGCGGCCGTCCAGATCAGGCAGGGAGATCGCGCGGGCCCGCTGTAGCCGCACTGCATCGGCCGCCGCCGACAGCCGCATGATCGGACGGGCCACGAAAAGGTGCAGCACCAGAGAGCCCAGTATGTTGACGGCCAGGGCGACTAGGGCGAACGGCATCAAGGCCAGCCGCTGGGCAGCCAGGGTTTCTTCAACGTCGCCCGCTTCCAACGTCAGCACGCCCAGGACCTGACGCACATGCCGGACGGGTATGGAGACCGAAACGACGCGGTCGCCCGATTCATTCATCCGAACGCCGGCCTGGTTCTGGCCGTCCAGTGCCCCATCGACTTCTTCGGCCAGTTCGCGCCGGGCCTCCTCGACCCGGCGGCTGTTGCGTTCGGCAGTTTCGGGCTGATCGGGTGATGGTGGGGTGCCTGCGGGACGCGCATCAGGCAGGGCCGAGCCCGGTATGGACTCCGTCACCAGATAGCTGTCGGCTACCAGCAGGCCGTCCAGGTCATAGAGCCGAGCCCGCTGCCCATTCGGGATGAATGTATCGACAAGTTGCCTTGAGGCCTCCACCGCGTCGAAGGCTGGCGTGGGCTCGCCCGTCGTCACCCCTTGCCGGCTCAGCACATTGGCCAGCAGTTCGGCCTGGGCGGTCAGGGTCTGCTGGCGCGACTCGATCAGGCCGCGCGTCCACTCATTCAGGGCCAGGGCTCCGCCCAGCAGGATGAGCAGGCTGAGCAGGTTGAGAGCCAGTATGAAGCCGCCCAGCCGCGAGCCGCCGAAACGGCCAAGCCGCCGGCGACCCGGGGACACGTCCTTTTCGGACGGATCAGCTTTCGCGGTAGCGGTATCCGACGCCATACAGGGTCTCGATCGCGTCGAACTCGGGATCGACCACCCGGAACTTCTTTCGCATCCGCTTGACGTGGCTGTCGATGGTGCGGTCGTCGACATAGACCTGATCGTCGTAGGCGGCGTCCATCAGGTTGTCGCGGCTCTTCACGAAACCGGGCCGCTGGGCCAGGGCCTGGAGCAGCAGGAATTCGGTGACCGTCAGCTTGACGGGCTTGCCCTCCCAGGTGCTCTCGTGACGGGCCGGGTCCATAGAGAGCTTGCCGCGCTTGATGGCTTTGGAGCCGCCTTCGCCTGCTGCGGGCTCGGGCTCGCCACCGTCAGCCCCTGTCCTGCGCAGCAGCGCCTTGACCCGCTCGATCAGCAGCCGCTGGCTGAAGGGTTTGTGGATGTAGTCATCGGCACCAAGGTTGAAGCCCAGGATTTCGTCGATCTCCTCGTCCTTGGAGGTCAGCATGATCACCGGGATCTGGCTGGTCTGGCGCAGGCGGCGCAGCACCTCCATGCCGTCCATACGGGGCATCTTGACGTCCAGTATGGCCAGGTCAGGCGGCGAAGTTTCAAGCGCCTCCAGCCCGGCGGCACCGTCGTGGTGGGCGGTGACCTTGTGCCCATGGCTTTCCAGCGCCAGGGACACGGATGCCACGATGTTCTCGTCGTCGTCGACCAGGGTGATATTGGCCAAAGGGCGGTCTCCTCAGCAGTCGTCAAGTGGATGCACTGATCGCATCAACGCGCGACAAGCGTAACCGTTCGATACGGAGCATCAGCAAGAATGCGGCGCAAACATGGGCCGCCGGGTTCTTTTGCGCAATGAAACCCCGCCTTAAAGGCTTTCACTCCAGTGTCGCAGCATAACAGCGTTGAGTGTGGCATGGCCGGTTCGATTCACTACGAGGTCTATATCCGCAAGACCGCTCCGGCACCCTGGGCCCTCCAGATGGCGACTGAAGAACGGGCTGTGGCGATCCAGACCGCCGAGGAACTGCTGCGGGATGATCGCGCGGCCGCTGTTCGCGTGACCAAGGAAACGCTGGACCCCGACACGATGGAGTTCCACAGCCTGACCCTGCTGACCAAGGGGGCACCGGAGATCAAGCGGAAGCGTCTGGTGTCTGAGGATCAGAACGGCCCACGCTGCCTGGCACCGACGGATTTGTACGAGCCCCTGGCGCGCGAGACGATCGGGCGGGTTCTGGAAGATTGGCTGAAGCGTCAGGGCGTGACCCCGTTCGAGTTGCTTCACCGACCAGACCTGGCCGAAAAGCTCGAGGCGTCGGGCCTTGAACTCCAACATGCAATCCAGAAGGTGGCGGTGCCGGAGAGCCAATCGGTCGGGCAGCCCGTCCACGACCTGGTGCGGCACTACCAGAAGCTGGCGGAGCGCACTCTCGAGCGTGTGGTGGCGGCTGGACGGCGCGGAAGTTTTCCCGGCCTTGAAGAGCGATCCATCGCCGATCTGGCCCATCGTCTGGCGGGAAAGGCCGAGCGCGGATTCGTCATGGGCGGTGTCGTCGCGCGTGCATTGAAGGGGATTCGGGGTGGCCGGGCCCGGGTCGACAAGCTGATGGATCTGGCTGAAGGCGCACCGATGGATGGGCCGCCCCACGCACTGGTCATGGTCCCGATCGAGCAGATCCTGTGTGAAATACTGGCAACGCGCACCAGCCTGGCCGATGTGCTGGGGCCCGCGTTGGACCAGGGGGCCTCGCTGGCCGCTGTGGTGCGTATGGTTGCTCCCAGGGAAGTGTCAGCCCTGATCGCCCAGGACGAAAAGCTGGCTTTGCAGATACCGGCGGTGACCGGTCCTGCGGCGCGGTTGGGCGAGCGGTTGCAGGAGGGTCAGTTTCCGCTGCTGGCCTCGACGCTGGCCCGCATGGTGGTGCGTGAACTCATGAGCCCGCGTCGCCTGCGGCCAGGTGATGCTGTCGGCGAAATCGATATCATGCGGACCCTGGCCATGGTTCTCACGGCGACAGCGGGTCGGCTGCTGACGCTTGAAGAGGTTCAATCCGCCTTCAGCGAACGTTCAAAAAGCATCATCACCGCCGATTTCGTCGCTGCCTATGTGGCGTCCTGCAATACGGTCCTGTGCGAGGCCGAATCGCTGACCCGGTTGTGTGAAAATGTCACTGGCAATGCCAATAAACGTTCGGCGGCGCGGTGGCTGGCGGCGTGCATCAACTCGCTGCGCTTCGAGAGCGAGATGAGGTCCGGGGCCGGCGGACGATCGCCTGCTCAGGTTCTCATGATCCTGGCTGGTCTGCAGCGTGCCGTGATGACGTGCGCTCTGGCAGAGCGCGAGGAACAGGAGATCGTGACAGCCATCGGGTTGGTTGGCGGTGGAGTCGAGGCCGAGGCGCGCTTGATCCACATGATGACACGGGCAAAGGCCTCGCTGCATCAGAAACTGGCAGCGTTGTTGAAGATGGCAGCAGGCGAAACCGCGCCGCTTGGCCCCGTCGCCGACCGCGCCAAGGCTGAGGCGCTGAAGCTGCTGCGTCAGCCTGAAAACCGCGAAGTGCTGTCGCGCTCGCCGCAGGACCTCATCCCGATCAAGGCCCTCATGCGGGCGGCCGGACTGGCGGCCTGATCAGTCGAAGATGTCGAAGATGCTGTCGCGCTTTTTCTTCTTGTAGCGGTAATCGTCATCCCGGTACGGGCGCTGCTCGCGATACCCCTGTTGATGGCCCCAGGGCTGTGACTGCTGTTGAGGGGGTGGAGCGTAATTCTGCTGGGGTGGAGGCGCAGCGGGTGCCGAGGCGCGGCCGTCCTCAGTGGCAGAAGCCATCAGTTTTTCCAGCTCGCCGCGATCCAGCCAGACACCGCGGCATGACGGACACATGTCAAACTGCACGCCATCCCGATCCAGCGTCTGCATGGCAGAGTTGTCATTGGGGCACATCAGCAGTGGCATCGTCGTCTCCTGTGTAGTGTCAGCGGTAAAGCTAGCGACCGTCTGTATGTTCCGCCAGAGTGGCGATGCGCCGCGCTGCTGGCAGGCTAGAACTGGAGCCAGCTGTCACCCGGATCGCGATCGCCCGGCGACAGGCGCTGCTGGCCCCAGGCGATGATCATGAAAAGCTTGTGGCTGCGGATGTTGAACTCGCCCGTCATCGGAATGACAGCGCCGAGCGGTGCGCCCGTTTTGGGCTCGTAGAGGAAGCCGGAAAACTCAGCTACACCTACCCGATCCCGTCGACTGTAGACCGAAAGCTCAGGCAGTGAGACGACGTTAAAGCTGTCGTTGATCGGCACCCGCATTTCCGGGAGGCCAAAGACACGGCGCATCTGCTCCAGCGAAAGGGTCCCGGCCCGGATTTCGAATACGGCATCAGCTTCGGTTTTGGACGGGGCGATGAAATAGCCCGCTTCCGACAGGGCCGCGCGAATGGCGCTTACCGCATAGGGGGCGCTTTCGGCCCGGAAATAGAGTTCATCGACGAAGACCTTGGACCCCACGGGGATGGGCAGGGTCAGCCCATCGACGGCCCGGTCAGCGGCACGCGCCACCAGCAACTGCTCGGTCGCCGTGCGCGACGGATAGGTTTCGGACGTAGAGGCGCAGGCGGACAAAGCAGCCGCTGCTGCCAGGGCTGTGAGCGCGCGCGCGCGGGCCGCAGACGTCATGCCTTACCAGCTCCCCGTATTGGACATGGAAGCCCAGGGTTCAGCGGGAGCCAGTGGCTCCCCCTCCTGTAACAGTTCGATGGAGATGCCGTCAGGCGAACGCACGAAGGCCATGCGGCCATCACGCGGCGGACGATTGATCGTCACCCCTCCGGCCTGCAAGCGGGCGCATGCGGAATAGATATCATCGACCTTGTAGGCCAGATGTCCGAAATTACGACCGCCCTCGTAGTCTTCCGGGTCCCAGTTGAAGGTCAGCTCTACCTCGGGAGACCGTTCAGCTACCGAGCGTGCCTGGTCAGCAGGCGCGGCCAGAAACACAAGCGTATAGCGCCCCTGCTCGTTCTCCATACGCCGGACCTCCGTCAGGCCCAGCAACTCGCAATAGAAATGCAGGGACGCATCCAAATCGGCGACCCGGACCATGGTGTGAAGGTAGCGCATGACGTCCGTATCCTTAGGTGATGGGGCGGAAGTGCGGCTGTATAGCGATAGAATGTCAGGCTCGCGACTCACGGCCCGTTACGACAACGGCGCTTGCCCTCGCCCTGCCACAGAATTCCGGCTAACCACCCGCCGCAGTCCGAAACGCAGGCCCCATGTCCGATCATAACGACCAGCATGTCGACAATCCCCACCAGAGCTTCATTGCCTTGGTGGCCGATCTGGCGGCCATCAGCGGCCCCGATGGCCTCACCCTTCGCGAAATTCGTGACCGGCTGGACGAACGGGCCTTCGGTCTGATGATCCTGATTCTGGCGATCCCGTGCCTCGTCCCGGCTCTGTATGGCGTGCCGCAGATCGTGGGCATTCCAATTCTTCTGCTGGCGGGACAGATGCTGGTTGGCCGGGTCGAGCCCTGGCTGCCCGAGGCCATTCTCAAGCGACGCGTGACGAAGGCATGGCTGGAGCGGATGGCTGATTTTGCCACCAAGCGCATGGGCTGGCTCGAGCGCCTGTCTCGCCCTCGTCTGAGAATCTTCGCTGAAGGCTGGGCAGAACGAGCCGCAGCCTTCTTCATGATCCTGGCGACTCTTACGATCGTCTTGCCCATGACCAATACAGTGCCTTCTGTGGCCCTGAGCCTGCTGTCGGTGGGACTGATCCAGCGCGACGGACTGTTTGTGGCCGCCGGCGCGACCGTGGCGACGGCCTGGGCCACAGCCTTGATCATCGTCGGTGTCGGCTTCTTCGTCGGCGCGGGCTGGGCGGTTTCGCTGATCGCGCGCTTCGGCGGGTAAGACACATCGACGGCAGCCCGCAGCCCCGCTATGAACGGGGTCCGATGAGAGCAACCTATCGTCTCCTGACCCGGTGGTGGACCGCCTTCGCGCTGTTGGCGTCGCTTGCCCTCCTGGGGGCGGCCCATGCCTTTGAGCGGTTTGGCGGGCTTGATCCCTGCAATCTGTGTCTGAAACAGCGCGAGGTTTACTGGGGTGCCGTTCTGGTCGCGGCCATGGCCACGGGATGGCATCTGATCAGCCGGGGCAGTCGGGGCACACCGCGCGTTGCGGCTTTCTTGCTGGCCCTCATCTTCACGACCGGGGCCGTTACCGCCGTCTTCCATATGGGCGGAGAGATGGACTGGTGGACCTTGCCCGCGACCTGCATGGGCGGAACTGTCGATGCCAGCCAGGCGGTGGATTTCATGCTGGGCACCGGTGCCGTCGAGCCAGTGGTCAGCTGCGGCGACGTGGCGTGGCGCTTTGCGGGTATCAGCATGGCAGGGTGGAATGCCGTGATCTCGGTCGTCCTGGCCGCGTTCAGCCTGCTTGCCGCCAAGAGGCCCAAGGATGCCCGTGCCCCTCGAAGCTGATACCCGTCGCGGTCCCTTGCCGCGCCCCGGTCTGGGGGCCAGCCGCCGACGACGCGCTGAAATCCTGCGTGTCGACCACGCAGGCGAATACGCCGCCGTCCATATCTATCGCGCCCAGCAGGCTGTTTTTGAAGGTCGAAAAGGCAAGGCCGGAATCGCCGCTGATATGTCCGAGATGCAGGGCCAGGAGGCGGTGCATCTGGCCCGTTTCGGTTCCCTTTTGAATGACGAGCGGGTCCGGCCCACGGTTATGACCCCTGTCTGGCGACTGGCGGCACTGGCGCTGGGTGCTGGCACGGCCCTGATGGGCGAGAAGGCGGCCCATGCCTGCACCGAGGCGGTCGAGGACGTGATCGAGAAACACTATGCCGATCAGATCGCCGAACTGTCTGACAGTGACCCCGCGCTGGCCGCTGAACTGACCGTTTTCCGCGATGAGGAATTGGCCCATCACGACCACGCCATCGAACACGGCAGCCGCGAGGCCCCGGCCTATCGGCTGCTGAGCGCGGTGATCAAGGCGGGATGCAAGGTGGCGATCAAGGTCAGCGAAAAGGTCTGACGGTCTTCAGGGTTGAATGTCGAACGCCAGCAGCAGCGTTCGCTGGGCCGGATTGTTGTTGTCGTCGGACAGGATGTAGAGGCGAGTCCCGTCGTCATGGGCCACAGCCGCGACACCTTCGAAATTGTCGGTTGTGCCAGGCAGTTTTAGCTCGATCAGAACCGGGCCAAGCGTGCCGTCGGCGGTCATGTGCCGGACTTGAGCGCGGGCATCCAGTGGCGGGCGATAAGACCGCTGGACGATGAAGACGCCATCACCAGACGGGTCACGATCCATGCCGGTGATGCGATAGGCCCCATCATCCAGAGCTTCCTCGGGTACAGGCGCGACGACAACGCAGGCGGCGGGCGTGCAGTCCCAGACACCGCCGGATTCGCCCGCCACCCGCCAGCCTGCGTCGAGCGCTGACAGGCCTTCCATGCCGTCATTGGAGCTGAAGACGACGTCGGGGTGTCGCACAGGCGTTGGGCTGTTCGCTGGGGCTGCCGCCGGTCCATAGTTCCAGATCCGATGGTCGCGCTCGAAACTGACCAGCAGGTCGCCGGTGTCTGTGATGGCAAGCCCCTCGGCATCGCCATCGGCCTTGTCCGCGATGGGCGTACCATCGGACAAGGTGAGTCGTCGCCAGGCCAGGCCTGTCACACCGACCAGCCTTCCACCGCGGTTCAAGACCAGATGTCCGTGCACCAGGTCGCCTGCATCGCTGACGCTGACGAAGCCACCGTCGCCGATCAGTTTGAGATCCGACAGGCTGTGCAGGGGCGAGCCCGCTTCGAGTACAAGTTCGACACCACCCGCGAACCGCACGCCCTCAGCCAGCCGGGCACCACCGGGCAGGCCGAGGCCAGCGGGACGGATGCCCGGGCTGGCGGGCGTCCAGCCGGGCGGGATCGTCGGCGGAACAAGCGGCCATGTCCCGGCGCATGCCGCGATGGCGAGGGCAGCGAAGGCGGGGACCAGCCGTGACAGGACGCTCAGTGACGGAAGCCGCATGCTCAGGCCGCGCGGCGGCGGCGGGCAGGTGTCGGTTTGTCGTCGGCCTCGAACAGTTCGGCCAGTTTCTCGACCATGACACCGCCCAGTTGCTCGACATCGACGATGGTAACCGCGCGACGGTACCAGCGGGTGACGTCATGCCCGATGCCGATGGCGATCAGCTCGACGGGCGACTGGGTCTCGATCCGCTCGATCACCTGACGCAGATGCTTGTCGAGGTACAGGGCCGCATTGGCCGACTGCGTGGAATCGTCGACCGGCGAGCCGTCGGAAATGACCATCAGGATCTGACGGCTTTCGGGCCGCGCCTTCAGCCGGTCGTGCGCCCAGGTCAGGGCCTCCCCGTCGATGTTCTCTTTCAGCAGGCCCTCGCGCATCATCAGGCCCAGGTTCTTCTTGGCTCGCCGCCAAGGCGCGTCCGCCGCCTTGTAGATGATGTGGCGCAGGTCGTTCAGTCGCCCCGGACTGGCCGGCTTGCCCGCCGTGATCCAGGCCTCGCGGGCCTGGCCGCCTTTCCAGGCGCGGGTGGTGAAGCCCAGGATTTCGACCTTGACGCCGCAGCGCTCCAAGGTGCGCGCCAGGATATCGGCACAGACCGCCGCCACCATGATCGGCCGCCCCCGCATCGAGCCGGAGTTGTCCAGCAGCAGGGTCACGACCGTGTCGCGGAACGGGCTTTCGCTCTCGGCCTTGAACGACAGGGGGCTGGTCGGATCGGTGATGACGCGGGTCAGGCGGGCCGTGTCCAGCACGCCCTCTTCCAGATCGAAATGCCAGCTGCGGTTCTGCTGCGCCATCAGGCGGCGCTGCAGCTTGTTGGCCAGACGCGACACCACGCTGGACAGGGCCGTCAACTGCTGGTCCAGCAGGGACCGCAGTCGTTCCAGCTCCATCGGATCGCACAGCCCGGCGGCGTCCACCACCTCGTCGAAGGCCGTCGTGAAGACACGATAGGCATCGATGGCGCGTCCGTCGTCCTGGCTCTGCTGGAGATTGGGCAGGGCCCCCTCGTTCATCTCCGGGCCGTCGTCGGAAGCCTCGCCGTCGGGATCGGCGGGCGTGCCGTCGGGGCGGCTGTCGCGCTCGTCGCTGGCCTCCTGATCGTCGGCGGTGCCCTCCATCGACTGGTCGCCGGCGCCCGATTCGTCTTCGTCGTCCTGGGTCTGATCGTCGGACGGATCGGGCTCCTGCGGGTCGGGCTCGTCCTCGCCGTCATTGTCCGAGCGGTCGTCGCCACGCCCGTCGCCGGGGTCCATGTCCAGCGCGCGCAGCACATCCTTCAGCCGGTCGGCAAAGGCGGTCTGGTCGTCGGCCACCTCGGCCAGGGCGTCCAGCTTGCGCCCGGCCCTGGTCTCCAGATCGGTCCGGACCAGATCGAGCAGGGTTCCCGCTCCATCCGGGGCGCGCTGACCCGTCAGGCGCTCGCGGACCAGCAGGGCGACGGCCTCGGCGACCGGCACCCGCGCGGCCTCATTGACGCGCAAGGCTCCGGTTTTCTCCAGCCGGGTCAGCAGGGCCGCATTCAGATTGGCGCGGACCCCGGCCAGCGACTTCGAGCCCACGGCCTCGACCCGTGCCTGTTCGACGGCTTCGAAGACATCGGCGGCGAGAGTATCTATCGGCCGCAGGCGAGCATTCAGCGCTTCGTCATGATTGGCCAGTCGCAGCGCCAGCCGGTCCGCCTGGCCGCGCAGGGTGGCGCTGTCGCCCGCCGACGGATCGCGCGGCGGATGCGGCAGGGTCAGGACGCCGTTCGACAGACGCGGCCCGTCCGACCCGAACGTCACCTCCAGCTCCGCCTGCTCGGCCAGCGCCCTTGCCGCATGGGCCAGGGCGCGCTTGAAGATGTCGGCAGGAGTATCGGCAGAGGCCATGCGGTCGATTAGCCTGTTGGAACGGGTCTGAGAAGGTGGCCGCGACCCTTGAACGCCCGCCGGGTCCACGCGACAAGACCCCATGACCACGACATTCGGCCGCATCGCCTACGAAGCCCTCGACGTCTGCAATGGCGTGAACATGGCGACAATACAGGCGGCGGTGGCGCGGACTGGACTGTCAGCCGGGGCGCGGGTGGCGGACATCGGGACGGGCAATGCCGGCGTGGCAATCCGGATGAGTCAGGCATTCGGTCTGGATGTCGCGGCGATCGAATTCGATCCAGTGATGGCGGAACTGGCGGCGGAGCGGATCGCGGCGGCGGGGATGGAGGTCGATCTGGTCGTCGGGTCGGCGGCGCAGGTGCTGGAAGGGATCGAGCCGCTAGACCTGATCGTGGCCTTGGGGACCACCAATCTGACGGGGGAGGGGCGACCGACGCCGGAGGCGGGGTTCGCCTTTCTGAAGCGACGGATCAGGCCGGGGGGCTGGCTGTTATGGGGAGATCTGGTCTGGCTGGCCGAGCCGCCGGCACCGCTGAGGCAGGTGGTCGAGGCGACAAATCAGTACACGGACGATATGGGTTGGGTCGCTGCGGCCGCGACGGTTGGCCTTGTACCGGAGTGGCGTGAAATCTCGTCACAGCCGGTGTTCGATGCCTATGCAAGTGATGCGGTCGGGGCGGCGCGACGCTGGCTGGAGGCGCATCCGGATGCGGCCGAGGCCGAGACCGTGCGGTTCCATGCCGACAGGATGCAGGCGGTGTTCGACTTCGGTCACGGCCTGATCGGCTTCGGGCTTTATCTGTTCCGGGTACCCGAATAGGCCTCAGGCCGTGCGCAGTATTCCGTCCACGATCTGAACCGGCCAGGGCGTCAGTCGCCCGCCAGCGCATGGGCCGCCGGTGCAAAGGCCGCTCAGTGGCTCGAACACCGCGCCGTGCCAACCGCACAGGATCAGCGCCCCGTCTGGGGTCAGATAGCGATCCAGCTCGATCGCCAGCGGATAGCCGGCGTGCGGGCAACGGTCGATATAGCCCGCCACCTGTCCATTCTTGCGGACCACGAAGCCGTGGAAGAAGGCCTCGCCGATCTGGAGGACAAAACCGCGCGAACCGGGATCGACGATGTCGTCCTCGGCGCACAGGGCGACATTGGGCGGGGTCTTCCACACACGGGCGCGTTCGGGTGCAGGCGGAGGCGCGTCGCTCAATCCCGTTCGACCTTCAGCGGGCGCGACAGCAAGTCCTCGATCACCCGATCGACGGTGGTCTCGCCGTTCAGCAGGGCCGCGACGGCGAGCGAGATGGGCATGTCGACGCCGGTCCTGGCGGCCAGTTCGCGCACAGCGGGCGCGCTCTCATAGCCCTCGGCCACCGAGCGTTTGCCGGCCAGGGCCTGCTGAACCGTCTGGCCCTGACCGAGAGCGAGGCCCAGGCTCATGTTGCGCGATTGGGGGCTGGAGCAGGTCAGGACCAGGTCGCCCAGGCCGCAGAGGCCCGCGACCGTTTCTGCCCGGCCACCCAGGGCCACGCCCAGCCGGGTCATTTCGGCAAAGCCGCGCGTAATCAGGGCAGCGTGGGCGCTGCGGCCCAGGCCCCGCCCCTCGACGATGCCGCAGGCGATGGCCAGGACGTTCTTGATCGCCCCGCCGACCTCGGCGCCGATCAGGTCGGTCGCCAGATAAGGACGGAAGGCCGGGGCGGACAGCGTCTCCATCAGCCGCTCGCCCAAGGCCTCGTCTGCGCAGGCCAGGGTCACGGCGCTGGGCAGGCCGCGCGCCACTTCTCCTGCAAAGCTGGGACCGGACAGGACGGCGGCGGGCGCATGCGGCAGGGTCTCGGCCAGGACGTCGGTCATCAGCTTCAGCGAGCCGCGCTCGATCCCTTTCGAACACAGGACGACGGGCACGCCCGCGCGGTGGAAGGGTGCAAATGCTGTCAGCGTCGATCGCATGTACTGGGCCGGGGGCACCGCCAGGATCAGGTCACAGTGCGCCAGATCGGACAGTTCGGTGGTCACCGCCACGTGGTCATCCAGCGTGATGCCGGGCAGGAAGGCCTCGTTGATGCGGCGGTCGCGGATGCTCTCGACCACATCCGGCTCGCGCGCCTGCAGCAGCACGTCCAGACCGGCCGAACCGGCGACCTGGGCCAGGGCCGTTCCCCAGGCCCCTGCGCCGATCACCCCTGCGGTGCGAAATTCCATGCTCATCCTCACGCCTTGGCCCCTTTGCGGCCCGGCGCGTGCGTCGGGGCTGTCAGGGCGCTGTGTTCGTCCAGTGGCCACCGTGGCCGGGCGGCGGTGTCGATGTCGGAAACCAGCCCCAGCCGCAGCCGCTCTGCCCCCGCCAGCGCGATCATCGCCGCATTGTCGGTGCAATAGGCCATGGGCGGGGCCAGGAAGGCAAAGCCGTTCTTGGCCGCCGTGGCTTCCAGCGTGGCGCGGATGGTCGTGTTGGCGGCGACGCCGCCGGCCACGACAAATAGAGGTGGCCCTGACGCCTCGCCCGCTGGGTGAGGCTGCTTGAGGGCGATGGCGCTGTCATGGGTCGCATAGTCCTTCATCGCCCGGTCCGCGCGTTCGCTGAGCTGGCGGGCGATGGCGGTCTGGACGGCGGCGGCCAGGTCGGCCTTGTCCTGCTGGGTCTCACAGGTCTGTGCCAGGCGCGAGGCGGCGGTCTTCAGGCCCGAAAAGGAAAAGTCGCAGTCCTTGCGGCCCAGCAGGGCTCGCGGCAGGTCGAAGCGCGAGCCGTCGCCCGATGCCGCCAGCTTCTCCAGCGCCGGACCGCCGGGATAGCCGAGCCCCAGGGCCTTGGCGATCTTGTCGAAGGCCTCGCCCGCCGCATCGTCGATGGTGGTGCCCAGCCGGGTCATGTCGCCGATGCCGCGCACTTCAAGCAACTGACAGTGCCCGCCCGAGACCAGCAGCAGCAGGAAGGGATAATCGACCGGCTGGCCCAGCCTGGCGGAGACGGCGTGCCCCTCCAGATGGTTGACCGCGATCAGCGGCAGGTCGCGGGCCAGAGCTACGGCCTTGCCGAAGCCGAGGCCGACCATGACGCCTCCGACCAGGCCCGGCCCGGCGGTGGCGGCGACGCCGTCCAGCGCCTCATAGCCCAGACCTGCCTCGGCCATCGCACGGCGGACAACACCGTCGATCATCTCCACATGGCTTCGGGCCGCGATCTCGGGCACCACGCCGCCGAAGGCCGCATGGTCCTCGATCTGGCTGTGGACCACGGACGACAGAACGGTCGCGCTGCCGTCGGTGGCCAGACGCACGACCGAGGCGGCGGTTTCGTCGCAGCTGGTTTCGAGGCCCAGAACTGTAAGCGGCGGGATGGAGACGAGGGGCAGCGACGTCGCGTCGGTTGCCCGGCCTGTCTCGCTGCTATAGTCCGCGCCGATACTCATGGGGTCGAGGTAGCGACCTCGTTCCTGTTCCGCAACGGTTCCCGTCACCCGCATGACCCCACTCGTCCGCATCGGCACGCGTCGCTCCAAACTGGCCCTGACCCAGTCGGGCATGATGCAGCGCGCCATCGGCCGCGCCCTGGGTGTGCCGGAGGCGGATATCGAGGCGGCGGTACCTCTGGTCGAGATCGTGACGACCGGGGACCGGGTGCAGGATCGCCGTCTGATGGACATCGGCGGCAAGGCCCTGTTCACCAAAGAGATCGAGGAGGCCCTGCTGGATGGCCGCGTCGATGTGGCGGTCCATTCCATGAAGGACATGCCGGCGGACCAGCCCACGGGGCTGTGCATCGCCGCCGTGCCGGTGCGCGAGGATGCGCGCGACGCCTTCATCAGCGATGTGGTCCCCAGCTTCGACGAGCTGCCCATGGGCGCGCGTCTAGGCACGGCCTCCTTGCGCCGGCAGGCCCAGGCCCTGGCCCTGCGGCCGGACCTGCAGATCGAGATGCTGCGCGGCAATGTGGATACGCGACTGCGGAGGCTCGCCGAAGGCGAGTTCGACGCCATACTGTTGGCCACCGCAGGCCTGAACCGGCTGGGCTTCGAGAGCGTGATCCGGGAACGGCTGTCGCTTGATCGATTTCTGCCGGCGCCGGGGCAGGGGGCGCTGGCCTTGCAGACGCGGGCCGAGGACCTGGGCGCGGCCTGGGTTACGGCGCTGAACGACCCCATGACGGCCCTGGCCATCGAGGCCGAGCGCGGCGCGATGACCGCTCTGGAAGGCTCGTGTCGCACTGCGGTGGGTGCGCACGCCGAGATAGCGGACGGGCGGCTGCTGCTCACGACGGAAATGCTGGCCCCCGACGGTTCGACCCGCTGGCGGCGCGGCGGCGAGATGTTCGAGATCGAGGCGGAGGACGCCGGCCCGCAGGCGCGCGCGCTGGGCCTTCGTCTGGGAGCCGAGGTTCATGCGCTGGCGGGCGATCAGAGGGTGGACCTCTGACCGGCCCTTCCCTCGTCTGGGTCACCCGCGCCGAGCCGGGCGCGTCGCGCACAGCCGGGCGGTTGAGGGAGACGGGCTGGACACCGGTTGTCTGTCCGCTGCTTGCCATCCGCCCACTTCCGCAGCCTGCGCCCGATCTGGATGACTGCGCGGCCATCGCCTTCACCAGCATCAATGGCGTAGCAGCCTTCGCCGCATTAACCCCCAGACGCGACCGCCGGGTATTGACCGTGGGTGATGCGACGGCCGGGGCGGCGCGCGACGCTGGGTTTGCGGATGTTGTTTCGGCCAATGGCTCCGTCAGCGATCTTGTGAATCTGGTGTCGCGGGCAATGCACCCTCACGAGCGGCTACTGGCCGCAGTGGCAAAGGAACCGGTGGCCGATCTTGCGAGATTGCTGACCGGCCGTGTCCGGGTCGAGACCGTGTCGGTCTATGAGGCGGTCGAGACCGGGGTTCATGCGCCCGAGAGCATCGACGCTATAATGATCCATTCGCCCCGCGCGGCGGTGGCATTGGCTGCTCTGGGACCGCAGGCGTTCGAAGGACGGCTGATCGTGGCCATTTCGGAGCAGGCGGCCGTCCCCCTGAACGACCTGTCGGCCGTCGATCTGCGCATCGCCGACCACCCCAGTGAAACGGGGATGCTGGAGGCGCTTGGCAAGCCCGCGCCCGGCGTATAAAGAGCGCCTCTCTCGCGCGAGCCGGTTCCCGCCCGCGCCGGGCCGCTTTAGCTCAGCTGGTAGAGCACATCATTCGTAATGATGGGGTCAGGTGTTCGAGTCACCTAAGCGGCACCACCTTTTCAATGACTTAGCAGGTGCCTTTGGGCCAGTGTTGTTTCTGGGGCACGCCGGGGCCTCAAAATGACGCGTGGTCGTTGTCGGCGTGCGAACGTCCGTCGTGTTTGGTCCGTACGAGACTATGGCAGCGCCTGCGACCTAAAGTTATAACACCTCGTGAAACATGGGGGCTTCTATGAAGATGCTGCTTTTGAGCGCGATGGCACTTGTATGGGCACCGCAGGTCGCCGCTCAGGATGGCTATCAGCCCTCTTGGCCAGTCGACGATGATCTAATCGCTTGGCAGATTGAGCATATAGACGTCGCGCCTCGCGATATCGTCTGGTCCGACCAGGACACCCTATCTGTAATGGACAGGTCGAGTTTACGCAGAAACGGCAACATCGCGCGCGCTTGGTTTCGCTGGGATGCGCTGTCACCGGACACGCCCTTCGTAGAGTACGGCCGTTCTGTTCTCCTGCTTCGAGAAGCCGATTGTGCAGACCGCAAAGCCAGAATCATCGCGATGACTTTTTACGCCGGCAATAATCTGACCGGTACAAACTCGTCTGAGGACAGCGACGAGGCTGAATGGACCTATGACCGACCAGGCTTCCTAGGTGCTGCGCAAACTGCCGCTGCATGCGAGGGCGAGTTCATGATCTCCGACGAACAAGCGATGGATATCATGAGAGAGCTTCAAGCTGATTGAGACGCTACCGCTGAACCAACTACCAGAGCGCAAAGCGGACATCCCGAACGTCCGCTATGGGTGGAAAGCGGACATCCGACGCCGAACCGGCAGCGCCGATTCCCAATCAAGCGAGCACACCTGCCAACTGCAATCCTTGGAATATCGAAACCAGCACCAGCAGCGACCCGACCGCATAGGTCAGCACTTTTGCCGGAACGCACTTAGTGATGAGACCAGCGAAAGGGGCAGCAATCAGGCCGCCTGCGGCAGCAGCTCGCCCATTAGGCCCGGCATTGTCGCTGCCATGAGATGCCTTTCAGGAAACCCCTCCGGACCAGTCCGGCGCGGATCGCGGCCTGAACTTCCCGATCGTGAGCATCAGCCCCTGAAAGCCTTCTCACCCAACTTCTCAGCGGTATGAAATCGGTCGCGGTATCTCGCACCATGGCGAGGGCGGCATTGGCAGCATCATCACCAGTGGATGTGGGGGGCTGCGGCTGATCAACGTCAGGTCCTAACGCATCATCCAGATTGGTGATGGCAGCGCGGATGTCACTGCACCGTCGCAAGTGCTCAATGGAATACGGATCCCGTCGCGCCTCAACGAGGACCTCGGGCACGTGTTTGCGGCGCAGGTTCAGATCATCCAGCGGTGCAGTTGCGGCCGTCCCTAAACCTTGGCGAAAGGTCGTCCCGCCTTGGTTCACCTGGGTACGGCTAAGATCTACGCCGGGCGGCAGGGGCGAGGTTGCACAAGCGCTAACGGCGGATGCGCCGAATGACAACGAGAGGATCAACGCCAAGCGACGCGTTCGAATCTGAAGCATGAAAAATGGTCCAATGGTTCATGTTTCCTCGTCCACCAATCACAATGACCACAAGCTCGTAGCGTGACGGCTGGGGATGAAAGAGCGTGATCGCGGAGGCTACGGGCGATGGCGGTGAGGAGAGCTGACACCGCGACATTCGCGTTGGTGCCTGTTGGTTAAACAGCCATGCAATCGGCCAGAAACACGTCGCCCGAACCATCGCAGTTGAGGCGAAGGCGTGGGGTAGCGAAGCGAAGCGGACGGTGGGTTGGGCGCGGCTAGCTATCGTCCATGGAGTTGAAAGGCTGCCTGATACGAAAGCTAGCCGCTTTGCGATCTTGGTTAGTGGCCCTTGCGGTTCGTAGACTTGCCGATATGCCGCTCTAGCGCAGTCGTTATCTTTGAAAGTGCGCCGGTGGCCGCGCCGTCTAGTGTGGCGGCTTCGTCGGTCACGGTGATGGGATCGCCACCAGCAAGACGTGCTTCGACGGCGCATCGCTTGTCGTTGCCGACGTCACGCTGCGACGAGTGGTCCGAAAAATGAAGCTCGACACGCGTCAGACGGTCGGCGAACCTCGACAGACGTGAGCGCGCGGTGGCCTCCATGGCGTTGGCGAAGCCGCCGGTGCCGTCGACGGCGTTGGACATGTTAATCAGAATTTCCATGATTTCTCCAAGTTGATGTCGTTGAGGTTTGTTTCAGCGCGCCTTGCGCGAACGCTCAAGAACAGGCCGCTGGCCTTCGGCATCGAATGCGCCGGACGGGGCGATCGAGCCATTGGGCGTCGGGTTCATGCCATCGTTTGCCGTCTGGCCGGCGGCCGGATGATCGCTGGACTTGGCCTCAGCTTTCAGTTCTGCGGCAAGCTTTGCGGGCTCCACCTGGGCAGCCTCTTTGGACGTGTCCGGATCGGACATGGCGGTCTCCATTCTGTTTTCGGTACCCCAAACCAACCCGGCTGAACGGTGACGGTTGCCGCGAAAACATGTGACCACGATCAAGCTTGGGTGACCTCGGGGCCATCGCCCTCATCGCCGTGCTTTTCAGCGACGGAGCGAACTGGACGCCCCTGTTCGCGGCGCTCGGCTTTCTGGTGGCGGGAGGTCTGGTCGCGCACCGCTTCCGCGTCCCCGCCCCGTTCTGGGTCCTGGGCTTTGCACTGGTCTGGTATCTGACGGTGTTGTCCGGGATCAGCACGTCGCTGACGGCCGTCGCCTTTACGATGATTGTCCCGATCGCCGCGCGCAAGGAGGACCTGCAAAGCCCCCTTAAGGAAGCGATGCACGATCTGCATCCCTGGAATGCTTTTCTGGTCCTACCACTCTTCGCCTTTGCGAAGGCCGGGGTGTCATTCGCCGGCCTGTCCATGGATCAGGCGTTCGCTCCGCTGGTCATCGCGATCGCGCTTGGGCTGTTCGTCGGCAAGCAGATCGGCGTGATGGGGATGGCCTGGCTGGCGTCGGCACTCAAGATCGGTGCACGGCCGACCGGAGCCAGCTGGTTGCAGGTCTACGGCATCTCGATGCTCTGTGGCGTGGGCTTCACCATGAGCCTGTTCATTGGCGTCCTCGCCTTCCCCGGGGCGGTCGATTCGCCTGAGCAGATCGAGGTCAAACTGGGCGTCATCGGCGGTTCGATCCTATCGGCGCTTGGTGCGGCTATCGTGCTTGGGATGGCCAGCCGTCGGCGCGAGGTAGATCCCGTTGCGGCCGATCCGGATGTCGAACCGATCGGCACGGACGCTCGGTCCTAGGGATCGCCGCCATGGATCATCCCATGATCATCGCAGCGGCCAAGTTGGCCGTCGGGCTGGCCGGCCTCTGGATGTGCTGCCTCGGAATCTTGATGCTGACCATGCCTCGACTGGCGCTTGCGCCGTTGGCCAAAATGGGAAGCACGCGCTCTATCCATGTCGGTGAACTGGTCATCAGGATTATCGTCGGTGTGGCGTTCATCCTGAGCGCCAGCGCCACCTCTGTGCAGCAGGCTTTCGTCGTCTTCGGAGGCTTTCTCATCATCTCGGCGCTGGTTCTTCTGGCGCTGCCGAGGCGCTGGCACTCAGCCTACTCAGTCTGGTGGTCCCGTCGCATCTCGGAGCCGGCTGTCCGGCTGATCGGCCTGCCATCGGTCGCTGCCGGGATCGCAATCACTTGGCTAGTCGCATGACCGCACGATTGAACGCCGCGTTACCGGGCGGTTCGCAAGAGATGCCCGACTCCCAACCCCGCAAAGCGAAGCTGGGCATGAAATCCATTAACCCAAGGAGACGAACGATGATCAACACCTCTCGCCTTATGCGCGCTGCTGCTGTCGGTGTAGCTCTGACCGCCCTGGCAGCGTGCAGCCCGCGCACCCCTGCTGATACGGGTGCTGGCAACACCCCGCCTCCTGCCGGCAATCCTCAGTATTCAGGCAACGAGAATATCGGTGGCAACAACATGGGCGCGCCTGCTGCCGGCTCCGAACAGGACTTCGTCGTCAACGTCGGAGACCGGGTCTATTTCGACCTCGACAGCTACGACGTACGCTCTGACGCGATGCCACGCCTGGATGCCCGCCGAAAACAATAAAGGAACTCATCATGGCCAAAGCCAAACTCGACCATGCGTTCGTGACCACCGCCGTTTGTAAGCCTGGCCAGAACAAAACCGACTACTACTGTTCTGTTCGGAAAGGTTTCGTCCTCGAAGTCCGCGTCTCGGGCGGTCGGACCTACTACTTCCGCTACGTCGACAAGTTTGGTCGTCAGCGCCAGTTCAAGATCGGCCGTGTCGAGGACATCTCCTTTGCAATGGCGGCGAAGGCGGCGGAGCGACTGCGGTCTGATGTCGTCATGGGCGGCGACCCCGGCGCGGCAAAGGCAGAAGCCAAGGCTATCCCGCTCTATCGTGAACTGGCCGCTATGCACCTCGCCGACGCCAAGCTTCACCTGAAGTCCTACGACACGATGGAAGCCTGCATGCGCAACCACCTGTTGCCTCATTTCGGCAAGATGCGGTTGACCGAGATCACCCCGCGGGGCGTCAGTCAGTTCCTGGCCGCAAAACTTGCTGCCGGGTTGTCACCCGCGACGGTCGAGCGGATGCGGGTGTTGCTGGGGCGGTCCTATGTCCTCGGCCAGCGCTGGGACATACCGGGCACCGACAAAAATCCCACGCGGGGCATTGCGAGGAAACCCCTCAACAATGCGCGTGAACGGTTCTTGTCGGCAGAGGAGGCGGCCCGGCTACGCGAAGCTGTGGCGGCGTCGCAGAACACCCAGTTGCAGCATATCGTCGGCCTACTGCTGCTGACGGGTGCCCGGGTGCGCGAGCTCCTGGACGCCCGATGGGAGAACGTGGACGTTGATCGACAGTCCTGGCTCATCCCGACCAGCAAGACAGGAAAGCCTCGCCATGTGCCGCTGCCGAAGGATGCCATAGCGATCATCGAAGCCCTACCACGCTTCAAGAACTGCCCATGGCTGGTGCCCAATCCGGACACCCTCGTGCCGTTCGTGTCCATCAAGCACTCATGGCAGACGGCCAGGAAGGCGGCCAAGCTGCCCGGCCTGCGGATCCACGATCTGCGGCATTCCGCGGCGTCCTTCATGGTCAACAGCGGCGTCGATCTGTTCGCTGTCGGCAAGGTGCTGGGTCATGCCAGTTACCAATCGACCCAGCGGTATTCCCACCTCGCCAATGACACCCTGCTGGCCGCCGTCGAGGCCGGCGCGGCGAAACAGGCTGCGGCCTAACCTTTACCCCGCCTCGTGCGCTGGCTTCGGCTGGTGCGCGGGGCGGGGCTCCCTTATTTTTTTTTGAAAGCACCACAATGACCAAGCACCAGCCACTGTTAATCGGTCCCATGAGTATCGATGAATGGGACCGAGAGTGGGAGCATGTTCCCGGTGGTCTGCGAAAGACTCAATCCCAGCTGAGGCATAGGGTGGGCCTGTTTCGATTTACGCTGCGAGGCCAGATCATGGCGCTCGGCACGGCAGTGGACAGGTCTCGAGGAATTGCAAAGAGACTGGCTGATCTCACCCGGACCGGCGTCAGCGGCCGCAATCATCATGCAGGCAAGCTGATTTTCAAAAACCTTGATGTGCTTGAGCTGGAGGTCCTGGAGACTGGCGGCAATGTTGAACATGCTCGGGAGATTGCTCGGCAATTGAGGACGCCGATGATCCAGCGCCATCACCCGGTCTGGACGGTGCAGAACGCTCCGTACTCCCGCAAATGACGTTGAGCGAAGTGTCTGCTTGATCGACTAATGCTGCGTCGCGCGGATCAGGCTCATATCGTAACCGAGATCGCGTGCGCGGGTCATGATCGTCTCGCGCGTTTCGTCGCTCGGTTGGGCCGTACGAGTGAGTAGCCACAGATACCGACCTGATGGCTCTCCGACGATCGACCAGGAATAGTCGTCGGCGCGGTCGAGCACCCAGTAATCGCCGACGTAGAAGGGCCCGAAGAAGGAGACCTTCAGTTTGGCGTTCTCGCTACCCTCTACGATCTTGGCCTTGCCGCTAGAGCTCTTGCTCGTGCCGGTGACACCGCCCTGGCGGCAGGTGTTCAGGATTTCGACGATGCCATCATCGCGGACAGTGTAGCGAGCCGTCACGCCCTCGCAGTCACGTTCAAAGCCATTCTCGTAGCGGCCGATCTCGTACCAGAGCCCAGCATATCGGTTTAGATCGACAGCCTTGGTCGGCTGCGGGACGGCGGCGTTGCCGACGGGACCTCGCTGGAACGTAGCGCAGGCAGAGAGGGCTACTGCAGCACCGACAACGAGCGCGATTGGGAAAACGCGTTTAATTGGCATTGTCATTTCCCGGAAGTTTCTTCGGAGAGACGGTGGCGGCCTGGCTTCTTCAGCAGGGGGCATCGTGAGCCAGGCCGCCTTGCGGTGTACATTGCACCGCAGAGATCAGTGGTCACCGCCTCGACGTTCACGTCAAGCCCGAGATATGCCCGCTCCTATCAAGGCGCGTGAGCTCGTGTGGGTCCTCATTCAGCCGGCGCTTAGTTGGCGGGCGTGCAGACGTAGACGCGGCCGGGATTTGCTTCCTGCATTCCTGCCACGGCTTCAAGGCAGGCTTGATGATCGTCCATGTAGCCGAAGATCAAACCGACACGCTCCGAGGTGCCCGTCGCGGTGATCATTTCGATCCACTGATCTGACCCTCCGCCAACCCGATTGTCCGCCACGAAGTTCGACAGGGCATCATAGCCTTCAACGCCGTCAGACGATCCGCAAGACGCAAGAACAAAAACAGATGCCAGAACTATCGCCCGCTTAATCACGACTGCCCTCGATCAAACTTAGCGCCCCATCCGGATAAAGGTCGTCCACCTTTATAGGCAGACCGGGCAGATCGGGTTGTCAGGGTCGGTTGCTTCATGTGACGCGAACCGAAGCCCGCAAACGATGCACTCCGTGGTGTTTGGGTGGGTCACGTCGTGTCTCTGCCGCTGACGTCGGGCAGCTTCTTGGCGACGGTCTTCATCGGTAAAACTGGACATCGCGATCTCCCTCTCAAACGAAACGATGACACGTCGTCGTCGCCTTGGGGAGTCACCGGAAGCGGGCTGGCTGAAGGTTCGACACAGCAGGCGATAGAGGTGATGGCTGACTGCGCTCGGGCGCATCAATCCTCCACAGGAGGACGCGCTGCCCTCGAATCTCGATTGGCGGACGATGGCAGACACCGCAATATGCGCGTTCTTGGAACCGATTTATCAACCGACCGGGCCTTCACCTCCTGGATCATGGAAACGCCGAAGGTGCGTCCGGCACATGCAGCGCTGTTGAAGCGATTAGTTGAAGGTTGTGAATCCCCTTACGGTCTCTCCCTAAGAATGAGGTTGGATATGGCCCGCGTAAGTCGAGACGCAGAGATGATCACTGGCTGAGAGTTCCATAAACCGGTGTTTCAGTATCGCGGTTACCGCTGAGTCCATCATTCGCATCACGCCCGCCGTTCCGCAGCTATTTACGCGTGGACCTATGGCGTTCGGATAATGCGGCGAGTCACCCACATTATGGCAGAAGACGCGAGAGCCCATACCCCTACATTCAGCAGGAACGGTTCCCAGGAAAAGCGATCCGCTGCAAACCAGACCTCCGTAATATCTGCGCTGTTGACCACCGACATACCGAGATAGTCGCTCACAAATGTGAAGGGCCATCCTGTCGCTACAACGTTGCATCCTTTCTCACAGCCCAAAATTTCCGGGTACGCTACCAAGGCGGAGCGGGAGGCAACGAACGTCGACAAGAGAGCAATCGCCACTCCAATAAGGCAGTGAAATAGAGCTTGGCGGGCAACCTTCATATGTCCGGGCTATGATCGCTGAATGGTCCAGTCAATGTCCGCCCTAACTTGTGGTCGGCACTCCGCACTCTCGCTCTAGGGCGCCCGATTCGACAACTGAACCACCTTGTGATGATATTTTGCCCGAGGAGGTATCGTTATGGCTTCATTTAAAAAGCTGCTGCGTGAAGAGGCGGGGGTGAGACTTTTCGAGGTTGGTGAGCCCAAGTCCTTCGGACGGGCCGGTGGCTGCCACTATCGTTTATCGACCATAAGACAGAACCAACCGCGTGTGCTGGCGGACTTAACCGAGGCTGAAAACGCATTCGACCTAGAAGTGGTCGCCTCGCTGATGGACCCTGTCGTCCAGAAGATGATGAGTGGCCCCCGGCATTGACCCAGGCCTGATAATGACCAGCACTTGTCTCGCGAGTAGCAGGATTTGGCCGCAAGTGCCGCAATGGCGATAAGGAGGCCAACAGTGTCGAAGAATGATTTCAAAAGGTGGATGCCATTGGCCGCGGGGATAGGTGCCGGGATCGCTATTGGAGCCGCAACCGACAACATCGGCGTTTGGCTCGCGATCGGCGTGGCCATCGGCATGGGGATGACGTCCGCCTTCTGGAAACGCGACGCGGGCTAAGGGCTCCTGGTGCGAGCAACGCCGCTCAGCTAGCGTTGCCGTCAAAGGTACTGGAAACCCTGATTGACGTCGCCAGAGATTATGGATGGGCCCTGCGTGGAAGTAGGTGCAAAGCCATTTTCGCGCCATGGTCGGCCTACCAAAATGGCATGATGCAAAGCCCGCTCACGAAGGAAGATCAGGAACTCGACCGACAGTGGAGAGCGACGTTTGGCGAGCCGATGCCCATCCTCGGCGGTGGAGATATCGTTCGTCAGATACTCGCTGAGGCTAAGCAGCGGCAGTTGAGCGCCGCTGGCAAGTTGCCTACCCCTGTCAAAACGTTGAAGCCACGGTAATGATGCTATCGCGGCTCTCACGCGTTCTTGCCCCTAAGGGAGCACAAAATGCCAGACCGATTGAAAGATGCGGAGCACAACCGATGGAATGGGCTACTTATCTTGGCCGGGCTTGTGGCTTTGGCAGCGTTGGTGTTGGCGCTTGCGATTGTGAAGCCCCGTCTTCAAAGCCCCCACGTTGATCAGGAGACTGACACCAGTCAGCAAGCTGATGCCGATAGGGGTGATGGCGAAACTGGTCGAGCATCGGAGATCGCGCGCACGTCGGCTCCTTAGTTGGTAGTCGACCGAGCGAACAGGCGTCGAAGCTTGTCGGTTCAGTGGAACCGGGTAATCCACGCCGGATTAAGGCACTATGCCCCGTTATTTCTTTGACACCCTCGACGGTGAACACGTGATCGACCACGACGGGGAGGTGTTAGAGGATCGCGACGCGGCCCGACAGGCGGCTATCCGGGTCGTTTCGGAGTTGACCCCTAGTCGAGCGCCTCATCTATGGGACGGCGAGATTCTTGAGATTGTTGTCCGCGATGAAGAAAAGACGATTGGCATTCTGACGGTCCAGGCGAAGGTGGCTGGCTGAAGACACGAGAGCATCAGCACCGTACGGCTAACCGCCTTCGCGTTCCATGGCAGCAATCAAGTTCTCGAGATGCTCAATCCGCTGATCGGCCGCTGCTCGCTCCGCTTCAGTGATGTCGATGCCACCTACAGTCAGACGAAAATCGTTGTCGAGCCAGAAATCCTGCGTCTCGCGGCACTGAGTTAGTGTCCGCTTTAACAGGCGCAGCAGCTCAACTCGGGGTTCAACCATGCGCGTTTGTATGGCAGAGGTTATGCAGAATTCAACGCTTCGAATCTGCGGTTCCAGCCTAGGGGAGAGCGAACAGTGCGACAGTCTGCGATGGAACGCGCGTTCGAACTGGCACGCTCAGGCCGGTTCAAAGTCAGCAAAGACATTGACCGGGCTTTGAAGAATGAGGGCTACAGCAATGTCGAGATTGCATACCTGACCCTTGGCAGCGTGCGCAAAGACCTACTAAGAGTGTGCCGAGAAGCTCAAGCTCGCCCTGCGACCTGTTAAACTGGGTATCCAGCCAGTGTATCTGCTTGCGGGCTTGCCGTTCGGATAGATTGCCCGTTGCCGCAAAAGCTATTTTCATGTGCCGGAGTGCGCGAGTGACGGGAGACTAGAGCGCAGACGCCGGCGCTTGGGGGGCGTCAAGGGTGGTTGAGGACGGTGCGGGGCGGTATTCCCGTGTCCTAGTAGCGTGGCAAGTTATTGACGGTGTGAAGGGAAGACATTTCCTTAGTCGGTGCACCAGCGGCTTCAGAAGTTGCTGCGAGACCTCGGGCCAGCCGATCAGGGGCTCCTGCTAACCATGACACGACGTCTCCATTCAGGTGACGAGCAGCCCGAGGAATTGGATCGGCGAGGGCGCGATTGGCTCGTGCGAATCCTTTTCGCAGGTATGGCGCAGGTCGGGATTTTGGAGTTTCCCACGTGAAAGCGCGCAAACTTCAGAACGCCCCGATCACCGGATCAGCTCAGACTGGGAAGGGGTTGGGTCTGCGGTTGCGCGAGCTGCTGAAATCGTCAGAAAGTTATGCCCGGCTTGGGTTTCAGCCTCGCGCTTTCCTAGATTTCGTAATGATGGGGTCAGGTGTTCGAGTCACCTAAGCGGCACCACCTTTCCAGAGTAGCACTAGACAGGAAGCCGTCCCGTGATGGGCGGGAGGCACTTTGGCAAGAGAGTCGCGTGGGTACCCAGTGGGAACGCATCCAGCTGGTGGCTTGGACACACAGTGTCTGCCAGTACGCAGAATCCTCAGCTGCAGCATATTGTCGGCCTTCTGCTGCTGACCAGTGCTCGTGTGCGCGAACTGTTGGATGCCCACTGGGAGAATGTGGATCTCGATCGTGAGAGCTGGCTAATTCCTAAAAGCAAAAAAACGGGAAGGCCGGCCCTCCGAGCTGGGTAAAACCTTTATCCCTTTAGCGCCGCTCGGATATCTATCCCCTTGACGAGCGCGGCTCAGGGCGACCCAGCATGCGCACGGCCAGCCACAGACCCAGACCGGCGACCAGCAGGCCAATCGCGAGAAGCGGGCGCACGGCCAGCCAGGCCAGGGCGATGGTGCCCGTGGTCAGGACTGTGGCCAGCATGAAGCCGATCCACCCCGACACTGTCCCCAGCAGGGTGGCTATGAAGGGGACGACATTCGCAAGCGCAGACAGTGGACCCAGAAGCATCAGGAAGCCGACGATCGCCATCACATATCCGACGCCCCGCAGTGCCCAGGTCGCCAGCCCCTCGCTGGACTTCTGATCGGCGAACATGGCGGCCGCCGAGAATGAACCCGCCCGTGCCTTCAGCAGGGTGTAACGGCTCCCTGGCGGCGTCCATCCCGCCAACTCACCGCCCGACTGCTCCCCCAGAGCGGACATGACAGTGCCGGATGGCAGCTGTTGGTAGGTCACGCGTATGTCGCCGATTCTGGGTGAAGCGGCGGAGCCGGTGCCGCGATAAAGCCCTGCCTCTGTCTGCGTCCAGCCTTGCGGGATGATTTCTGGGCGTATGGGCGTTTCAGCCGGGACCTGCTCGAGCACATTCTGTGAAACGGCAAATCCACCCAGCCTGGCGTCGGCAGCGAAATAGGCCTGGGAGCGGAAGCCAAAGGTGGGGTTGGCATGTCCCTGAGGCTCTGCAAAGGTCGAGCTGTCCTGGGGGGTGTCGCTCCAGCCGGGCGCATAGCTGTAGGTCGTCGTGGTCTCCTGCGTGCCCCCGAGCTTGTCCTGGGTCTGCGAAGACGCGGTCTGGATCCACTGGAACATCTCGACCCTGCGCTGCACCCCGAGGGCTGCGGGGAAGACGGCCCCGGTGTCCGGATCGGTGAGGGTCGAAGTGGTGACGACCGGACCGGTCAGGTGCACCAGCTTGCCCTCGTTCGCCGGCAAGACGGTCGGTTGGGACAAGGCGATGGCCACGCGCTCGCCGGCAGCCAGACCGCGGCTTGCCTCGACGGCGCGCCCTTCATTCCAGAAGAGAACGGCGACACTGGCCAGGATCAGGACGATGCCGATCAGCGTGCCGACCAGGCTGTCCCCAAGCCGCTGCAGGTAGTTGCGCCGCGTCACCACGGTTGTGTTTCGAGGCATGACAGCCCTCCGAATGGACGATGTTGCTGGGTCGCGGAGGCGGGGCTGGCCTCATTGCCAGCCCCGCTCGACCGCCGTCAGGGCGTTTCGGTGATCAGCAGCGTGGCGGACGATGTGCCGCCGCCGAAGGTGCCGATCCAGACGTCATAGGTGCCGCTCTGGGGCCGGTTGAAGCGCACCTCGGCGTCACCGTCGCCGTAGCTGTCGTCATCGCAGGACCAGCTGCCATCCGGGCCATTGATGATCAGGGTCGTGTCCGACGACGACAGCGTGCGGAACACCAGCGGCAGGCTGCCGGCGGAATAACTGACCTCGAAATCGGGGGCCTCGCTGATCATGCCCGTGCACGAGCCGGGCAGGGCACCGCCATTCACAGAACCGCCGGCCGTGACCTGGACGCGGTAGGGGTCGGGGGTGAAGCCCGAGCGCAGACTGATCTCGCCATAGTTGGCGGTCAGCCCGGCGTTCTGGGCGGCAACGGGTCCAGCCACAAGCGTGGCCAAAGCGGCGACAAGTGCGATGGTTTTCATGATGGATCCTCAGCAGGTTCATGGAGCGACGTTATGTCGGCTATGGCCTTGATAGGACTCAGCTTGGCCGTATGGCTACCACCACGTATATGGCGGTCGCCGAACATCGGTTGTTGCGCTTGGGTCGCCCGTGATTGGCAAACCAACGGGTCGCGGCGGGGGTGTCGGATTAAAGCTGGGGGGGGCATGGCTGGAAATACCGATCGTCTGCAGCGCCTGACGCGGATTGCGATCACCGTCATCGTCGTCCAGGCGGCGTTCTGGTTTGCGGTCTACCAGCCGCTTCTGTCGATTCCTCCCTCGCGCGACCTCGACAAGATCGAGCTGACCAATGCACGCATAGCCTCACTTGAGGTCCCGTCCCTGGAAGCCGCCGAGGGCGCGGCGCATTCCTCGGTGAACCTGCCCCACACCCTGTGCTGCGAGCCGGTCTATGCCTCCTTGCAGATGAATTTCGACCTGGAGGCCGTACCGGCTCGCGGGCTGGGCATGCTGACCTATCATCAGGTCGACAACATGCTGGTTGCTGTGAACGGGTCGATTGTGGTCGCCGACGGCAGCCTGAAGTTTGGTCGCCAGACTTTCCAAGGTCAGCAGGGCAAGGTCGTTCGCATCCCGTCGGGACTGTTGAGGGCAGGCTCCAACACCATCGCCTATGTGATCGTGCGCGACGGCTATCCCTACACCGACCTCTATTCCCCCATCCTCGCCCCGCTCGATCAGGTCCAGCCCTGGGCCGCACGCCGGCTGTGGCAGCAGGGGGACTATTTCCTGATCGCGGGCTGGACCACCTTCCTTCTGGGGCTGTTCGCCATGCTCCTGATCTGGCGCGCGGAGAATCGTCTGTTTGCTGCCTGGCTGGCCACGGTCTGCTTCACCTGGACCGGCCTGGCGGCCTATGCCCTTGTTCTGGATCAGCCGATCGGCGGGACGCTGCGGATGGTCCTGTTCTTCGGCTTGAACAGCCTGCTGTCGGCGTCCTTGCTGGGCTTTGTCGACACCTGGACGGGGCGGCCTTCACGCGGTTTGCAACTGTTCGTGGTGGCCTCTTGGCTGGTGTTCGTCCTGATCAGCATCTTCTGGCTCGTCTATCGGCCCATGCCGGAAGGGTTCGATGTCCCGGCCCAGATCTGGACCTGGTACACAACGGCGCTCGGGGCCGGGGTGCTGGTACGCCTGGGCTGGCACGCGTTTCGTTCAGGTGAAACCCGGCTTCTGGAAGCGGCGCTGATGAGCATCATCGCCGTCTGCATCGTGCTGGATGCCCTGGGTCAGCACCTGGGCCTGAACACAGGGCAGTATGTCGTCCAGTCTGCGCCGGTCCTGCTGTTCGCACTGATCGTGGCCTTTGTTCAGCGCAACTTCCGCCTTTTCCAGTCGACGGTCAGCCTCAACACCTACCTGTCCGAAACGCTCGAGGCGCGCGAGGCGGAGCTGGCCATAGCCCGCGCCCGCGAGAGCGAACTGTTCCGTCAGCAAGCGCATCTGGAGGAGCGGCGGCGCATCATGCGCGACATGCACGACGGTCTGGGCAGTCAACTGATGGGCATGCTGCTCGCCGCCCGTCGCGGCAAGGTCGATGCCGCCTCTATGGCCGAGGGCCTGCAATCCGTCATCGACGAGATGCGGCTGATGATCGACTCCATGGACTCCGTCGGTGAATCCCTGGCGTCCGCCCTGACCACCTTTCAGGAACGCTCGCGTCCGCTTGTCGAGCGTGCCGGCTTTGCCTTCACCTGGACGACGCTGCTTGATACGCCCCTGCCGGACTATCCGCCCCGGGCTGTCCTGCAGGTTTTCCGCATCCTGCAAGAGGCCGTCACGAATGCGCTCAAGCATTCTGGCGGGGACCGTCTCGAGATTGTGGTGGCACCCGAGCCTGACGGCGGCGTCCGCCTGTCGATCAGCGACAATGGACCTCACGGGATGGGTGATGCGGCCAAATCCGGACATGGACTGCGCAACATGCAGTCGCGGGCCGCCGCTATCGGAGCCAGCCTCCAAAGCAACCGCGAGGCCAATCGCACAACGATCGTCCTTGTCCTGCCGCTCAATGCCACTCCGGACAGGTCATGACCGAGCCCAGACGCATTGCCCTGCTCGAGGACGACGTGAATGTGGCCGCCCATTTCGTAGAGATCATCCTTAGCGATCCCGGTCTGGCGCTGGACACCCAGGCGGGCTCCATCGCGGAAGCGCAGGCCATTCTCGAGCGAAACGTCGATTTGGTCCTGACCGATATCGGGCTTCCCGACGGCAGCGGGCTGGATTTTATCAGGACGTTGAAGGCGGCCCAGGACTGCAAGGTTCTGGTGGTGACAGCCTTCGGGGATCGCGACACCGTGGTGGCGGCTCTACGGGCAGGCGCCGACGGCTATCTGCTCAAGGACAGCGCGCCGGAAACCATTCTGGACGGCATCCATGTAACCCTGATGGGCGGTGCCCCGATCAGCGCGTCCGCCGCCGTCTACCTGCTGGATCGGCTGCGCCAGTCGGACGTTGAGGAGTCGCCTCCGGCCGTCGCGGCAGAGAGCCTGACGCGCCGGGAGGTCGAACTCCTGACCGTCTTCGCTCGCGGGCAAAGCTATAAGGAAGCCGCACGCTCGCTAGGCATATCGCCCCTAACCGTGGGTAATCACGTCAAGGCCATTTATCGCAAGCTGGAAGTCACATCGCGCGGCGAGGCCGTCTACGTCGCCATGCGCCGGGGACAGCTTCTCCTGTAACCGGTGCCAGCTCGTCGCTGTCAATCGCGTGTGGAGCCTCGCTGCATTATTTAGGCATGTGCTCGTCTTCTGAATGCGTCGATACTAGGCTGCAATCGCGGACAGATTCGCTGTAGTAAAGGCATTCGCACCGCTATTCCCCCTTTCCCAACTCATGGATGGCTGCAGTATTCCTTCTCCGAATCTACGCCTCCGAAAAGAAGGCGAACACGTTCGTCGATAAGATCGTTTACGAGGTCAACCTTCGCTAAATCAGGCCGAACGTAGGTATAGGGCAGGTCAGCATTTTGGGGTTTCCCACGTTAAAGCGCGTAAACTTCAGAACGTCCCGATCGACACATCAGCCCGGACTGGGAAGGGGGTGGGTCTGCGATTGCGCGAGCTGCTGAAATCGTCAGAACCGATGCTGGGCATAGCTTCCAGCCCCGTGCTTTCTTAGACTTCGTAATGATGGGGTCAGGTGTTCGAGTCACCTAAGAGGCACCACCGTTCCAGGGATGTTAGGCGGATCACCCGCAGACCCGCACACAGGCCTGGGCCAGAACCTCGGCGGAATCCACCAAAGGTACGGACACGCCGTCGGCATCCAGCAGCAGCGGCACTTCCGTGCATCCCGCGATGACGACCTCGGCTCCGGCCGCGACCAGCGCTGCCGCCAGACGGCGCATTTCAGCGCGTGGGGCCTCGCCGGTGTCACCGCGTTTCACGGCATGGATGCAGCCCATGAAGGTCTCGCGGTCCGGTCCGGTCAGGCGCACGATCTTGCAGCCCTTGGACTGAAGCGAGCGTGTGTAAAGTGCCTCGCCGCCTGGCGTAGCCAGGACGCCGACTTTCCTGGGCGCGGCGTCGCCCGTAGCCGATAGCGCCGCCTCCGTCGTCTCGATGATCATGTCGATGAAGGGCAGGCCGACCTTCCTGATTCCCGCCGCTTGGGCATGGGCGGTGTTGCACGGCATGGCCAGGACCTGAACCCCGGCATCCCTCAGCCGCATGGCCATCTGGCCCAGGACCGCCTCTGCGGCGTCAGCCTGTCGGTTGCGGTCGGGTACCTGGGGGTTGATGTCGGCGATGATGCGGATGTGATCGGCGTCGCCCTGGGCCGGCGTCAAAGCCTGCACCCGCGCCAGAAAGGCCACGGTCGCAGCGGGCCCCATGCCGCCCAGAACGCCCAACACCTTTGCCATAACATGCTCCTGAAACTGACGGTCGCCTTGCCAAACGGGCGATCCATCGTCCTTATGCGCGGAAACGACAGGGAAACACCATGCCGACAGACGCTGCTGAAGCGACGGCCCTTATCACCAATGATGCCGTCGTCCTGGGTCTGCTGGCGGTCATACTGGGGGGTGTCTTCTGGGCGTCCAGCCTGACGCATCCATGGGCGAAGCGGTTCTTCGCGGTCGTTCCGGCACTGTTGCTCTGCTATTTCCTGCCCTCGCTGCTGACGACCTTCGGCGTGGTGGATCCGGAGGCCTCGCGCCTCTATTTCGTAGCCTCGCGCTTTCTGCTGCCGGCGGCCCTGGTGTTGTTGACGGTCTCGGCAGACCTGCCAGCCGTGTTCGGGCTCGGGCCCAAGGCCCTGATCATGTTCGCCACCGGCACCCTGGGGGTGATGATCGGTGGGCCAGTGGCCCTGTTGCTGACCAGCTGGATCGCGCCTGACCTCATGGGTGCGGGGCCAGAGGCCATATGGCGCGGCATGGCCACCGTAGCCGGCAGCTGGATCGGCGGTTCCGCCAATCAGACGGCTCTGTACGAAATCTATGGGGCCGGCCCCGACACCTTCTCCATCTGGATCGCGGTCGATGTGGTCGTGGCGAATCTGTGGATGGCCGTCGTCCTGTGGATCGCCGCCAACCAGCGCCGGATGGACAAGCTGTTTCGCGCCGATGCCAGCGCCGTTGATCGGGTCCGGGACAAGGCCGAGGCCTATGAGGCCGAACACGCCCGCATCCCAAGCCTCAAGGACCTGATCTTCATTCTTGCCGTAGGCTTCGGTGCCGTCGGCCTTGCCCACGCCATCGCCGACCCCCTGTCGTCCTGGTTCGGGGCCAGCTTCGACTGGGCCCAGAGGTTGTCGTTTGATTCCAGCTTTTTCTGGCTGGTGCTGATTGCCACGGTGATCGGTGTAGCGTTGTCCTTCACGGGCGCGAGGAAGTTGCAGGGGCCGGGCGCTGCCAAGGTCGGCTCGGTCTTTGTCTATGTGCTGGTCGCTACTGTCGGTCTGAACATGAACATCGGGGCCATTCTGGATAGCCCTGTCTACTTCCTGATCGGCGGCGTCTGGATGCTGGTCCACGTTGCTCTGATGTTCGGCATGGCCTTCCTGATTCGCGCGCCCAGCTTCTTCCTCGGCGTTGGGTCCATGGCCAATATCGGAGGTGCCGCGTCCGCGCCCGTGGCGGCTGCAGCCTTCCATCCGTCCCTGGCCCCGGTCGGCGTCCTTCTGGCGGTCGTCGGCTACATCGTGGGCACGGCCGCGGCCTGGTTCACGGGTCTGGTCATGATGCAGATTGCGGCGGGCGCTTAGAGCGCGCCGCCTTAAGGCCGGCCGGAGCCAACCCGCTTACAGCGTCCCCTCCAGCTCACCCTGATAGCCGAACAAGCCCTGCGCCCCGCCGGTATGCAGGAACACCACGGTCTCGTCCTTGAACCGTCCGGCCCTGGCCAGGGCGATTAGCCCCTTCATCGCCTTGCCCGTATAGACGGGGTCAAGAACCATGGCGTCGGTCCGCGCGGCCAGTTTCAGCGCCTCGATCACCGCGCCATCGACCAGGCCATAGCCTTCGCCGACATAGTCGCAGTCAGCCACCACCATCTCGGCCGTCACCGCGTCGGGCCGACCCAGCAGGGCAGCCGTCTGGCGGGCCAGCTTCAGGACATTCTCTTCCTGTTTCGGCTTGGGTGCCCGCACCCCGATGCCCAGCACCGGGATGTCCGCCCCCATGACCGCCAGTCCGGCCACGAGCCCGGCGTGGGTGCCCGCGCTGCCCGTCGCGGTCACGATCCGGTCGATGGGCAGGTCAAGCTCATCGGCCTGGACCACGATCTCTCGCGCGCAATCCACATAGCCCAGAGCCCCGATCGGGTTGGAGCCGCCGCCGGGGATGATATAGGGCCGACCGCCGCGGGCCCGGACCTCTGCCGCCGTCTTCTCGAGCTCGGCCGGCATATCCGATCCGCCGTCGACGAAGCGGATCCCCGCGCCGAACAGCCGGTCCATCAGGACGTTGCCGTTGTGGACATAGTCGGTAGCCTTCGACCCGGTCCGCTCTTCCAGGATGACCTCGCAATGCAGCCCGTGGGCCGCTGCTGCCGCCGCCGTCTGGCGCACATGGTTGGACTGGACCGCGCCCTGGGTCACAAGCGTGTCAGCCCCCTGTTCGAAGGCGTCGCCCAGCAGGAACTCCAGCTTGCGTGTCTTGTTGCCGCCGCCGGCCAGGCCGGTGCAGTCGTCGCGCTTGATCCACAGTTCGACGCCCAGCGCCTCCGACAGTCGCGGCAGCGGCTCCAGCGGTGTCGGCAGATGGGCCAGGCGGACACGGGGAAAACGGGCGAGATGCATGGGCGGGCTCCGGAGGTGATGCCTCTTCTAGCTCGCCGGCTCCGATTTGCCGACCTCAGTTCACCGGTGCGGTGTCGAGGGCCTCGCCTAGCAGGTCAACGATCCGATCAGGTGTGGGCGCTTCCTGATCGATCACGCGATCCAGCGCTGTGGCCTGTGCCGGTGTGATCCGCGCACTGGCCATGCTCCAGCCGTCGAACCTCCTGGTCTCTATGGGTTCACGGCTGATGATCTTCAGGGCGCGGTGCCTGGGGTCCTTTTGAAGTCGTCCCAACAGGCTATCCAGCGTCGACGAAGTGCCTTCGATGACCTGAATGTAGCGGTCGCGGTGGGCGGCCAGAATCCCGGTCAGACCATCCCGGTCGTTGTTGCGCTGCGACTCCGCCAAGATCGTCGCCAGATTGGTCAGCGAGCCGGTCGACCCTGTTGCCGTGCTTTCATAGACCAGCCGTTCCAGCCGTGCGCTCATGGTAACTCTCTCTTTCAGCGGAATAATGACGACGCGGACAGACGGTTGCGAGGCATAATTTGCGCGGCCTGCTTTTGAGCTTGGATGGAGTTGTGCGCACACCATCCGTCAAACGGGGAACGGTTTTTCGCAGAACGACTTTTGTAGGGTGGACCCTGCGGCGATGCGCGCTCGACATGTCCATGCGGCCCGGTCGCACGTCCCCCCGTCGGCTGGCCGGGCCGCACCCTTTACTTCGGAAGTCCGCTTGCTCTCGCCGCTGTCCGGCGTGATCCTGACGCATGGCCGATTCGACCGTGCGACTGAGAGACCGATCCGCGACCGAGGCCGCCATCGTTCAGGCGGGCGAGGCGGTGCTGTTGCGCGACGGCTTCACGGGGCTGAATGTCCAGACCATCGCCGCCCAGGCAGGTTGTGATCGCAAGCTGGTCTACCGCTACTTCGATGGCACCGATGGCGTGGTCCGCCTGCTGGCGCGCCAGGCCCATGCCGATCTCGTCGCACATCTGGCCGCCGTCCCGCCCGTGGAGGCCGAGAGCCCGCGCGCCTTCGCCCATCACGGCCTGCTGACCTGGTTCGCCGCGCTGCGGGCCAGCCCGCTGGCTTTGCGGCTGATGGCCTGGGGCATGGTCGAGGACAGTCCGCTGCTGCGCGAGATCGAGGCGGAGCGCAATGCGGTGCTTCAGGCCTGGATGCGCGAGCGCCGCCCCCGCCTGCGCACGCCGCCCCGCACCGACGTGCCTGCGCTGAATGCCGTGCTGATGGCCGCCGTCCAGGCGCTGGCGCTGGCCAGCCAGACGCGCGGCAGCGTCTCGGGCGTGGTGCTGGACGATGCCGGCTGCGCCCGCATCGAGGATGCGATCGGCCACCTGCTGGCCGCCTGGCCGGACTAGCCGCCTCAGTCGCAGGCCTTTTCCATCGCCTGGAAATGCGCGCACTCCGGCTCTGCGGGCAGTTCCGGAGCCGCCACGGTCGCGATGTGAGATCCGCCCTCCAGCGTCCGGTGCACCGGGCATTTGTCGGCGATCTCCAGCAGCCGGGCCCGCTGGTCCTCGTCCAGATCGCCGTCCAGCGTCAGCACGCGCTCGAATACATCGGCGGGCGTCTGGCCCGTGCGTTTCTGGTGCCGCACCTCGACCGAGGCACGGGCCAGCGGCAGGCCCTTGCGCTCGGCATAGAGGCGCAGCGTCATGACCGTGCAGGCCCCCAGACCCGCCGCCACCAACTCGTAGGGCGTCGGCCCGCTGGTCAGGCCGCCGACCGCCACGGGCTCGTCGGCCATCAGGACCGCGCCGCCCGCCTGGACCTGGACCTGGAACTTGCCCTGTCCCGTTTCGGCGACCCGCACGACGCCGTCGGCGGGCGCGGCATCGACGGGCGGTTCGACCCTGTCCAGATATCGGGAGGCCCAGGCCGCGATCACCCCGGCGGCATAGTCGGCGTCCTCGGCACGGCTCAGCAGGTGGTCGGCGTGATCCAGCGAGACGAAGCTCTTGGGGTGTTTCGCGGCGCCGAAGATGCCGCTGGCTTCCTCGATGCCGACGGTCTGGTCCAGCGGCGAGTGCAGCACCAGCAGCGCCTTGTTCAGCCGGGCCAGCCGCGCCGCCTGGTCCTGCGCCTTCAGGTCGTCGGCAAAGCCCGCGCCCACCGATACGGGCCGCCCGCCGACGTCGGCGCGGTGGGTCTCGCCGTGTTCCAGATCGTGCACGCCGGGCCCCAGCAGCTTCAGCACATGGGCCACGTCGAACGGTGCGCCGATGGTGGCCACGGCCCGGATACAGTCCAGCGACCCGGCCGCCGCGATCGCGGCCGCCCCGCCCAGGCTGTGGCCGACCAGCAGTTGCGGCGTACAGCCGTGCGCCTGCATATGCCGACCCGCCGCGATCAGGTCATCGACATCGGTGCTGAAGCCGTGGGGCATGGGCTCGGCCCCGGTCTCGATCCCGGCGAAGTCGATCCGCAGCGTCCCGACCCCCAGCGCCGCCAGCGCCCGGCTGATCCGCGTCGCCGCCAGATTGTCCTTCCCGCAGGTGAAGCAGTGGGCGAACAGGGCCCAGCCGCGCGCCTGGCCCGCCGGCCGGTCCAGCCGCCCGTGCACCGTCCGGCCGTCGTCACAGGTGAAGTCGAAGGGGTCGCTCTGCATGTCGTCTCTCCTGAAGCGGCACCTTAGGCGATCTTTTGCGACGGCGTCAGGAATGGACAGCCCCCGACCATGCGCCTATCGTCGCGTCGTTCTCCGGGGGGTCGCACCTAAGCGGCTGAGATTGGCGTAGCCGCCTGACCCGTCGAACCTGATCCGGGTCATGCCGGCGAAGGGATGAGTAACACGCGGTCCACCGGCCCCTCGCCACAGGACCCCGCGCCCGACGTCGGCGGAGCCCTCTTGCACCAGAGGCCGCCATGAACATCCACGTCACCAACACCCCACCCGAAGAGCCCAATGTCGAACTGGCTCTGAAAGACGCCCGTGACGAAGTCATGCGCGAGACCGGCACCATCCCGACCGGCGAGCGGGCGGGCAGTCGCAAGGTCTATGTGGCCGGCGAGCTCTACCCCGACATCCGGGTCCCGTTCCGCGAGGTCGCCGTCCACCCGTCGGCGAACGAGCCGCCGGTGACCATCTATGACAGCTCCGGCCCCTATACCGACCCGACCGTCACCATCGACATCAAGCGCGGCCTGCCGCGGGTGAAGTCGTCCTGGCAGCTGGATCGCGGCGACATCGCACCCGTCGCCAACCCCCGCGAGGTCAAGCCCGAGGACAACGGCCATGCCAGCGGCAAGAACCTGGCCCCCCGCTTCGACACCTCGCACCACCGGGTCTTCAAGGGCGTCGAGGGCCGCCCGGTCACCCAGTACGAATACGCCAAGGCCGGCATCATCACGCCCGAGATGGAATACGTCGCCATCCGCGAGAACCTGCGCCGCGAGCAGAACAGCCCCTGCATCCGCGACGGCGAGGATTTCGGCGCCTCCATCCCCGACTTCGTGACGCCGGAGTTCGTGCGTCAGGAAATCGCCCGCGGCCGCGCCATCATCCCGCACAACATCAACCACCCCGAGGTCGAGCCGATGATCATCGGCCGCAACTTCCTCGTCAAAATCAATGCGAACATCGGCAACAGCGCCGTCCTGTCCAGCGTAGACGACGAGGTCGACAAACTGGTCTGGGCCACCCGCTGGGGCGCCGACAACGTCATGGACCTGTCGACGGGCCGCAACATCCACAACATCCGCGACTGGATCATCCGCAACAGCTCCGTCCCCATCGGCACCGTGCCGATCTACCAGGCGCTGGAGAAGGTGAACGGCGTCGCCGAGGACCTGACGTGGGAGGTCTACCGCGACACCCTGATCGAACAGGCCGAACAGGGCGTGGACTATTTCACCATCCACGCGGGCGTGCGCCTGCCCTTCATCCCCATGACGGCCAAGCGCGTCACCGGCATCGTCTCGCGCGGCGGCTCCATCATGGCCAAATGGTGCCTCAGCCATCACCGCGAGAGCTTCCTCTACGAACATTTCGAAGAGATCTGCGACATCATGCGGGCCTACGACGTGTCGTTCAGCCTCGGCGACGGCCTGCGTCCCGGCTCCATCGCCGACGCCAATGACGAGGCCCAGTTCGCCGAGCTGCGCACCCTGGGCGAACTGACCAAGATCGCCTGGGCCAAGGGCTGCCAGGTCATGATCGAGGGCCCCGGCCACGTGCCGATGCACAAGATCAAGGCCAACATGGATGAGCAGCTGAAACACTGCCACGAGGCGCCCTTCTATACGCTCGGGCCGCTGACGACCGACATCGCGCCGGGCTACGACCACATCACCAGCGCGATCGGCGCGGCCATGATCGGCTGGTTCGGAACGGCCATGCTCTGCTACGTCACGCCCAAGGAGCATCTCGGCCTGCCCGACCGTCAGGACGTCAAGGACGGCGTCATCACCTACAAGATCGCCGCCCACGCCGCCGACCTGGCCAAGGGCCATCCCGCCGCCCGCCTGCACGACGATGCCCTGTCGCGCGCCCGGTTCGAGTTCCGCTGGGAAGACCAGTTCAACCTCGGCCTAGACCCCGAAACCGCCCGCAAATACCACGATGAGACCCTGCCGAAAGAGGCCCACAAGACCGCCCATTTCTGCAGCATGTGCGGGCCCAAGTTCTGCTCGATGAAGATCAGCCAGGACATCCGCAGGGATGCGCAGGCCCAGAACGACGCGGGCGGCTCGCTGACCGAGGCGGAGGCCGGGATGGCGGAGATGTCGGCCAAGTTCCGCGCCGGGGGCGGGGTGGTGGAGGTGAAGGAGTGAGCTATCGGATCGGTTGAATCACCGATCTACGGCATGTAAGGCTATCCACTGGGCTGGGAGCTAGGTTTTGGATTCAAATCAAATCGCTATGACACCGGCGGCAATTGCTGAGGCCGCCGTTGCTTTGCTTAAGGAAGAGGGCGGCGGCCCGCTGTCTCTCGCTCGCCTAGGGCAACTAGTTGCAAAGCGGCACCAGATATCGATCCGAGCAGTTCTTGGTTCCAAGCCACTCAGCCAAGTTCTTCGCGATACCTACGGCCATCAACTCCAGATTCATGGAGACGGGCCGGACATTGAAGTTGCCCTATCGACCTCTCCGCCGGCTGGCACAAAACGTCGATACGACGCGGCCGTATTTTCGGCGTTCTCCAAAACTTTGGATCAAGGATTAAAGCGGTGGCTTCGAACGCTACCACCATTCAGCTTCACAGACTCGTCCGACACGAGTTCTGATCCGAACGCACGCGAAGTGCCCACCTCGCTGATCGTTCCAGACGACGGTGATCGCCCCCAGCGTATCAAGAAAATCGAAGAATCGATCGCTAGCTGGGCCAATGCAAACGGAGTGGACCACGAAACGTTACTTCGTCCTCTGAAACCGAACCGAGAGACACTTGGCACAGAAGAGGGCAACGCCGGTCTCGCTGCAATAAGATCACTTGTCGCGGCCATCCCGCCCAACGAGCGGAAAGATTTCAACCTGAGCCTAGATTTGTTGGCCAAACTCATCGGCCAATAACGTCATGGCCCTCACCGCCGTAGCCATCGTGGGTGCGCCCGACAGCGTGCGACGCGCAACCCTTGCACGTTTGGAAGGCCGCTTCCCAAACGGCTATTTGTTTCGTTTTCAAGCCGCGAAGATGCGCGCTAGTAGGGCTGCCAGCTATTCGGATCTAGATATCGACGATGCGCTGGATGGCTTAAGCGATGCGGCGTTCGGATCAAGCAGTCGGCCGCTAGGCTTCTGCCGCCACTCCAACGCAGGTTGCGCCCTGACGGCTAATGAAAAAAAGCCTTGCAGAAAAACCAATGCTAGTACCTGCAGCCTAAAAAAGCCGGACTATCTCATCCTCGCTTATCAGGCGGGTCCCGACTCAGGTCGCCTATTGAAACGCCTGCATTTTTCGACCTACGCCATCGAAATTCCTCAGGGGGTTTACGGCGCTGCGGAAGGAACGGCGGCCTATTTGGAGGCTGCCATCCGTGCGGCCGTCGCTGCCTTGCCAAGAATTGCACAATCGTATGGCCAAGGAGCGAGCCCTTTCCTTCTCCCTCCCTTGAATTTCGGAGCCGGACGACTGGTAGACAAGATGTTGCTCAACGCACTTGGAAGCGCTGAGCCAGACAAAGTTGCAACAGCATTCCGCCGCCAAAATTGGGACAAGAGTCAGAATAACTTCAAAGCTCGATCGGATTTACGGTTCGCTCCGGCCAAAGGTAATGCTCGCCACGGTAGCGCATCCGACGAACACGATCCGGCACTGGCGCTCTCAAAACACTATCGGCTTGGCTGTAGCTATCACGACGAATTTCATTGGGACGTTCGGCCCGGTGATCGTAGCGACTTGGGCGGCGATTACTCGTTTTATTGCCGATGCGACCCAAATGAGAAGATCGCAACGAAGCGTCCCAAAGGACGCTACATCAATGTATTGATTGATGATTGCCTGAGATAGGCATCCCCTCGCACCGACTATGGGGCGCAAGGGGAACCTAATTCAGCTGTGAGGGTCGATGGACGATTGAGCGCTCGGCTCTCGTGTCTTCATTGCCAGTGTTAGGTACCAATAGCCCGGCAACTAGGATGAGGCGTCCCGACAGCATCTCCCTCAGAAAGGGCCCAAACCGAAGTTTCAACCCATATCCGATGCTGGCGTTAAGCCCACGTCGTCAGATGTCTATGTATGGCTCTAGCGTTTAAACGTCAACCAACAAACACGGTTTCCAAATGGTGAACCAAGAATGCGCTGACATTGACCGCGAATAATTCAACCTGATCAATGTGGTGATTATCAAGGGATTCAGTCGCATATAATTGCAGCCCGATCCAATAGCGATTTGATTGCCCCTCACTCACTTCTCCCAGGACATCTCCCGCAACGCCTCCTCAAACACTACCGCCGGCTTCCGCACGAGATCAGCCACTTCCCTTCCACCACCACGGCGGGCACCCGTATTATCCAGCGTGCCACCCGCAGCGCCTCTACCGCAGGCCCTACGACCGATCCTGACGTAGCCGCATGCTAGCCCTGCCTCCGTTCGCAAACGGGGAGGCAGACAGATGGCAGACGGATCACCCACGCTGTACGGCAAGGGGCGCAGTGCGCCGGATGAGGTCTGGGGGCGGGTGCGGGAGGACTATCTGTCGGGCCTGCCGGGGATCGAGGTCTGTCGGCGGCACGGGGTGGGGCTGACGGCCATGCGCAACCGGGCGGCGCGCGAGGGCTGGCGGCGCACGGACCAGCCCTGCACCCCGCCAAACACCCTGGACCCCGATGACGAGGGTGTGTTGCTGGAACACGAGATCGACGGCGACCTGGACCGGGTCGAGCTGCGCCAGCTGTCCTTCGTCGCCTGGCGCCGGATGCAGCGCGCCGTCCTGCGCGGCCAGGCGGCCGAGGCCCTGCGCTGGCGCCGCGTCCGCCTCATCCTCGACGCCGAGGCGGTCGAGGAGGATCAGGCGATGGAGCAGGAACAACGCCGCTGGGACTACCTCCACTCACCCGCCGAAGTGGACCGAGTGGACTGAGTGGACTCTGTTTCTAAATCCTCCCCCATCGGGGGAGGGGGACCGCGTCTTCGCGGTGGAGGGGGCTGGATGCGTGTGCGGTGTTTGGGAGACTGGTGCTGCTGCTAGCCCCCTCCGTCTCTCCGCTGCGCTTCGAGCCACCTCCCCCGATGGGGGAGGATTTGGTAGCGTCGTTCCATGTATCCGCCGCAGAAAACCGTCGAGCGTGCGAAAGAGCTACGGCGCAAGCTGACGCTGCCGGAGGTGGTGTTGTGGCAGGCGATCCGGGGACGCAAGCTGGCTGGCGCGCGGTTTCGGCGGCAGCATCCGATCGGGCCCTACATTCTCGATTTCTATTGCGAGGCGGCGGGGCTGGCGGTCGAGGTGGACGGGCAAGGGCACGAACATCCGGACCAGATGGCGCACGATGCGCGGCGGACGGCGTGGCTGAACCTGCGCGGGGTGGCGGTGTACCGCGTCGCGGCGAGGGATGTGATGGGGAATCTGGAGGGCGTGTTGTTCGCCATAAGGCAGCGGGTCGAGGGTGTGCCCCCTCCACCGCTTCGCGGTCCGGTCGTCGGGTCGCATGCGACCCTTCCTCCACCCCCGATGGGGGAGGATTAAGCCAGCTACGCCGCCGCCACCTTGCGCAGCGCCTCGGCGAAGACCTCGGCCGGTTGGCCGCCACTGATCAGATACTGGCCCTCGATGACGACGGCGGGGACGGCGGAGATGCCGCGGGCGCGCCACAGGGCCTGGGCGGCGCGGACCGCGGGCGCATACAGGTCGTCGGACAGGACCTCGACCGCGCGGGCCCGGTCCAGGCCGGCGGCCGCGGCGGCGTCGGCCAGCACGTCCGGATCGGTCAAGGACCGGTTGTCGGTGAAGTGGGTGCGGAACAGGGCCTCCTTCAGCGCGCGCTGGGCGGGGGCGCCGCCGGTTTCGTGCGCCCAGTGCAGCAGGCGGTGGGCGTCGAAGGTGTTCCAGATGCGGCTGTCGGGACCCATCCGCATCGCAAACCCCGGCCAGGCGTCCTCGGCCCGTTCGGTGATCATGGCGCGGTTGGCGGCCGACTGTTCGGGGGTGGAGCCGTATTTGCGGGCGATGTGCTCGCCGATGTTCTCACCCTCCGGGGCCATGCCGGGGTTCAGCTCGAACGGCTGGAAGGTGACGGTCGCCTCTATCCCCTCGGCCCGGACGGTGGCCAGCGCCTGTTCCAGCCCGCCCAGGCCGACCACGCACCAGGGACAGACCACGTCGGAGACGAAGTCGATGCTGAGGGTTCGGGTCATGCGAGGGCCTTGATTAGAGGGGGAGAGAGGGGGTGAGGGTCAGGCGACGGTGACGCCCTTCCAGAAGGCGATACGGCCCTTGATCTCCCTGGCCGCGTCCTTGGGCTCGGGATAGGTCCAGGCCGCGTCGCGGTTCTCCTGACCGTCCACGACGACGGTATGATAGCTGGCCGTGCCCTTCCAGGGGCAGGTGGATTTGGTGTCGCTGGGTTTCAGAACGCCGTCAGTGATGGCATCTGCCGGGAAGTAGTGGTTGCCCTCGACCACCACGGTGTCGTCGCTATGGGCAATCACCGTGCCGTTCCATGTCGCCTGAACCATCGTCGTCTCCTGTGAGGGGTGTGCCGGGGATATGGGGCCTTGGCCGGGTTTCGCCATGTGTCAAATCGTGGGTTCCGTTGTCAAAAAGGACCGGCTAACGTCCTCGCTCTGGAAGCAAGCGAGGCCGTCATGTCCGATCTGGAAACCTTCCGCGCCGAGACGCGCGCCTGGCTGGAGGCCAACTGCCCCGCCGAATGCCGCGGGCCGCTGGAGAACGAAGAGGACCGGGTCTGGGGCGGGCGCAACGCCACCTATCGGACCCCGGCCCACAAGCGCTGGATGGAGGTCATGGGCGCGCGCGGCTGGACCGCCCCGGAATGGCCGACGGAATATGGCGGCGGGGGCCTGAGCCGCGAGGAGGCCAAGGTCCTGGCCAGCGAAATGCGCCGCATCGACGCCCAGATGCCGCTGTCGTCCTTCGGCATCTGGATGCTGGGCCCGGCCCTGCTGCAGTTCGGCACCGAGGAACAGAAGAAGCGCTTCCTGCCCGAGATCGTGCGCGGCGAGATCCGCTGGTGCCAGGGTTATTCCGAGCCCGGCGCGGGGTCCGACCTGGCGGCCATCCAGACCAAGGCCGAGGATCGCGGCGACCACTGGATCGTCAACGGCCAGAAGGTCTGGACCAGCTATGCCGACAAGGCCGACTGGATCTTCTGCCTGGTGCGGACCGATCCGGACGCGCCCAAGCATCTGGGGATTTCGTTCGTCCTGTTCGACATGGCCAGCCCCGGCGTCTCGACCCGCCCCATCGTCCTGATCAGCGGCAAGAGCCCGTTCTGCGAGACCTTCTTCGACGATGTGCGGGTGGAGAAGGAAAACCTGGTCGGCACGCTGAACCGCGGCTGGGACGTGGCCAAGGCGCTCCTGGCCCATGAGCGGACGATGATCGGGGCCATGGGCAGCCTGGGGGCCGGACGGCCGCTGGGCCAGGTCGCGGGCGACAGCGTCGGGCTGGATGACGACGGGCGTCTGGACGACCCCATCCTCCGTGCACGGATCGCCGATCTGGACGTCGACATGGCCGCCTTCAACCTGTCGATGGAAAGGGTGGGGGATCAGGTCAAGGCGCGTCAGGCCCACCCCGCCATCGCCTCCATGCTGAAATACTATGGCTCCGAGCTGAACAAGCGGCGGCACGAGCTGATCATGGCCTCGGGCGGTTCGGATGCGCTGGAGTGGGAAGGCGAACGCTCGCGCGAGGGCACCGCCGCCCGCGACTGGCTGCGGACCAAGGCCAACTCCATCGAGGGGGGGACCAGCGAGGTCCAGCTGAACATCATCGCCAAACACCTGCTGCAACTGCCGGGAGCCTGAGACCTTGCCGCTGATCCTGACCGAAGAGCAGACCATGCTGAAGGAGGCCGCCGATGGCTTCCTGAACGAGAATGCGCCGATCGCCCATCTGCGGGCCCTGCGTGACAGCCACGATGCCGACGGCGTCTCGCGCGACCTGTGGAAGGCGTTCGGCGAGATGGGGTTTGCGGGGGTCATCATCCCCGAGGAGCACGGCGGCACCGGCCTGGGCGCGGTCGAGGCGGGCGTGGTGGCTGAGGCGTTGGGCCGGACCCTGACGCCGTCGCCCTTCATGGGGTCAGGCGTGCTGTCGGCCAAGGTGCTGATCGATGGCGGGTCGACCGAGCAACAGGCGGCCTGGCTGCCCCGCATCGCGGCGGGCGAGGCGATCCTTTCGCTGGCCGTCGACGAGGGGGCCAAGCATCGACCCTCGGCAATAGCCACCACGGCGGAGCGATCGGGCAATGGCTTCAAACTGAATGGAGCCAAGGGCTTCGTGCTGGACGGCCATATCGCTGACGCCATGATCGTGGCGGCGCAGACGGATGAGGGGCTGACGCTGTTCCTGGTCGATCCGAAGACGGCGGGGGTCGAGATCGAGCGCACGGTCATGGTTGACGCCCACAATGCGGCGCGGGTGACGCTGACCGACGTCGAGGTCGATGCGGACGCGGTGGTCGGTGCGGTCGATGGCGGCGAGGGGCTGCTGGAAGGCGCGCTGAACCTGGGCCGGGCCTGCGCGGCGGCTTCGCTGAACGGGGCGGGCGATCAGGCGTTTCAGGCCACGCTGGAGTATCTGCGGACCCGGAAACAGTTCGGCAAACTGATCGGCGAGTTCCAGGCCCTGCAGCACCGCTCGGCCCATCTGTTCACCGAGATCGAACTGGCCCGCGCCGCCGTTCTGGGGGCCTTGCAGCGACTGGATGCGGGACGCGAGGATGCAGGTCTGGCCGTCTCGGTCGCCAAGGCCAAGGCCGGTCGCGTCGCCGAACTGGCGGTGCAGGAGGCGGTTCAGATGCACGGCGGCGTCGGCATGACCGATGCCTTCGACGTCGGCCTCTTCATGAAGCGGGTGCGGGTGCTGAACGAACTGCTGGGGGATGCAGGGTTCCATACGGAACGGCTGGCGCGGGCCAAGGGGTTCTGAGGATGAAATCGGCAGGTGGAGTGGGGCTGATAATCGCGGCATTCGCGTCAGCAGGATGCTCCACTGTGCCCGCGACAGAACCCGCTGATGCCGCCCGACCGAGGGTGACGCTTGATTGCGTGAAACATCCGCTGCCCAGCCGGGATAGGGCTTTTGAACGGTGCGTTATCCTTTCGGTCGAGCCCGACACCGTGGCAACACGTGGCATTGCAGAGCGCTTTGTGAGCAATTTGCCCATCGCACGAACGCGCTCGCCTTCCGAAGACCTGATCGGCGCGCAAACCATCCGCGTTTCGGTCCGTCTCACCCCACAGGCATCGGCAGTGGGTGACGCGGCGGGAGAGCCCCGCTAAACCCTACGCCAAGGGAGAACGCCTATGACGCGAGCCAACGCGCCTGAATACATGTCCGGTTTCGGCAACCATTTCGCGACCGAGGCGGTGGCGGAAGCCTTGCCGGAGGGGCGCAACTCGCCGCAGCGGGTGCCGATGGGGCTGTATGCGGAGCAGCTTTCGGGGACGGCTTTCACCGCACCGCGGTCAGAGAACCGGCGGTCGTGGCTGTATCGCCTGCGACCCAGCGCCCAGCATCCGGCCTACAAGCCCTTTGCCCAGGGTCGCGTGCGGTCCGGGCCGTTCCACGATGCGCCGCCGTCGCCCAACCGGATGCGGTGGGACCCCCTGCCGATGCCCGATCACCCGACCGACTGGGTCGAGGGGCTGGTCACCTATGGCGGCAACGGCGATGCGGAGGCGGGAGCCGGGACGGGCATCCACCTTTATGCCGCTAACCGGTCCATGGTGGACCGGGTCTTCTACTGCGCCGATGGCGAACTGCTGATCGTCTCGCAGGCGGGACATCAGGTCTTTGTCACTGAGATGGGACGCATCGACACGCGGCCGGGCGAGATCGTCGTCATTCCGCGCGGGGTGCGGTTCCGGGTGGAGTGCGATGGCCCGATCCGGGGCTATGTCTGCGAAAACTATGGCGCGGCCTTCCGCCTGCCGGACCTGGGACCGATCGGTTCGAACGGCCTGGCCAATCCCCGGGATTTCCAGACGCCCGTCGCGGCCTATGAGGATGTGGATCGGCCGACCGAGTGCGTGCAGAAGTTCGGGGGGCGGCTGTGGACCACCACCTTCGATCACAGCCCGCTGGACGTCGTCGGCTGGCACGGCAATCACGCGCCCTACAAATACGACACCGCGCGGTTCAACACGATCGGCACGGTCAGCTTCGACCATCCGGACCCGTCGATCTTTACGGTCCTGACCAGCCCGTCCGATACGCCGGGCGTGGCCAACTGCGATTTCGTGATCTTCCCGCCGCGCTGGATGGTGGCCGAGGACACCTTCCGCCCGCCGTGGTTCCACCGCAACGTCATGAGCGAGTTCATGGGGCTGGTGACCGGGGAATACGACGCCAAGGAGGGCGGGTTCGCGCCGGGCGGAGCGTCCCTGCACAACTGCATGAGCGGACATGGTCCGGACCAGGCCAGCTATGACAAGGCGGTCGCGGCGGATCTGAAGCCGGTCAAGATCGAGAACACCCTGGCCTTCATGTTCGAAACCCGAATGCCGATCCGGACCACGGAATGGGCACAAACCAGTCCGACCATGCAGTTGGACTACGACGACGTCTGGACCGGATTCGACAAGGGACGAGTGGAATGAAGCGTATACTGATCGCGGCGGCAGCCCTGATGATGGCGGCCTGCCAACCCGTGCCGACCACCACACCGACCCAGACCGCCTCGACCGACACGCCGGCGGTGCAGACACCCGCGCCCGGCACGGATGCGGCCGCCTGTGCGGCCCGGGGCGGCAAGATGCTGCCGCAGGGACGGCTTCAGTCTTTGCAGTGCGTGGTGTCCTACGCCGATGCCGGTCGTCGCTGTACGGACGGAGACGATTGCCAGGGCGACTGCCGCATCGAAGAGGTCAATGGCGCGCCCGACGCCGGGTCCGCTGCCGTAGGCCAGTGCCAGGCCAACAGCACCCGCTTCGGCTGCTACACCACGGTCGAGGGCGGCAAGGCCGAGGCGACGATCTGCGTCGACTGACGACAGGCACGAAAAACCCCCGCCGCGATTGCGACGGGGGTCTTCACATCGTTCATCCGGTCAGGGACCGGTACGCGAACGCCCGATCTTACTGAGCGGGGGTGTTCGAGGTGGTCATGCCACCGTCCATGTTGCCGGCAGCGGCTTCCACGGCGTCGGCGCGTTCGTCGGCATTTTCCTGCACGGCGTCGGCCTGGGCGTTCAGAGCGTCTTGCGCGGCATCGGTCGTAGCGGCGTCAGCCTGGTTTTCCAGTTGGGTCGCTTCGACGTTGGCGTTCGCTTCAATGGCGTCGGCCTGTGCACCGGCTTCCTTTTCGGCAGCGTTTTCGCAGGCAGCGAGGCCAGCGAAGGCGAAGGTAGCGGCGGCGGCGATGATCAGTTTACGCATGAGTAGTTTCCTCCAGTGAGGCCGGAATAACGTCGCCGATCACAAACGGTTCACGCGCCCGTGAAGTTTTTCATCCGGCGTCCGAGAACGCCACGCGAGCCGCGCCCAGCAGGGCGGCGTGCTTGTGCAGGATCACCTTGGTCGGGATGGCGGCCATATAGTCAGCGAACCGGCCCTTGCGTTCGAACCGCTCGCGGAAGGGGCTGGCCTGAAGGAAGGGCAGGATGCGCGGTGCGATGCCGCCTGCGATATAGATGCCGCCGCGTGCGCCGGTGGTCAGGGCGATGTCGCCCGCCACGGCCCCCAGGACAGCGCAGAAACGGGCCAGGGTCGCCCCGCAGGCGCTGTTGGGGTTCTCCATCGCCTCGGTCGTGATCTGGGCCGGGTCGTCGATATGGGTTTCGCGCCCGTCGATCTCGGCCAGGGCGCGGTGCATGTTCAGCAGGCCGGGCCCACAGATCAGCCGCTCAATGGACACACGGTCATAGCGGCGACGCAGGATGCGCAGGATCTCGTCCTCGATCGGATCGCCCGGCGCGAAACAGGCGTGGCCCCCTTCGGACGGCATGGCGATTTCATTGCCATGAATATCGCGCGCCAGGGCCGAGACGCCGAAACCTGTGCCGGGGCCCAGCACGGCGATGGCGGAATGCCCCTCGCCCTCGTCCGGACCGCCTAGAGAAGCCAGCTGATCCTCCGGCACGACGGGGGCACCCCAGGCCAGAGCCTCAAAGTCGTTGATCAGTCTGACGGGGTTCAGGCCCAGGGTGGCCAGTTCGGTCTCCGAAACCTGCCAAGGCGAGTTGGTCAGGTCGATGGCTCCGTCGGTGACCGGCCCGGCCACGGCGATGACGCCGCCTGTCGGCTTGACCTCGCAGCCGTCGATGAAGGCCTTGACTCCGCCCAGGAAGGTCGGGTGTTCCGAGGCCGGAAAGCTCTCGTGATGCTCAAGCACGGGCTTGCCGTCGATCATGTGGGCGATGGCGAACCGGGCATTGGTGCCGCCGACGTCCCCGACCAGCAGGGTCTTGTCCCAGTTCACCGTCATCAGGCAGTCCTCACTAAGCTAGCCGACCGTTGCCCGGTCGTTGTGATCGTTTGGGGTTCAGGCGTCCACGGCCCGGTCGTTGACGTTGTTGTCGGGCGGCGTGTCTTTGTGGTCGGTCTGGCCGGGGGGCAGGCCAAAACAGACGCTGGCCCCTTCTTCGGCGGTCGAGACGACGTGACGGAAGGCTCCGAACAGTTCGCGGCCATAGCCCCAGGTGGAGCCTTCGGCATGGACCTTGGAGCGTGCGACGGGGCCGCGCCCGGCCAGATCGGGGATGTCGACCGTGGTCAGGACCCCGGCCTCGGCATCCAGGCGGATGATGTCGCCATCTCGAATGTTAGCGATCAGGCCCCCGGCAAGAGCTTCCGGCGAGACGTGGATGGCGGAGGGGGTCTTGCCGCTGGCCCCGGACATGCGGCCGTCGGTGACGAAGGCGACCTTGAAGCCCTTGTCCTGAAGGATGCCCAGCGCGGGCGACAGGCTGTGCAGTTCCGGCATGCCATTGGCGCGGGGACCCTGAAAACGAAGCACCACGATGACGTCGCGGTTCAGTTTCCCGTCCTTGAAGGCCTGAAGCGCGTCTTCCTGGGTCTCGAACACCGCGGCGGGGGCCTGGACGATACGGTTCTCGGGCTTGACCGCCGAGATCTTGATGACGGCCCGGCCCAGATCGCCCTGGACCAGCCGCAGGCCGCCCTCGCGGTCAAAGGGGTCGGAGGCGGGGCGCAGAATGTCCGTATCCAGACTTTCCGTGACGCCGTCTTTCCAGATCAGTTCGCCGTCCTGGAGGATCGGCTCCTGGAAATAGTGGTGGATGCCCTGGCCCATGACGGTGTGCACGTCGGAATGGATGTGGCCCGCGTTGGCCAGTTCGCGCGCCACGAAGGCGACGCCGCCGGCGGCCTGGAAGGCGTTCACGTCGGCCGAGCCGTTCGGATAGACGCGGGCCAGCAGCGGCGTCACGGACGACAGCTGATCCATGTCGGTCCAGTCGATGAGCACGCCTGCCGCCCGCGCCATGGCGACCAGATGGATGGCGTGGTTGGTCGAGCCGCCGGTGGCCAGAAGGGCCACGATCATGTTGACGATGGATTTCTCGTCGATGACGTCGGCCATCCGGCCCTCGCCACTGCGAGCCAGTTCGACGGCGCGCCTGGCGGCGGCGGCGGTCAGGGCGTCACGCAGGCCGGTCTCGGGATGAACGAAGGCGGTGGACGGCAGGTGCAGGCCACCCAGTTCCATCATCATCTGGTTGGAGTTGGCGGTGCCATAGAAGGTGCAGGTACCGGGGGAATGGTAGCTGCCGATCTCGCTGTCCAGCAGGGTCTGGCGATCGACCTGGCCCTGGGCGTACAGGGCGCGGACGCGGGCCTTTTCCGCATTTGGAATGCCGGACGGCATGGGGCCGGCCGGGGCGAAGACGACGGGCAGGTGGCCGAACGCCAGGGTGCCGATGAACAGGCCGGGCACGATCTTGTCACAGACGCCCAGGGCCATGACGGCGTCGAAGGCGTCGTGGGTCAGGGCGATGCCCGCCGACATGGCGATCAGGTCGCGGCTGAACAGCGACAGCTCCATGCCGGGACGGCCCTGGGTGACACCGTCGCACATGGCCGGGGTGCCGCCCGCGACCTGTGCCGTCGCACCGACGGTGCGGACCGCGTCGCGGATGACGGCGGGGAAGCGCTCGAACGGCTGATGCGCCGACAGCATGTCGTTATAGGCCGTGACGATGCCGACATTGGGCTTGGACCCGTCCATCGCCGTCAGCTTGTCGGCAATGGTCTGACCCGCGAAGGCATGGGCCCAGTTGGCGCAGGACAGCTTGGCCCGGCCCGCCCCGCTGTCGCGCGCGGCGTCCATGCGGCGGATGTAGTCGGCGCGGGTGGCGCGCGAGCGTTCGACGATGCGGGCGGTGACCTCGGCGACGACGGGGTGCAGGTTGGCCATCAGGCTTTCTCCGTCCACAGAACATCCAGCGGGACCTTGGCGGCGATCAGGGCGGCGATGGGCTGGATGGCGGGATCGCCCGCCGCTTCACGTTCGAAGACGTCGCGCTTGGCGGCACCGGTCAGGGCCAGAACGACACGCCGCGCCTGCATCAGATACGGCAGGTTGATCGACAGCCGCTCCAGGCTGGGGGCCAGGCCGTCGCGGCCTTGCGGCACGCCGAGAACCGTGGGCTTGAGCGTGGGCGACAGCAGCGTCTTCAGGGTCGGGCTGTAGGGGAACATGGAACAGATATGGCCATCCTCCCCCATGCCGAGAAGGACCGCGTCGAGACGGCCGTGCGGAGCCAGAGCCTGAGCCGCGCGGGCGGCGGCCCGGTCGACGGTGACCTCGGCATGATACAACGGCACGAAGGACGCGGCGGCGGCGGGACCGGTCAGCAGCGTCCGCTTGAGCAGGGCGGCGTTCGAGTCCGGCGAGGTCTCGGGCACATAGCGCTCGTCGATCAGGGTCACGGCGATGCGGGACCAGTCGAGGTCCGCTTCGGCCATCCGGGCATAGATAGGCGAAGGCGTCGAGCCGCCGGACCCTGCGAAGGTGGCTCGGCCTGTTTCGGACAGGGCCTGGCCAAGGGTGTCGATCAGAAGGGTGGCGCAGGCGTCGGCCCAGTCCGTGCCGGTGGCGAAGGCCCGGATGGCGGGTGCGGTGTGATCAGTCATTGCCGGTGTTCCAGCGCCGACCGGTCCGGTCCAGCAGAAGATCGGCCTCCGGTGGACCCCAGGTTCCGGCGACATAGTCCCTGGGCTTGAAGGCGGCACCTTCCCAGGCTTCGGAGACCTGATCGACCCATTTCCACGCCTGCTCGGCCTCGTCGCGGCGCACGAACAGGGTAGAGTCGCCTGCCAGGGCGTCAAGCAGCAGCCGCTCATAGGCGATGCGGCGGCGCGGCGGCTTGGCCGACTTGTCGTTCTGACCCCAGGACAGGGACATCTCGATGGGCTGAAGCTGCATGCGCTGGTCCAGCCCCGGCTTCTTGTTCATCACCGACAGCGAGATGTCTTCCTGTGGCTGCAGTTCGATGACCAGGCGATTGGCCTTCACTTGGCCCCGGTCGTTGTCGAAGATGGAGTGGGGCAGGGCCTTGAACTGGATGACGATCTCGGTGCGCTTTTCCGGCAGGCGCTTGCCTGTGCGCATGAAGAAGGGAACGCCCGCCCAGCGCCAGTTGTCGATGTCGGCGCGAATGGCGACAAAGGTCTCGGTGTCCGAATCCAGTCCGCGCTCATCGTCATAGCCCTTGACCGGCTGACCCTCGCTGGTGCCCGAAACATACTGGCCGCGCACGGTGACGCGCTCGGCCTCGTCATGGGTGATTGGGCGCAGGGAGCGCAGCACCTTGACCTTTTCGTTGCGGACCGAGTCGGGCTCAAGGTCGCTGGGCGGCTCCATGGCGACCAGGCAGAGTAGTTGGAGCATGTGGTTCTGGAGCATGTCGCGCAATGCTCCGTACTCGTCGTAATAGGGCCAGCGGTCCCCGACGCCGACGGTCTCGCCCACCGTGATTTGGACGTGATCGATCGACAGGTTGTTCCACAGCGGCTCGAAGATGGTGTTGCCGAAGCGCAGGGCGATCAGGTTCTGGACCGTCTCCTTGCCCAGATAGTGGTCGATGCGGAACACCTGCTGTTCCGAGAAGGCATCGGCGACGGCGTCGTCGATTTCGCGGAAGGTTTCCAGGTCGCGCCCGACCGGCTTTTCCAGCACGACGCGGTCGTCGGCCTCGGCCAGGCCGGCGGCGCGCATGGCGGTGACGATGCGGGCATACAGCGACGGCGAGACGGCCAGGAAGCTGGTGCAGGTGCCGGGGCCGACCTTGTCCTTGAGCGGTTTCAGGCTTTGCGCCGAGGTGGCGTCGACGGCCAGATAATCGAGGCGGGCCTCGAGTTTGGCCCATGCCGCATCGGACCAGGCGTCGTCTGCCCTGGCCTTGCTTTCGACCGACTGACGGACGCGGGCGACATAGTCGTCACGGCTTTCCTCGGAACGGGCCGCGCCGATGATCTTCAGATCGTCAGGCAGCAGGCCGTCATGCTCCAGATAGTAGAGCGAGGGCAGGAGCATCCGCAGGGCCAGATCGCCTCCGCCGCCGAACAGCACCAGTGCCGCCATCTGCGCTCCTTCTCTCTCGTCAGACCCTCTAGCCCTCAGGGTCTTTGGCCGGTTTTGCGCGTGTGGCCAACACGTCGAGCACGTCCTGAAACACCAAGTTACGCGATCGCAGCAGCACCAGCAGGTGATAGATCAAATCCGCGGCCTCGCTGGTCAGTTCCTCATCGGGACCGGCGGCCCCGGCGAGGGCCGTCTCGACCCCCTCCTCACCGACCTTCTGGGCGACGCGCTTGGGGCCCTCGGCGATCAGGCGGGCGGTCCAGCTTTCCGACGGATCGGCGGCCGCGCGTTCGGCGATGGTCTGTTCCAGACGGGCGATACGGCCCAGACCCGGCGCGTCCTCGTCGCCGAAACAGCTGACTCGGTTCAGGTGGCAGGCATTGCCGACGGGCCTGACCTTCAGCACCAGGGTGTCGCCGTCGCAGTCGGGCGTGATCGAGACGACATGCAGCCGGTCGCCCGAGGTCTCGCCCTTGCGCCACCGCCCGCCCCGCGAGCGGGAATAGAAGGTGGCTTCCTTTAAAGCGATCGTCTCGTCCAAGGCCGCGCGGTCCATATAGGCGAGCGTCAACACCTGCAGGGTGGCGGCGTCCTGCACCACCACGGGGATCAGGCCGTCGCCCTTGGCGAAGTCGAGGGTGTCTGGGTCGATCATAGTCTTACCTCTATGCCGTCGCGCTCGAGCTGGCGTTTCAGGTCGGGGATGGCCAGGGCACCGGAGTGAAAGACGCTGGCGGCCAGGGCTCCAGACACATCGGCCTGCTGGAAAACATCACGGAAATGCTCGGCCGCACCCGCGCCTCCGGAGGCCACCAGCGGAATGGTCAGACAGGCTCGGGCGGCCTGAAGCTGGGCGATGTCATAGCCGCGCCGCACGCCGTCCTCGTCCATGCAGTTCAGCACGATCTCTCCGGCCCCCAAGCCTTGCGCCTCCACGATCCAGTCCAGAGTGCGGCGGCCCGCGCCCCGGCTGGCGGTCGGGTCGCCGGTGTATTGGTGCACGACCCAGTCGTCGCCCGCGCGCTTGGAGTCCACACCCAGCACGACACATTGGGCACCGAAGCGGTCGCTCATCTCACCGATCAGATCGGGGCGTTCCAGGGCGGGGGAGTTGATCGAGACCTTGTCGGCCCCGTGGTCCAGACAGCGGGCGGCCTGTTCCACACTGCGAATGCCGCCCGCCACGCAGAAGGGGATGTCCAGCAGCCGGGCGATATCGCTGACCCAGTCATAGTCGAGGGTGCGCCCCTCGGGGCTGGCGGTGATGTCGTAGAAGACCAGTTCGTCGGCCCCCTGGTCGCGGTAGCGCGCGGCCAGTTCCGAGGCGTCGCCCATGTCGACATGGTCCTTGAAGCGGACACCCTTGACGACCCGCCCGTCGCGCACGTCCAGACAGGGAATGATGCGTCTCGCCGTCATTGGACGGCCCTTCTTGATGCAAAATGGGCCGTCATTGCAACGCCACCGCTTCGTCCACGGTGAACCGCCCCTCATAGATGGCCCGGCCGACGATGGCACCGTCGCAGCCGATGGCGCGGGCGGCCTTCAGGTCCTCCAGCGAGGACACGCCGCCCGAGGCCTGAACCTTCAGGTCGGGCCGACGCAGGATGATCTCGGTCAGCAGCTCCAGATTGGGACCGGTCAGGGCCCCGTCGCGGCCGACATCGGTGACCAGCAGGTGCCTGGCGGTCCCCGCCGGATAGCGGTCCAGCGCGGCCCACAGGTCGATGTCTGCCGCCTGGGTCCAGCCCTTGAGCGAGGGCACCCAGCGCTCGCCGTCGGCGCGCACGTCGATGGCCAGGGTCAGGCGCTCCGGCCCGAACTGCTCCAGCCAGCCTGCGACCGTATTCGGGGCCGAGACGGAGAGGGAACCGACCACCACGCGGCTGACCCCGGCGTCCAGCAGGGCCTGGACATCCTCGGCGGATCGCACCCCGCCGCCGGACTGGATACGGATGTCGATGGCCCCGGCCAGTTCGCCGATCAGGGCGTGCTGGACCGCGTGGCCCGCCTCGGCCCCGTCCAGATCGACGATGTGCGCCCACTGGGCCCCCGAGGCGACGAAGCCCGCCAGGCGCGCGGCCGGATTGGTGTCATAGGCGGTCACCTGATCGAACCGCCCGTGCATCAGGCGCACGGCGACGCCGGCTCTCAGGTCGATGGCGGGATAGACGATCATGCGGGCAGGCCCAGAAAGTTTTGCAGGATGCGCGCCCCGGCCTTGGCCGAGCGCTCCGGATGAAACTGGCAGCCCCAGCGGTTGGCGTTGCGAACCACGGCCGGGACGACGGTGCCGTAGTCGGCGCGGGCCAGGGTGGCCGGGCCGTCGGGACAGACGAAACTGTGCACGAAATAGGCCCAGTCGCCAGGCTGGACGCCCTCCAGCAGGGGGTCGTCTTGCACGACCTCCAGGCGGGACCAGCCCATGTGCGGCACGGGCAGGGAAGGGTCGATTTCGAAGCGTGTGACGTGTCCGGGAATGAGCCCCAGAGTCTCGACGCCGTCGCCCTCGGCGCTGGCGTCGAACAGCAGTTGCTGGCCCAGGCAGACGCCCAGCAATGGGCGTGGAAAGGCGCGGATGGCCTCGACCAGGCCCAGGGTTTCCAGACGCTCCATCGCATAGGCGGCGGCCCCGACACCGGGCAGGATCAATCGTTCGGCGTCGGCGATGTCGGCGGGATCGCTGGTCAGACGCACGGATGCCCCCAGCCGTTCCAGAGCGAACTGGACCGAGGCGACATTGCCGGCACCGTAGGAGAGGACGGTGACGGGGATCACAGAACCCCCTTGGTCGACGGCACGACGTCGCCCTCGACGCGGATGGCCTGACGCAGGGCGCGGCCGAAGGCCTTGTAGACCGCCTCGGTCTTGTGGTGGTCGTCATTGCCGGTGACGCTGATGTGCACCGCCGCCCCCATGGCCTCGGCCAGCGAGCGGAAGACGTGGGCGGTGAGATCGGTCCGGTAGTCGCCGATGAAGGGCGTCGTGAACGTCCCCTCGAACAGCGGATAGGGACGACCCGAAAGGTCGATGGACACCGAGGCATTGGCCTCGTCCATCGGCAGGACGAAGCCGTAGCGGGCGATGCCGCGTCTTTCACCGAGGGCTTGTTTCAGGGCCTGACCCAGGGCGATGGCGCTGTCCTCGATGGTGTGGTGCGGATCGGTGTGCAGGTCGCCCTCGCACGACAGCCGGATCGAGAAGCCGCCGTGCGCCGCCACCTGCTCCAGCATGTGATCGAAGAAGCCGACGCCGGTGTGGATACTGACCGGGCCGGTCGCGTCCAGATCGACGGCGCAGACGATACGGGTTTCCTTGGTGTCGCGTACGGCCTGTCCGGTGCGGTTGGCGCGGGTCTGGCCGGGAGCCAGGTCGAGCGCGGCCAGCAGGCGGTCGTTGATCTCCGGGCGCGAGGAGACGGGCAGGCGCAACCGTTCGCCCGCCTGTTCGGCCACGACGCCGAACCGGGCCAGGGCTGTCAGCACGGCGGCGGGATCGGAGGGGCGGACCATGAGGACAGGGCCGACACCGGCCTCGACCGTCATCTCGCGGGCGATGGCTTTCGAGAGCCGCTCGCGTTCGCGCACCGTGGCGGCGATGCGCTCGCGGGTTTCCAGCAGGCGCGACGGGTCCAGGGCCTGAAGCGCCAGACGAATGCTGACCTCGGGCAGGGCGTAGGGTTCCATGACCGACGCCAGGCGAGCCAGGGTCTGGGGTTGTCCCAAGGCCGCCCCGACCCGCGCGCCCGCCAGGCTATAGGCCAGCGACAGGCTGCGCAGCACCACCAGATTGGCGTGGTCGCCGATGACGGTGGCCGCCGACGCGGCAGAGGTGAACTCGGCCATGCCTTCGTCGACGATCAGCAGGGCGGGGGCGACCCGCTCGGCCATCTCGGCCACGGCGTCGGGCGAGCCGAGGGCGCGCAGGATGACGGCCCCGGTCTCGGCGGTGGTGCCGCGCCGGGCATAGATGTCCGCCAGCGTGGAATAGGGCTGGGCCTTCGGGGCCTCGACGGCCATGCCCTCGCGCGCGGCGAGGCGATAGACCAGCTCCAGCCCATGGGTCAGGCCGCGCACGGGCAGGACCTGATCGATGGCGACGCCATAGATCTCGGCCATGCGGGCGGCGAGCGCTGCGGGCTGGGCCGGATAGCGGTCCAGCCCTTCGCCGCCGGAGACGAGGGGCGCGAAAGGGGCGGGCAGGTTGGCGATCATGCCTCGACCCTCAGATCCGCCGCCCGTGCGTGCGCTTCCAGACCCTCCAGCCGGGCCAACCGGGCCGCGACGGGGGCCAGGGCGGCCGCGCCTTTCTCGGACACCGACTGCACCGACATGGACGTCATGAAGCTGGCCGTGGTGACGCCGCCCAAAGTCCTGGCCCCGCCGTCGGTGGGCAGGACGTGGCTGGGGCCGGCGGCATAGTCGCCGAGCGTCTCGGCGGCATAGGCCCCGACGAAGACGGCTCCGGCGGCGGTGATCTTGTCCACACGCGTCTCGGCGTCCTCGGTCTGGAGCGCGAGGTGTTCGGGGCCATAGGCGTTGGAGACGGCGCAGGCGGTGTCCAGGTCCGGCACCCGGATCGCGCGGGCTTCGGCCAGGGAAGCGCGGGCGATGTCGGCCCGGGGCAGGGTGGCGATCTGTTCGTCCACCTCGGCGAGGATTTCGTCGATCATCCGCTCGCTGTCACAGACCAGCACGACCTGGGCGTCCGCATCGTGCTCGGCCTGGCTGAGCAGGTCGGCGGCGGCCAGAACCGGATCGGCGCGGCGGTCGGCGATGACCAGCAGTTCGGAGGGTCCAGCCGGCATGTCCACGGCGGGACCGCCGGGGCGGTTCGATGCCTGTTTCTTGGCCTCCGCGACCCAGGCATTGCCGGGGCCATACAGCTTGTCGCAGGGCGGGATGGTGCCGTCCTCCAGTTCGGCCCCGAAGGTCATGGCGGCGATCGCCTGGGCCCCGCCGACCAGCCACAGGTCGTCCAGACCGGCCTCTGCGGCGGCGAAGATCATGGCGGGATGAGGGGCACCGGACTTGGACGGAGGGGTCACGGCGATGCGGCGACCGACGCCCGCGACCTCGGCCGGAATGGCCAGCATCAGCAGGGACGAAAACAGAGGGGCCGAGCCGCCGGGCACATAGAGGCCGACGGTGGACAATGGTCGCCAGACCAAGCGCGAGCGGACGCCTGGCGTGATCTCGACCCATTGGGAATCCTCGGGCCGCGTCGCCTGATGGAAGATGCGGACGTTTTCTGCCGCCATGCGGATGGCGCGGGTGTCGGCGGGGGCCAGCGCGGAGCGCGCCTCGGCCACGACATCGGGGGTCAGGGCCAGGCGACGCGGCGGGGCACCGTCCAGCTTGACGCTCCAGTCCGTGACGGCCTGACCGCCGCGGGCCTGCACGTCGTCCATGATCTGGCGGACCGTGTCGGTGACGCGGGTTTCGGTGCGTTGGCGCGGACGAGCGAGCGCTTCGATGCGGCCGACGTCGTCCAGCGAATTCCAGTCGAAGCGCTTCATCACATCATCTTCTCGATGGGCAGGACGAGAATGGCCGAGGCCCCGGCGGCCTTCAGCTTCTCCAGCGTCTCCCAGAAGACGGCCTCCTGACAGACGGCGTGGACGGCCACGGCATCGTCGCGGCCCGACAGGGGCATGACGGTGGGCGAGCCTGCACCCGGCAGGATGGCGGTGATGGCATCCAGCGCCGAGCGCGGCGCGTTCAGCATCACGTACTTGGCTCCTTGCGAGGACACCACGCCACTCATCCGCTCGATGATGCTGTCCAGCAGGTGCGCCAGGCCCGGTTCCGGGGCGACGGGTGAGCGGATCAAAACGGCCTGGCTGTCCAGCACCGTGTCCTTGGCCACCAGGCCGTTGGCCTCCAGCGTCGCGCCGGTGGAGACCAGGTCGCAGATGGCGCTGGCCAGCTTCAGCCGGGGCGAGACCTCGACGGCCCCGCGCATGGTGACGATGTCCGCGCCGACGCCGCGCTCATTCAGATAGCGGCGCAGGATCTTGGGATAGGAGGTGGCGATGCGCAGCCCCTCAAGCGATGCCGGGCCGTCATAGGCCAGGGTCGGGGGCACGGCGATCTTCAGCGTGCAGCGCCCGAAGCCCAGGGGCATGACGACCTCGGCCACCGGGCCGCCGTTGCGCGCCTCCTCCAGCACATTTTCGCCGACCACGCCCAGGTCACAGACGCCATCCGCCACAAAGGTGGGAATGTCGTCGTCGCGGACGCGCAGCAGGTCGATCGGATAGTTCTCCACCCGATACAGCAGGTCGTTATTGCCCTTGATGACCCGCAGGCCCGCGTCGCGGACGAGGTCCAGGCTGCGTTCCGACAGGCGGCCGGATTTCTGGATGGCGATGCGAAGTCGCCCTTGCACGGTACTCATGTAATCAACTCAGCCTTTGATCCGGTCCAGCACCAGGCGGTAGCCTTGATGCGGCATTTCCTTGAGGTAGCGGGCGACCCGCACGACGGTGGTGGGGCTGGCATGGGCCTCCACCGCGATTTCGCGATACGACTTGCCGCCGCTGTCCAGCAGACGGGCGACCTCCCAGCGCTCGGCGAAGGCGCGCAGTTCCGCCGGGGTGCACAGGTCGTTCAGGAACGCCTGAACCTCCTCGCGAGTCTTCAGCGTCAGCAGGGCGTCATAGAGCGCGACCCTGCTCACGGTCGTGTCGGCGGCGGGGCGGGTCGCGGCGTCGGTCATGAAGCGTTCCACTATGGTGTAACGCTGGAACGGTCAAGGGGCGAAGTTCGGGATGGAAAGGTGTCGCAGGCCTCTCTATCTGAGCCTCATGGACAAGGTTGTGATCATCGGCGCGGGGCATGCGGGCGGGACGGCAGCGGCGCTGCTGCGGCAGTACGGATTTGAGGGGCAGATCGTGCTGGCGGGATCGGAAACCGTGCCGCCCTATCAGCGTCCGCCCCTGTCCAAGGCTTGGCTGAAGGGACATGCGGAGCGGGACGATCTGCTGCTGAGGCCCGACAGCTTCTATGTCGAACAGAATATCGATCTGCGGCTGGGCGTGACGGCGACCGCCATCGATCGGGCGGGGCGCAGCGTGGCCTTTTCGGACGGCACGACCGAGACCTATGACGCCCTGATCCTGGCCACCGGCTCGGTGGCCCGCAAGCTGGCCATTCCCGGGGCTGATTGGCCCGAACTGATCGAACTGCGGACGCTGGAGGATGCCGAACGGCTGAAGGCGGTGCTGGGGCCCGGCAAGCGGTTGGCGGTGGTCGGCGGTGGCTATGTGGGGCTGGAGGCAGCGGCGTCGGCCCGCGCCCTGGGGGCCGAGGTCGTCGTGATCGAGCGGATGGAGCGGGTGCTGGCCCGCGTGGCGTCGGAGACCCTGTCGACCTTCTTCACCGCCTGGCATCGCGCCCAGGGCGTCGATATCCTGACCGGGGCCGAGGTGACGGCGTTCGAGGAGGACGGCGTTCGGCTGGCTGATGGACAGCTGATCGAGGCGGATGCGATTCTGGTCGGGGTGGGGGCCATGGCCAATGAGGCGCTGGCGCACCAGGCCGGGCTGGAATGCCTGAACGGCATTGTCGTGGATGAGGCGGCGCGGACCAGCGACCCCGCCATCTGGGCCATAGGCGATGCGACCCACCGCCCGATCCCGGTGCATGGGGCGCTACGCCACCGGCTGGAGAGCGTGCCCAATGCGCTGGAGCAGGCCAAGCAGGCCGCCGCCGCCATCACCGGACGCCCCGCGCCCGCGCCCGAGGTTCCGTGGTTCTGGTCCGACCAGTATGAGCTGAAGCTGCAGATCGCGGGACTGCCCGACGGGGCCGACCGCCAGATCGTGCGCGGTGTGGCGGACGTTGATGCAGATCCCGTCGGTTTCGCCGTCTTCCATCTGGCGGGTGACCGGATCGTGTCGGTCGAGGCGGTGAATGCGCCGGCCGAATTCATGGCGGGCCGGCAGCTGATCGCCCGAGCCACTGTGGTGGATGCGGACAAGCTGGCAGACATGTCGGTGTCGATGAAAGCTGTGGCGGCCTAACCCACCGTCAGGTCGAGCTGCCGCGAGATCAGCAGCCGACCGGCCCCCAGGTCCAGGGCCGCACGACGCCCGGTGAAGGCCTCCATCCCAACCAAGCCGTCGGGGAAGTTCGGCAGGGGCGGCTGTTCGAAGACGCCGATCTGGACGCGGTGGTACAACTGGTCGGCGAAGGTGACGGTGCGGGCCTCGACGGTATCGGCGCGCATGGCCCCGCCCAGGACCAGGCTGATCCCGCTCTCGCGCGGGCGACCATCCAGCAGGCCCACGCCGGCGGCCGACCTTTGCGAGACGCTGAGCAGGGCAGATGAGCCTGTGTCGATGACGGCCTGCAGCGCATTGCCCTCGATCGTGACCTCGGCGCTCAGGGCGTTGCCGTCCCGGACCACGGGCACCTCGATCATGTCTTCGGGTTGGACGAAGGCATCTGGCGTGATCAGCCGGACGTGCCGACGATCCGCATCCAGAGCCAGGATCAGATGCTCCAGCACGTCGCGCCCGAGGATCAGTGGCGTCGCCAGACCCTCCTCGGCCGCCAGCGGACCGAGATCGAGGATGGCGGCGCGAAGGCCTGCGATCTGCAGTCCAGGCAGATCGACGTCCAGGGTCGTGCCGCGCCCGACCTGGGAGCCGCCGCCGACGCCATAGGCCAGCATGGGCATGTCGAACATCGACCTCTGCCGCTCCCCCAGACTGGCAACGAAGGCGCGGTCGACGGCGGAATACTGGGCCCCTGTGTCGATCAGGGCGATGACGTCCCGGCCCTCGATCGTCGCCCGGATGGTCGGCACATTGGCTCGGCGAGCATAGGGGGTCCACGGCGTCGCATGACCGTCGGCAAAGGTCAGGTCGGGCCTTGGCCAGAGCAGATTATCGCGGGCCCACCAGGCCGCGCCGGCGACGGCGGCCAGTCCTGCGGCGCGGATCAGGAGGTTGCGGCGGTTCATGCCGCTTCAACATGGCGGCTGGGGCGGGGCGATGCCAGAGCGCGTTTGTCGCGGGCAACGGCGACCTGATGGATGCCCCCCGACATCCATCAGGCCCCTTGGCCGAACCTGACGTCCCGGACGCCCGGCTCGCCGTCCGTGTGCAACCGGACGCAAGGCAAAAGGACCACGAGTGCAGAGCGCCGTCGAACCCCTTCACCCGACAGGCGAACAGTCTGGCTAACGCGGGCCGAAGGGCACGATCCGGTTGGCGGTATCATGACCGATGTCGGCGGTGCCCAGCCAGGCGATGCCGGAACGCGCACACCAGTAGCGGACGATTTCCTCCGCCGTCAGGCCGAAGTCGGGATCGTTCTCTACGATGTCTGACACCCGCCCCAGCCGGATGCCCGCAACGCGGCGGATCGACGCCTGGCCGGTCAGGTGAAACATCATCCTGTCGATCCGGTACAGCGGCTCTGCCACATCCTCCAGCATCAGGACGTGCCCCGTCAGATCGGGCTCCAGCGCCGTGCCGACGAGGGCGTCCAGGATGCTGAGGTTGAAGGCCACAGCGGGCCGCGGATCGGTGTGCAGCGTCGGCTCCCACCCTTCGCGGTCGCCCTTGGTCAGCCAGCGCAGTGCACGAAAAGCGGCGGCATCCTCGCGCACGGCGTCCGACGCCATGGGACCGTGGGCCAGATGGGGAAAACCGGCCTTGTAGAGTAGGGCCAGCAGGCTGCCCGCATCCGAATAACCCAGATAGCGTTTGGTCCGCGCCACATCGGTCAGGCGCGGCAGGACAGCCTCCGCGATGCGGCACGACCCATAGCCGCCGCGCGCGAACCAGATCGCATCCAGCCGCGGGTCGTTGGCGAACTCCACGAAGGCACTGGCGCGCGTCGCGTCATCGCCGCCGAAATGCCCGTGTTTCAGGAAGCAGGCCGGGTGAAAGACCACAGACACGCTGCCGTCCGGATAATGATCGGCCATCCAGGTATGGACAGCCTCGGCGCGACTGCGGTCGAAGCGGGAGCTGGCGTTGACGATGCCGATCTTCATAGGGTGTGGTCTCGCGCCTTGCCCGTGCTAGTCAGGCCGCCCGACATTCCCCGGTTTCGCCCCCCGAGATCAAGCGTGCATCAAGACGACTATTTCTTCTGCGGTATCGGCGGCTCGGGCATGCTGCCCCTGGCCCTGATCGTTCAGTCGCGTGGCGGCCATGTCGAGGGCTCGGATCGGTCCAACGACCAGGGGCGCACGCCGGAGAAGTTCGACTGGCTGCGCGGTCAGGGGATCGCCTTGCATCCGCAGGACGGATCGGGCGTAACCCGCGCTGAGCAGGTCGTCATCGCCACGGGTGCGGTCGAGGATACGGTGCCCGACATCGGCGCGGCCCGGCGGGTCGGCGCACGCATCGTGACCCGACCGCAGATGTTGTCACAGCTGTTCAACGCCGCCCCGACCTCGGTCGGCATTGCTGGCACCAGCGGCAAGTCCACCATCACCGGCATGGTCGCCTGGATCCTGCATCAGGCCGGGCGCGCGCCGACCGTCATGAACGGGGCGGTGATGAGGAATTTTGTCGATGGCGATCACCCGTTCGCCAGCGCCCTGATCGGCGGTCAGGACCTGTTCGTCTCGGAGGTCGATGAATCGGACGGCTCCATCGCCGCCTATGACGCGACGGTGGCGGTGGTCTCCAATATCTCGCTGGACCACAAGTCGATGGAGGAGTTGCGCGATCTGTTCGGCGGCTTCGTCCGGCGGGCCGACCGGGCTGTCCTGAACCTCGACAACCCGGAGACGGCGGCTCTGGCACAAGGCCTGGTCGAGGCGGGGAGGCCTGATGCGGTTCTGACCTTCGCTCTGGGGAACGAGGATGCCGATCTGTCGGCGCACGATCTGGTGCCGCAGCCGACAGGGATGACCTTCAAGCTGAAAGATCGCAAAAGCGGCGCGAACCTGCCCGTGACCCTCAATGTGCCCGGGGCCCACAATGTCGCCAATGCCCTGGCGGCCTTGGGCGCGACGACGGCGCTGGGTGTGCCGTTGGCCGAGGCGGTCGCGGCGCTGGAGACCTTTGCCGGTATCCGGCGGCGCATGGAGGTGGTGGGGACGGCCGGCGGCGTCACCGTCATCGACGATTTCGCCCACAACCCCGACAAGATTGCCGCCACCCTGAAGACCCTGCACGCCTTCGACGGGCGGCTGCTGATCCTGTTCCAGCCGCATGGCTTCGGACCGCTGAAGCTGATGAAGTCTGAGTTCATCGAAGGGTTCGCCGGTCTGATGCGGCCCGACGATGTCCTGCTGATGCCAGAGCCCGTATACTATGGCGGGACCACGGATCGCAGTGTCGGCAGCGAGGACATAGCGGCAGGCGTGCGAGCCCATGATCATCGTGCCGAGGCTCTGGCCACGCGACAGGCATGCGGCGACCGCCTGATCGCGCTGGCGCAAGCGGGCGACCGGATCGTGGTCATGGGCGCGCGGGACGACACCCTGTCCGATTTCGCAGCGAACCTCGTCGAGCGGCTGAAACCGTCCGCTTAAGGACTGTATTTAAACAGAATATCGCGAAAGTTTCATGAACGGCAAAGCTGCCGTTAAAGGTCCCGCGTCTATGGCTCGCTGCCCACAGGAGTAGCGTATGGCCCGGATCGGAGACTTTGCCAGCGTCGCGCCCCCCGTGGGCCCCGACACGCCCGGCGCCGAAGTCTTCGACCGCTTTCAGCGTGAGGCGGACACTCTGGTTATCGCTGTTGTCGATGAAGAGATGCGGCCGATGGGCCTTATCGAGCGCAATGCCTTTACCCTGAAGATGGCCGCCGAGTTCGGGCGCGCCCTGTATGCCCGCCGCCCGGCATCGATCTTTATGGATGCTAGTCCGCGCGTGCTGGACGCCGATGCAGACGCAGAAATCCTGTTCGAAAGTATAGATGCGGCCAATCTGGGCGGGCTGCTGAACGGTTTCGTGGTCACACGGGCGGGCCGATATCTGGGCGTCGGCGCGGGGGTGCATGTGCTTCAGGCCGGCAGCGCCATCCACAAACGCCGGGCAGAGGCCATGAGCGAACTGGCCCAGGACCTGGTTCGCGCCGAGGCCGAGGCTCGCGCCTCCAGCCGTGCCAAGTCCGAGTTTCTGGCCGTGATGAGCCATGAGATCCGCACGCCCCTGAACGGCGTACTGGGTGTGGCCGCCCTGATGGAGCGTGAGCTGACCCAGGAGACGATGCGGCCCTATGCGCGGACCATTCTGGATTCGGGCCACAGCCTGCTGCGACTGCTGACCGATGCTCTGGACATGTCCAGGGCCGAGGCCGGGCTGATGAGTTTCGAGACCGCGCCCGTCCACATCGACGGCATCGCTGCGGATCTGGCTGCCCTGTGGACACCTCGGGCCCAGGAGAAAGGCCTGATCCTGAGTATTCGCTGTGACACAACCGGTCATGACTGGGTCATGGGCGACGAGATGCGGCTGAAGCAGTTGCTCAACAATCTGATCGGCAACGCCTTGAAGTTCACCCGAGCCGGTGAGGTCTCCGTCCATCTGGCCAGCGCCTGGCGCGATGGCGTGGTTGGATTGACGGGAACGATAGACGACAGTGGCCCGGGTATCGACGAAGCGACCGCGCGAACCATCTTCCAGCCCTTCAACACAGGCAAGGCCGGTCGCGAGGGGGCGGGAGCGGGTCTGGGGCTGGCTATCTGTCGCCAGATCGTCGAGCGGATGCAGGGCGCGCTGGCTGTGGAGCGATCGCCGCAGGGTGGTGCACGCTTCCGCTTTGAACTCGACCTGCCCTGCGCCGGGCCGGAAATGCGCGGCGCGGTTGAGGCGGTGCCTGAACCGACGCCGCACGAGACCTTGCATGTTCTGGTGGTCGACGACAACGCCACCAATCGGTTCGTCGCGGGCAAGTTGCTGGAGATGTTCGGCTGCACGCACGAAACGGCCGAGGACGGGGCGCAGGCCCTTGAAAGCGTGGGTCTGCGGCCCTTCGACCTGGTCCTGATGGATGTGAAGATGCCGGTCATGGACGGCGTGCAGGCGACACGCGCCATCAGGGCGTCGGGCGCAACGCAGGCCTTGATCCCCATCGTCGCCCTGACAGCGAATGCCGATCCGCGTGACGAAATCGAATATCTGGCGGCAGGCATGAACGGCGTTGTTCAGAAACCCATTCAGCCGGATGTGCTTCTGGCGGCTATCCGACGCGCCCTGACGCCTGTCGCCGCCGAGGTATCGCGGGCGGCCTGAAGTTCCGGGCGGGTCGCTCTGACGCGGCCTAACTCGTCTTGGGCCACGCAACCCCTTTGCCTTTGCGGTATTGTCGCGGGCAATGATCCAGCTTCCTCCTCCCCCTCCGCCCGCCGTATCCCAGTTGCCAGAGGTGGTGGTCACCGCCGCCCGGCTGCCTCCCGCCGCCAGTGAAGCCGCATTTTCGGTAACGCGACTGACTGTCGGCGATCTTTCGGATCAGGCGCGGCTGGACGAGGCCCTGGCCCAGGTTCCGGCCGTGTCGCTGTTCCGGCGCACGACCAGCCTTGCGGCAAATCCGACGACCCAGGGCATATCACTACGGGCGATCGCGCCGTCAGGTGCCGGGCGAACGCTGGTGACGCTGGACGGTGTGCCTTTGAACGATCCTTTCGGGGGCTGGGTGATCTGGTCCCAGGTGCCGACCGAAAGCCTGTCCGGTCTCGATATCGTGCGCGGGGCGGGCGCGGGACCTTATGGAGCCGGAGCGCTGACGGGGGTGATCGCCTTGCGTGAGCGGGACAGTGGGTCGGTGCTGGATGTGTCGCTGGCCGAGCGTGGCGGCGCGCGGGCAGCGGGTGCGGGCGTTGCGATGCTGGGGCCGGTGCAGCTTGTCGGCTCGGCCCTGTATGAGACCAGCGACGGCTATGTGCCGGTGCGTGGCGATGCGGCCGGTGCGGCGGATACGGCGCTCGATCTTGAGGTGAAAAGCGCGGCTTTGCGGGCCGATGTGCCGGTGGGCGCTGCGACGGTCTCGTTTCGCGCCTCGACCTTCGAGGAAGAGCGCGGCTCGGGGCTGGCCGGGGCGCGGGCGACAGCGTCGGGCAACAGCCTCAGCGTGACGGCGGCGACAGCCCCGATGATCGACCGGCCGGGCTGGCGGTTGCAGGCCTGGCGTCGGGAGAGCGATCTGGCCAATACCTCCGTGGCCGTCTCGGCGGACCGGGCCACGACGACGCCCGCCAACGATCAGTTCGAGACGCCTGCCACCGGCTGGGGCGTGAACGCGGCCTTGCGCGGGATCGGGGATGCCGGTTTCGGCGGGCGGCTGGAGTGGGAGGTCGGGGCGGATGCGCGGCTGGCCGAGGGCGAGACGCGCGAGCGGTTCCGCTACATGAACGGCGCTTTCACGCGTGACCGGATCGCGGGCGGCGAGACGACGGTGGCGGGGCTCTATGGCGACGGGTCATGGACCTCGGGGCCTTGGCTGGTTGCCGGTGGCCTGCGCTACGACCGCTGGTCCACAAGCAACGGAAGACGGTTCGAGCGTGATCGGGCGACGGGTTTGCCGACGCTGGACGAGACAGATCCGGACCGGTCGGGCGAGGTGGTCAGTGCCCGTCTGGGCATAAGGCGCGATCTGGGCGGCGGGCAGACTTTACGCGCGGCGGCCTACAGCGGGTTTCGTCCCGCGACCCTGAACGAGCTGCACCGACCGTTCCGCGTCGGCAACGACCTGACCGAGGCCAATGCGGCGCTGGAGCCCGAACGTCTGACCGGCGTGGAGGGCGGTTGGGGATGGAGCGGGGAGAACGCGTCCCTGTCGGCCACCGTCTTCTGGAACCGGATCGAGGACGCCATCGTCAACGTCACCATCGGCCAGGGGCCCGGCACCTTCCCCCGCGCGGGCTTCGTCCCGGCGGGCGGGGTGCTGCGCCAGCGCCAGAATGCGGGGACCATCGAGGCGACGGGGCTGGAGGTCGACGGGCGCTTGGCCTTGAGCGAGACTCTGTCCCTGCGAGGGGCCGTGTCGGCCACGGATGCGCGGGTCGACGGCGGCCCGGCGGCGGCGCAGCTGACGGACCTGCGTCCGGCCCAGGCTCCGATCTGGAGCGCGACGGCCGGGCTGGAATGGTCGCCGATGGATCGCCTGACCCTTGCCGCCGACGCACGCTGGGAGAGCCGCCGGTTCGAGGACGATCTGAACAGCAGGGTGCTCGAGGCCGCGGCGACGGTCGATGCGCGTGTGGAATGGGCGGCGTCGCCGTCGGCCACTTTCTGGTTGGCCGCCGACAATCTGTTCAACGCCGATGTCGAGGTGGCCGAGACGGGAACGGGCGTCGCCTCATTCGGCCCGCCGCAGACGCTGCGCGTCGGGATCAGACTGGCGCGTTAGAGGGCTCACAGACCCCCACTTGCAAATGGTTCTCACTTTCGGCAAATAACGCTGGTGACCGATACCGCCGCAGCCCCTGCCAAGCCCAAAGCCGCCCTGAACGCCAAACGGTCGTTCTGGCTGAAGCAGTTGCATCAGTGGCATTGGATTTCGGCGGCGATCAGCCTGGTCGGCCTGTTCCTGTTCGCAGTCACCGGCATCACCCTGAACCACGCGGCCTCGATCCCGGCCACGCCAGTCGTGTCCGAACAGACCGCCACCCTGCCCGCGCCCCTGGTCGAGCGGCTGGAGGCCTTTCCGGAAGAGACGACCGATCCCGTGCCCGACGCCGTCGCCCGCTGGGCCTCCGAAGCGCTGAAGGTCTCCATCTCTGGTCGCCCGACCGAGACGACGCCGGACGAAGTCTACGTCGCCCTGGCCGAGCCGGGCGGCGACGGGTGGCTGACGATCGACCGCGCGACGGGCGAGGCGGTGCATGAGCGGACGACCCGAGGCTGGGTCGCCTATCTCAACGACCTGCACAAGGGGCGCAACACCGGGGCGGTCTGGTTCTGGTTCATCGATGTGTTTGCCGTGGCGTGCATCGTTTTTGCGGTCACCGGTTGCGGCCTGACCTGGCTGCATGCGCGTCAGAGGCCCTCGACCTGGCCGTTGCTGGGGCTTGGTCTGCTGATCCCCGTCGTCATCGCCCTCATCTTCATTCACTGACCGCTCACCGGACATTCGCCCATGCGCAAGCTCACCCTCGCACACGCCCTGCCCGTTCTGGCTGCTACCGCCGCGACCGCCGTCGCCGGACCGGCCTTGGCGGCCGACCTGAATGTGTCGGTCGAGATTCCGCGCCTGTCGGGCGCCTCCTATCACCGCCCCTATGTGGCCGTATGGATCGAGCGACCGGACAATATCGCCGTGCGGACACTGGCCGTCTGGTATCAGCAGACCGCCAATAACGAGGGCGACGGCAAGGACTGGCTGAAGGACATGCGGACCTGGTGGCGGCGCGGGGGTCGCGCCATGACCATGCCCGCCGACGGCATCTCCAGTGCCACCAAGGCCCCTGGCCGTCACACCGTGAGCCTGCCAGGTGCACGCCTGCGTGATCTGCCTGCCGGTCAGTATGTCATGGTCGTCGAGGCCGCCCGCGAACTGGGCGGACGCGAAGTCGTGCGCGTGCCCTTCCGCTGGGGCGGGGCCAATACGGCCCGGGCTACCGGCTCCACCGAACTGGGCGCGGTCAGCGTCACCGTCACCCGCTAATCAGGAAGGACCGTCATGAAGAAGTCGATCGCTCGCACTCTCGCCATTGGGGCTGCCTTGGCCGCCCTGGCCGCGCCGCTCACCGCCCAGGCTCACCGCGCCTGGCTGGCCCCGACCGCCACCGTCCTGTCGGGCTCCGACGCCTGGGTCGGGTTCGATGCGGGCATGTCCAACGGGGTCTTCATCCCCGACCATGCCGCGATGAATCTGGCCGGGCTGGTCATCACTGCCCCGGACGGCTCGACCGCTGCGCCCGAGAACATGATGCGGGCCCGCTATCGCTCGTCGTTCGACCTGCATCTGACCCAAGCCGGCACCTGGCGCGTGGCCAATGTCATGAGCGGCGTCGTGGTGAGCTACAAGGAAAACGGCGAGCAGAAGCGCTGGCGCGGCACGGAGGTCGAGATGGCCGCGGCCATCCCGGCGGGCGCGACCGATGTGTCGGCCACCCGCTCCGACAGCCGGATCGAAACCTTCGTGACCCTGGGTGCGCCGAGCACGACGGCCCTGGCTCCAACCGGCAAGGGGATTGAGCTGGTTCCCGTGACCCATCCCAACGACCTGGTGGCCGGTGAGGCCGCGACCTTCAAACTGGTGCGCGACGGCCAACCCGCCGCCGATCTGGACGTCACCATCGCACGCGGCGGCACCCGCTATCGCGACAATCCCGAGGAGATGACGGTCAAGACCGGCGCCGACGGCAGCTTCACCGTCACCTGGCCAGAGGCCGGCATGTACTGGATGAATGCCTCGGTCCGGACGCCCGCCCAGGGCGATCAGATGGCTGCCAGCGCCCAGTACAACGGCGTCGTGGAAGTGCTGCCCTGACTGACGCAATGCCGAGCGACGCGGGCAACCGCGTCCTGATCCCGATCCACGGCCGCCTTCCCTCGCGACCGCCCGGCCGGACGATCTGGGACTTCGCGGGCCAGAGCATGGGCACCGATTGGTCGGTGCGTCTGGTCGCGCCGACCGGTCGCACGCGTGCAGAGCTTCAAGCATCGATCGATGATGAACTGGCGCAAATCATCGCCCTGTTCAGCCATTGGGACCCGACGTCGGAACTGTCGCGCTGGAATGCGGCTCCGGCAGGCTTCTGGGCTGTGTCCGAACCGTTCTGGTCCGTGCTGAACGCGGCCATGGACCTGGCCGACGACACCGACGGCGCGGTCGATCCGACGCTGGGGGCGCTGGTCGATCTATGGGGCTTCGGTCCGCCCGGCCCGCGCACCGGCCTGCCGAGCGATGAGGAGATCGCGGCTGCCCTGTCCGTCAGCGGCTGGCGGTCTTTGCGGCTGAACCGCGAGGCGCGGGCGGTGCAGCAGGTCGGCGGCATGAAGCTGGACCTGTCCGGAATCGCCAAGGGCCATGCTGTGGACCGCGTCTCCGAACGGCTGACGGCGCTGGGTGCGACCTCGCATCTGGTGGAGATCGGCGGCGAGCTGCGGGGCGCGGGCGTCAAGCCCGATGCCCGTCCCTGGTGGAGCGAACTTCAGGCCGCGCCCGGCGCGCCGGGCCCACGCACACTTGCGGCCCTTTTCGACATTGCGGTGGCCACCTCCGGAGATTGGGTCCGTCGCTTCAATGTCTTCGGCCAGACCTATGGCCATACGCTGGACGGTCGTACGGGTCGGCCCCTGACCCACGGCCTGGCATCGGTCAGCGTCTTTGCCGACACCGCGATGCGCGCCGACGCCCTGGCCACAGCGCTGATGGTCATGGGGCCAGTGGATGGCCCCGCCTATGCCGAGGCCACCGATCTGGCGGCCCTGTTCATCGTGCGAACTGCCGAGGGCATGACCGAACACCTCAGCCCCGCCATGATCGCCATGATGGAAGAGGGCGCGGAGTGACTGCCGATCCCGTCCGCTGGCTGTGGGCCGCCGTGGCGGTCGCGCTTTGGTTGGCCGTCATAGCCGCCGTGGTCGTCGCGCGCAGACTGGCTCGCAGCAGAGACACCGCCAAGGCTACAGCCCTAGCCCCCACAGAGGGTCAGGCCGACGTGCTGGTCGCCTTTGCCAGCCAGACGGGGCTGGCGGAGGAACTGGCCTGGATGACCGCGCGCAGTCTATCCGAGGCCGGGACATCCACGCGCGTCGTGCTACTGGGCGACGTCGACGCGGCGGAGTTGCGACGCGTGGGTCAGGTCTTGATCGTGGCCTCTACAACGGGCGAGGGGGATGCTCCCGACAGTATGTCCTGGTTTGTACGCAAGCAGATGAGCACGCCCGCCGACCTCTCCGGCCTGCGCTACGGGCTGCTGGCGTTGGGCGACCGGACGTATGCCGGGTTCTGCGGTTTTGGCCGGGCGCTGGACGGATGGCTACAGGCCTCGGGCGCGAGCCGACTGTTCGACACGGTCGAGGTCGACAACGGAGAGACTGGCGCGATCCGGCACTGGCAGCATCAGCTTGGCCTGCTGACCGGCCATGCCGTCCAGACGGACTGGACGCCGCCTGCCTATGATCGGTGGAGGTTAGTTGATCGCACTCACTTGAACCCCGGCAGCCCGGGCGGGGAAACCTGGCGGCTCATTCTTGAACCGATCGATCATGCGCCGGCCTGGGTCGCCGGTGACATCGCGGAGATCGGCCTGCCAACGCGCCAGAGCCATGCGGCTCTTTCCCGCGAATACTCGGTTGCGTCTCTCCCCTCAGAAGGTCAGGCCGTCCTTGTCGTGCGCCGCATGATCGCGCCGGATGGGACACCGGGACTGGGCTCCGGTTGGCTAACAGGCGACCTCGTAATCGGCGGCGAGATCGGCATGCGCATTCGGACCAACCGCAGTTTTCACGGGCCCGGTGTCGATGTTCCGCTGATCCTGATCGGAAATGGCACGGGCCTGGCGGGTCTGCGAGCACATCTGAGGGCACGTGAAGGGAGGGCTCACGGCGGCAACTGGCTGATGTTCGGCGAGCGTACCCGCGCTCATGACGCCCTGCTGGATGATGAGCTGCAGGCTGCCTTGGCGTCGGGTCTTTTGACGCGTCTGGAGCGCACGTTTTCGCGGGATGCAGATGACGGCCGCTATGTTCAGGCTTTGATCGATGAGCATGGGACAGATGTTGCTAACTGGATCGAACGGGGAGCCACGATCATGGTTTGCGGCAGTCTGAACGGCATGGCGGCGGGCGTGCATGAAGCACTACAGGCGGTGCTGGGCAGCGAGGGTTTACTGGCCCTAAGCGAAGCGGGACGGTATCGTCGCGACGTCTACTAGAGCTCGGACCAGCGGGTGTGGTGGGCCGTTTCGTTCGTCCTGATCAGACCATGCCGTCAATATCGCAGGCGGCCGGATCGCCCGTCTCATAGCCACGACGCAGGGCGGCGACCCGCTGGGCCGAGGAGCCGTGGGTGAAGCCGTCGGGCTGGACCGCGCGACCGCTGCGTCGTTGCAGATTGTCGTCTCCGATGGCCGAGGCCGTGCGCATGCCTTCTTCCAGATCACCTGCCTCAACGGCCACCTGACCATTGGACACGGCCGAGGCATTTCGGGCCCACATTCCGGCATAGCAGTCCGCCTGAAGCTCCAGCGCCACCGAATAGCGGTTGGCTTCGGCCTGACCCCGCGCCTGTTGCTGCGCGCGCCGAGCCGCTTGAGACGTCCCCGTCAGAGTCTGGACGTGGTGGCCGTATTCGTGGGCGATGACATAGGCTCGTGCGAACTCGGCACCCGAGCCGCCCAGGGACGTCTCCAGCTCCTGCCAGAAGGACAGGTCCAGATAGACCTGCTGGTCGGCGGGACAGTAGAAGGGGCCCATGGCGGCCTGTCCGGTGCCGCAGGCCGTGCCCGTACCGCCTTCGTAAAGGACGACGGTGGGAGGCTGGTAGCCTTCCATCTTGGTGCGCCAGACGTCGTCGATGTTTGTACCGATGACATCGACGAACTGACCGGCCTGGTCCTCGGGACTGCCCGCCTGGCCCTGTTCGCTGGAGGCGGTGGCCCCGCCTAGCTGGCTGGTGATCTGCTGGGTCGTGGAGGGGTCGATACCGAACACGAAATAGCCGATGGCGGCGATCACCAGACCGCCGATGCCCAGACCGCCAACAGCAACGCCGCCGCCCATGCCGCGCCGGTCATCGATGTTGCCGCCACGCCGTCCGCCCTGCCACCGCATGCTCGTTCTCCCTCGTCCCCGAAGCCCTCAATGGCCCAAGCTAGGCCGGAACGCCGCAGTCAGGGAAGGGATGCAGTGCGATCGCGCTGTTCAGGGCAAGGGGCGGTCCAGCCAGCTGTCGATCTGGCCCACAGCCTCTGCATCCGACCGGCGACGCTGTTCCGCGGCCTGTCGCATTGCGCGTTCCTGTTCCGGGGTGCGCAAGGCGGGCAGGGGCGCGGGTTGAACCGGCTCGGGCTGGCGCGCGGAGACGATGCGGTCGCGGGCGATCTGCGCCTCCATCTGGCCCAGCTGCGCCTCCAGCCGACGCTGATCGGCCTGAAGCCGCAGACGGTCCATCTCCATCCGGTTCTGGTCCGCGCGATAGCGCTGGGCATCGATGGCTGGCGCGCCGGGGCGGACCTGCCAAGCGGGCGGCGGGGTCTGAGCCTGAGCTGCGCCTGTCACCGTGACGCCGAACAGGGCAGGGAGGATCAACAGACGCTTCATGAGCTGAATATGATCCTGACCGGCCCGGACACCAAGCGGAGCCGCTGGAAGGACGTGTCAGTGCGGGCTCAGCGCCCAAACCCGCGTGCGCTTGACCGCCATGTCTTCCAGTTCGCGCGTCGTCGGCACCTGATATTCGGCCAACAGGTCGAAGCCGCTCTCGGGAAAATAGGTCCGGATCGGATCGCCGACCAGCACACGGATGCCGCGCCCCTGCGCCTCGCTCAGCCAGACCAGAACGCGCTCTGCCATGGGCTTTTCATAGAAGACGTCGCCCGCGCAGATCACATCAACATCGGGCGCGGGGGCGTCCAGCAGATTCTCAACCGTGAACGCGGCCTCGACGTCGTTCAACTCCGTGTTCAACGACACCGCCGCCTCGCAGAATGCGTCGATGTCGGCACAAAGGACAGATGCCGCGCCGGCTTTCATCGCTGCGATGCCGACCAGGCCCGACCCCGTGGCAAAGTCCAGAACCCTCTTTCCCGCGACCTCCTGCGGATTGTCCAGCAACCACCGCGCCAGCCCCTGTCCGCCCGACCAGGCAAAGGCCCAGAAAGGGGGCGGCAGTCCAATCTGTTCCAGCGCTTCCTCGGTCAGTCGCCAGATCGGCGTCACCTCGTCCGCCAGCCACAGCGAGATTTCCGGCGCATGCGGCACCGTCTGTACGCGGGTGTTGTCGCGGATGAAGGCCACGGGGTCGGCGATCGTCATGAAGTCGTCGGTCCTTGCCAAGTTCGGTCTTTTGCTGCATCTGCGAAGGCGTCACAAGGACCCGGCTTGATCGGGTGGCTATCCCGGGCGCCGATCCCTCGGGAAACCTGAACGGACACGAAGCGCACTGCGCCGGTCCGTTATGAGACTGACCGGGACCGAATGACCATCCTCGCTTCCGCGCGCCAGCAATGGCTCGCCAATCCCCGCCGCGATCTGCTGGCGGGCACCGTCGTGGCCCTGGCCCTGATCCCGGAGGCCATCGCCTTTTCGATCATCGCCGGGGTCGATCCGGCGGTGGGACTTTACGCCAGCTTCGTGATCGCCGTGACCATCGCCTTCGTGGGGGGGCGACCCGCCATGATCTCCGCGGCCACCGGGGCCATGGCGCTTCTGATGGTCACCCTGGTGCGTGACCACGGGCTGGAGTTTCTGTTTGCCGCCTCCCTTCTGACCGGCGTGTTCCAGATCATCATCGGCCTGTTCAAGCTGGGCCGGTACATCAAGTTCGTGTCGCGCAGCGTCATGACCGGCTTCGTCAACTCCCTGGCCATATTGATCTTCCTGGCCCAGATGCCCGAACTGATCGGGGCCAACTGGCAGACTTTTGCCCTCGTGGCTGTGGCGCTGGCCATCATCTACGGCGTGCCGCGCATTACCAAGGCCATCCCCTCGCCGCTGATCGCCATCGTGGCCCTGAGCGCCTTCGTGATCTGGAGCGGGCTGGATGTTCGCACGGTCGGCGACATGGGCCAGATGCCGTCGACCCTGCCGATGTTCCACATCCCGTCCGTGCCCCTGACTTGGGAGACGCTGATGATCATCGCGCCGGTATCTGCGACCCTGGCCTTCGTCGGCCTGCTGGAGAGCCTGCTGACCGCCAACCTGCTGGACGATATCACCGACACGCCGTCGGACAAGGACCGCGAGACGCGCGGCCAGGGCATCGCCAACATCGCCTCGTCCCTGTTCGGCGGCATGGCGGGCTGCGCGATGATCGGTCAGTCGATCATCAATGTGACCAGCGGTGCGCGCGGGCGACTATCGACCCTGTGGGCTGGGCTGTTTCTGCTGTTCTTGATCCTGGTGCTGCAGGACTGGGTGGCGCGGATCCCGATGGCGGCCCTGGTGGCCGTCATGATCATGGTCTCGGTCGGGACCTTCGACTGGGGTTCGGTGATGAAGCTGCGCTCTACCCCGATCCAGTCCTCCATCGTGATGATCGCCACCACTGCGACGGTGGTGATCACCCACGACCTGTCTAAGGGCGTGGTGCTGGGCGTGGTGCTGTCGGCCATCTTCTTCATGCGCAAGGTGGGCAAGACCGTCCTGGTCGAGGAGATCGAGACACCGGAGGAAGGTCGACTGCGCTATCGGGTGACCGGCAATCTGTTCTTTGCCTCCGCCGATGTCTTTGCCGCCGCCTTCGAGCATCATGGCCATCCGACCCACGTCGAGATCGACATGACGCAGGCCCATCTGTGGGACCTGACCGGGGTCGCCGCAGTGGACAAGGTCGTCTTCCGCTATCGCCGCCAAGGAGCCGAGGTCGAGGTCATCGGCATGAACGCCGCCGGCCGGACCCTGATCGACAAGGTCGGCCGTCATGACAAGGCCCATCTGCCGACAGCGACGGCGCACTAGGGCGGCGGTCGAGGGTGTTGACCACCGGCCGTGGCTTGTCATTCTGGACGGGTCACGGAGAGCCTGAATGCACGATCGGCCTGAACGCGCCCAGTTCCGCTTCTTTCATGACCTGCGGGTCCGGTGGGGCGAGGTGGATGCCCAAGGGGTGGTGTTCAATCCCAACTATCTGGTGTTCGCCGACGTGGCGGGAACGGAATATTTGCGGGCCATCGGGGCGTTCGGGGCTGATGTGTCGGACCTGTTCGTCGCCAATGCCAACGTCAACTTTCGTCAGTCGGCCCGGTTTGATGATGAACTTGCGATAGGGGTGCGGGTGGCCCATCGCGGGCGGACCAGTTTGCTGTTCGTGATTGCCATGTGGCGAGACGATACGCTGATCGCGGACGTGGCCCTGACCTATGTCCGCGTCGACACCCTGACGGGAAAGACGGCTCCTCCAGACCTCGTCGTCAGCATGATCGAAGCGTACGAAGGCCATCCCCTCGACGTCAGGCCGTCCTGACGAAAAGTCAGGTTGACATGACAAATGGCTGATGTAAGGTGAGCCTTACACAAAGTCAGGAGAGGCTGTCATGTTGAGTGTCTGGACCAGGGGCGGGACGGCGGCGCACCGTCGATATGTGTTGCGCACCTTCGCCTTCATGATCCCCTATATGCTGGTCTGCATTTCGATGATGGCGACGGACGTCTTCGACGAGGTGATAGGAAAGCCCGCAGGATGGGTCCTGGCCGCCGCCGTGTCCGCGCCGATCATCGGTCAGATCTGGGCTACGCTGAGCCTCATCCGTGATAGCGACGAATTCGTTCGGGCGGTGACGGCCAAACAATTCATCGTCTCGGCCGGGATCGCCATGGCCCTGGCGACCTTCTGGGGCTTTGCCGAGAGTTTCGCGGCGGCACCGCATATTCCCGCCTGGCTGATCTATCCGCTGTTCTGGGCCAGCTTTGGCGCGGTATCGCCCTTCATCAAGGCCAGCAACGGATGAAGAACCGCCTCAAACTCCTGAGGGTCGAGCGCAACTGGACCCAGGAACAGCTGGGTCAGGCGCTGGGGGTCTCACGCCAGGCGGTCAATGCTCTGGAGACCGAGAAGCACGACCCCTCGCTGGACCTCGCCTACCGCATCGCCGTGCTGTTCGAGCGGCCGGTGGAAGACATCTTCGAAAACCCGCACGGCTGAGGCCGGCGACAACCCTCAAAACTGGAGACTGATATGTTGAACGCCTTCTTCAAGGCGCGGCCCCGGCTGCGTGCTGCCCTGTTCGGACTGGCCGTCTGCGCCCCCTGTTTCGCTGTCGGTGTAGGGCAGGCCTTCGCTCAGGCACCGGACGCTGTCGCAGCCCCTGCCTTTGATTCTGACCGGATGTCGGTCGAGGTGGTCGGGTCCGGCCCTGACGTCATCCTGATCCCCGGCTTCGCCTCCTCTCGCGAGGTCTGGCGAACCGAGGCGGACCGGTTGAAGGCTACGCACCGGATGCATCTGGTCCAGCTGGCCGGTTTCGCAGGCGAACCCTGGACCCACGCCGACGGTCCCTTCGTCGCGCCGATGATCGAGGAGCTGGCGCGCTACATCCGCGACACAGGGCTGGAGAAGCCCGCCGTCATCGGCCATTCGATGGGCGGGCTGAGCGGCATACTGCTGGCACAGGCGCATCCCGATCTGGTCGGGCGGGTCATGAGCGTCGACAGCCTGCCCTTCTTCAGCGCCCTGTTCGGACCACAGGTCACGGCCGAGATGGCGCGTCCGTTCGCCGATCAGGCCGCGCAAAGCATGCTGAACCCCGATGCCGACGCCTTCCGGGCTGGTCAGGCACAAGGCGCCGTGGGATTGGCCCGCGATCCTGCGACCCGCTCCGCCATGGTCGATTGGTCCATGGCTTCTGATCGTCAGGCCCTGGCCTCCGCCATCCGCGAAGTCATGACGACGGACGCGCGCCCGGCCCTGGCCAATATGACCACGCCGGTCTGGGCGATCTATGCCTCGGATGCGAATGGCGGTGCGCCTGCCGCCATGGCTGACGGCCTCTGGACCCGCGAATACGCCACCTTGCCGGGCGTCCATCTGGAGCGGGTCGACGACAGCCGCCATTTCATCATGGCCGACCAGCCGGAGCGCTTCGCTGCCATCGTGGATCGGTTCCTGGCCGAATGACCGCCTACCGCGTGGGGGTGACGTCCCCCGCGCGGCTCAGATCGCCTGCGAACTCCCCGGCCCATTGAGGAGCCAGCAGGGTACGGAACGTTGAGGCGGGCAGGGCGATCTCATAGGCCCCGTCGGAATAGGGGCCGATCTGATAGGGGCCGACTAGAAACGTCAGCCCCGCCGCCTTGCCCGGCACCGATCCACCGGTCAGTACGAAGGGGGTCGCTGATGCACGGGGGCAGGACCAGTCGGAACCGGTCAGCGTCACAGGCGCGCTGCCCGGCGACCGGGCCGTCTTGGCCGTGTTCAGGGCGGCGCACAGGGCGCGGTCCAGCGCCGTCATGTCGGCTCCCGTACGGAACAGGGCAGTGCCGGAAATCTGCCGCTTGGCCGTCTTGTCCCACAGCAGGCCGCTGGCCAGCGTATTGGGGTGGGCGCCGCCGGAATAGTCGAAGTCCACGCGCTTGAGGCTGAGCAGGCCGCCGGTCTCGCCCGCAGCGGTGACGGTCACGGTCTTCTCATAGGGGGGGCGATCCTCATCGAAGCCGGCCTCGGTGCGTTCGCCCTGCGCGCCCTCGATAAACTGGCGCAGGGTGCGGACCTCACCGGCATACAGACTGGCGTGCAGGTCGGGCTGGCTCTTGATGGCGTCGGGCAGGGTCAGCTTGACGTTGGCATAGGGGGTTTCGCTGTCGAAGCTCATGGGGGCCGCAGCAGAGGCGGGGGCCACGACCGGAGCGGCGTCTGGTGCCGGGGCGTCCGGCGCGGTCTCGCGGTCGCGGTTGCAGGCGGCGACGGTCGCGGCGACGGCGGCGGTCAGGATCAGGGCGCGGACGGTCTTCATGTGAAACTCCTTACATGGGCCATACGGCACCCAGAATAATGGCGATCAGCAGGACGAACCCTGTCTCGCGATTGGATCGGAACAGCCGTAAGGCCAGTGCGCCGTCTTCGGCCCGCACCCGCCGCGTCTGCCATGCCAGATGAATTGCATAGGCCGTCAGGCCCATCCAGAATAGGGGGCCGAGCCCTGCGAACGCGCCCGCCAGACCGGCAAAGAGAACGGCCAGTGCATAGAAGAGGCTGACGCCGTCTCTGACATTGCCGCCCAGCCGTCGCGCCGAGGACTTCACCCCGACCATGGCGTCGTCCTCGATGTCCTGAAGCGCATAGATTGTGTCGTAACCGAGGGTCCAGAACACGCCGCCGAGGTAGAGGAGGACGGCTGCGGCGGTGATCAGGCCAGGCCGACCCCCATCCAAGTGGAAATACTCAAGCTCGCCACCAGCGCCCCAGTGATTGAGCATCGCTAACCAGCCGAAACTGCTCGTCGCTGCTGCAAATCCCATCAGCGCGCCCCAGTTGAAGGTCAGACCCAGCCAGGCCTGCGGCCACCAGGTGATCCGCTTCATAAAGGGATAGGCCGCGACCAGCGCAAGCGATCCGACGCCGAGCAGAACGGCTGTCAAGTTCAGGGTCAGCAGGATCAGCAGGCTGATCAGACTGCAGCCGATCACGAAAGCCCAGGCTTGCCGGACCCTGATCCGGCCAGACGGGATCGGCCGCTGAGCCGTCCGCGCCACCTGGGCGTCGATCTCGCGGTCCACAATGTCATTGAATGCGCAGCCGGCCGCCCGCATCAGACAGGCTCCAATGGCAAATCCGGCCACCAGCCAGGCGTCATAAAGGTCCGGTGTCTTGCGATATTGGCCCAAGGCCAGCGCAATCCCCTGCCAGCCCGGCAGCAGCAGAAGCCAGATGCCGATGGGCCGGTCGAATCGCCCCAGCTTAAGCCACGGCTTCAGTCCCTCCGGCGCATGCTGGTCCACCCAGTTCGAACCGGCATCGGGAAGGGGGGCGGATGTCATGTGACGCTTCTAGCCAATTCCGTCTGCGACCGGGAGGGCAGCTTTATCCCATCGCCGCGCTGCGAGGTGGAGCCTCGCCCGGCACCCTATCCATGGCCAGCAGCTCCATGCGGAAGACCAGCACCGAGTTCGGCGGAATCTGCCCCGACGACCGCGCTCCATAGCCCAGCTCGGGCGGGATATAGACCAGCCATTCGTCACCGACCTTCATCCGCTGCACGATCTCGGTCCAGCCGGGCACGACCTCATTGAGGGTGAAGACCGCCGGTATGCCGCGCTGGTAGGAGCTGTCGAACACCGTGCCGTCGGTCAATGTGCCCTCATAGTGGACGCTGACCAGATCGTTGCTGTCGGGGCTTTCGCCGCCGGCCGGGCCGGACTTCAGGACCTTGTACTGGATGCCGGACGGCGTGCTCTGGATTCCGTCGGCCTTGGCGTTGTCGACCATGAAAGCCTCGGCCTCGGCGATGGCGGGATCGACCGGTGGCGTTTCCTCGCCGCGGTTGCAGGCGGACAATGCCGCGAGCATTCCGATGACGGCCAGTGGCCTAGCCCATCCGTAGTGCATAACCGGCCTCCTCAAGTCCCTGTCTGATCTCGTCGGCATGCGCCGCGCCGCGCGTCTCGACCATGATGTCGAACTCCGCCCCCTTGGCCGGCACATCCAGCGCCAGGCGGTTGTGGACCACGTCGATGATGTTGCCGCCCAGGCCGCCGATGACCGCGCTCATCTTGGACAGCATGCCGGGGCGGTCGTCGCCCAGGATGCGATAGACGATCAGCCGCTTCTCGCGCACCAGTTCGCGGTTCAGCACCACGGCCAGCATGCGCGCATCGATATTGCCTCCGCACAGGACCAGCCCGACCTTCATGCCTTTGAACTTCTCGGGATAGGCCAGCATGGCTGCCAGACCACCCGCGCCCGCGCCCTCGGCCACCGTCTTTTCCAGCGTGGCGTAGTAGGAGACGGCGGTCTCGAAATCCGCCTCCTGACAGACCAGAACGTCTTCGATCAGCGGGTCGGCGATTTCAAAGGGAATGTCGCCCACGGCCTTGATGGCGATGCCCTCTGCAATCGTCTGACCACTGCACTTCGGGGTCTCGCCGCGGCGTTTGGCCGTAAAGGAGGGGTACATGGCCGCCTCGACGCCGAAGATGCGGATATCCGGCTTCATAGCCTTGGCCGCCACAGCGCAGCCCGCGATCAGGCCGCCACCGCCGATGGGGATGATCAGGGCGTCCAGATCAGGCGCGTCTTCCAGGAATTCCACGGCACAGACACCTTGGCCGGTCACGATGCCTTCGTCGTCGAAGGCCGAGATGAAGACATAGCCCTTCTCGTCGCGCAGGCGGTGCGCCTCTTCGGTGGAGCCGGTGAAATCCAGCCCCTTGATGACCACCGTGGCCCCATGCGCCCGCGTGCCATCGGCCTTCACGAAGGGCGTACCCTCCGGCATGACTATGGTCACCGGAATGCCCAGCCGCCCGCCATGATAGGCCAGGGCCTGGGCATGGTTGCCCGCGCTGGCGGCCACGACGCCGCGCCTGCGTTCGTCCGGCGTCAGCTGAAGCAAGCGGTTCAAGGCCCCGCGTTCCTTGAAGCTGCCGGTGAAATGCAGATTGTCGAACTTGACCCAGACCTCGGCCCCGGTCAGCTGCGACAGACGGCGCGAATGGCGCACAGGGGTGCGGTCGACCTGGCCGGCGATGCGGTCGCGGGCGGCCAGGATGTCATCGAAAGTTACGCTCATGGGCTGTCCCTGCTGTCCGGTCTGACGCCGGACTGATGCCCGCTTTTGACCCAGCGAAAGGCGGGCCGCAACCTTGACCTTCGACCCCTTTGGGCCTTCTGTGCGCCAACCCAGTCGTACGCTTACGGAGACCCGCCCATGTCCGCCTTCAAGCCGTTCGCCCGTTCCATGATCGCCCTCGCCGCCGCCGGAACTCTGGCCGCCTGCGCCACCACGCCGATCGGTGGGGGCTATGGCGGGGCCATGTCCTCGACCTTCAGTGCCGCTGACTTTGCATGGTCGGAACGCTCGGGACCGGCCTCTATCGACGGACGTGTCGACTATCGCCGGGACGGACAGGCCTTTGCCTGCACCGGCTCGGTCGTGCTGACGCCCGTTACGCCCTACACCCGTCACCGGTTCCAGATCCTGTACGGTTCGACGGATCGTGCGGCGCTTCCGGCCTCCGTCGTGCGGTCGCGCAATGTGCCCGATCCGAACGGGGACTATCGCTCTTATGTGCGCCAGGCGACCTGCGCCAACAACCGCTTCGCCTATGCGGGCCTGCCGGACGGCGAGTGGTTCGTTATTGCCACGGTCAGCGCAGGCGGCGACCCCATCGTCCTGATGCAGCGGGTCCAGACGCGCGGCGGGCGGCGGGTGCCGGTGACGCTGTAGGGCGAACGTCTGGACCCAAGGTGATGACGCCAGACAGATCCGTGATCTTCGTTAGAGATCTCCTGCAACTGGTGTTCATTGCTGCTTGGGTTATCGGCCTCTTAGGCTGGGCGTGGGCCTTCTGGCACTTCATGCCAATGTGGTTCGCACGCTTTCGCACACGGGATGAGCACAAAGGGTTCACTCGCAAAGTCCTGCTGGGGACTGCAGTGTTCGCTGCCGCGTTTTGTACTGGCTGGGGGGCAATGGCACTGGGTGAAGTATTGAATTTGCCTCCTCCATAAATGCTTCAGTTTCGCCGTTCATCCGATCACAGAATGGTTTGTGAACCCCGTTCGCCTTTGTTTCGCCTTGTCTGACCCGCTTGGGTCGCGGTTCGTCCATTTGAGAGGGAGCGCGTCCATGTCCCAGCACAACATCACCGGGTCCGAAGCCTTCGGCAAGAAGCCCATGGTCCTGCTGCGTTCGGTCAAGACCGGTGCCTTCCGCCGCAAGCGTGCGGCCCGCACCTGGGCCGCCTTTGTGGCTGGTGCAGTGGTTGCCATCGTCGGCGGTGCCGTCGCCATGGCTGCCGTTTTCGGCACGACCCTGTTCGGCTGACATCTGTCTAAAGCGCTTCGTCGGCAGGTAGAAAACCGCTGACGAGTTCCACCGCCTCGGCCAGACCCATCCGCAGAACCTCGCAGCCCGGCGGCAGGCTGGCGAACAGGCGGGTGGGGGCGGCGGCGTCCAGCATGACGAAGACGCCCTTGTCGTCGGCGCGCCGGATCAGGCGACCGAAGGCTTGGGCCATCTTGGCGCGCGCCAGGGCGTCGTCGAAGCTGCGCGCCTGGGGCCCGCCGCCAAACCGCGCGCGCCGCGCCTTGTGCAGCAGGTCGGGGCGTGGCCACGGCACGCGGTCGAAGGCGAGGATGCGCAGGCTGCGGCCCGGTACATCCACCCCGTCACGCACGGCGTCTGTGCCCAACAGGCAGCTGTCCCGCTCGGCTCGGAAGACGTCGACCAGGGCCCCCACCTCCAGCGGATCGACATGCTGGGCGTAGAGCGGGATGCCCGCCTTGGCCAGGTCGGGTCCCAGCCGCTCGTAGACCGCCTTCAACCGGCGGATGGCGGTGAACAGGCCCAGGCCCCCGCCACCGGCCGCCAGGAAGAGTTCCCGCATCGCCGCCGCCGTCTGGCGGGTGTCGTCCTTGACCAGGTCGTTGACGACGATGACCCGGGTATTGGTCGCATAGTCGAAGGGGCTCTCGACCTTCAGCGTCCGGGCCGGTTCGATCAGGCGAGCCGCGCCGGTGCGCAGCCGGGCCATGTCGAACGGATCGTCCGACAGGGGATCGGACAGCGTCGCCGAGGTCACCAGCACCCCGTGCGACGGCATGATGACCGCAGCCTCCAGCGGCACGGTCGGATCGATCCAGTGGCGGCGCAGGGCCACGTCGGTGATGCGCCCGAACGCGGCCTCGGCCGACAGCCAGTCCAGGAAATCGGGGTCCGGTTCGTCCGACGATACCTCCAGCGCCGCCAGCATGGAGCGCCAGCCGGGCAGGGTCATGCGAGCGCGGCGGTCCAGCCCGCGCAGTGCCCCCTCGATCCGCGCCCGCGCCGCCCCATCCAACTCGGCGGCCTCGTCGTCCAGAATGTCTTCCAGATGTCGCGACAGGGCCAGCAGCGGGGCCTCGACATCGGCGAGGGCCCTGGCCGCCTCGCGTGCCGTCTCCAGCACGGGGTCGGTCACGGGGCGCAAGGAACACTCCATGCCGAACTCGGTGCCGCTTGGCCCGGACTGCTCGCTGGTCCGGGCGCGAAGCTGCTCCAGCGCCGCGACCAGAAACCGCTCGATCGGTCCGATCGGATTGACCTCGCCGGATGCAGGCGCGATGCGGCCCGAGACCCCTTCACCGGGCAGTTGGGCGGCGGCCCGGACGGCGTCCTGAAGTGCCTTGGTCGCCTCGGCATTGTCGGCACACAGGTCGCCCAGCCGTTGCTCCAGCCCGCGCCCGCGCCGCCCGCGCCCCTCCGGCCCGCGCAGCCAGCGGCGCAGCTCGGCGGCCTCCTGACCGGACAGGCAGGCGGAAAAGGCGCTGTCGGCCGCGTCGAACAGGTGGTGGCCCTCGTCGAAGACGATGCGCTTCAGGGCGGTGGTCTCGCCGTCCTGTTTCAGGCCGCGCGCCGAGCGGGCCCCGTCGAAGGCGGCCTGGGTCATGACCAGGGCGTGGTTGGCGACCACTAGGTCGGCACGGCGGCTGGCGCGGATGGTCTTCTCGACAAAGCAGGTGCGGTAGTGGGGACAGGCCGCATGGACGCATTCGCCGCGTCGGTCGACCAGATTGGCGGCACTGGCCTGATCGCTGGGGGCGGTGGCGAACAGGCCAGGCAGCCAGCCGGGATAGTCCCCCCCGCTCATGTCGCCGTCGCGGCTGTGCATCGCCCAGCGGCTGACCAGGGCCATGCCGATCAGGTCGCCATTGCCTAGCTGGGCCGCCTGCATCATGTCCTGAAGATTGAGCAGACACAGGTAGTTCTCGCGTCCCTTGCGAACCACGGCCTTGCGCTTGCGCTCGGCGGGATCGGGCCACAGGGCGGCGCTCTCGCGGTCGATCTGGCGTTGCAGGGCGCGGGTATAGGTCGAGACCCAGGCCGCCCCCTGATTGCGCTCGGCCCACAGGCTGGCGGGGGCCAGATAGCCCAGGGTCTTGCCGGTGCCGGTCCCCGCCTCGGCCAGCAGGACGCGAGGGCGACCCTCCTCATTGCGCGGCGAAAAGGCATAGGCCGCCTCAGCCGCATAGTCGGACTGGGTCGGGCGCGTCTCGTCCAGGCCGGACGCCTGAAGCAGTTTTTCGAGACGGATGCGGGCGGATTCGGAATCGACCGGTGCGGACCCGGCCTCGCCGCGCGGAGCCTCGTCCTCCCACTCCGGCAGGCGCGACCAGGCGTCCAGACCCGTACCGCGATGGGCGCGATCGCGGATCGGCTGATGAGCCAAGGCCCCGGTCACCCGCGACGCCCAGCTCCAGCCCGCGCGTGATAGCGTTTCGGCCAGGGTGAAGGCCTCTTCCCGCCCCGGATAGGCCGGATCGGCCAGTTCACGCAGCAGGCCATCGGCGGCGTCCATCAGCGCCTGAGCCTGCGCCTCCGCCCCCCTCGGCTCGCTCATCCCCATGGCAAGCGCCAGGCCACTGGGCGAAGGCGCACAGAACCGCGCGGGCCGGACGAAGGCGAACAGCTCCAGCACATCCAGCAGGTCGTCGGATCGGGCGGGCGGCGCAATCCCCAGACGCCGCGCCGTCAGACTGGCATGGGCGACCATGACAGGGCTGGTGGTGAACGCCCCCTCGGCCCCCCCCCGCCCGATCCTGCGCGGGCCGCTGTCGTCGCAGATCGCCCCAGCGCCAGGCGGCACGGCCAAGGCGGGCGGCAGGTCGAGCCACGGTTCTGTGCCGGTGGGGGCCGTGCGGGAAAGAGGCGAGTCGAGGGTCACCGTCAACAGATAGCGGTTCGGGACGTGAAACGGAACGGGAACATCTGGCGCAGACAGTGATCGTGCTCTATTTCGTATTCATGGCGAACCTTCCCAGCTCACAACGCAAGCGGCTGAAGCGGATCGTCATTATCGCCACGCTTCTATTTCTTGCGGTGATAGCTGGAGCGCGGTGGTTCTTGGGCTCCGAGTCTGCGGCGATCGATTATTGTCTCGACTCGGGGGGGCGCTGGGCCGAAGGCGGCTACTGCGAAGGCGCGCGGTACGGCGGGTGACGACGCTTCCTCCCCTCTTCGCCGACTGGTTCGCGAAGCGCGGCTGGGTGCCTCGGCGGCATCAGCTGGAGATGATCGCGGCGGGTCAGGCGGGGGCACACGCGTTGCTGGTGGCCCCGACCGGCGGCGGCAAGACGCTGGCCGGGTTCCTGCCCAGTCTGATCGATCTGGCCGAGCGCGGGCCGCGTCCCGCATTCGGGCCGGGTAGCGGGGTGCATACGCTCTATCTGTCGCCGCTGAAGGCGCTGACCACCGATGTGGAGCGCAATCTGATGACGCCGATCCGAGAGATCGGGCTGAACATTCATGTCGAGAGCCGCACCGGCGACACCAAACAGTCCAAGAAGCAGCGCCAGCGCGAGAACCCGCCGGACATCCTGCTGACCACGCCCGAGCAGCTGGCCCTGTTCTGTGCCTGGGACGGGGCACGGGACTATTTCGCCGACCTGAAATGCGTCGTGCTGGACGAGGTGCATGCGATCTGGAGCGGCAAGCGCGGGGACTTGCTGTCCCTGGGGCTGGGGCGGCTGCAACAGTTCGCGCCGGGGATGCGAAGGGTGGCCTTGAGCGCGACCGTGGACGATCCGGCGATGATCGCGGACTGGCTGGCTCCTGCTGGAGACAACTCGGTGACCATCGTCACCGGCGACCCCGGTGCCCCACCGGTGGTGGACGTCCTGATCTCCGACGGCCGCGTCCCCTGGGCCGGGCATACCGGCCAGCACGCCATCCCCGAGGTCTATGAGGCGATCAAACACGCGGGGATGAGCCTGATCTTCGTCAACACCCGCTGGCAGTCGGAGTTCGTCTTCCAGCAGCTGTGGGCCATCAACGACGATAACCTGCCCATCGCGCTTCACCACGGCTCGCTGGCCGCCGAGCAGAGACGCAAGGTCGAGGCGGCGATGGCGCGGGGCGATCTGAGAGCCGTGGTCTGCACCTCCACGCTGGACCTCGGCATCGACTGGGGCGACGTCGATCTGGTCATCCAGATGGCGGCACCCAAGGGGGCCAGCCGCCTGGTCCAGCGGATCGGCCGGGCCAACCACCGCCTGGACGAGCCCAGCCGCGCCCTGATGGTGCCGGCCAGCCGGTTCGAGATGCTGGAATGCCAGGCCGCGCGTGAGGCGGTGGCCGAGAACACCTTCGACTGGGAGCCGGTGCACACCGGCACGCTGGACACCCTGGCCCAGCACGTCATGGGTTGCGCCTGCTCAGAACCGTTCGCGCTGGAAGACCTCTATGCCGAGGTCACGGCCTGCGGCCCCTATCGCAACCTGACCTGGGAGCAGTTCGAGGAGGTCGTCGATCTGGTCGCCACCGGCGGCTATGCCCTGCGCACCTATGAGCGGTTCGCGCGGATCGTGCGGACGCGCGACGGCAAATGGAAGGTCCGCAACGCCCAGACGGCCCAGCGGCATCGGATGAACGTCGGGGCCATCGTCTCGGCCGGGACGCTGAACATCCGCGTGGCCTCGCGGCGCGGCGGGGCGGCCAAACAATTGATGGGGGGGCGCAAGGTCGGCGAGGCCGAGGAATGGTATTTCGAACAGCTGACGCCCGGCGACACCTTCGTGTTTGCCGGTCAGGTCTGGGCGTTCCAAGGGATCACCGGCACCGACGCCCTCGTGACCTATGCCCAGGACAAGGACCCCAAGATCCCGTCGTGGGGTGGGTCGAAGTTTCCGATGTCGACCTCGCTGGCCGCCCGCGTCCGCGACATGATCCAAGACCGCGATCATTGGCGCGTCCTGCCGCCCGATGTGCAGGAATGGCTGGCGCTGCAGGAAGAACGCTCGGTCGTGCCGGACAAGGAGACCATGCTGGTCGAGACCTTCCCGCGCGGCTCGCGGCATTTCATGGTGGCCTATCCGTTCGAGGGCAACCTGGCCCATTCGACCCTGTGCATGCTGCTGACGCGGCGGCTGGACCGGCTGGGGGTCGGGCCGCTGGGGTTTGTCGTTACGGACTATGCCCTGGCCATCTGGTCCATCAAGCCGATGGACGGACTGGACCTGAACGCCCTGTTCGAGCCGGACATGCTGGGCGACGATCTGGAGAGTTGGCTGGAAGAGAGCTTCATGATGAAGCGCACCTTCCGCAATTGCGCCCTGATCTCGGGCTTGATCGAACGACGCCAGCCGGGGACCGAGAAGACGGGCCGGCAGGTGACCTTTTCCACCGACCTGATCTACGACGTGCTGCGCCGCCACCAACCCGACCACCTGCTGCTGAAGACCGCCCGCGCCGATGCGGCCTCGGGGCTGCTGGACGTCGCGCGGCTGGGTCAGTTGCTGACCCGCATCCAGGGGCGCATCCGGCCCATCGCGCTGGAGCGGGCCTCGCCGTTCAGCGTGCCGGTCCTGGTCCAGATCGGGCGAGAACGCGTTGGCGGTGGCGCGGCCGAGATGATCCTGGACGAGACCGCCCACGAGTTCGGGCTGGAGGCCCTGGTGGCCGAGGTCATGGAAGGAGCCCCGGCGGCGATGGAGGGCGCACGATGAACGCCGCCCTGCGCCAGACCCTGTCGCCGGCCCGGCATCCGTGTGGTGGCCTTCGCGTGTTGATCGAGGGTGAACCCTGCGTCCTGCGCTGCTCCGGAGCGCTGTGGGTCATCAACCATCGGACCCTGATCGCGGCGGACCTGCATCTGGAGAAGGGTTCGGCCTTCGCCGCGCGCGGCCAGATGCTGCCGCCCTATGACAGCTCGGCCACGCTGGACCGGCTGGAGATGGAGATCGAGGCCCTGCAACCCGCCTCGGTGGTGCTGCTGGGCGACAGCTTCCACGACGCCGCCTCGATCGGGCGCATGGCTCTGGGCGACCGGGAGCGACTGGACCGCCTGGCCAAGGGCCGCGACTGGATCTGGCTGGAGGGCAATCACGATATCGGGGCGCTGGCGGGATCGGTCGATGCCCTGCCTGGCGAGGTGATCCAGACCATGAACCTCGGTTCACTGCGCCTGATCCATGAACCCCAGGGTGGCGTCCAGCCCGGCGAGATCGCCGGCCACCTCCACCCCGCCGCCCGCATCGTCGCCTATCGACGCAGCGTGCGCCGCCCTTGCTTCGTGACGGATGGCCGCCGGGCTGTGCTGCCGGCTTTCGGGGCGTTCACCGGCGGGCTGGATGTGCGGGACGCGGCGATAGCGGGGCTGTTTACCGAAGCGCCTCTGGCTGCCGCATTAGGGCGAGACCGGGTGCATGCGTTGAGCTGGGAAACACTGCGCTGATATCCTTCTCCCTGAGGGAGAAGGTGGTGCCAAGCGCCGGATGAGGGTCGGCTGGTTGGAGCGGCGAAGCCGCCGCTGACCGTAGCCCCTCACCCTTGCGCCTTGCCGATCGCTACACTCTCGGAGGCTCAAGCCCTCTCGCCGGGAGAGGGAGCAGATTGGTGGACGCCCCCTCCAGCCTCTCCTCCAGTTGCGCCATAAACTCCGCCCGCTTCAGACCGGCAGGCACCTGCGGCAGGAACTCATAGACCACGGTCCCCGGATAGCGGCGGAACCCGTGCGCGGGCCAGTGGACGCCGGAGTTGGTGGCCATGGGGGTGCAAGGAACGTCGAGGTCGCGGTACAGGGCGGCGATGCCGGGCTTGTAGTCGGGCGCGGCCCCGACCTCGGCCCGTGTGCCTTCCGGGAAGATCAGGATCTGGCGACCCTCGGCGTGGCGGGCCCGGGCCTGTTTGACCATGTCCTTAAGGGCCTTGGCATGGGCCGAGCGATCGACGGCGATCATCCGCGTCTTCCAGGCGAACCAGCCGAAGAAGGGCAGCGGCATCAGCTCCTTCTTCATGATGAAACAGTTGTCCGGCAGGATGGCGAAGGGCGCGATGACGTCCAGCATGCTCTGATGCTTGCCCGCCATCAGGGCCGCGCCCGTCGGGCGATGCTCCAGCCCCCGGAACTCCACCTTCACGCCCGCGATCCAGCGCAGGCCGAACAGAATGAATTTGGCCCAGACCCGGATCACCGTCATGGCGACGCGATAGGGCAGCAGCAGGGTGGGCGACAGGCCGACGGCGAACACCGCCATCGACAGATAAAGCCAGACCACGAACAGCAGGGAGCGGAAGGTGGTCATGGACGGACAGCCTCTTCGACTGTCTGGTCATCGGACGCGGGTTCGACCGGCGCGGGCGCATCGCCGCTGACCCGCGTCCAGACCGCGCGACCCAAAGCCGCCAGATACTTCATGTATTCCAGCGTCATCCGCCGCGCCGTGACCGCCGCCTTCCACCAGCCACTGTTGTCCAGCGACGGGGTCTCGACCGCATAGGGCGTCAGCTCCACGCCCGGATAGGCCGAGCGGATTTCCACCATGGACCGGGGCATGTGATAGTCGGACGTCACCACGATCAGGCGGGTATAGCCCTTGTCGCGGGCCCAGGCCGCGATCTCCTGGGCATTGCCGATGGTGTCCATCGCCTCGAAGCCGAGATCGACACAGCAGTTGAACAGACGGTTGGAGCCGGGGGTCAGGGCGCGCAGTTCCTGGCGGCGCACCTCGCGATTGACGCCCGAGATCAGCACCCGGTCGCCCTTGTCGTTTTCCAGCAGGCGGATGGCCACATTGACCCGCTCGGCCGACGGCCCGGTCAGGGCCACGATGGCGTCCGCGCGTGCGGGGTCCTCGGCCGGGGTGAAGCCGCGCACCCGTTCGGCAAAGACGAACAGGCCGACCAGCCACATCAGGGCCAGGATGGCGACAAAGGTGAGAAACTTCATGGGCTTCAAGCTAGTGACGGTCCTTCATTCCCGCCAGCGCCGTGAAGCGCGCCGCGACAAGCGCCACCGTAGCGGCCAGCAGAGGACATGGCGATAGCAGCAGGATATCGCTCCATGCCACGGGCAGGGCCGGCGTGATCCCCTCGGTGCCTCCAAGCAGACGCAGGGCCGACGCCGCAGCCATGGCGGCGACCGCACCGATCGCCCCCGCCGTGGCCGCCAACAGGGCATATCGACGCTGGAACAGCCAGGCGACGGCTCCGTCGGAGGCCCCGTTCAGGCTGAGCGTCTCAATCAACGCCCTTTGCGCCGCCATTCCTGCGCGCGTCGCATACACGACCGCCGCCCCCGCCGCACCCGCGGTCAGCAGGAAGGCGGCAATAGCGAGCGCCGTTATCAGGCCCGCCGACCGTTCCACCTCGCCGCGCCACAGGCTGTGGTCGTCGACGCTGGCGTCCAGCCCCGCCTCGGCCAAGGCGCGACTGAGGGTGACGGCGCTGGCGGGGGCGTCGCGGTCCAGCCGCACGGTGATCAGATAGGGCAAGGGCAGGTCGGGCAGGACGGCATCCCCGACCCAGGGCCGCAGCAGATCCTCCGCCGTCTTTCGATCCATCGTCTGGGCCTCGGCCACGCCGGTGACCCCGGCCAGGGTCTCGGCGGCGCGGGCGGCAGCCTCGGCCCCAGTCTCGCCGACGCGGGGCCGCACCTGTACGGTCGCCTCAGTGCCCAGCTGGCGCGCCCAGCCGTGAGCGGCCCGGTCTGCTGCGGCGGCCCCGACAGCGGCCAGACAGGCGAGGAAACACAGCACCGCGATCAGCGACACCAGCCAGCGCTCGCCGCCCGCGTCACGGGGCAGCAGGCTCATCCTGCTGCTGGTCAGCCGGCCGATCATGTATCACCGCCTGTCAGACGACCGCTCTCCAGCCGCAACAGGGTGGCCCCGGACCGCTCGGCCAGGGCCTGGTCATGGCTGGCGATCAGGACCGTGGTGCCCAGCCGGTTCATCGACTGAAACAGTTTCAGCAGCCGCTCGGCCATGACGGCATCGACACTGCCGGTCGGTTCGTCGGCCAGGATCAGGTCGGGGCGGGTGACCACGGCCCGGGCGATGGCCAGCCGTTGCTGCTCCCCACCGGACAGGGTGGAGGGTCGCGCCTCCATCCGGTCGCCCAGCCCGACCCAGGCCAGTATCTCCTCGACGTCGGCCCGGTACGCCTTCTGGCCCGTCAGGCGCAGCGGCAGGGCGACATTGTCGAAGGCCGACAGGTGATCCAGCAGGCGGAAATCCTGGAACACCATGCCCATGCGACGGCGAAAACCGGGCAGCTCGCGCCGCGTCGCCGCCGTCGCGTCCTGGCCGAACAGATGCAGCCGCCCGGAGACTGGCCGTTCGGCCAGGGTCAGCAACTTCAGCAGCGTCGATTTTCCCGCTCCGGACGGCCCGGTAAGGAAATGGAAAGAGCCGGCAGGCAAGGTAAGGTTAATGTCCCGCAACGCGCGGTGCGTTTGCGCATAGCCGAAGCCCACGCCCTCAAGGCGGACGGTCGCGGCGGCGGAGGCGGTGTCGGGCGTGCGGCGGGGCTGGACGGACATGAATTTTGGATCAGGACGCGGTGTGATCGCCGCGACGGGAGGGGGCGAAGAGCCTCGCAGTCAGCGCCCATGATACTGACCTGCCCGTCATGCGCCACCAGCTATTTCACCCCCGATGAAGCGATCGGGCCGGGCGGTCGCTCGGTCCGTTGCAAGACGTGCCAGCACACCTGGCGCGCGACGCTGGACGAGCCGCTGGAACTCAGCGAAGCGCCGCCTGTGGTGGCCAAGACTGTCCCACAGGAAACCACCAGCTTCGGCAAGCGCGAGGAGCCGGAATCCGAATCACTGGCCGAGACCCCCGCGCCCGAACTGCCCAAGGCTTACCGCGCCAAGGTGGAACAGCAGCGCCGCCTGAGGCGCGCCGCGACCCACGGCGTGGTCTGGGCTGGGATCGCCTCCGGTTTCGCACTTCTGCTTGGGGCTGCATGGCTGTTCCGGGTCGAGGTCGTGGAGATGATGCCGCGCACGGCCGCCGCCTATGCGGCCGTCGGGATGGAGGTCAATCCGACCGGTCTGGACTTCGAGGCGCTGACGGGACGGGCCCTGCCGAACGATCCGGGCAAGATCGTCATCTCTGGAGCCCTGCGGAACGTGAGGGACAATGAGCGGGTCGCGCCGCCGGTGCGGGTCGCTTTGCTGGACGAGAACGGTGCCGAGATCGGCCACGCCATCGTGCGCATCGACGCGGCCCCTGTACTGCCGGGCAAGGTCCAGGGTTTTGCCGGCATCGTTGATGACCCCGGCGGCAAGGGTCGTGGTGTGGCTGTCGATTTTGTCCTGACCGAAACATCTGAGCCAACTCATGCTGAGCCGCATGACGCAAGGCCGACCGCCGACCACGGCGAAGCCACTCAGCATGCAACTGCACCCGCCCCTCGTCCGCTTCCTGTCGCCGATGACGGGGCGCTGCGTCCTGCGCTTCCGTCCAGTTCGACAGAGCCGCTGAATATGCAGCCGATCGACGCGGTGGCGACCAACGTCAGCACGACGGCCCTCGACAATAGCCGTGGCGGGGCGGTATCCGCCCCTCATGGCTGACCCTGCACCCACACCCACCGTCCTTCTGCCCGAGGCCGAGGTTCAGCGCATCGTCGCCGACATGGCCGCGCGCATCGCCCCCGTCATTGATGACGAGACGGTGGCGGTCGTCCTGCTGACGGGCGGCCTGTGGTTCGCCGCCGATCTGACCCGGGCACTGGCGCGCGTGGGCCGCAACGTCCGCTTCGACGCGCTATGGCTGGCCTCCTATGGCGACGAACAGTCCAGCCGGGGACGGATCGACGTCTATGCCCCGCTGCAACGCTCGGTCGAGGGCCGCCGCGTCCTGATTCTGGACGATGTGTTCGACACAGGCCTGTCGCTGGCCGAGGCCGTGAAGATCGCCCGGGCGGCCGGTGCCTCCGAAGTCGTTACCGCCGTCTTCGCCAAGAAGCCCTGGCCCCTGCCGCGCGCGCCGGAGCCGGACTTCGTCGGCTGGGACGCCCCGAACCGGTTCCTGGTCGGATATGGGCTGGATCACGCGGGCGCGCTGCGCGGCCTGCCGGATGTGTGCGCGCTGGACTAGAGCCAGTCCGCCTTCGGCTCCCGCGCCCACATGTCTTCATATGTTGGCCGGTCCCGGATGACGGCCCAGCGGTCGCCGTCGACCAGCACCTCGGCCACCAGCGGGCGGGAATTGTATTCGCTGGACATGACTGCGCCATAGGCCCCCGCGCCTGTGAAGGCGACCAGATCGCCGGCCTGAAGCGGAGCCAGCATGCGATCGCGGGCAAAGGTGTCGCCGGTCTCACAGACGGGGCCGACGATGTCGTAGGATAAGGCGTCGCCGCCGTGTGGTCGAACCGGTACGACCTCGTGGAAGGCGTCGTACAGCGCCGGGCGCATCAGGTCGTTCATGGCCGCATCCAGCACCAGAAAGCGACGGCCGTCGGCCCGCTCATTGACCTGGATCACGCGGCTGAGAAGCACCCCGGCATTGGCGGCCAGCAGGCGGCCGGGTTCGAACGCTGCCTCGACCTCCAGTCCGTCCAGTACGCGCGCGCACATGGCGACATAGTCGGCGATCGACGCGGTCTCCGCCTGGCCGTGATAGGGCACGCCCAGCCCGCCGCCGAGATCCAGCCGGGTCACCGACAGGCCCTGCGCCCGCAGGGTCAGGGTCATGTCGCGAAGGGTCCGGAACGCGGCCTCCAGCGGGGCCAGGTCCGTGATCTGGCTGCCGATGTGGCAGGCCAGGCCCACGGGCGTCACATGCGGCGAGGCGGAGGCGCGGGCATAGAGGGCCAGGGCTTCCTCGACCGGCACGCCGAACTTGTCGCCTTCGCCTCCGGTGGTGATCTTGGCGTGACCGCCCGCCCCGACTTTCGGGTTCACGCGAATGGCGATGTCCGGTGACTGGCCCTTGTGGGTGGCGACTGCGATCAGCCGGTCCAGCTCGACGCCGCTTTCGACATTGATCTGGCGTACGCCCTGTTCGAGGGCGAAGGCCAGTTCGGCGTCCGTCTTGCCGACGCCGGAGAAGATGATGCGGTCGGCCGGCACGCCCGCCTTCAGCGCCCGGCGGATTTCACCTTCGGATACCGTATCGGCTCCGCAGCCTATTCGGGCCAGGGTCGCCAGCACCGAGATATTGGAGTTGGCCTTGACCGCAAAGGCGATCAGGGCGTCGCCCAGTGCGGACCGATGTGCCGCTACCGCGTCACGCAACAGTCCGTAATGCCGGGCCAGGGTTGCAGTCGAATAGACATAGGTCGGCGTGCCGACCTGCTCAGCCAGCGTCTCCAGTGCGACGCCTTCGGCGTAAAGCCCGCCGTCCTTCAGAACGAAATGGTGCAAGCGCGGACCTAGTTGGGGCTGGAGCCCGAGCCGCCGAAGGGGCTGCTGGGGCCGCCGTCGATCGGCATCTGGCTGGGCGGACGGTTGACCGTCGCGGGCTCGGGCAGGCTGGGCGCACGGCCGTCGCGCTGGGCGCGTTCGGTCTCACGGGCGGGCGGTGCCTCCAGGTCGGCCATGCGACCACAGGCAGCAGCCCCGGCGGCGAACAGCGCCACAGTGCCCAACAGAACGACCTTCTTCATCGTGAACTCTTTCATGCGAGACGTGACTTCCACTCGGCGATGCGCGCGCGAACCTGTTCCGGCGCGGTGCCGCCGAAGCTCTGGCGGCTGGCGCAGGAGGCTTGGGGGCTGAGAACCTCATACACGGCTTCGGTGACGCCGGGATGCAGGTTTTTCAGTTCGTCCAGCGGCAGATCAGCCAGCCCCAGGCCGAGGGTCTCCGCCCGTTTCACTGCCGCACCCGTGACATGGTGTGCCTGGCGGAAGGGCAGGTTCAGTTCGCGCACGAGCCAATCGGCCAGGTCGGTGGCGGTCGAGAAGCCTGCGCCCGCGGCCGAAGCCATCTTTTCCGTGTTCGGTTGCAGGGCCGAGACCATGGCCGTCATGGCACCCAGCGCCAGGGTCAGGGCGTCGAAGGCCTCGAACACCGGCGGCTTGTCCTCCTGCATGTCCTTGGAATAGGCCAGCGGCAGGCCCTTCATCACCGTCGACAGGGCGACCAGCGAACCCAGGATGCGGCCCGTCTTGGCGCGGACCAGTTCGGCGGCGTCCGGATTGCGCTTCTGGGGCATGATCGACGAGCCGGTGGTCAGGTCGTCGGGCAGGCTGGCAAAGCCGAACATCGGCGTCATCCAGACCACGATCTCCTCCGCCAGGCGCGACAGATGCCCGGCGGTGATGGAGGCGGCGGCCAGGCTTTCCAGGGCGAAGTCACGGTCGGACACGGCGTCCAGACTGTTGGCCATCGGCCGGTCGAAGCCCAGGGCCTGTGACGTCATGTGGCGGTCGATGGGAAAGGGCGATCCAGCCAGGGCAGCGGCTCCCAGCGGGTTTTCGTTCATGCGGGTGCGGGCGTCGGCGAACCGCCCTGCGTCCCGTCCGAACATCTCGACATAGGCCATCAGATGGTGGCCCAGGGTCACCGGCTGGGCGGTCTGGAGGTGGGTGAAACCGGGCATCAGGTCACCCGCATGCTGATCGGCGCGGACCAGCAGGGCCTTCTGCAAGCCTTGTAGCTGTTTGACCGCCCGGTCGCAGGCGTCGCGCACCCAAAGGCGAAAATCGGTGGCGACCTGGTCGTTGCGGCTGCGGGCCGTGTGCAGCCGGCCCGACGGCTCGCCGATCAGTTCGGACAGGCGCGCCTCCACATTCATGTGGATGTCTTCGTATTGATCGCGGAAAGGGAACGTGCCGCCCGTGATCTCGGCTTCGATGGTGTCCAGTCCGCCCAGTATGGCCTGGCCATCCGCCTCGGTGATGATCGACTGCAACATCAGCATGCGGCAGTGGGCGCGCGATCCGGCCAGATCCTGGGCCCACAGACGCTGGTCAACCCCTATGGAGACGTTGATCGCCTGCATGATGTCAGCGGGGCGCGACGAAAAGCGTCCCCCCCACATGTCTTGACCGGCGCTCGCGGACTTGGTCTGGGTCGCGCGCCCCGCGTCGGGGGCAGGCGTCGATGGTTCGGTCATGAACGGCTCGAGGAAGGCAGTGGCAGTGGGAGCCGCGATCGTGCTGCTGGGCCTGATCGCGGGGGGTGTCACCCTATACGCCCATCAGGCGGGCAAAAGCGACCTGTCCCGCTATGCCACCGGTCAGCTGGCCGCGCTGGTCGTTCCGGACGCGCCGATGTCCGCGCCGGACCATGGGTTCAAGACTCGCGATGGAGCCGATGCGACCCTGGCTGACTTCCGCGGCAAGGTCGTGGTGGTCAATGTCTGGGCCATGTGGTGCGCCCCGTGCCGGACAGAGATGCCGACACTGGCGACCCTGGCGCAGGCCTACGAGGGTACCGACCTGCTTGTCCTGCCGGTCAACGTCGATGCGACGCCCGATCAGATTGCTGCGGGCGCGGCCTTCATCGACGACCACGCCCCGCTGCCGTTCTACAGCGACCCAAGTTTTCAACTGCCGTTTGAACTGCCCGGCAAGGGGGCCATGCCCCAGACGGTCCTGATCGACCGTCAGGGGCGGGTCCGGGCCAGCTATTCCGGCGGTGCTGACTGGGCCGGCCCCGAGGCTCGCGCCTTGGTCGAGGCGCTTCTGGCGGAGCCGGGCTGAGCCATTAGTTGGCCGGTACGCGCTCATCCGTAGAAGGATTGACTGCGCCGGCACGACCTTCTGCTGCCGCTTCGGCCTGGTTCTCTTCCAGCTCATTGGCGACATTGCTGGCACCTTCCTCGACGGCCTGGGCAGCTTTCATGGCACCGGACTCAATGACTTCGCCAGCCTGCGCCGCGACATCACCGGCCGTGTCGGCCGCCGCTTCTGCCTCGACTTCGGCCCTGTCCTGTTCGGACTCTGTACAAGCAGCCATGCCCAGCGACAGGGCGGCGATGGCGGCGGCGGCGGCGGGAATACGAATACGCATGAATGTCCTCCAGGATTGAACCTTGGCCGTTAACGCGACAGGTCTGGAGGGGTTGCGGCGGCGATGGTAGCTGGAGGCAGGTTCGTACCGACCCCCAACTTGGTTGATGCTATAATAGCCATACGCGCTTAGCGGCAAATGCGTCCGTTAAAGCGGAAGTCTTAATGCTAGCGCTCTACAGCCTTTTTAGGCGAGATCATTTCGACTACTCGAGCTTCAGCCTCATCGACTTGCTGCCATACGGCGGCAGCAATTGTACGGTAACGATCGCTAAGCACGTACTCGACAAGGTAGTCTGGCATTTCTAACTGGGCGGCGAGCTCGAGGCTGCTCTCTTCATTATCAGCGATGCGCTTGATGGCCCCATCACGTAAGTGGCGAGGGAACAGGAGTTCGATCGCGATAAACTTGGCAAGCTCTTCTGACCGGATGTCCTGGCCGACGCCATCATCGTTTGGAAGAGCCGAATCGTCCTGAGTATAAAATTCGATGATACCGCTTGGGCGATCAGTCAGGTTTTCGCCATTTGCGATCATGATCTGACCGGCTTCTTTCGCGAAAACATAGCGGCGGCCGTCCTCCGGCAAGCCGCGTTGGATGAGAACCTTGGCCTCGCCGTTCGGGAGCGTAATGACCAAACCGCGAACGCTGCCGTTCCGGGGCTTGATCTCAACGGCTTCTAACCTGATGCCATAACATTCGTTGATAGCAACCGTCAGGTCGTCCAAGCTCAGTTTGCTGCCGTCGTGGCCCACGCAGTAGGCGCGCATGGCCTCGCGAACTTTCGCCACTTCGCGAAAGGCTTTGACCAGCTCCTCCAACGTGATTTGCATTATTCCTCCAACGAAAAAAGGCCCCGGCGAACCGGAGCCTTTCGTTCTAGCACACAGAAAGGTGAGTTATCGAACGCGGTTCGAATCACTCCAGGATTCGATCCGAGTGAAGTTCCCCTTCTCGTACGCGTCAAGGAAGTGATTCACTTCTCCACATACATCCTCGGCCGTCATCTCCGACACGGGAGCAAGGAAAAACTTGAGGTCCTTCACTTTCCCGGCTTCGCGATCGGCCTTGAAGCGCGCGTCGAGCGTTTGCTTTTCTGACATTCTTAAGGCCTCCTTTCTGTGCGCGTAAATCTGCGCAACTCACTAAACCAAACCCCTTAACGGGGAATGAGTTCATAATTTGGGCGCCGCCTAGCGATTTTCAACCTGATGGTCAAGAGTTTTTGGCGGAGACCGTTTTCAACGTTTAACCGACTCTACAAGAGGTACACAAGCGGTACGGCGACGTTTATGCATTTGGTGTTGCATTGTTCGCTCGTTGGCGACAGCCGACGATAAGTCACACTTAGACGGTGCCGCGCACATCGGGCGTTATGCGAAGCGGGCGGCGCGGGCGGACAAAAGGAAACGCCCGCCTGTGGACGGGCGGGCGACCGGTCTTGCGAAATGGTTAAGCTATCCCACATCTCAGCGTTTGGGAGGGGAAGTCTTCTCCTGCCTTAAGCGAACTGACGCCGTTCAGCGGCGATGTCGTCAGTTCCGAGCAGCGTTCTGTCGGGGTGCAATCCGCAGGTAGCGCAGCTTAGGGGCAGTCGCAAGCCGTGGAGAAGACTAAGTTGAAAATACAAAAATGGAGGGCAGCCGATGGCTGGCGTTGGCGGTTCTGGTCCGACAACGGGAACATCATGGCTGAAAGCGGCGAAGCGTATGAACGGGAAGCGGGCTGCGACAATGCTCTGCGGACCCTTCGCACCGAGTTCGGTCGGGTCGGAGTCTATAAACCTGGAGCCACCCTCTTGGGTGCCACTGAGGTGCTGGACCCGAACTTCTACGGAGCCGGCAACGCTCTTCTCATGACTCGTTAGTGTAGGGAGGGGTGCCGCCTGGCACCCCTCTTCTCCAAAAAGGACACTTCATGACTGAAGTTCGTATCATCGACGTCACGCCGCCGCGTGGGCCCGCTGGCGTCACCATTTGGCAGATTGAGACTAGGCTGGGCGACCAGTTCCCTTGGCATCGCGACCAATCCGGTCGCCATACGGCCACCGACCTGGCCAAACTCATAGAGGTCGCGCGCGAGATCGATCCCGAGTTCGAGGGATAGCAACCGTCTGCCACAAGCCCAGAGCTTCGGTGCAAACGCACCCTTAATCGGTAATACCGCGACGGTGGACCATGACCGCCACTGTCCCCTGCTGCCCTTCCCCAATACCCAGTCCCGAGGGCTTGGACCCCGCCCTCTTGCGGATCGTTGAGGCGATGGCTCGCGCTCACGCTCAACGCGATTGGCGGGACAAATTAGAGATACGTTGGGTGACCGAATGAGGCTGGTTATCGACCCATTAGGCAGTTGATTTAACTAAGTATATTGAGTGGTAGCTGGAGGCGGACTTGAACCGCCGACCTGTGGGTTATGAATCCACCGCTCTAACCAGCTGAGCTATCCAGCCCCAATCGACGAACCAGTCGTTCAGGTTCCGACGGGAACTGGTCTGTCCGCCGGAAGAGGCCCGCCTATATAGGCGGGCGCGGGCGGTTTCAAGGTGCCGTGGTGTTGCCGTGACCAGAGGCGATCGGTCGCATCGTACGATCATCCTCTCGCGGAACGGCGAAGGTGCCGCTACCGTTGTTTGACCAATCCCGATCCCAGACCTGACCGCCGGAGTGTCCCAATGCGCCTGATCGCCCTCGCAGCCACTGTTTCTTCCCTGACGCTGGCCGCCGCTTGTGGTGCCAATGGCCAGGATGCGCCCGCTGCCACCGGCGGCCCTCTTGAAACCCGCCCGGCAAATGCGCCCAACCAGACCCCGGCCTTCCCTGAGCAGACACGTGCTCCGGCCGTCCGCACCGAAGCGGCCCTGGCCCATACGGTCGTCGCCTCGGGACTGGAGCACCCCTGGGGCCTGGCCATGCTGCCGGATGGTCGCTGGTTGGTAACGGAAAAGCCGGGCCGTCTGCGCATCATCACCGCCGAGGGTGTGGTCGGCGAGCCGATCACGGGCCTGCCCGTCGTGGATGCGCGCGGTCAGGGTGGCCTTCTGGACGTCGTGATCGCCCCGACGTTCGGTCAGGATCGCATGATCTACTGGAGCTATTCCGAGGCCCGGACCGGCGGCAATGCGACCTCGGTTGCGCGCGGCCGCCTGTCGGATGATGGGTCAAGCGTGGAGAACGCCCAGGTCATCTTCCGCGCCCTGCCGGTCTATGACGGCGACAAGCATTTCGGCTCTTCGCTGGCCTTCGCGCCCGATGGCCATCTGTTCATCACCTTGGGTGAGCGGTCCGATGCACCGATGCGGCCCCAGGCCCAGGATCTGGGCTCACACATGGGCAAGACCATCCGCATCAATGCTGACGGGACCGTGCCGCAGGACAACCCCTATGTCGGACAGGACGGAGCCTTGCCGGAGATCTGGAGCCTGGGTCACCGCAACGTCCAGGGCATCGCCATCGCCGCCAACGGCGACGTCTGGACCGTCGAGCACGGCACGCGCGGCGGCGACGAGATCAATCTGGATCAGGCGGGCAAGAACTATGGCTGGCCCGATGCTGCTTACGGCGTCGAATATCGTGGCGGCCCGATCAATGCGGGCAATACCGCCAAGGACGGCACCGAACAGCCCGTCTACTACTGGGATCCCGTCATCGCGCCGGGCGGCATGACCCTGTACCAAGGGGCCATGTTCCCGGGCTGGAACGGCAATCTGCTGGTTGCAGGCCTGAAGGACAAGCAGATCGCGCGGCTGGTGCTGGAGAATAACCGCGTCGTCGGCGAAGAGCGCCTGCTGACCGATCTGGGCGAGCGTGTGCGCGACGTGGCGGTGGGGTCGGACGGTGCCGTTTGGGCCATTACCGACGAGCAGAACGGCAAGCTGGTCCGGCTCGCGACCGCGAACTAGGCCTGTTCAGAGTGGCGGCTCTGCGGTGCGTCCATTGTAGCATTCGCAGGCCGTACGCTCGAGCATGGCCCGGTCGATGATGGTGATCTTACCCCGCGAATAGGTGATGGCCCCCGTCTTCTGCAGGGCCTGTGCGGCCTCATTCACCGTGGTCCGCTGAGACCCCAGCATGGCGGCCAGATATTCCTGAGTCAGGTTCAGTGTGTCGCCGTCCAGCCGGTCGTGACACCGCAGCAGCCATTTGGCGAACCGCTGCTCGGCCCTGTGCAGGGCATTACAGGCCCCGGATTGCTCCAACTCCGACTGGAGGGTCGAGGCATAGGACAGGATGGCGGACTGGATGGCCGGGCGTTCCTGGCACAACTGGCGCAGCCGACCGACCTCGATCTTCCAGGCCTCGCCATCGGCCTGGGCGGCATGGCGCGAATAGGTGCGAACAGGCGCTGCACTCGCGGCGGGGTGGGTAATGCCCTCGCGCCCGACCATGAAGACCTCGACCGTGCGTCCGTCCGCCATAGCGGCGACGGCAGAAACGATCCCTCGCCGGATCAGATAGACGTGCGTAACGGGTTCGCCCGCCTCCACGAAGACGTGGCCGACCTTAAAGGGGAAGAGGGTGGCCGCCCCGGTCAGGGCCTCGCGGTCTTCAGGCGACAGGGCAGCGAGCAGGGCATTCGACGGCAAGGCTTGATGCATAGTCGCCCGATAGGCGATGGCTGGACGGTTCGTCCGCCGGAAACCGACTTAGGCGAAACGACGTGTCAGGATGGTTCTCAGGCCGTAAGGGCCTGGTCGTGGACGAACGTATTCGGGCGCTTCGTGCCGCCCGCACGTTCGACACGCAGGACAAGGCGATCGCCTTCGTACAGCTCCACGCCCTGGCAACTGGCATGTTCATCCAGTCGCTTCATCGCGGAGCGGCTGGCCGCGCCGTCATCTTCGTATTCGGCCAGATCCAGCGCCGGGACATTGCCGCGCGGGTCGAAGAAATGGAATTGGTAGATGCGCATGGGAGCCCCCTCGCTTGAGGGGCATCTCTAGCGCTGCCTGCCGGTATCGTCTGTCGGATTGGCCACTTTGCGGCCAGACGGTGTTCCCGCTTCAGTCCCGCAACAGTTCGTTGACGCCGGTCTTGGCGCGAGTCTGGGCATCAACGCGCTTGACGATGACAGCGCAATACAAGGATGGACCCCCGTTCGGATCGGGCATCGCGCCAGGCACCACCACGCTGTAGGCCGGGACCTCGCCGCGGAAGACTTCGCCGGTCGCCCTGTCCACAATCTTGGTCGAGGCCGACAGATAGACGCCCATGGCAAGGACCGCGCCCTCGCGCACGATGACGCCCTCGGCCACCTCGGCGCGCGCGCCAATGAAGCAGCCGTCCTCGATGATGGTGGGATTGGCCTGCAGGGGTTCCAGCACGCCGCCGATGCCCGCGCCGCCGGACAGATGGACGTTCTTGCCGATCTGGGCACAGGACCCGACGGTGGCCCAGGCATCCACCATGGAGCCTTCATCGACATACGCCCCGATGTTCACGAAGGACGGCATCAGCACCACGTTGCGGCCGATGAAGGCCCCCTGACGCGCCACCGCACCGGGCACGGCGCGAAAGCCTGCACCCTCGAACTGGGCCTCGGTCCAGTTGGCCCATTTGACCGGCACCTTGTCCCAGTAGGGACCGGGAGTCGGGTCGATCTGACCCATGGTCGCCCCGACATGGGCCCCCATGCGGACGTTGGGATTCAGCCGGAAGGACAGAAGCACCGCCTTCTTCAGCCACTGATGTGTCGTCCAGACGCCGTCTTCACCCCGCGAGGCGACGCGCGCCTGACCGGAATCCAGCAGGGCCAGCGCCTGTTCGACGGCCTTGCGGACATCGCCGTGGGTGGCGGTCGATATGTCGGCCCGGTTGTCCCAGGCCTGTTCGATGACGGTTTCCAGATCGGCATGCGCGGTCATGCGGCGTCCTTGAAGCTCAGGTCGGAAAGGAAGTCGTGCAGGTCGGGCGCGATGTGGTCGATGTGGTCGCCCAATGGCTTGCCATGGCCGTCCCCGATCAGGATGGTCGCCATACCCAGGATCTTGGCGGGCTCCAGATTGCGGGGCGTATCCTCGAAGAAGGCCGCGCGGTGCGGATCAATGCTGAACCGGTCAAGCATCTTACGAAACGTCGCGGGTGCGGGCTTGGGCGTCAGTTCGGCATCCTCGATGGCGAAAACCCCTTCGAAGCAGTCGGCGATGCCCAGATGGGCCAACACCCGATGCGCATACTCACGCGCACCGTTGGTAAAGACATAGCATCGACCCGGCAGGGCCTTCAGTTGATCCGCCAGACGCGGGTCTGGCTCCAGCCCGTCCAGGGGCACGTCGTGAACCTCATGCAGGAAGCGGTCGGCGTCGATGGTGTAGCTGGCCATCAGACCGGCCAGGGTCGTGCCGTGCTCGTCCAGAAACTGGCGTTGCAGCACGGCCGCCTCATCCGGGGCCATGCCTACGGCCTCGACCACGAAGGCATTGATGCGGGCCTGAACGAGCGACATCAGTCCTTGTTCGCGCGGATAAAGGGTGTCGTCCATGTCGAACACCCAGTGGCGGACATGATCCAGTCCAGCGCCGACGGGACGGCTCATCCGGCTTTCACCAGGGTGCCGGCACCGTGCTCGGTGAACAGCTCGACCAGCATGGCATGCGGCCGGCGACCATCCAGGATGACCACGGCCTCGACCCCGGCGCGCACGGCGGCCATGGCCGTTTGCAGCTTGGGGATCATGCCGCCCGTGGCGACGCCGTCTTCGATCAGCTTCGACGCCTCGCCTACCGTCATCTGGCGGATGATCTCGCCGTCCGCGCCGCGCACGCCGGGCACATCGGTCAGCAGCAGCATGCGTTTGGCATTCAACGATCCGGCCAGGGCCCCGGCTACCGTGTCGGCATTCACATTGTAGGTCTGACCGTCCTCGGCCACACCGATCGGGGCGATGACGGGCACCCAGTCCTCTGTCTCCGATGCGATCAGGCCTGCGATCAGCTTGGGGTCCACCTTCGTAGGCTCGCCAACATAGCCCAGATCGACCTCGTGCTCGATCATGCTGTCGGGGTCGCGCTGGGTGCGTTTGGTCTTCTCGACCGTCAGCAGGCCGGCGTCCTTGCCCGACAGGCCGACGCCGCGCACGTCTGCCTCCTTGCCGGCCATGGTGATCCAGTGGGCGATCTCCTTGTTGACCGCGCCGGACAGGACCATCTCGGCCACCTCCATCGTAGCGGGATCGGTGACGCGCAGGCCGTCGACGAAGCTGGACTTCACGCCCGCCTTGTCCAGCATGGCGCTGATTTGAGGCCCGCCGCCGTGGACGACGACGGGATTGACGCCCATCAGCTTCAGCAGAACCACATCGGCCGCAAACTGTTTGGCCACGGTGCTCTCGCCCATGGCGTGGCCCCCGTATTTGATGACCACGATCTTGCGATCATAGACCTGGATGTAGGGCAGGGCCTCGGCCAGGGTCTTGGCGGTGTCCCAGCCGCGGTCTTCGGATTGGCGCATCGTCTCGTCCATCTGTCGGGTCACTAAGGCCAAGCCGGGGCCATGTCATTATCAAACGGAGGGTGTCATCGGGCGTTGGTTGCGTGAATTGGTGATGCAACTATGATGTAGCGTGGGCGCCACGTCGCATCGCAATACCGTAGGGACGGCTCGACCTTGACATTGCGGCCTGTTATGAGCGGACCTGTGGCGGTCCGTCGATTGTCCACGACTTCATTTTGGGCTGCGGAGGGCACTTCCCCATGCGCGTTAAGACTTTTATCCTGGCGACAAGCGCCGCGGGCGCACTCGCCCTTTCGGCCGGAACGGCCTCGGCAGAGCCGAACGGCTGGTACGGTGCGATCGACGCCGGTT